>JAJDTJ010000084.1 GCA_022827225.1 Candidatus Poribacteria bacterium | reverse complement strand
AAATAGCGGTCTCAAGATTTTTTGCCAAGTTCAATGAAAAAACAAACTCACAGAATATTAATGTCCGTTTTCAAGACGATACACCCCTGCCTTTTGACAAGGCAGCATAAGTTTACAATATCGTCCAAACTTTAGTATAACATAAACCCCCGGGAATGGCAAATTTCGAGCCTCATGTTTAATGCAAAACTATTTGCGTTAACGCTGACGGGTGTGGTATAATTATGCACATGCATCACAGAGTGTCACCTACAACTGAAAGCGACCAGAAGCCTTCAACATCCCGTTTTTTTTTCGGAACGCTTGTCTTCGGTTCAGTCCTTATTGTTCTCACCTGTTATTGGATTATTTCGGCAGAAAATCGGGTCGTCTGGGAACTCACCGATTTCTCTATCTTTCCAACGGTCCTTTTCGCTTTCTTCCTGTTGGCTGTCCTAACACCACTTCTGAAAAAAGCTTTCAAAGGTTTCGCGCCGACATCCCGCGAACTCGCTATGACTTATGTGATGGTATCCGTAGCGACCGCGCTTGCAGGACACGACATCGTTCGACAGTTAGTCCCGATGATCGCCAACGCGGGGTGGTTCGCAACACCCGAAAACGAATGGGCGGATATCTTTTTCCGATTCATGCCGACATGGCTGACAATCACCGACCGCGGTATCCTACAAGGATACTTTGAAGGCGACGATACGTTTTGGCAGCAGCAATACATGGAAGCGTGGCTGTGGCCCATCGTGGCATGGAGCGGATTGGTAATTGTCCTTCTATTTATGATGCTTTGTGTCAATATTATCATTAGAAGGCAGTGGATCGACCACGAGAAATTGAGCTATCCTTTAACGACACTTCCTGTCGAATTGCTCGGCAATACCTCCGCACTTTTTCGGAATAGATTGATTTGGCTCGGTTTCGGCATCGCATTCGGATTGGAGATTCTGGCAGGCTTGAACTATCTCTTTCCGGTAATACCTTCACTCAAAATCAAATATCAGCTCTATTTTTCTGACCGCCCCTGGAACGCGGTCGGACGGCTGCCGATCTATGTCTATCCGTTTGCAATAGGGTTTGGCTATCTCATGCCGTTGGACTTGTCGTTATCGTTTTGGTTTTTCTATCTGTTCTGGGGGGCGCAGCGCGTCTTTTTCAGTGCGATCGGTTGGACAACCGCTATCGGTTTACAGACGGAACAACGCGGTGGAGCATGGCTCGGTATCGGTGTTCTCGCACTCATCACAAGTCGGAAACACGTTTGGGGGATACTCCGCGACGTATTCTCCTTCAAATCTAAAGATGGTTTATACCGACTCGCTGTTTTCGGGTTAATCATAAGTATGGGGATTGTGTTGGTGTTCTGGTATTTCGCTGGGCTATCACCGTGGGTGGCACTCGGTTATTTTAGCATCTACTTGATACTATGCATCGCAATGACGCGTATGCGTGCTGAACTCGGACCCCCAACGCACGAATTGCACGGGATGCATCCCGATAGGATTATGTTGCTGTTCGGTGGAAGCCGTCCGTTGGGTGCACAAAATCTGACCAATACGACGCTACTTTCATGGCTGGCATACGGTTACCGCTGCCACCCGATGCCGCATCAGTTAGAAGCCTTTAAGATCGGCAGACATTTCCGATTTCATGAGAATCGGTTGGTTGTAGCACTCATTGTGGCATCAATTGTAGGGACAATCGTTTCGATTGTCGGACACATCGCGCTCTATTATGAATACCGGTTTGCCCGGTGGGGTGTCGGTGAATTTAATCGCTTACAGAGTTGGATTATCTCGCCACGGGCTCCGAATTTTGCCGCTGTCCAACATATAGCGTTCGGTTTCCTATTCACCGGTGTACTGACGTTTTTGAAACGCCAGTTCTTGTGGTGGCCGTTTTACCCTGTCGGCTACGCTGTCGGCAACGGTTGGGCAATCGGTTGGATGTGGTTCTCAATATTTTTGGGATGGCTCTTCAAGCAACTGCTTTTCACGGCGGGTGGGGTGCGAGCCTATCGTCAAGCTTTGCCGCTTTTCTTGGGATTCGTATTCGGTCAATTCCTTGCGGGAAGCTTCTGGAGTTTGCTCGGGGTGGTATTAAATAAAAACATGTACACGCTTTTCCCATGAAACAAACTCCGGAACAACGGAAAACGAATTAGAAGTCTTTGAGTGCCTCTTCTTCAGATTCAAAGACCCCTATACTCTGTGTTAATCCGATCGTGTTGAAGATATTTCTGACTTGGGTGGACGGATGCGCAACCCGCAAAACCTGTCCCTTCTCCCGCATCTTCCAGAGTAATCTGATGATCTCACCGAAACCGCTGCTGGTGATGAAGCTGCGGCGTTCAAAGTTAAGTAGAACTTTTTCTGCATCTTGGACATCCGAGTCCGCATAGGCATCGCTCAACATAGCTTCGGAAGCGTCCGTAAGATAGCCTGTAATATCAAATATGACGATCTTTCCTTCGTCTTGATGTCGAACAGAGATTTGAGAATTTGCTCTCACAGTTCCCTCCTATAAAAATACAAAATGAACCCTGAATTCTTTTAATCTTAGTGTTAGTTGTAATATGATAGATTAATCCTCAGTAAAAACTCGTTGAAGCGGTGTATGCTCCGGTTGCGAGTGGACTACGGTGCCGTCGTCAAGATGTAGCCAAGTCTCAAAGTGTCGCTCGCCTTCTTGTAACTGAATTACGCGCGCACCGCGCGGAAACCCTTCTCTCCCATAGGTGTTATAACCGGTCGCACGACCATAGCAGAGACGGATACCGTGTAACTCACCCCAGAAATCGTTGACATGCTCGTGTCCGACAAATGTTCCCATGACATCGCCTGCTTCATGCAGTGCAGCGAAAAAACCGGTATTGATCTGAGGGGGACAAACATTCTCATACTTCACACCATAACAGGTATGAAAATCCCACACCTCATCATATTCCGGAATCGGAATGTGGAAAAAGGCAAGGGCGGGAAGTAGATGTCCGGTTTCAGCGGTGATTTTAGCAGATTCTTGTAGGTACCATGCGATTTGCTCGCGTCTAATCCAATCGTAGCCACCGATGTCGGTCGGGGCATAGCTGCCAGAGTCGATAAAATAAAGTAGGGCAGCAGAGGCATTCGCCTCAGAGGACTGGATTGGTAGAATGTAATTGCCGACACCCGGCACATCTTCGGGGCCCGGTTGCGAGAGAGACAATTTACTTTCTTGCATAACTGCCATCAACTCGTGCCGATCGGCATTACCTTCGTCATCGTGGTTGCCGAAAACAGCTGCCCACGGCACTTCACACGCCTCCACAGTTTTGATAACCTGTCGGAGGGAATCGGCAGCATCCGCACAACCCCCACCGGACAAAATGTCACCTGTCAGTACGATTAAGTCCGGAGATTCAGCCTTCGCGATCTGTGTCATTAGTTTCGCTGATTGTTGATCCGGTGCTTCCCCGTTATGCCAGTGAATATCAGTAAATTGAACAATTTTGAAACGCTGATTGCTGCGAAATCTCAATATATCTTTCATTGTGTTTGCTCTCCTTTCGGCAAAATCATAACATAATCCCCAAAAATTGCAAGTGAATTCTTGATTGTTAGAATCGTATAATAGGACGTCATCAAATTAATCGGGATTCCTCTTAGTATAGAGACATTTGCTGATAAAAAGATAGAAAAAAATACGCCGCTTATAGCACTTACCGAAATACTTTTGCCTCGGAAAATGTGTTTATATTTTGCCCTATCCGCCGATTCAAACAGTCGAAGTTTGAAACTACGCCATCAGATAATGAAAAGACTTTCAAAGGCGTATTGACGCTATAAGGGAACTGAATGGCTCTGTTTCAATGAAAAATAGCGTTGCACGCCACAGTGCTTCGTGATATAATTAATCAGGTCGTATCAGGAAACTGAATACGGATTCGATGCCCTGCTGAAATTAATTGAGGACAAGACAAAACACGAACAAGGCTACGAAAATCTACGATATCTGATGTAGCAATTATGGAAAATAAAGGATTTATTAACAGGTCTGACATCCACACCACTATCCTCTCAAATGAGGCAGTGGCGGATGCCCATTATCTACTGCGTTGTGAGTGTGCCGAAATCGCTCAGCATGCACGACCCGGACAATTTATTCACGTTATGGTTTCGCAAGGGACCGGTATGCTCCTACGTCGTCCGTTCACAATCTATACAGTGGATGGCCGCGAGATTACAATGCTCTATCAGATCATCGGTGAAGGGACGAGACGGTTATCAGAGATGCTCAAAGGCGAACCGCTCCACGTTTTAGGGCCTCTGGGCAATACGTTTGACCTCACCATGCCCCCCGATCCTGCTATTCTTGTCGGTGGCGGTGCAGGAATTGCTTCACTTATGCTACTCGCTACGGCACTCCGTGAAAACGGTATACAGACAATCGGGTTGGTAGGGGCACAACGACAAGCACGGCTCTTAAGTGTGGCGGATTTAGAAGCCATCGGCATCACAGTACACATAGCCACAGATGACGGGAGCATCGGACATCACGGATATGTCACTGATATTCTCATAGATATGCTTAAGAAAACGGATTGGCATCGTCCTACAATTTACGGCTGTGGTCCACACGGAATGCTCTCTGCTGTCACAAAAATTGCAGCAGATTACGCAGTCCCGGCACAAATTGCTATGGAGAATCGAATGGGGTGCGCGATGGGGGTGTGTCTCGGTTGTGTCTGTCCTGTCCGTACGGACGTTGATACTATAGAATACCAACGGGTTTGCACCGAGGGGCCCGTCTTTAATGCCGCCGATATTGCGTGGGACGTTTCTTAGTCAAGTGCAATCCTATTTTGACAGGGGTCCCCATAGCGAATAGCGTATGGGGCTGAAAAATCAGAGCAGAAACTCAATGATTAAAAACATGGAAACAACATTTTACAACGAATTAACAACCACCAGCCTCAAAGGTGAATTACTCTCTGATGCTACTTGTGAGAAACTTCTAACGGCATCGGAGATAGAATTGCTTTCGCTGTTGGATGCGGCGTATCAGGTTCGTAAAACCTATTTCCAGAACGAGGTCCAACTCCATATCCTCAACAATGCGCAGAACGGTTACTGTCCGGAGGATTGTGGCTATTGTGCGCAAGCAAGTACCGCCACGACAGATATCGATGCATATCCATTAAAGCCTGATGCCGAAGTTCTGGAAGAAGCGAAACGTGCTTATGAATCTGGTGCGTATCGTTACTGCATCGTCATGAGCGGACGGGGGCCCTCACCAAAACGGGTTGCACACCTTGCCGAACTCATCCATACTGTAAAAACACACTATCCGATTGAGGTGTGTCTCTCAGCCGGGTTGATTGATGTAGCGTCTGCCCGCGTCTTGAAGTCCGCCGGACTGGATCGGTTGAACCATAATCTGAATACCTCCGAAACCCACTATCCGAAAATATGTAGCACGCACACTTATCAAGATCGGATGGAGACGTTGCGAGCCGCACAAACCGTTGGACTCGCCTGTTGTTCGGGCGTCATCGTTGGTATGGGTGAAAGTACAGACGACATAGTTAAAGTTGCCAAGGCACTCCGTCAGCTTGAGGTTGCATCACTACCCGTCAACTTTTTCCTGCCGATATCCGGTACGCAGCTATCGGAATTTGTTGCGACAGAACCGAGTGTGCCTACGCCTTTAACCCCGAATTATTGTCTCCGCGTGTTATGTCTGTTTCGGTTTCTGAACCCACGCGCAGAGATACGAGTCGCAGCAGGTCGGGAACACCATCTAAGGAGCATGGAAGTCATGGCACTCTATCCGGCAAATTCAATGTTTGTAGAAGGGTACTTAAATGCGGAAGGCTCGGCGACATCGCGGACACTTGAGATGATTCGGGATGCCGGGTTTACGGTCAAAACAAACACGGAAAACACTGAACAACTCAATCAGGAAGAAATAAAGAAGAGAGATGTCCTTCTCAAAGATTTGAAAGTGCTTCGACCCCGCATGGAATCCAGCACTTAGTTCCAAACAACACCTAATAACAGTTGCATTCCTCTTCTTGAATATCCAAGTGAAGTTGTGAGGTTTGCGGAGCCGTTGCGACATTTGTGGCTGGCATTATCAATGTCAATGCCAACAAGCCTACCTTCGGCATCATAATCAAGAAGAATACCCTCTGATATTTCTTGACTTTCTACGCTGGGCTGCTCAGACAAATTGATATACAATGCGTCAGTTTCTGGATAGTAGCTGAGTTTCATAGCTTGAACCTCGGTTGTCACCCGATCTGTGTTAAGCCGCCCATATACGGTTGTAGCACTGCAGGTATGCGGACTGTGCCATCTGGATTCTGGTACGTCTCAAGGAGCGCAATAACGACGCGCGGCAACGCTGTACCGGATGCATTGAGCGTGTGAACGAACTCAGGTTTCGCACCTGCCTCCGGACGATAACGGATATTCGCACGACGTGCCTGGAACGCTTCAAAGTTACTACAAGAGGAGACCTCTAAGAACCGTTGTCGGGCGGGTGCCCAGACCTCAATATCGTAGCATTTCGCTGCGGAGAAACCGAGTTCCACTGTACAATGCTGAACAACGCGATACGGCAAACCGAGTGCTTGTAGGACACTCTCAGCATTCGCTAATAGCGATTCATGTTCTGCGTAAGAGGTTTCAGGTGTGGTGAACTTCACCATCTCCACCTTGTCGAATTGATGGATGCGTTGTAAGCCGCGTGTGTCCTTGCCGTAAGCCCCTGCCTCGCGTCGGAAACACGGCGTATATGCCGTGTAGTAGATAGGCAAATCTTCGGCGGCAAGTATTTCATCGGCGAAAAGGTTCGTCACCGGAACTTCGGCGGTTGGAATGAGAAACAGATCGCTGTCAGGATTATCTTCGTCCCTATCGCAGCGGTACATATCCGCCTCAAATTTTGGAAGTTGTCCTGTCCCCGTCATCGTAGGACGGTTGGCGAGAAACGGGGGTGAGACTTCGGTATAACCGTGCTGTGTCGTATGCAGATCGAGCATAAACTGAATCAGGGCACGTTCTAATCGTGCCCCCAAGCCTTTGAAAAGCACAAAGTTGCTACCGGCAACCTTTGCACCGCGTTGAAAATCGACGATATTCAACTGCTCTGCGATTTCCCAATGCGGTTTCAGTTGAAAATCGAAACTCGCTGATTCGCCCCAGGTCTTGATTTCGATGTTATCGTCTTCACTGGTGCCGACAGGTGTGCTTGCCTCAGGCATGTTCGGAATTGTCAAGAGAATGGCATCTATCTCGACTTTTGTATCGTTATTTTCTGCTGTGAGTTCCTTGATTTTTTGTGAGAGTTCCCGCATCTCTGCTATGGTCTCTGATGCATCCAATTTCGACTTTTTGCGTTCTGCGATCTGTTGCGAGACCTGATTCTGGTGTGCTTTGAGGGATTGGGTATGTGTCAAATTCTCGCGCCAGCGCGTATCCAATGCTATCAACTGATCCAAATCAGCATCGGTGTGGCGATCTGCCAACATCTGGCGGACATCTTCGGTGTTTTCGCGAATAAATTTAAGATCAATCACAGCGGTTCCGATCCTCCGTTTTTTAGATTTATACAATACTGTTAATAATCTTCTGGCAAGCAGCCACAGTGTTGTTAGAAATTGACTGTGGCTGTCTGCTTAGCGTCCGGTTCGCCAACTATACTGGTGCCAATAGTTGGGGTCATCAAGTTCTTGAAGGTGACGTTCTATCTCAGTTATGATGTGTGTATCAGTTGCGAGTTCTAAGATTTTCTCGAAATCTGCTTTCGCTTCCTGCATTCGTCCCAAGAATCCGTTTGTTTCGCCTCGGATTTTGTAATCTCTGATATTGTGTGGTTCCTGACGGATTCTCTCGTCTATATTAACGATTCCTGTCTCGTAAAAATTCAAAAGGTTCTCCGCTTCCGCTCTCAATTCTGTGATTTCAGAGAAGAGGCTTTCAGGATCCCCTTGCTTTATGAGTCTAAGAGCCGCGTCCAAATCGACAATTGCCTCTTCATATCGGTCTAAATTGTATTTCGCAAGTCCACGTCTGTAGTAGGCATGAAGTCGTTCTCGGAAATCCAAGCTTAAACTTAATCGTATCGCTTCGTCAAAATCTGCAATCGCAGAACGGCGTGCATCACAACGAACCGCACTCACAGATTCATGTTGCGCTAAGTAGTCTTTCAGACATCCGCGATAGAAATACGCATCGGCAAAATTTGGATCGCATCGTATTGCTTCATCAAAATCCGTAATCGCAGACGCGGACTGCCGCTTTGCCCTTGCCCGATTGAAATAAGCTTCTGCAGAATTAGGGTTAAGACGAATAGTCTCATCGTATTCAGAAAGCCTGGACATGTCTGATTGTTTTTTCGTTTGCATAGTCTACACCGCCTACCTAATATTGTTAGCACAGATAGTATACTGATACGGAAGGTTGTCCTGTAACGAAAAAACCACAGTATTGTAGAATACAACCTGTGGCTAATTCGGTATAGCATAATACAGACGGGCCCGACGGGACTTGAACCCGCGACCTCCTGCGTGACAGGCAGGCGCGCTAGACCAACTGCGCCACGAGCCCATAATAAAATTTTCAATCTCACAATCTTTTCAATCTCGCAATCAAGAAACTTTTCATTTCTCGCGAGTCGCAACTGGTAGGCGGGACAGGACTTGAACCTGTGACCTACAGCTTGTAAGGCTGTCGCTCTAGCCACCTGAGCTACCCGCCCAAAATGAGATTTTGATAGCATCTCATCTCAAGGACTTATTAAGTATACCACATCGTTTGTTGTTTGTCAAGAAAAAATTGAATTTTTTCAAAAAAAATGGGAAAATGGAGTGATAGAAAAAAATTATTTATCGGGTTCGTCGTTGCCTCGGTACGGACGCGTTCCCCGGACAAGTACCCGCCTCGGGTTATCCTCCCATGTAAGTTCATCTGCACTGTGATAACCGAGCGTCATACTCATCCGCGTGCCATCGGTATAATTGATACCAGCTGAATGGATGATCATACTATCAATGGCGAGCAAGCCGCCTGCTGGCATCGGTAACGGAATCGCTTGACTCGCGGCGATCTCCTGAACCGCATCACCTTTGAGATCAGCGAAAGCAGGTAGATGGTGTGAGCCGGGTACAACCCGTGTGCACCCGTTCTCAAGGTTTGTGTCCTCCAGGTAGACGAGGACAGTCGCAATGGTCCGGGACCAGTGGCGGACATCACGGTGTAACGCAAGCGAATGGCTTGAACCCGCATCTCGGAGATAGACATGATTATGCCGATTTAGCACAAATTCTATATCCGATCCTAATAACGATTCTAAAGGATTGAGAATTTCATCACAGGTAATCGTTTCTCGGAAAATACCGCCGCGTTCCCAGACTGCGGAAATTCGGATGATCCTACTATCTTGCCGCACGACGGGTTCCACGGCTTCCGACATATCCTTCAACGCTGATGTCTTCAGTGCCTCAACATGTTCAGTGGAGAGTTGCGTCGGAAATTTGATGAAGCCGTTGTGGCGAAACAATTCGACTTCTTGCGGTGTCAGTTTCATCGGTTTCCTTCCATCGTGTTAGAGGTCAATTATAGTTCCGTAATTTATCACGGATCGCAATATCCGTCAATAGAGAAATGCCTTATGTAAAATAGAAAACAATTTCGTTTTAATCGCGCAATTTAGTAACGAAAGATCGAAATATTTCGTTTTATTTTATGGTAACTAAAACTAAATTCAGAAAAAACATCGTGCAAGAGGTTAAAATTATGAAGATGTGTTATTCGTGTCTGCTGATATTTTCTTTAGCAGTCGTGTCTGGGTGTATGGGTGTGTCGGGTTACAAAGAGGCTTCGCAGCGTCATCATGCGTATGCAACCCGTACAACACCTGTGACTGCTGCGGAGTGGCGAACCCTTATTTCAGAGTTCCAAAGGGTGATTGATGCCAATCCGAAAGGACCCTCAGCAGATGATGCGCAATACGCCATCGCTTCAAGTTGGCTGTGGAGTATTGAGACAGGCGACGCCGAAACATCACACCGGGCAATTGAAGCGTTCAAAAAACTGATTTATACCTATCCGAACTCCGAGTATGTCCCGTTTGCCTACTATTGGTTGGGACGTTGCTATGACGCTATTGGTGACGACTATCAGGCGATTGTCCAATACCAACTTGTGGAGAACCGTTACTCAAATTCCGAGATGTCGGCGTTTGCTCAGTTGGAATTAGCACGTCTCTACGCCAGACAAGGAGACGTTAAACGGGCAGAGACGTTTTATAAAAACCTTATCAACGGTTCAGGAAATCATGAAATCGGTGTTGCTGCATCAATAGAGTTACAGGCACTCAAAACTCCAAAAGAACCGGTTGTATCACCCTTTCAAAATACAACGCAAAAGCAACAAATCGCAGAACGACCAACCGAACAAAGAGAGCAACCACCACAACAGCCAAAACAAGCAAAACAGGTCGAACAACCAAAGCAAGTACAACAACCAAAGCAAGTACAACAACCAAAACGATCCCAACGTCCGCAGCAGCCAAAACTTGCAGTGCCGCCTTCAAAACCTAAACCCTTAACACCTAAATCACTAACGCGTGAATTTGGACTGACAGCAAAGACAATTGTTATTGATCCAGGACACGGCGGTAAAGATCCAGGGGCGTTAGGTACAGGTACACTACGGGAGAAAGGGATTGTGCTCAGCATTTCAGGGAAACTTCGCGAAGTATTAACCGCAAAAGGCTACACCGTCCTGATGACACGGGAGACGGATCATTTTATTCCACTGAAAAAACGCACCGAGTTTGCGATACAACATAAAGCGGACCTTTTTCTAAGCGTCCACGCTAATGGCAGCGAAATCTCAAGAGCCAACGGGATCGAAACCTACTATCTGAACATTACGAGTACAGACGATGCGGCAGAAAAAGTCGCTGCACGCGAAAATATAGACTCCGGCTATAGTATCCAAGAACTCGAAACGCTATTGGAAGGATTGATACGGGAGAGTAAAAGCGAGGACAGCAAACGTCTGGCGCAATCTGTGCAACAGGCGTTGGTGCAAAGTACGGGTGCTGCCGATCGCGGTGTCAAGCATGCACGTTTTGTCGTTCTGATCGGAACAAAAGTGCCTGCGATCCTCATTGAGACCGGATTTGTATCGAATGCGGTAGAAGGACAAAAACTCGCAACATCGGCGTATCAGTATAAAGTTGCGACTGCGATCGCGGAAGGTGTTGATAGGTTTTTGGGGAAAACGGGTGAAACGCCGTTTGTTGCGGCGCAAAGTCCACAACTTGCCGCTACAAGTGTTGAGAGGGATAAGTAATGTCTTTGAACCGACTGACAAACCGATACTCATCACGCCTAATCACAATCGCGATTCTTGTGTTCACCCTCCTCTGGTGTATGGGTGGGGTTATGTATGGCGAAGCACAACAGATTGCAAAGGTAGTGATTGTTTTACCGACCGCTGCGTCGCAGGTATCGGAGGGTGATATTCAATACGCACGCTCAATCGGCAAAAGATTCAACCGACTGCTCAACAGTATCGGATTAACTGCCGATACGCTTGATGAAGACGCGCTCTCTGAAGTACAACTCAAATCCCGCCGTATGGTTGTCCTTCCTTTAAACGCGCGGATTACACCGAAAACTGCCAGTTTGTTGAAGGATTTCGTGGCATCGGGTGGCAAACTTTTCGTGACCTATAATTTACCGGATACGGTGGCATCGCTGCTCGGCTTGCGTCAGACGAATTGGCTAAAACAGGAGGCACCGGGACAGTTTGCGTCCGTTCAGTTGAACGCCCCGGAAATTCGCGATATGCCAGCATCTATCAGACAGGGATCGTGGAACATTACAGTGGCAAAGCCGACGACACCACAGACGAAGATTGTCGGGTATTGGCATAGTGAAAACGGAGAATCGACCGGTTTGCCTGCGCTCTTTGTCGGGAAGTCGGGAGTCTTCTTCAGCCACGTTTTCCTTGCAGACGACATCCAACGTAAAACGCAGATGCTCGCTGCACTCTTCGGACATCTCGTTCCAGAATTTCGGCAGACGTTTGCTAAGCAAGCGATAGCAGCGATGACGGCTATTGGACACACCAAAAACTTTACGGCGTTAGAACGATTTGTCCAACGAAGCGATGTCGCCGAAGCGAATCAGGCATTAAGTGCTGGGGCAGCTTTGATGAGACGCGCGCGCACCGAATATCATAACGGGGATCACGACGCAGCAATAACGACAGCCCGTGCGAGTCATGCCGAATTCTCGAAAGCCTATTTCCTATCGCACACCAGCGTCGAAACCGAAGGACGCGCGGTATGGAATCACTCTGGGCTCGGGGCATATCCGGGAGATTGGAACCGTGCTGCGAAAGCGTTAGCAGCCGCTGGTGTAAACATAATTCTTCCGAACATGGCGTGGGCAGGCGTAGCACATTATCCAAGTGAAATCTTGCCGCACAGCAAAACTTTTACACAATACGGCGATCAGATTGCGCAGTGCGTTTCGGCAGCGCATGCACACGGTTTAGAGGTCCATGTCTGGAAGATTACCTGGAATTTGGAAGGTGCCCCGAAAGCATTCGTCGAAAAAATACGTGCAGCGGGACGCACGCAAGTCTCTGCAACCGGAGAAGCCCTCAATTGGCTCTGCCCATCGCATCCGAAAAATGTGCGCTTGGAATTGGATAGCATCCTTGAAATCGTCACAAATTACGATGTAGACGGCATCCATCTCGATTATATCCGCTATCCGGGGAGCCACGCCTGCTACTGTGAGGGCTGCCGTGAAAGATTTGTGCGGACCCTACGAAAACCTATCAGTGAGTGGCCCGCTGAGGTCTTACCGAAAACCGGTGCATACAGCGAGCAGTATACCGAGTGGCGCGTCCAACAAATTACACGTTTGGTGCGCCTAATCCACAAACGCGCGCGCGAAGTTGACCCTGAAATCAAAATCTCTGCCGCTGTCTTCGGCTGGTATCCGGGATGTATTACTTCTATCGGACAGGATTGGGTTGCGTGGGCAAAGTCTGGTTATGTCGATTTTGTTTGTCCGATGAATTATACTGAAGATCCCGGTTATTTTACGGAGTTGTTAACCAACCAACTCACGCTCATGCCTAAGAATGTCCCTATTTATCCCGGGATTGGTGCGACTGCCTCCAATTCACTATTGACACCGGATGCTGTCGTCGAGCAGATTTACCTATCCCGCTCCTTAGGTGCTTCAGGTTGGACGATCTTTGACTACTCCGTTGACATTTCTGAGACTGTGCTACCAGCACTCATACTCGGTGTCGCAAAAAGCAAAGCGAAACCGCCGCATTGATAAGCATGTCCGCTCTGCTTATTATATTCGGATCCTGAAATACCTTCATAACTACCTCGCCATACTCGCGAAATAGAAGTCCAATTTTTCCCGTATTTCCCCCGTATTTCACTTGAATATTGTTAGTAAATCGTGTAAACTAAATTGAACGTCGGATGTTCCATAAACGTTCTTTCTTAGCGGACACGCAAGTAACACCAAACGACAAAGGCGTATTTATGTGGCAAGTTAAGGAGATTCCATAGATCTCAATAATACGGATTTCGCACCCAACGGAAAATTAAAGGAGATTTTGATTAATGGCGCAAAAACCGAATATTCTATTTTTGATGAGTGATGAACACAGTCCACACGCTATCGGGTGTGAAGGTAATCCGATTGTCCAGACCCCGAATCTTGACCGACTCGCAGCATCCGGCACCTATTTTGAGAGTGCTTATTGTCAAGTCCCGCTCTGTACACCGTCTCGGATGTGTATGCTGACAGGTAAGCATGCGCATCGTTGTTCGGCGTGGAATAACGGGTCGATTCTTTTCCCAGAACATCTCACGATGCCTGCACATTTCGCACAGCACGGTTATGCAACAGCACTTGTCGGTAAGATGCACTTCGGTGGAAAAGAACAACACAACGGATTCCAGTCTCGACCCTACGGGGACCTACGCGGCAATGCAGGGCACCAAACAGATCCGCTGAATCCGCCATCTCGCATACGCGGACGGACACGGCTTGCAGGTGTTACAGAGATCCCGAGCAGTCTTCTACAAGAGCGGGTTATTAACGAGGAAACCCTTGAATACTTGAGATCACAACCTTCAGATCAACCGTGGTTCCTGCTTGCGAGTTACAGTCGTCCGCACTTTCCGCTCACGGCACCGAAACGGCTCCTTGATAAATATTGGCCCGATAATGTAGATATGCCGAATATCCCACCGGGGCACTTAGAACAGACGCACCGCTTCGCGAAAGGCTTACGAGATAATTTCAACACGCAGGATATCCCCCCTGAAGAGGCACGAAAAGCACGCGCCGCCTACTACGCCTGTTGCGAGTTCTTGGATGAGACCCTCGGGGACCTATTCGCGCTTTTGGAACGCGACGGCTTTTTAGATAACACCATTATCGTTTATACGACCGATCACGGTGAGATGGCAGGCGAACACGGACAGTGGTGGAAATCGAGTTACTACGAAGCGGCAGCCCGCGTGCCGTTGATCGTCTGGGACAAGCAAATCCAGCAATCACACGGTGCCAAGGTGACAGCACCTGTCGAATTAAACGATCTCTTCCCGACATTATGCGCGCGGGCAGGCATCCCTATCCCTGAAGATTTGGACGGTGCAGATTTAACGGAGTTGATGTCAGGCAACGCTGACGGTTGGCGCAACACTGCGATCACCGAATACTGGGCAACACAGACGACAAGTCCAATGCGTATGCTCCGAACGCCTCGCTATAAATATGTCGCTTTCCCGGAAGATGAATCTATCCTCTTCGATTTGGAGACAGACCTGGATGAATTTGAGAACCTATCAGGTAAAGAAGAACATAAGGAATTAGAAGCATCACTTCACGCACAGCTCATGGATGGTTTCTCATGGGAATCTGTCACCGAACAACAAGCAGTAGATAAAGTACGCAGCCAAGATTTCATGGCACCATGGGGTGGAGGAACACCGAATCAATATACACTGCCTGATGGACGTATCGTTGATGCGGAGACCTGTCTCTATCGTCCTTCATTGAGAGATGAGAGTTGAGAAAACGTATGAACCGATGCTAACAATAGGGGACATATACACGCTTGGCTGCTAATACTTTTAAGGACAATTTTGGGGAAAACAGCAGACCGAATCCGAAGATTCGGTTTTCTGCTATTCTTGTAGGGCTGCTTTTAGTGTGTGCCATGTGCGCAATCACACCCTACAATAACTATTTTCTACAAAACACCAAGATAGCAGGCAATCACCTCCCTGTCGGTTCAATCTTCGGACTTCTCCTTCTGGTCTTTCTCGTCAATGTCCCGTTACGTAAGTTCATGCGGAGTGGACGTTTCGCCTTCTCCGCACTCGAACTGACTGTCATCTGGATGATGCTAATTGTGGCAGTGGGTATCCCGTCGATGGGGCTGCTGCAATTTCTGTTGCCATCTCTCGTCGCAGTGCGTTATTTCGCTACGACAGAAAACGATTGGTCAGAAACTTTACATCCCTATATTCCAGACTGGCTCGTTGTCACCGATACTCGCGCAGTAACAGACTTTTATGAAGGCATTGCTCCGGGTGAAAGTGTGCCGTGGTTGATCTGGATCAAGCCGCTGCTCATCTGGTCGATCTTCATCCTTGTCTTCTATTTCACAACAATCTGCCTAACGACGCTCCTCCGAAAACAGTGGGTGGAACGTGAACGCTTCTCTTTTCCTTTAATTCAGATTCCGGTACAACTCGCTGCAGAACCGGCATCCGGTACACTTCTCAACGCCTTTTTTAAAAATAAGCTCCTTTGGGCAGGGATGGTGCTGCCGGTGGTGTTGCACCTTATCAACGGGTTGCATGCCCATTTTCCGAATGTTCCTGAGATTCCGCTTATCTATAACATTCACCGTGCTTTTACCGAGAAACCGTGGCATACGCTTGGATGGTGGCCCGCGATGCGATTCGTCATCTATTTTTCGGTTATCGGGATCGCCACCTTGCTGACGTTGGAGGTATCGTTCAGTCTCTGGTTCTTTTTCATTTTTTTCAAAGTCCAATATATCATCATGAACGCTATCGGACTCGGCATCGGTCCTTGGGTGAGCTGCAGCCGTCAGGTGATGGGCGGTTATCTCGTTTTTGTCCCTGCAGTCTTCTGGATAGGACGCGAACATATTGCAGCAGTCTTTAGAAAAACTTTCGGACTCGGGCACGCGAGGACAACCGCCACGACCACGGCGAGGCAACCGATAGACGATGCCAATGAGCCGGTTTCATATCGCGTCGCATTGCTCGGATTTCTCTTGGGATTCATTACCTTAGCTGTGTTTTTGGTTATTGCTGGTATAACGACGTGGGTCGCTATTGTAACGCTTCTCTCTATCTTTATCACATCTGTCGTCCTCACTTGGATGGTTGTCAACGGGGGTTTATTGCTGGTGCAGGCACCGTTTTTCCCTTCAGAATATATTGACATTACTTTGGGGTCTAACGCTGTCGGACATAAGAGTTTAGCGGTTCTGAGTTTCCAACGCACGTTCCTGCGGGATTGGGGGGAGTTCATGATGCCGAACTTCCTGCACAGTTTCAAGGCAGCGGATGAAGTACAACTCGCGCGCCGCCGCGTTGTACCAATTTTGGGGATTGCAATCGTTGTTGCGATTCTGGTCTCCGTTTACGCTTCATTGACGCTGATATACGGTAAAGGTGCGCTCTTTTTGCAGAGTTGGTCCTTCGTCGCCGCACCAAGAAACTATTTCCAGCGGATGAACAATCTCATCCAATTTCCTGTCGAAACGAAATGGGCTGAGGTCTACAGTATGATCGCTGGTGCCGGATTTACAGGTTTTATGCTCTGGATGCGGCAGAACTTCGTCTGGTGGTCGTTGCATCCGATCGGTTATCTTTTAGGCGCGACGTATCCCCCGTTTCATCTTTGGTCGTCTATTTTAGTCGGGTGGTTCATTAAATACATGGCACTTAAGTTTGGGGGTGCCGCAACGTATCGGAAGATTCGTCCGATTGCTTTCGGTTTGATTTTCGGAGAGTACGTAATGGTCGGGTTATGGATGATCGTCGGATTTTTCACAGGAATAGGTTATTTCGCTCTGCCATCGTAAAACACGGAGAGTCGCAAACTGCACCATAAGTGTCAATTTTAGAAAAAATAACCGTCTCGGTCCCATGCGCGGTAGGCTCGGTTTCCTAACCGAAACGGTATATTTATAGAAAAACTTAAAGAATTTAAAGGATACCAGAGTAGATCGTCCCCCCTGTCCATGCTCATTTCTTCACGTTAAAACCCAAATTTTTTCATTTTTTTTCTATTATGCACGTTTTCTGCTCTCAAATTGTGTCTTAAATAAATGGTAAGATGATGGTTTAAATTTAACCGTTCCTCGAACTCACGTTAATTAAGAGAGATAAAACTGTTTCAAAGGAATTGATTGATATGATGAAAATACAAACATTTCGTAAATTTTTATGGATTTGTTTACTATTGGTATCAGTTGCAGGATACGCGCAGGAGGCACCCGAGTCGTGGATGCCTGATGCGGCGTTACGTGAAGCAGTTCGGGAAACACTTGCGCTGCCAGCCGGAGTACCTTTGACGAAAGACCTTATGCAAGATTTGGATATATTCATAGCAGAAGGCAGAGGGATTTCTGACCTCACCGGATTGGAATATGCTATAAATCTTAGAGAAGCAAATCTCGGTGATAATTCAATAACAGACTTACGTCCGCTGGCGAATCTCATCCATTTAGAGGAGCTCGGTCTGCCTGAGAATAGGATTTCGGATATAAGTACGCTGGCAGGGTTACCGAATCTTGTGTTCCTGATTATTTCACTCAACCCGATTTCAGACCTCAGTCCGCTGGCGGGATTACCGAAATTTAGGAAGTTGAAGGCTTATCGGATTTGGACGACAGATTTTAGTCCACTGGAGGGATTGGGTCTTGAAATACATCGCGATGAAATCTGTGAAATTGCGCCCTTTCCGCCACCTGTCTCGGAACGGATTCAGAACAGAACCTTCCCATCAATAGCATTGCCAAAGCGGACTTATTGGAGCGACCCTAATATTTACTATGATGTCGCAGGGAAGCACGATATACATTATTTCTCAACGAAGTTTGGGTTGCATTGGGATTTGACACCTATAGCATCTACCGAAGGTTTGTCAACTCAACTGGCTGGAGAGGTAATGGGACAGGTATTGAGTGAATACAAAAAATACGCCCTGCGGAATCCGAATATGTTATTCTTTCCAGTCATTAGGCTCCATGCTCACTCGGATTTAGATGTTTTCCCACCCGATTCTGACTTTTGGTTGAGAGATGCCGATGGGCAAATCATAGAAGATGACTATATCCCTTGGGATCTATGGATGCTTGACATTCTAAACCCAGAAGTTCAACAACTTCTCATAGATCGTATTGTGGGCGTTGCGGAATGTGGATACTTTAGTGGTGTTTATTTTGATGTGTTTGCACCTTACCATATTGGTGTCTATGAGAAGCATTTCAACATTGGAGAAGAAGAAGTTGTAGCGGCATATATAAAAATCTTAAAAGGCATACGGGAACGCGTCCGAGATGACTTCCTTATACTCGTCAATAGAAACCGGAAAAAATCGCCACGCTATGCGGAGTGGATCAACGGGAGTCGCATGGAAATAGGTGTAGATTATCCAGGGGGCTACACTTATGAGTCCCTCATTGGTATTGAAAACGCACTCTCTTGGAATGAGAAACATCTCCGCGAACCGAGAATCAATATCTTAGAAGCAGACGGTGTTGTAAATCAACCGCCCGATGGTCCTGATAACCTACGTTGGATGCGAGTCTTTACAACGTTGTCTCTGACACATTCCGATGGATATAGCATTTTCAGAGGCTCTATACCGAGTGGTGATGTATATGAAGAAGTTCCTAGAGTATACCAACAGTATGGGGACCACACCTGGTATGATTTCTGGGATGCTGATCTCGGAAGACCTGTTGAGGAGAAAGGACAACGCTGTGCCGGTTGTGACGGACTCTTTATCCGCGAGTTTACCAACGGCTGGGCAGTCTATAACCGCAGTGGACAGCCACAAAAGATCCAACTCCCGACACAAACTACCGGTGTAGAAAGTGGTATCACAAGCACAATACACATCGTCCCAGATTTAGATGGCGAGATGTATCTGAAACAGGAACCCGACACTACTGGCGATGGCACCGTTAAAGTGTTAGCGTTAGAACTTGTTATAGAGGATCTATCAGAATGGATGCCGGACACCGCGTTGCAGGCAGCAGTTCGGGAGGCACTCGAAGAACTCGGACTACCCGCATCAGCACCGTTGACGAAAGAGAAGATGCTACAATTGACTTCTTTGATAGCAAATCACAGCGGCATTGTTGATATAACAGGGTTAGAATTTGCGGTGAACCTTGAAGAGTTATATCTTGGCGGTAGAAATCGTATCACAGACTTCAGTCCGCTCGCGAACTTAACACATCTCACCCACTTACATATCTGGCATCGTCGCGTAGAAAACCTGCCTCCGGTTACAGATCTGGATATAAGTCCGCTATCAGGACTTATCAACTTAGAGTTCCTCGTCCTTGAAAGGAGTGGTATTTCGGATATAAGTCCGCTTGCTGAGCTTATTAACTTAGACGAGCTCTCTCTTATAGATAACGGCATTTCGGATATAAGCCCGCTTGCTGGATTGAAGAAACTTCGTGCTTTGTATCTGAACCACAATCAAATCGTAGATTTTAGCCCACTTGCGGGGCTTACGAATTTGGAGACGTTGCACATTGATGATAACTTAGGAACGGATTTTAGTCCGCTTGCTGCTTTGAACCTTACGGACCTTCACTATGATGTTGATGTGAACGAAGATGGTGTTGTGAATGTCCTAGATTTGGTAGTTGTTGCCAATGCGCTTGGCGAAGCGGACCCTGATCTCAATGGTGATGGTGTTGTGAATATTCAGGATTTGGTGATTGTTGCCAATGCGTTTTAAATAAGGAGATTCGTCTATGACAATTAGAAGTATATTTCGTTTACATAAAATCTTATGGTTTCGGTTGCTACTTTTATCCGTTATAGGTGTGCTTACTTACAACGCTTACACCCATGCAGAAGATACTGAGGAATGGATGCCGGATCCTGCACTCCGACAGGCAATCCGTGAAGAACTTAAACTACCAGCAGACGAACCCTTGACGAAAGAGAAAATGCTACAACTGACGAGATTGTACGCGATAGAAAAAGGCATTGTGAATGTCCAAGGCTTAGAATTTGCGGTGAACCTAACAGCACTCGATTTAGCCGGTAACGCCATAAAAAACATCAGTCCACTTCAAAGGCTGACACAACTGACGCACCTGGGTCTGGGTTCTACCAACCTATCAGATTTATCGCCATTAGCATTCCTGAAATCCCTTGTAGATGTGGATTTAGGAGACAACCAAATCTCAGATTTATCACCACTCTCCGAACTCACAGACCTTACGAAATTGGATTTACAGTACAATCAAATCTCAGATTTATCACCATTAGCCGATCTGATATCCCTGAGAGATATAAACTTGATAAATAACCCGATCAGCGATTTACGTCCACTGTCAAATCTCACGAATTTAGAAGTGTTAGATATTTATTATGGTAAAGTTTCAGATGTGTCTCCGCTTGCCGGTCTTGAGAAACTTCCGATATTAGTAATGCACCCAGCATTGCGTGCCGTAGTCCGAGAGGAACTTCGTTTGTCTAATGTAGTGCCCTTGACCAAAGACAATATTAAACAACTAACAAGATTGCATGCGTGGAAAAAAGGCATTGTGAATGTCCAAGGCTTAGAATTTGCGGTAAACCTGACTGAACTTGAGTTAGCCGGTAACCCCATAGAAGACATCAGTCCGCTTCGGGGTCTGATGCAACTGACGCACTTGGGTTTAGGTGCTACCAACTTATCGGTTTCAGATTTATTGCTGCTTTCCGAACTAACATCCCTTAGGTATTTAGCTTTATGGGACAATCAAATCTCAGATTTATCACCATTAGCTTCTCTGACATCCCTTGTAGGTCTGGATTTAGGGGGGAACCAAATCTCAGATTTATCGCCACTCTCCGCACTCACAGCCCTTGTAGGTCTGGCTTTAGGTGACAATCAAATCTCAGATTTATCGCCACTCTCAGTACTGATGGAACTCAGAAATTTAAGCTTGAGTAATAATCCGCTCAGCGATTTACGTCCACTGTCAAATCTCACGAATTTAGAAGTATTGGATATCGCTTATTGTAAAGTTTCAGATGTGTCTCCGCTTGTGGGACTTGTGAATCTTCGGGTATTAAAGCTGCACCACAATTTGACGAGAGATTTCACACCGCTTTTAGGACTGAAGAATCTCACAGACTTTGACAACGGTGGCATCTGTGAGATTGCCCCGCTTCCGCCACCTGTTGCAGAACGCATTGCAAATAGAACCTTCCCTTCAATAACATTTTCAGCGAACAGCCTTATCTACAATACAGAACCGGTAAGACGATTGACGTGGTGGAATGATCCTGATATTTTCTATGATGTCGCAACGAATCACGATATGCACCATTACTCGCATCGTTTCGGTTTAGGGTGGCATTTGACACTGATAGAGCCAAGCTATGGTTTATCAACCCGGCTTGCTGGAAACCCTGAAGCGGTAATGGCGGAATACCAAAAATACGCTGATCGGAATCCGAATATGTTATTTATCCCTACAATTGCGGTTCATGGCCACAATGATTTAGATGCTTTCCCGTCAGATTCAGACTTTTGGCTGAGAGATGCTGATGGGCAAATCATAAAAGATGACTATGTGTCTTGGGATCAATGGCTGCTTCACATTCTAAACCCAGGACTTCAACAACTTATCATAGAACGTGTTGTCGGAATTGCGGAATGCGGATACTTTAATGGTGTTATGTTCGATTCATGGGCACCTTTCCATTTCAGTATCTACGAGGAGCTCTATAACATTGGAGAAGAAGAAGTTATACAGGCATATATAACTATCTTGAAGGGCATACGGGCACGTGTCCGAGATGACTTCCTGATACTTGTCAATAGGACGAAAAGAAAATCGCCACGCTATGCGGAGTGGATTAATGGGAGTTACATGGAAATAAACTCGGATCCGCTGTCTGGCTACACTTATAAGAAACTCATTGAGGTTGAAGATTCGCTACTCTGGAATGAGGAGCATCTGCGGGAACCGAGAATCAATGTTTTGCATGGAGAGAGTGTAGATCAATCTATTGATAGTCCTGATAGCCTCCGCTGGATGCGTGTCATTACAACGCTGTCTCTGACACACTCTGATGGCTATTGTACGTTCAGGGCCCCTGTTGATGGCGGGGCAAACATATGGTATGATTTTTATGATGCCGATCTCGGTTATCCTGTTGGGGAGAAGGGCCAACGCTGTGACGGTTGTGACGGGCTCTTTATCCGCGAGTTTACTAAAGGCTGGGCAGTCTATAACCGCAGTGGACAGCCACAAAAGATCCAACTTCCGATCCAAGCCACCGGTGTAGAAAGTGGTATCACAAGCACAATACACATCGTCCCGGATTTAGATGGCGAAATGTATCTCAAACAGGAAACCGGCACTATAGCCGATGGCACCGTCAAAGTGTTAGCGTTTACGACAGAAACCCCACAAGAATCAGTATCAGAATGGATGCCGGACGCAGCATTACGGGCAGCAGTTCGGGAGGCACTCGAAGAACTCGGGCTACCCGCATCAGCACCCTTTACGAAAGAGAAAATGTTACAATTGACTTCTCTGAAAGCAAATCACAGAGGCATTGTTGATATAACAGGTTTAGAGTTTGCAATGAACTTGAGAAAACTGCAACTTGGTGGTAGAAATCGTATCACAGACCTCCGTCCGCTCGCGAACTTAAAAAATCTCACCCAATTACATCTCTGGCATCGTGAGATAGCGGACATGCCTCCGGTTACAAATCTGGATATAAGTCCACTATCAGGACTTATCAACTTAGAGGACCTCGTCCTTGAAAATAGTGGTATTTCGGATATAAGTCTGCTTACGGAACTGAAAGCACTTCAAGGTTTAGGACTTTCAGCTAACAACATTGAGGATATCAGTCCGTTGGCAGGACTGAAGGCACTCCAACGTTTGGATCTTTCAGAGAACTACATAAAAGACCTGAGTCCGCTGGCGGGGCTTACAAATCTCTTGGAGTTGAGGATTACGGACAATCCGGCAATCGACTTCAGCCCACTTACTGCCTTGAACCTTACGGACCTTCACTATGATGTTGATGTGAACGAAGATGGTGTTGTGAATATTCAGGATTTAGTGATTGTGGCGAATGCTTTTGGCGAAGCAGAACCCGATCTCAACGGTGATGGTGTTGTGAATATTCAGGATTTAGTGATTGTCGCAAATGCGTTTTGAAGGAGTTTACTATGCACGCTAATGAGAACAATCTTACGGCTACATGGAAGGAACGTGCAAAAACACGGCACACTGTCGCTGGAATTCGGACGTGGCATGTCAATCTGAACCCTCGCGCAATGCCGAATCTCGGATTTGCTAAGGGACAGCAGTGGCGGAAACCTACTACCCAAACCGCACATGTTGACTGGCGCGGTCCCTTCGCAACGCAAGCCGGGGCGTTAATCGTAGAGATAACGACTGATAAGGGATTGAAAGGATACGGTCTCGGTGGGGGCGGACTTGCTGGTGCCATGATTATTGAAAAACATCTCCAGCATTTTGTTATCGGACGCGATCCGCTTGATGTTGAGGAGATTTGGGAGCGTTTGTATCATATCACTTCAATCTATGGACGGCGCGGCTTGGTGATTTACGCACTGAGCGGTATAGAGCTTGCACTCGTTGACCTGTGTGGAAAGATTGTAGACGCGCCCGTTTACAGTCTCGTGACAGAGACACCGTGCCTTAAAATTCCGGCTTATGCTACGGGTGCCGATGTCGGATACTACGCCGAGAACGGGTTCGCTGCCTGCAAGCTGCCGCTCCGCAACGGACTCGCGGAGGGAGAAGATGGGTTCGCAGAAAACGTTGAGATGATACACGCCGCGCGGGATGCTATCGGGGCAGAGGTGGAACTGATGGCAGACATCTATCTCCGTTGGGATGTGGACTACACGCTCCGTTTTGCAGATGCCGCCACTGAAGGACACCTCAAATGGATTGAGGAACCCATCGCACTTGACGACTACGCAGGCATGGCGCAATTGGTGCGCGATGTCCAACCGACTTGGATTGTCTCCGGTGAACATGAGTTCACGCGGTACGGGTTTCGTGAGTTGTTGCGTTGGAAGGCAGCGGATATGATTCAGCCGGATATCAGTTGGGCAGGCGGTTTTACGGAATGTTTGCGGATTGCACGCGAAGCTGCTGAACTCAACATCCCGACATGGTTGCATCAAGCAGGAACACCGTGGGGATTACATCTTACGGCGTGTCTTCCGATGCCGTGTATGGGAGAGACCTTCGGTCCCTCCCGTGACGGTGTTGAAAATGAGTTGTATCGTCGCTTGCGCCCTGAACCTCGCGCCGGGTTTTTCACTCTCAACGACGCGCCCGGCTTCGGCGTGGATTTGGACGAAGACCTGTTAGAAGCATACACAGTAGATCGATTATAAGGATACAGATGTCAATTGATCGTGTGCCCATCCGCTGCAATCGCTGTGGACATAGACGACATCATTGATGACGATACGGCGGTTGTTCGGATATTTAGCCACTAAATCGTGTCCTCGCAAATAGCGACCGTCATAGCGTCTGAAGAAGACTGTGCGTCCACCGCTTTCGATGTATATTTCAGCAAGTTCGCCACCGTGAGGCTCGGAAATGTCAACGTCTAAAATACGAAGACAGTGAAAAGTGTTTTCACCAATTGTTACGTTGTATGTGCCGGCACCGAAGCCTTGACCATCGGTGATTCTGTATGAGCCATCAGATTGAAGTTCGTACCGACCATCGTCTACAATCTGTCGTTTTAAGGGACCACCCCACTGATCTTCAAACCACTCGTCTCCGATTGTGTAGGGGACTTGTTGCCCGTCTACTATATTAACGACCGAAATCCATCTGCTATGGGTATCATCAAGTGTTGCGTACATCATAACTGGGGGATTTGCATCGGGCCAGTCTCTCGGTGCTAACCATTCCCTAACTTGAAGTCCTACGCAATCAATACCGCGAATTGTCGCAGGTGTGGTTGGCGTAATCTCTACGATTGCATCAAGTTCCAGCGTATTGGCATCATATTCAGCTCGGAAATGGGGTTCACCCATCTCTGGAACGGCGAACCACCATTGCAGCTCCGGACAGTCGACTTCGGTGATACGATCATCGCTTTCGACAATCTTCACGTCCGGTCGCTGCTGTGGGAACGGGTGTTTTAGAATTTCATTTTTCTCTGTCTGTTTTGTGTGCATTTTGTTATTCCTCCTGTAGCCGTAATATTTCTGAGAAAGTATAATCCGTATTACCGGATTAAATTCAGAAAATATTGGCATCACGGCTTCAGGTGTGTTGATTTCAGACAATTGGATTAACGCTGTGCTGCGGACTGCTTTTCCTTCATGCGTTTGACGGCATCCAATTTTGTCTGTTGCCAGTCCGTCCAATCTTTTTTGCCTTCGTATCGAACGACATCGTGGATGGTTGCACGCGGTTGGTAGGTAGTGTAGTTCCCCGTATGCCACGCAAGGTTGCGATAAACCATGAAATCTCCCGGTCCCAGATGCACCTGAACCGCCCCGGGAAATTGTCTGCAATGTTCTAAGCAGTATCGTTCTGCTTCAGCGTTGGATTGTCCTTCGGCGGGTTTTCGTAGTTTTGGATCCTTTGTGGATTGCACTTCGCCGGGGATGTCCCACTGGCGAAGATGACTGCCGGGGACGAACCACGTACAGGAATCTGCATAAATCGCACAGTTGACTTGATTGAAGTGGCGCAAGTCGTGCCAGACTTCTGCCAACTTCGCGTTGACGATCTCATCGCGGGCTTCCAGTGGTACCTCAACAACACCGTCTCGGTGCCAACCGAGGTGCCATGGATGCTCAAGCGGTTCAACGAGGAGCCCCATGATGTCAACATGTCCGTGCGTATAGTTAGGACCGAGCAATTTTTCAATAGTGTCTCTAAGTTCGGGTAGTTCTGTGTAGTCGTGAAAAGGCTTCAGGTCTAATTCATCGCCGTAATTGGATAGCGGTTGGATGCGTTGCGTCTGCGGTCCGTTGAGTTTATGTGCTAAATCTCGTGCTTTCTCAGCCTCACGACGCAAATCGGTCAGCAACGCCGGTGGCACAATCCCGCGAAAAATCAGATAACCTTGCGAGAGGTACTCGTTTACCATGGAATCCTGAAATTGAAATGCCATTGTATTCCACATCTCCTGCTTAGTTGAATTACTTGATCTTGAGCTCACCCCATGTTACCAACTGCTTTTTCTTGTGCGTTACAGCGGTAACGCCGCCGAGTGGCGGTTGTGCACCCATCACCGCGGCTGGACTATTCGGTTCCAGTCGGTAATCACCGGCATCCGAATTAATGAAACGCGGATCAGCGTCGATGTTATTTTCATAGATAAACCAATCTCCATCCGGTTCGCGACCCATTCCTGCAACCCCACCTCGGATATCACACAATTTAATGATTACACGTCTACCTCCTGGAGAGACCTCTGCATGGTCACCGTGCGAGTGATTATTCCAAACGATTGAATTGGTGAGGGTAAATTGACTGAATTCGATGTGGGCAGCAATACCACCACCTCTGTCATGTGCCGTGTTCTCTGTGATGGTACAATGCGTGATGGTTGCCGCCCCACGGGTCGAAATAACGTCAATGCCACCACCGGTCTCTGTTGCCATGTTTTCTGCGATGATGCATCCTGAAACTTCGATTTCTGAAGTGGGACTACAGTAAATTCCACCACCGTATTCGGCTGTATTTTGTTTGATGATACAGTCCTCGATTTTAGCATAGGATTCTTCGCTGCATTCTATGCCGCCGCCCGCGTTTTGCCCAATACGACAATTGGTAATAGAGGTGCCGCGCGAGAAAAAAGTATTCACAATGCCACGTCCACTGTTTTGAAGCACTGTGCAGTCTTTTATGATAGCGGGGCTTAAATCGAGACAAACAACGCCGCTACCGATATTCTCTGAGATAGTGCAATTATCGAGCGTCACCGATTGGAGTGTATTGAATGTCCATACGGCATTTCCGTCAATGAGAACACCGCTACCGAAACCGGAGTCGGCTTTATTTTTCGTGATTAGACAGTCGATTATGTGTACGGTGGTATCTGTGCCATAAATACCGCCACCGCCTTGACCGTGGAAGCGCGTTGCAGTCGCTTGGTTTTGGGTAATGATACAGTTTTTGATCGTTGGTGAAGCGGTGTAGCAGTAAATTCCACCGCCGAGATCGTGTACGCCATTTTTAATCGTGAACCCATCTAACACCGAAGCGTGCGTCTCTTTACTTTCAAAAGCGAAACCTCGCGTACTCGGTGTCTCTTGACAGTCGATAATCGTCCCTTCGGCACCGTTGCGAGACTTAACGGTAATCTGTTTTCCACTAAAGCTAATGTTGACGTTTCCTTTACCGGTATAGATACCGTCGTTTACCAGAACCGTATCGCCGTTTTCTGCGGCATCGATACCGGATTGAATTGTCGGCTGATCTTCGGGGACATGAACCGTTGCGGCCAATGTTACCGAACACAACCAAAACCAACCAACAACGGTCATGATACCCACATACCCTCTACATCTTTTCATCTTTTGTCTCCTTTTAGTGGCGTATCAGATCAATTCGACGCAACGCGATATCTATGAGTAACAGACAGAGTGCCGCGATGAGAAACGGTCTCCAAAGATGAATCCGAAGCATTACTGGGTTTTCGGGGTCTCTGAATGCGTCTTCCACTGAAACGTCGTATTTCCCACCGGATGTTGCCGAGAGTTGGCTCAGCAGCGATTCATCGGCGTTGTGAACGACATATTCCTCAGGGTAGGAGACAACGGTTCCCGTCACTTGGGTATTGACGATTTCACCTGCCTGTTTTTGCATGATATTAACGAAATAGGGGCCTATGTCTTTTGTCGGGAAATCGAGTTCGTAATGTCCTGGCGCACTCTGTGTAACAGCGAGTTGTTGCTTTTTGAGGTTGGGTCCGATGAGAGAGATGTCGCTTTCCAATTCGTTCAGGAATTCCCCAGTTTCTCCAAGAGCATCAATAGCGAGGTGGGCGGTGCCTTTATCCTTAGTGATCTCTGTTTGGAAGTTGCTGAGCGTTGTTTTCCGCATCGTATCTCGGACGAGTTGGGTCCAGAACTTACCGTATCCGGGCCACTCTAACCAATCGGCAGCCCATCGCGCTTTAGCATCAGAGGTGAAGGCGACAGATTTCCCTAATCCATATTGCCAACTTGCGAGCAGCGGATCCCCCCTATCGGAAACGAGGAAGGTTTCGGCTGTAGGGCGCGGTTGCGTCGCAACATAGCCGAGTAGGAACGGTGCGAGTTCCAAGTCGATTCCGCTCAAGACTTGGGTGGGTCTGATCTGTTGTGGAATAAAAGGTTCGTCAATAATCGCGGATTTGGATGCCGTGACGGTCTCCTTCGCGAAAATCTGCGGGACGTTATAGGGGTCTTGGGTGAAGTATTCGCGACCGCCGCCCCAGTTGGCGAGGTTACCGAGCATATTCATATCGGCACCGCTGCCGATACCGACTGTTGAGATTGTGATGCTCTCACTATACATGGCATTCGCGATGCCGTACCAGTCTCCGGGTGTAGAGTGTCCGTCACTGAGAACGATGACGTGCTTGAGTTTGGCTGTTGTCTCTGTCAGCGCGAAGTAAGCCTGTTCCAGTGCCGGGTAGAGGTTCGTGCCGCCGCCAGCGACAAGTGAACCGATCTGATTTGAGATGTACTGCTTATCCGAGGCATCGTGCATCTCTGTAATCCAGAACGGGGAGCCATCAAATGCGATGACTCCGATTTTATCGCGTTGTCCGAGCAGGTCCACCGATGCTCTCGCTGCCTCTTTCGCTAATTCAATCTTAATACCGCCCATACTTCCCGATTTATCGATGACCAGAACGATCGCCAGAGAGGGGGTCTCTTTCTTCTTTTCGGTATCGGTACGGACAGGTAGAATCGCCTCAATTGGCGTTTTGTAATAACCGCCAAGTCCGAAGCTATTTTCACCGCCGAGCATCATAAAACCGCCGCCGAGGTCTTGGACATAAGTCCGGACGAGATCCATCTGTTTTTCAGTGAGACGATTCGCGGGAACATCACTGAAGATGATGAGTTCATAATTTTGTAAGTCGGCAAGTTCATTCGGTACGCCAAGCCCGTTACGAACATCCACGCGAATCTTGGCATCTTCGAGGACTCTTGTGAGATACCGTGCCTGCGACTCGTTTTCATCAATTAGGAGGACTTTCGGTTTACCTGTAACGGAAACGATACCGAGTGCGCGGTTGTTATCGTAGCGTGTATCTTCTGTTGTTCGGCAGATCGCGTCGTAGGTAAGTGTTCCACTCTCCATAGCCGTCTGGGTGAATATCACCCGATTTTCGCCTGCTTCAAGGCGTGCCTCCTGTTTAGCCACCTCGAACTTGTTTTTGAAGAGGCGGATCTCTGCGATATCTTCATGGTTGCTGTGGACGAGTACTTCTACATTGAAAGGGGCGCCCTGTTTGACTTGCGCAGGCATATTGAGTTTCTGAACCATAACTTCCGGTTCATCGCTCGGGTGTATCGGCACCGTGTCAATTTGTATACCGAAGTCTTTTCCGCGAAGTGCTGTGTGAATTGCTTCACCTTGTGTTTCGACACCATCTGTAATTAGGACGATCCGTTTATTAGCATTTGCTGGAAAGAAACCCCATGCTGTTTCAATGGCTTCTGCGATGTTTGTCGTGTCTCCTGCCTCCTCGTCTGCATCCAGCCACGTTTTCTTGATTTCAGCGAGTTCCAATTCAGTATCGGTTTTATCTTCACTTTGCGATAACGCTTGGATTATTTCTGTCTTGTCCGTGAATGCGATGAGACCGGCTTGCTGGTTCCTACCTTGTAATTTCAGTGCCGCGTTGACGTAATCCGTTGTTTTCGTCAATCCATCCTCTGAGATACTGTCTGAGATGTCTGTGAGAAACATGACTGCTAATTTCTCATCGGTTTTCAGGTACTGGACATCAGCCACACTCAAAATTAGCAGCAGGACAATGATAATTCGCGTAATTAGGCTAATCACGCGTTGCGTTCGCGATAGATCTACGAGACTACGACGGAAACCGTAGTAAAGCAGCGGTAGTAGTAAAAGCAAAAATAGTAAGAGAGGTCGTGTAATTTCCATAATTTTATTCCATAATTTTATGTGCCATGTCCTTGTATTAGCGTAGGCATAGCAGTAGTGCTGTTTACCTGCATTTTAAGATCAAATTCCTCTTTTCGTATCCGTAAATCAAAGTATAGAAGCGTAATACCGATGATCCAAATTGGGAAAATGAAAAAACCAATGATCCGGTTGATCCACCACATAATCATAAAAAACAGCGGATTGCTGCTCTCAAAGCTGTACCTTACCATCCATTTGAGGATGTCCATAGAGGTTGTTTCACCCATCACTTTTGTTAGCATAAGGATGAATCCAATCGTCGTCACGACGATATGCTGAATCGCGAAGCTCAATACGGAAAGAGAGATTAACGTTCCCCATATTCGCCACCATCTACCACGCGTAAGTGCATTACTCCTCGCAAAAGCGCGTCGGATGAGGGACCCCTCAAGTAGGACAACTACGGCAGCAAACAACCAACGCACAGTAAAGTAAATAGCGAACGGTGCAAGAGCCAAAGGAATGAAACGGACCCACGTTCGGTCAATCATAACCGAAGCTGGAAAAGAAGGAATCAAGTACCACAAATCTATAGGAAGATAAATTGAAAAAGGCACAGCAGCTAATAAGGTGATAGTAAACAGGGCTGGCGTTATTAATTCGGTATTCGTAAAAATCATAAAAAGAAGGGCAACCATACCGATGCGCGGTGTCCCGAAGACTAAATTCCATGGCAGATGACATGCCAACATCTGCCAAAACCGATATAGGGCTTGTTTCAATGCGTTGAGGCTTCTGATATGCTTGCCTAAATAGACTGTGGCTGTTGTGACGATTATTCCGCCCATGCTGACAAGGCCAAAGGGCATGCCAACAAGATCTGTTAGCAAACTTTTTAACGGGAAATTTGGGAGAAGACGCGCCAACACATACATCACTAAGTATCCACAAAAATCAACGGCGATAATACCTAAAAACAGCCGAAAATGCTTCCGGTACAGACTAAAGATTGTATCAAGAATTCCGCTAAATCCCAATGGTCGGAGTGTGGATGTATTACTATTGTTTGCTTGGACTGTATCAGTTAAGTTTAGCATTTGTTTTCTAATTGTTTAAGTTATTATCTTTTAATCGATCCTGTGGCGCAGTGGACTCTGGTCCGTGTACAGCACTGCTATCCACTTGTATCTCAAGATCAAATCCTTCTTTCCGTATCCGTTGGTCAAAGTATAGAAGTGTAATACCGATGACCCAAATTGGGAAGATAAATGTTTTAAGAATTAAGTCTGTAGTGGTCATAATTGCATAAAAGAATAAGCTTCCGCTACCGAGTTCCGTCTCCATAACTGACCACTGGATGATAGTTTTGAGGTCCGTTCCGCCTGCAGATTTTGCTAAAACAAAGATAATTCCAAGCGAAATTTCAAATATATAGTGAATAGCGGCACTTAACAGGAGAATCAAGACAAGTATCCCGCAGACCCGCCACCATCTGCCGCGAACCAGTTCACTACTCCGCTTGAAAGCATTTTGCACGTTAGTTTTTTCAAGCAAAAGCGTTTCGGCGACAAAACCCCAACGCACCGCAAAATGGATTGAGAATGGCGCGAGGCATAACGGAATGAATAGGATTGATTCCAAAGACGTTCCAATTGACATAGTAGGTACAAGAAAGAACAGGCTTGTAAACGGCATCGTCGCAACTAATACCCATATAAGATGACACACTAATAGATGCCAAAACCGACGGAGGGTTTGCTGCAACGCATTCCTACTCGTTATATTTCCATCCAGATAAATTGTAGCCGTCGCGATGATGACTGCTCCCGTGCTTACAAGTGCAAAAGGTATGTTAACAAGGTTTGGTATAATGCGTGGTAGACCTGAGTTTGAAAAGAATCCGTCTAACGAATATTTCACGAGACTTCCAAAGAAATGGACGGCAGCGATCCCAAGGAACAACAAAAAATGGTTCCGATAGAAACTGAACGTGGTATCAAGAATTTCACCGACTCCCATCGGCTGAAGGGACGGAGTATTCCTGTCATTGAGTTGTGTTGTATTGATTGCGTCTGACATCTGTTTTCAACTTATTAAGGTTGTTATCCGTATATGACTCTTAACCTATACGCGGACTGGAACTCCGAAAATACTTGAAGTTTATACCGAATTTAGGCTAACTCCGCTGCTGTTGGCTACCTGTATCTCAATATCAGACCGGTCTTTTCGTATTCGTAAATCGAGGTATAGAAGGGTATTGCCAATGATCCAAATGGGAAAGGTAAGTGTATCAACGACTAAGTCGGTACACGTCATAATCGCGTAAAAAGGTAAATTGCTGCTGTCAACCGCGTTCTCCGTTGTTGCCCATCGGATGATATCCATAAAATCTGTTTCACCTGCTATATTTGTTAGCACAAGGATGCATACAACTGAAACCTTAAATATAACGCTGATGGCACTACTCAGTATGAAAAATGAGATGGATATGCTACAGACTCGCCACCACGTCCTGCGAACCAGTTGACTACTCCGTTTTAGCGCGGAGCCCACGGGTAATTTTTCAAGCAAAACTGTTTCTGCAACAAATAACCAACGAACGATAAAATAGGTTGAGACCGGTATGCAAGTGAGTAGCATTGCGAATAATGATACCAAAGATCTTGCGCGCACCATACCGTTAAAAAAAAATACAATGCCCATGAGCAAAATTGCGAAGAACAATAACCATAAAAGATAACCGCCTAACATTGGGAAAAACCTTTTTAGTGTGTGTCGCAATGCAGCACGACTTGTAATATGCCTTCCTAAATAGGTGGTTGCACTCACGACGATTATCCCGCCCATGCTTACCAACGCAAAAGGTTCACTGATGCCAATTACAATCAAGTTTTTTAACAAACTGTTAGAGAAGAAACCTTTTAGTGAATAGGCTGCTAACTCGCCAAAAAAGAGGATAGCAATAATACCTAAAAATAGCAAAAAATATTTCCGATAAAGACTGAATGTCGTGTCCAGAATCTGGCTAAATTCCATCGGTTGAAGCATAGATGTATTACTGTCGTTTGATTGTGTTGCCTCATTTAAATTGAGCACTTGCGTTTTACCTATTAAACTTTTTGCTGTTATTGTAAAATTGTTATCAATCTACAATCGATCGAGTTGGTAGTATTTGCGGTATGCTTTGATTGTTGCATCAATAGCCTTCGTTCCTTTTTGGGTGGCATCGGTTACCTTTGTGGAAACATCAATAACTTTCTTAATAGGTGGAAGTAAAGGTTGGGCATTTTCTTCTTTTAGGTGTTGAATCTCTATATGGAGTGTTTTCATGGTTTCACTTATCTCGTTGAGAGATGCAATCAGTTTAATGTTTGCTTCAATTAGAATTGTGGGAGATGGTTCTTCTTTTTTAAGTTTTTGAAGTTCCTCGTTACATAGTTTTATTGACTTGTCCGCTTCAGCGAGGGCATCAATCGCTGCTGTATTTGCTGCAGTCAACGAGCTGAAGTCTATTTTTTCTCCACGGGTAAATTGCCTTAACTTTTGAAGTGCTGTTCGGTTTGCCTTATTTGTTTTTGAGAGTGCTTGATTTGCTAAATTAAGATATTCTGGGTCTACTATCTTGGAGGGAAACCTCCTTTTAGAGTGGCGCGGCTCGGGTTTGGGTGTATAGATGACGATTAGGATCATTACAAAACAGGAGAAGACTACGGCACCAGTAACTTTTAGTGTTTTGCTGTTCATCCATATCCCCCTTATCAAGTAGTGTCTGGGTAGCGGATTATACTACCTTAATCGATTCGACGACGTTGATACAAGAACCATTCGACGACGCTCAATCCGAGGGCGAGGAATACTAAGTAGACCCACGGCGGATAACGCAAAAACGTGGCACCCTTCGGTGTCACTGATTCATCGAGAAGGTCTTCAACTGCTGGATCAGCGCCGATGTGCGATTCTGTTGCGTCAGCGAGGTTGATTGACCATACGATTCCGCCGCTCTCCTCTGTAGAACTGGATGTTTCTGATAATGCTTCTTCGACTGTGGCGTCGGCTGCTTCCAAGATTTTCAATTCGTAAAAACCGGCGCGTTGCGTCTGATCAAATAGGAGTTCGTCTCGTTCAATAGGGATTTCCCATGTTTTGTCTTCAGGCCCCGTAATTTTTACCAGCTGCTGCGAATCCGTTTCTACCTTTAATTTCGGTTGAATGGTTGCACCTATCGAATCAATGCGCTGTTTGAGGACTTCTCCCGTATGGAGATGGTATTCCAAAATTTCAGAACGTTGTTGGAACCACTGGATTGTGTTCGCTATAATTACCGGAAATGCGATACGTAATGGCAGATCGGATTCCAAGATATTAATAGCAGCAAAGACAATTTTTCGGTTCGGCGTAACGTCAATGAACAACACAGGTGATTCAAATGAACGAGCAAGTACCTGTGCGGTGGACGGTGGCGTGACCTGATACGCTGTACCGATTTGGACATTCTCCAGATGAACGTGCTGCAGGATAGGATGTGTCCGTTCCCAATCCGTAATGATCGGTGTCTCCAATGCTGCACCAATATTCCATTTCAGTTCAGGCGTAGGCGTTTCCGATGCGTCAACAGCAGGTGGATACATAAACATATAATTCCCATCACCGAGAATGGACGGACTGTACCGGTCAAAGATAACGACTTGATAATCTTTTTTCGCCTGTGAATTAGCACTGTCAGGGAGTACGTCGGTTTCATATTCCGTTGGTGTGAGGACAGTGAGTTTTATCTGTTCATCTACAGCGAGTGCTTTCTGGAGAAATGGGTTTCCCGATGTCACGAGTAGAACGGAGATAAGGTCGCGTTTCGGGAGTGTGGCATAAGCCGTATTATCGGTGGCGAGTGCATCTTGGATGTCAAGTACTGCTTTGAGTTTTCCACCCTCAAACGCAAAGTTACTGAAAATCTCCGATTTGCTTTCACCGGGGGCAAGTGTGTAAGGACGGACATCAAAAAGATTCTCGTTAAAATAGAGTTCAACATTGAACTTTTTTTCTTCTTCTGAGGTGTTGACGACACGCAGCAGCGTTTGATAGTCGAAAGCGTTGACGAGACTCTTGCGAACTCGAAATTGCGTAATACCGACATTATCGCTCGCTTTGCCTATTCGTATCAAGTGGCGTTTGATCTCTGGGTCCGGTTTTTCGGTATCCGTGTTTTCTTCGGTTTCGCTCTTAAGTTTAGCGAGCAGCTCTTCTGAAACGGAATGAAAATCGCTGAGGATAACGATTTCAGGGTTAGGCTTCGTTTGGGCAATCGCGTGTGCTAAATCATAAGCAGGTTCGAGGTTTGTGCTGATGTCGGTCGGTAGGATGGCGTTAATCGCTGTTCGTAGTGATTTCTGGTGATTGGTGAACGGGATGTGAATTATGGGGCGCGTATGGGAACTAATCACGGTCATTTCGTCCATGAAACGGAGCCCGTCTACGGTTCGGAGGGCGTGTTCTTTAGCGACCTCTAACCGCGCGCGTCCATCGGTATCTTCTTCAACAGTGTTCATACTTGCCGATTGGTCAATGATCAAAACGAGTTGCCGCGCGGACTTGGTTATGAAGGCGAACTGCGGACGGGCGACCGCAAGCACTAAGAGCATCAGAAATAGAAGCTGCAGCAAGAGCGATAGGAGATGTTTCAGTCTCTGGAACAGGGAGGTCGTCTGTCGTTCCCTGAAAAGTTCTTCCCAGAACATCAATGTAGAGACCGGTTCACGCCGCCGCCGGAGCCTAAGGATGTACAGCGCGATAATCGGGAGTGCCAGACCAAATAGGAAGAGTGAGGTGGGAGACAAGAAATTCATATTTTTTTTGGTTATCAGTTATCGGTACGCTGCGCTTTCACGGTATTAGTTGGCAGTATTCAGTAGGCTGCGCTTTGGGTTATCAGTTAAAGAGGTCTCTTTTGGCAGTAGCAGGAAAGGTAACCGCCACAAGGTGTTAACTGACAACTATTAACCGAAAGATTTTTTCGCAGAAAAAATCGTACTGAAAACTGAAAACTATTAAGAGACGAAGCCGCCCATCCTGAAAATACGTAGGATGAGTTCCTCAAAGGGTGATTCTGTTGTCGTCCGTACGAGACTGATTTCGCGTTGCGTGCAGTATAAATCCATGTCGTCACAATATTTTTGGAAGAGTGCCTGATACCGTTTGAGATGGTTCTCGTTAATAGTGACCTGACGCAGCTGATCCGTTTCAACATCAACAAGGTGGTAGTCGCCAAGTAGATCAGGAGCGGCTTCTTTCTGATCGATGATATGAATGACAAAGAGTTCATGCTTTTGAAACTTCAACACATTCAGTCCATTGGCAAATCCGCTCGGATCAAAGAGATCGGAAATTAGGACGACTAGCCCGCGGCGTTTGGTTGTATGGACGAAGTTGTGGAACGCATTTTCCAAGTCTGTTTCACCGCTGCCATTAACCTGATCGAGAAAATCGAGTACGGTAAAGATTTTACCTTTACCCCGCTCTGTCGGTAGTCGGTTCATACCTGTATTGTTGAAGGAGGTGATGCTAATTCGGTCAAGATTAGACAAACCGATATAGGCGAGTGCTGCGGCAACCCGCTTCGCGTAAATCAGTTTTGGTAGTTCGCCTCCGTAGGTCATTGACTGGCTGGCATCGACAAGGAAGTAGATGTGCAGGTCTTCCCGTTCTTCATAAAGTTTTAGGAGGAGTTCATCCAAGCGTGCGAAGGCGTTCCAGTCGATGTAGCGAAAATCGTCGCCTGCGGTGTAATTGCGGTAATCAGCGAATTCGACACTTACACCGCGCCGTGTACTACGCCGTTCTGCCTTGATACGTCCTGCAAATATTTTTTTGGAGACGATGTAGAGATATTCGAGTTTTTTGAGGAATTCGCTGTCGAAGGCGGACTGTGTGTCATTCATCTTCAATCTCTTGTAGTAAGTGCTGGATAATGTCGTCTGGGTCAATGCCTTCAGCTTCACCCTCAAAACTCAGAATAAGTCGGTGTCGCAGGCTCGGCAGCGCGATGGCTTGGATGTCCTCACGGGCGACGTTATATCTACCATCAAGGATTGCGCGAACCTTCCCGCCCAGAATCAACGCTTGCGCGCCACGAGGACTGGAACCGTAGCGAACATATTTTTTTGTTAGTTCCGGTGCGTCCGCTGCTTCGGGATGTGTCCCGAGCACAATTCGCAAGGCGTATCTCCGTACATCTTCAGCAATAAGGATATCACGGACGATCCGCTCCAATGCGTTAATCTGTGCTCCGTCACAAACTTTATCGACGGATGGCATTTCGCTGCGCGTTGTGCGTTCCATAACGAGGTCCAGTTCGTCAAGACTCGGGTATTGAACCTTGAGTTTGAAAAAGAAGCGATCAAGTTGTGCTTCCGGTAGCGGATAAGTCCCCTCCATCTCCAGTGGATTTTGGGTTGCCATGACAAAGAAAGGGAGCTGCAGTTCACGCTGTTGTCCAGCAACGGTTACCGATTTTTCCTGCATCGCTTCTAACAGAGCGGACTGTGTTTTAGGGGTCGCGCGATTGATTTCGTCGGCGAGAATAAGGTTGGCAAATACGGGTCCTTGTTGAAACTCGAAGAATTTCCGTCCGGCATCATCCTCAGCGACAACAGTGGTGCCGATGATATCTGCTGGCATCAAATCTGGTGTGAATTGGATTCGGGAAAATTTGAGGTCCAGTACTTCATGCAAGGTTCGGATGAGCAGCGTTTTGCCTAAGCCGGGGACACCTTCTAATAGTGCGTGTCCACCGGTCATGAGACAGATCAGAACGCCTTCAATAATTTCTTTTTGCCCGACGATTTGTTTGGATACTTCTTCTTGTATTTTGAGGAACGTCTCACGAAATTCTTCGTATTTTTGTTCGGCGTGTTCGGACATGTTTCTCCCTGCCGTTTATAGTAAGGGCTGGTTAACCCAGCCCCTACAAGCGTTCTACTCATCGCTCGGTTTAATCGATTCAAAGTAGCGTTTCACGTAAAACTTGTATCCCAACGGAATCTGCTCTTCGGTGAGGGCATCTTCGGAGAGTTTCTGATATTTCGTGTACGCGTCTTTGTAACTGACAGCAGATTGCTGTCCTTCGGCAGATGTTTTAGAGGTTTGCACGGTAGAGCTGCCTTCTCCTTGAACGCCGGTAATCTGCTCAAGGTTGAGTGTGGAATCGAGCGATATTGTCTGCTGCCCGAGTTGCCCTGCAGAAGTCGCTTTTCCTATACCGGTACTTGGGGTCTGGCTGAGGCTGTAGCTTAGTCCGTCCTTATCGGTTTGACACACACCAGCGATGCAGGCTTTACATGCTTCACATTCTGCGAGCAATTTCGCGAGTTGCAGGTCGCGTTTCTTGAGGAGTGCGATGTTCCGCATCTTTTTGCTTGATGCTCGGAGTCGTGTCTGTGCCCCTTCAAGGTCGTCGTTGGCTAAACCTTCGCCTGCGCCGGACAATTCAGTGCCGAGTCCATCAAGGTCGGTGCCTTGTAAGCTCTTGCCGCCGCGTTTCAGCTCGTCAGAAAGGTTTTGGCGTTTCTCTTTATCGAATTCGGGTAATTTTTCTGTCACCTTATCAAGTTTCGCCGCTGCCTGTTGATAGTCGCCGCGTTTCAGCTGCTGCCCGAATTCGCCGAGGTATGGGTTCCCGATGAACTGTTGTCCCAACCCATTGAGGAGTGCTTCCTGTTGGGCCATCTTCAGCGGATTAACTTTCGTCTTGAGCATCGCGCTCAACTCTGTCATACGAGCGAGTGCTTCCTTGGGGTCAATCTGGGGTTTCTTGAGTTCAAGAGCCCTTTTCTCAATCTCTTTTAAGAGTTCTTCAAGTTCCGTATCTTCGTCTTGTACGGCTTCCTTTTTTGCTTCTTCAATTTCTTTCAAGAGCGTGTCAGCCTCTGCTGCGATCTGCGGCGAGAAGTCGATTTCCGTTGAAGTCGCCGGTGGTGCGAAAAACTCAACGAACGAAAAGGCGACGAGAAATATAGTAACGAGCACGATAAACTTTGTCTCGCGCGGTACCCTATAGCGAGCGACCTGATTCACCGGAACAGCCTGTAACCTTTTAGTGGTGTCCTGAAGTTGAAGAGCCGTCAAGGTTTCACCGGTTCGGCGTTGAATCTGTTCTAAACCGCTAATGACCCGATCTTTAAGGGATGCGTCTGTGTCAATCGTTCTTGCCGCTTCCTGAAGACTTACCGGTCGAAAGAGACGAAATACTAAGGCGACCACACCGATGCCGAGTGCTACCCAAAGAAAAACGAGTGGCGGGATATTAAAAGCTGTGACGCTGTCAACGATCACCAATGGGACACATGCCAAGAACCCGTAAAACAGGAATGTCGCGAGCGTCTGAAAATACCGTTGAATGTTCAGGCGCTGGCGGACGCGCTGAATCTTTTCAAGAATCAATTTTTCTGCCATGATGAGATGAGCTCCTTTTGTGAAATACCCGAATTGCGATTTAAATGGTTCCAAAGTGTTTACCATCAATTATAGCATAAATTTTTTTAAATGTCAAAACATTGCTGGTACAGCGCCAGGGCGATTTAGTTTTCGGTTCCAACAGTGGAGAATATAGATATACAAGTTTGTGGCGTTACTTATAATGACGCATATTGCGGTCAAAAAGGGTGCATTATTTTGTTGTGCTGTCGAATATTTCAATCCGAACCACCGATTTTTAAATCATTAAACGGTTTTCCGTCGGTGTCTGTGATCCGCAGATAGAATCCCCAACCGCCTTCTTCCTCACAGACTTTGACGAGGATGCTGTTTTTACCGGGCTTAAGTGTTACAGGGATAATGTCTCGGTCGATTTCCGCCTGATAAGTTCTGGTATGTGCGTGTACCTCTTCGCCATTTAGCCACACCTTCCCTTGGTCATCGCTACTAAAGCGGAGTTGAACTTTCCTCTCATCGGGTGAAACAACGGTTGCGAACGCATAAGCGACCCTCCAGTCAACATCCCTCCCGAGACTGACATAACCGTCCAGTGTTCTATCGTCACTTTTTTCCCAACGGACCTGTCCATCTATGCCGTTGTACCTGGCGGTTGTGTCAATCTGTGTTGCGTCTTCTGGTATGTAAGCCGTATCGTACCCGATGCCATCGGTGTTATCAAAAGGACCGAGCGTCCACCAAGCGTTTTCAGCGATGAAACCCGTTTTTTGAATATATGCTTTTGCCTTCCCCGGCATGTTATTATTGAAACAGAATTCCGCCAACGTGAGACTGAGATTAAGCTGGATGACGACGTTATCGGATATAGTGTTTACCAGTTCGTTTAACATATCAACGTAACCCTCCTTATCTTCAGTTTTTTTGCCGTATTCGGAAATCCATGAGAAGAATTTACGTTGAAAAGTCCCGGATGTGAGGGTCAACAGTCCCTTTTTGAACTGTTCAACTGCTATGTCATACTGTCCATTGACGAGGTAGGCATATCCCAAGGTTAAGATGTTATCCGAATCATTGCTAATTTGAACCGCGCGTTTGGCAAATTTTATGGCTGTTTCGGGTGGAATCTCTTTTTGGAGGAGTTTTTCTGCAAAATCCTGATAACTTCCTGCCGAGCCTCGCTGGTTTAGCTGCCGCTGTCGGATCGCAATCCACTGTGTGTATGCGTTTTCGGCTTTCTCAGTATCTCCAACTTTTTTATAAATATCTCCTAACAGTTCATGCAGGACTGTGCTATTTTCCATTTTTTCCCTGAGTTCTTCAAGGGTAGCAATGCCTTTGTTTTCATGTGCCTTGTTAGCATAAAATGCCCAGATGGTTTTAATAGCGTCATCGTGTTGGCTCTGCGTAAGGGACGCGTCCAATGCACGGCGATACACAGCCTCTGCCTCTGATGAACGGCCATCTTTCGTATAGGTTTCTGCCAGTGAACGATATAATTCGTAAGAGTTCGGTTCAAGCTGAAGTGCTGATTCATACGCTGCTGCCGCTTCCACAAAACTTGAGTTGCCGTTAAGGGTCAGCGCGGTCCCTTCAACGACTTCTCCTGTCTGATGATGTTGGGATTGTTTCTGATAGAGATCGCCAAGTTTCTTGTACCACTGCCAATTATCAGGTTGGAGTTGACTCATCTTTTCGTATTGCCCGATTGCTTCTTCAATCTTGTCGGCTTTTTCGTAGGTTTCGGCAAGGGTCAAACGTGCCTCTGGGTCATCACGATTTTCCTGTACCTTCTTCAACAGTTTAGGTATCTGCTTTTCATACAGGTTCCCCAATCTTGATGCACTTTCTATTGCTTTTCTGGCTTCGTCTCTATCCCATGGATATCTTGCCATGTTTTCCACTTGCTGATAGGCATGGATGGCTTCTTCATACCGTTTTGCGGCAAGTAAACTTTTTGCAAGAAGTTTATATTCAGCTTCTACAGGTGAAACTATGCCGTATACTCTGGTACCTATACTTTCAGCGATTGCAGAATCAGCGAATTTAATCGCTAAGTCGTACATTTCCCCATCGTAACAGATTTGACTAAGCACTTCAAGGAGAGACCTACTTCGCTTTTGAGTGCTGACAGAAAACACACTTTCACCTCGGTTTAACATCTCTTTCGCTAATTCGGATTGTCCATTTCTATTATATGCTGCAGCGGCGTTATAGTAACTAAGGGCATTGTCGGGTTGTAGTTTGCCGATGGCTTGATACGCTTCAGCGGCTTTACCGTGGGCGTTTGTGAGCTTGTAAATCTCAGCGAGCATTTCGAGATAATTAATATTATTGGAATCGTTCTCAAGTTTCGTATTATAGATCGATTTCAGGATATCGAGTTTATTTTCCCTTTTGTATGCGTTCATCAGTCTATTGCGTGCCAACTCAGCAGCATTGGCTATATACGGAATGAATGCAAGCTCGTCATGCATTTCGAGGGCAGCGTCGTGCTTATCGAGTTTGGGGTAAATATCAAGCAAATTTTCATAGATTCTTCGGCGTTGGTAGCTATCTGTAGTCATCTCAAGTGCTTTTTCATAAGCGATGCTTGCCTCTTCATGTTTACCATCATCCCGAAAAGTTTCCGCGTGTTCCTTCTGCATTTCAAACGTAAGCGTACCTACCGCTTCCGCCTTCTGCATCGCGCCTTCAAAGTTTTCCTGCTTTTCAGAAAGTTTCATAATTTCTTGTTCAATATCATGGCGTTCCCATTCTTGAGCAGTGTAACGTTTTGCTTCTTGGAAAGCCGTCTCCGCGGAAACTTTATCATCTTTACGGATATACAGCGCAGCCAATTCGAGATGATGTTTCACATTACCAGGAGCCAGTTCAATTGATTTTTGATAGGCAGCGATAGCTTCATCAATTCGGTCATCATCCGCATAGAGTTTTGCGAGGCGTACGTAATTAACACTATTGTTAGCATCAGTTTTAATGTATTGCTGCGAGAGTTCCAATGCTTTGTCAATTTTACCAGCACTTTGATACGTACGAACAAGTCCATCTTGAAATTTCGTATTCCCCGGATCCTCTGCAAGGAGTGCTTTCCAAGTCGCAACAGCGTTATCATGTTGATTTTGTATCGTGTAAAGCGTTGCAAGTTGCGCGCGAGACTCGAAGTCTTCGGGCATCATTTTTTCGAGGTGTGTGTAAATGAGGACAGCTTGTTGTCTATCTCCACGCCGGACGAAATCTTTTGCCAATGTCCGTAGCGTCTTGATGTCCATCGTTTTTATTTTATCTTTGAGTTGCGTCGTATTGGAAATATTATCACGCTGCTTCTTAATCGCCACTAACTGTTCTACTGCCTGTCTGCGGTAGTGAGACCCCACTGATAGATCGTTGGCGATTTCGGTGAGAAGTGGTTCAGCCTCGTCCCACATTTGGTTGTGCAAATATGTGGCACCAACATTCATTAAGTCAACGTAGTCGTTTCTATATAAAAGTTTGAGTCTCCCCATTTTTCGATACGCGTCCTGTGCTTTCTCTATTTCACCTTTAAGGGCATAGATCATTCCGAGTCTATGATAGGTACGCCAATCAATATAACCTTGTTGATTTTGCACTTGCACTATTCTCTCAAGTATTTGAAATTCACGTTCTCGTACTCCCGCCAGACGGTATGCATCAGCCAAATTGCGGAGTTGTCTTGTATTATGTCTTGTATTAAATGCGTCCTCATTAAGCAGTTGGAAAGCGAGTCTATCTGCGCCTTCTAAATCGTTGGCTGCAATTTTCATGGCGGCAAGGAGATAGCGTAGGTGGTTATCGGTCGGTTTTTCTGCAAGTTTTGCTTCAGATTCCTTGATGAATGCGTCTAGGCCGCCGTATAATTTGTAGAAACGGGTCAACGTTCCTATAGTATCTTCTTGTGAATAAGTTTCCAGTGTGTTTCGTAATATCTGGATCGCTTTTTCAGGTTCACCAGCAGCTGCATGAGCAGATGCTAAGCTGCGATAATAGCTAGTGCGACTCGGCTGCGCTTCGATGAGTTTCTCATAAATTGCAATAGCGGCTTTGGGATTGTTTCTATCCATCAGTTCTCGCGCCACGTCTCGTGCTAATTCATTGTTGAGGTCACGTCCAATAGATGGCGTAATCATCTCTTTTGAAAGTGTGATGAGTTCGTCAACTTTCTTGGCTTTAAAGAAAGTTTCTATAACATCAGAAGTCGCGTAGCCAAGTATGGTCGGGTTGTCCTTGAGAAGTTTTGTGTATTGCGGAACAGCTGCTTCATATTTTCCATTGCCATACAACATATCGGCGAAACGTTTGCGTGTCCCACTGTCTGTAGGTCTAATTGTAAGTAAGTTTTGGTATGCCGTTGATGCTTTGTCAAATTTATTTGTCCCTTCATAGAAAGCCGCCAAATTCATAAACGCTCTGTATGAGGTGGGATTCTTTTGGACGGCATCAATTAATTGCGGTTCCTGATCCTTTTTGGTTTTCGAGTGGCTCGTGAGGTGAGTCGCTTGCTGTAGATTCCGGGACGACATTGTTCTACCGTATCGGTCGCGTTGGTTGGCAAATCGTAGAGCGCGTTCAGCGATTTGCACGGAATCCTGACCTCTACCGAGGTCCTCTAAGTGCCGACTTAGTTCCATCAGGAAATTCGGATCCCGTACCGCCATCGCTAGGTGCATCGCTTTATTCATGATAGTCGTCGCGTGCTGTGTATAACCGGCACTTTGCAGCTGCAGCGAAAACGTATAGAGTTCACGCGCACTGCTCGGTGAATTCAGAAGCTTTACTATCAAATCCCGAACAGCGACAGTATTTCCTGACTGCAATGCCAATTGGAGCGTTAGGTCATAGTATTGACGGCGATTTCTCGGGTCACTTACGGAAAGTTCATCAAGCAGTTTAAGTGTTCCAGCATAATGTCCGGTTTGAATAGAGATAAACACAGTACTGAGTTTGAGGGCAAGGTCCTGTGGGAATTGTGCCTGCAACGATACGAGTGTTTCTCGCGCTTTTTCGCGATCTCCGTTCCACCAGTAGCAGTAGCTCAATGCTAATCCCGCGAAGATTCGGTCTCTACCTTCGGCAGCATCAACCGTAGCCTGGAACTTAGAATACAGTGCTTCCTGTTGATTTTTCAACCACAACCGCCGAGAAAAGTATTTTAGATACCATAATCTGCTCCCGTTATAATAAGTTGTAGACGTAGGAAAAATTGTCTGAATAGATGAACTGCTTGAAGAAGCGAAACGTAATGGATGCGAGACACCACGCCGAGTGTTTGTGATTTGCGGTTGGGTTCGCTCACAGTAAGTCCAGAAGAGATCAATCGCTTTGTCAATGTGTTCCTGACGTGTGTAGGCATCGGTAACTGTTTCATAAAGGTTTCGATACTGCGCCTGCTGTGATTGTGTTGGAATAGGCAGATTAACGATGATTCGCGCTGCAGCATCCGTTTTCTCCATCAGAACGAGGGTCTCAATGAGTGCTTCAACAGTGTTAAGCTCCATCACTTTTGTATTTTCAAATTCACGCATCAGTTTTTCAGCTTCCGTCTTGTCCCCATCACGATAGCGTTTTTGGATGTATTGTAGCGTGTACCAAAGACGGGCTTCTTCTGTCAGTCCTGTGATGTTGCTAAGATATTTTTCTAACGTTTCAGAAGCAAGGTCTCTCTGAATTGCCTCTTTGAAACGTATAGCTTGGTAGACCGTATCATTTGGAGATACAGCAATCAATCGCTCAAGCATATCCGCAGTTTTCTCGGGATGCTCGGTCAAGGTATAGATTTGTGCTAAGATTTCAAGGGGTTTGATGTCCTTCGGATTTTCTTCATGTGCCGTTTCATACTGCTGGATGAACGCATTAAGTTTCCCGTGTTGCTGAGCCATAGTCACTAAATGGACGAGTGCGCCCGCTTGTGCTTCGTCAAAGTTGTTCGGTATCCATCCCTGTGCGTTTCTACTGTAATACGATTGGTCCTGAATTCGGTAGAGAAGACTGCGCGCGAGGTCAAATTTGTTAGTGTTAATACCGGGCGGACCTGATGAAGTATTTCTATTACCAGCATTCGGATTCTTAGTTACATTTTCAGGCGGTTTCGGCATATCCAAAATTCGCTGAAAATGTGTGTGAGCGCGGTCGAATTCGCTCATATGCACCAACACCACGCCGAGTTGGTAGCGCGCAAGGTGGGCATCTGGGTTTCCTGTGATCTTTTCTGCTGCGCGATCAAGCACAAAAAGTGCCTCGTCAGACAGTCCATGCCGAATCAGTAATGTCGCAAGTTTGAGTTCAGCTTCAAGCATCTGATTTTTCGCGTGTAGCAGTTTCGTCCAGGCTTGTATCGCCTCCTGCTCGCGTCCAGCATCAAACAGCAGCTCACCGAGCCGTCGCTGATGGCTCGGATCGGGTTGCCCTTTGACGAGGCGTTGTTGGTAGGTGAGTGCGTCTTGGTTATCGCCGAGATCAACGCTGATGTTAACGAGTTGTATCAACAAATCCGGGTTTTCGCGTTCTCTGTCTAATGCGCGTGCGAGTTGGAAACGTGCGCTCGGTAGGTCCCCCTCCATGCGGTAGAGTTCAGCGAGTGCGATAACAGGTCCGACGCTGGATGTATTGGATTTCGACAGTTGTTTGAGTTTTTCCTCAAACTCCCCGCGCCGTCCCAAGTCATAATACGCTTCGGAGAGTGGTTTGACAAAAGCGAGTTTGTCGTTAACGGTATCGCTTAACTCCCAACACTGCCAATACTGCGCGAGTGCCTGCCGGGGTTTCCCTGCAAGTTTGTAGGTTGTTGCCAATTCCGAACGAATATTGATCGCTTCCGGACGTAAACGAAGTGCCTGTTTGAGGCTGTCTATAGCACTCTCATAATTTCCAGTCTGCTTCGCGATTTCTGCGAGCATTTGATACCCTTCGGGATTCCGTGGACTGTGCGCGATGATCTGCTTTGATGCTTCTGTTGCTGCATCGAAATCCATGACGTTCAGATGCGCGCGCGCGATGTTTGTATAATATTCTCGTGTATTTGCGCTATCAATTGTGATGAGGTGTCTATAAACAGCGTTCGCATCATCACGCCTGTTCTGCTTGGTATAAACCTCTGCGAGCCAGCGGTTGACAATTATATCATCGGGTTGGTGTGCTTTTGCTTTCAAGAGGACTTCGAGGGCGTAAGTGGTGTTCCCCAACTTGAGGTACATTTTGGCAAGCCGTTTCTGCTGCGCGAAGATATCGGTAGCAGGGAGTCCCGACGTTTTCAGTTCTGCCTCGACTGCTTCGATCTTCTCTGCGAGAGTGCCCTGCCGCCGATAGAGTTCAATTCGTTGGTTATCCATCTCCTCAGCGAAAAATGCGTTTGGTGCAACCTTTGCGGCTTCCGTATATTCGGTTAACGCTGCGTCGTAATCCTTATTTTTCATGAGTCGCTTCGCCAAGGCTTCGCGGTAACGATAGACATCCGGCATCAATTCGACAGCCTTCCGACTTGCGGCGATCGCTTCGGAACGGTAGTTCTTTGTGTTGAGGAGTTGTGCCAACCGATCGTAATTCTCAGCGACTGCCTTATCGCCTGCGACCATCTTCTTCCATGTCTCAATCGCTTTTTCACGATCGCCCTGACGGAAGTAGAATTCGCCGAAATACTCAATATAATCGAGGTTGCTCGGCGCGAGCGAAAGTGCTGATTGGTAGGCTGTCGCGGCATCTTCCATCCATTCGTTGCTGGCATAGATTTCGGCGAGGATAAGATGGGTCCCCGCATTCTCTGGGTCGCGGTCAATCATCCGTTGATATGTTGCTCGTGCTTTGTCTTCGTCTTGTAGATGCAGGTACAATTCACCGAGTTCGCGATAGATCCCAAAATCGTCAGGATTCTGTTCGCTCAAGGATTCGTAGGCTGCTGCAGCGTCTTCAAATTTTTCGGCATTCCGAAATGCTGCGATGAGGTTCAAACGTAAGTTCGCATCGGTCGGTGCGAGTTCCACTGCCTTCTGGTATGTCTTGATGCTTTCGTCAAGTTGTTGATTCTCAATATAGGCTGCGGCGAGTAACCCAAGGATTTCAGGTTCGTTTGGTGTCGTTTGAAGTTTCTTTTGATAGTATTCGATTAAGCCTTTCCAGTTCCCATCTGCAGCGTAAATGCCGATGATACGGTGTTGAAGGTCTTTACGGAGCCAGTTGCCGGGTGCTGTTAATGTGAGTGCTGAGTCATAGCTCTTGATAGCAGTCTCGTAGTCGCCTTTCGCCTCGTGGATATTGCCGATTTCGCGGCGACTCAGACACACGCGATACGGGTCATCGGCTTTGAACTGAATGATCGCCTCGTGCTGCGCGATGGCTTGTTCGTAGAGTTCCTGCTCTCGGAGTAGGTCAGCGAGTTCAATGCGTGTAAAGATATTCTCTGGGTCGAGTTCGGCGATTTTTGTCCACGCTGTGATAGCTTCATCAACACGGTCTCGTCGGAAGTATGCTCTACCGAGTGCTTTGTAGGTGGCGGTAAGGTCTTCGGGCGTCGCGGTTTGCGTCTCCTCAGCGATTTTTGCTGCTCGGTTCAATGCGCCGATCGCGTTTTCATGTTGAAGCAATATCGCATACGCCTGTCCGAGGGCAAAGTGTGAGTAATAATTGTTGGGTGCAAGTTCGACGGCGCGTTGATAGGCTTTAACAGCGTCAGCATCTTTTCCGAGGCGTTTATAGATGTGTCCCAAGATAAGTTGGAGGTTCGGGGCATCAGGTGTGGCCGCTGCTTCTGCCTCGTAATCTGCTACCATAGCATCTAAACCGTTACCTTCGAGGTAAAACTGGTAGAGCCGGTCAAACGTACTCCCCTCTTTCGGCTTGCGATTGAGCATCTGCTTATAGCGTTCGATAATTTTTGCGTCGTCTGTCTCATCTTGTGCTAGGGTAATGGATGTGAAACACAAGATGTAGGCTATAAGGGACACTATGCACACACTAATTACGCATTTTTCTTGTCTGAACACGAAAATATCTCCTTTGTTTGATTCGCGCTATTCGACAGTTGGTTTGCGTTGCGTAGCTTTCATCTTTGACGTCACTCGGTTCTTCATCTCCAAAAAGGTCCGTCGTCGTTTAATCTTCTTTAGCTGTTGCTCTGCTTGTCTCCGAGTCCGTGATTGGACTGAAAAATCGTTAAGAAGGTCGCTAAACAAGGCTTCGGCATCTTCTAACATGTCGTGTTGAACATATATCTTTGCAATTTCCGCTTTCTCCAGATAGCGTCCGCTGCGTTGCGAAAGGCGGAGAACCCCCATCTTGCGAAGGGTGTTCTGCGCTTTCTCTTTCTCGCCTTTGTGGACGTATGCCATAGCAAGTGTCTGATAAGTCTCCGGAAGTCTGCTGGAAGTCTTCGGATCAACACCCTCAACAGCGGCTTCAAGTAGACGGAGTTCCCAGTCCCGGTCCCCTACGATCCGGTATTCTAACGCGAGTCGGTTCAGCCACGATAGTTTCCGTGCGGTAGGTGGGGCTTTAAGGAGCTGATTAATCAGCGGTTTCGCTTCTTCGAGGTTGTTTGCTGCAACCTTCATTGAAGCGACGAGATAGAGCAGTGCCGGATCCTCTGGCTTCTCAGTAAGTTTTGCTGCGTATTCCGCTGTCAGGTTTTCTAATTCACTGGAATCCCTATAAAGTTCAGCGAGTTTTAATACAGTCTCTACTTGAGACGTGATGTTTCCAGTTGCCAACCTTCCGCGCAAAAGTTGGATTGCGTTCTCACGTTCTCCAGCGGCGATATAAGCGGATGCGAGATCTTGATACGTGCCGGTCTGGTTTGGATAAACTTCAATAAACTTCTCAAAGATTTCGACTGCCGCTTTAGGATTGTGCCCTCGGACACACATCTGTGCTACACTACGCGCGAATTGTTGACCGAAATTCTGTCCGACAGATGGAACCATCATCTCTTTCGTGAGTGAAACGAGTTCATCAATTTTTTCTGCTTGGATGAAGGTACCTATTACCTCGAAATAGTCGTAGCCAAAGACATTTGGGTTGTCCTTGAGAAGCACCATATACTGGTCAACAGCATCTTTTTCCTGTCCAGTCCTCTGTAACATCTGGGCGTAGCGGTATCGGATTATGCTGTCCTTGGGTCTCAAGGCAAGTAGAGCCTTAAATGCCTCCGATGCTTTTTCAGGTTGATCGGTGCTTTCGTAGAAAATTGCCAACCTGAGATGGGCATGGTGTGCCTTTGGATTCTTTTCTACAGCTGCCACAAGTTTTCGCTCTCGGTCGGGTGCATTTGTGGAGCGGCCCGCTAATCGCGTTGCGCTCCGAAAATTCCAAGAGTAGAGCGTCTGCCCGTATCGGTCGCGTTGGTCGGCGAAACGCAACGCGCGTTCAGCGATGTGTTCTGCGTCCTGTTTTTGTCCAAGTCGATCTAAATGTTGGCTCAAGTCCATGAGAAAATTCGGGTCGCGTTCACCCATCGCAAGGTCTACCGTTTTCTTGGCAACAGCAACGGCGTGCTGTTTAAAACCGGCATCATGGAGTTTTTCGGAAAACTGGTGAAGTTCTCGAACTTTGCTCGGTGAGTTCAGCAGTTTTGTTACCAATTCACGCACACTGCTCTTGTCCCCTGTGCGCATAGCGACTTGTAGCATCAGGTCATAATATTGACGACGGTTCCTCGGTTCTACTTCAATGAGTTCTTCAAGCAGTGCCAGCGCTGTTTCGTGTTGCCCAGTTTGGATCGAGGCAAAGAAAGTGTTAATTTTAAGTGTGAGATCATCCGAGAATTCCGCTTGCAACGCGGAGAGTATCTCTTGTGCCTTAGCCCGCTGGCCATCCCACCAATAACAGTAACTCAATGCTAAACCAGGGTAGATACGCTCTCTGTCCTTTGTAGAATTGAACTCAGCCTGCAATTTAGCGTATAGGACTTCTTGCTGATTTGCCAACAATAATTGATTAAAAACCTGCTGCAGATACTGCAACCGATCTTGATTGTAGTATATCGTGGGCGAGGGATAGGTTAACTGAATTGAGGTATAGCTTATGTAGGAAGGCACAGCATATTCAAGTTTTGCGACGCGTCTCGGGTTTGTAGTGTGTGGTTTAGTGTGTTCCAAAAAGGTCCAGAAGAGCGTAGTCGCTTTCTCAATTTTCCCCTGACGAAGGTAAGCGTCCGCCAGAGTTTGATAGACCGTAACGTACTGTCGCTGTTGCTGTAGGAGCGAAGGTGCTGCTGAAGCAATCGGGATCGGAAATTGGGCGATGACTTTCTCCGCTTCGTCCATCTTGTCCATCAAGACAAGGATATCGACCAGCATAACGCCGGTGCTGAGATTAGGGACCGGGATACCTCTGAGTTCGTCCAACAATTTTTCGGCATCTGCCTTTTTACCTCGACGGTAGAGCTTCTCAGTGTATTGTATGATATACTGGTGGCGTGCTTCAGGTGTCAGCCCGGTCGCTTCATTGAGATGTTTTTTGAATGTTTCATAATTAAGGTTGTGCTGCATCGTCTGGTGTAACCGGACGGCTTGATATACCGGATCATTCGGCGAAGTGGCAAGCAGCTGCTCGGTAATTTCTCTTGTTTTGTCAGTGTTATCGGTCAGTGTGTAGAGTTGTGCTAACAGTTTGAGGGTCTGGGTATCCTGTGGATTCGCGTTAACCTTCGCCTCAAATTGGCTAATGAGTCTGTTCAGTGTTCCCTTCTGTTGCGCGATTGCTGTCAATTGGACGAGTGCCCCGGCTTGTGCCTCTTCAAAACTTGTCGGCACCCACTGCGGTCTATTTCTCCTAAATGGTGGTCTCAGAATCTGATTGACAAGACTTCGCGCGAGATGGAATTTGTTTGTGTTAAGACTGGAGCGTACTGATGTTGCGGAATTTGGATTTATGGTTATGTTCTTTGTTACATTTCTGGGCGGGGTAGGCATCTCCAAGATTTGTTGGAAGTAGGGTTGGGCGCGTTCTACTTCGTTCATTTCAACCAACGCTGCTCCGAGTTGATAGATGGCTTTGGCATCCTTGGCATTTTCGGCTGCCCGTTCCAGCGTAAAAAGTGCTTCATCGAGTAATCCGTGTCGGATGAGCAAGGCTGAGAGTTTGAGTTCCGCTTCAAGCGTCTGATTTTTTGTGTGTAGCAGTTTCGTCCACGCCTGAATTGCCTCCTGCTCACGTCCGGCATCGAATAACAGCTCGCCAAGTTTTTGCTGATGGCGGGGATCTGGCTGTACCTTGACGAGTCTCTGTTGGTAGGCGAGCGCGTCCTTGTTATCGCCAAGATCAAGGTTGATTTGTACCAATTGTGCCAGCAATTCGGGGTTTTCGTGCTCTCGGTCTAATGCTTGCACCAATTGGAAGCGTGCATTGGGGAGGTCGCCCTCCATTCGATAGACCGCTGCTAATGCCAAGGCGGGCCCTATATCAGACGCGTTCGTTTTTGACAATTGCTTCAGTTTTTCCTCAAACTCATTGCGGCGTCCCAAGTCATAATACACTTCAGAAAGTGGTTTGACGAGGGTGAGTTTATGACTCACACTGTTGCTCAATTCCCAACATCGCCAGTATTGTGTGAGTGCTTGTCGAGGTTTCCCTGAAAGTTTGTAAATATCTGCGAGTTCCATCCGCGTGTCGGTGGCATCGGGGCGTAGACGGATTGCCTGCTTGAGACTATCAATCGCGGTTTCATAATCCTCTGTCTGTTTAGCGATTTCCGCGAACATCTGATGTCCTTCAGGATTGCGTGGACTCTGCGCGATGATCCGTTTTGCTGCGGTTTTCGCGGCTTCTAAATCCATTGCGTTTAGATGGAGGCGCGCGATATTGGTGTAGTATTCTCGCGCATTTGTACTGTCAATATCTGTTAAATAGGTGTAGATTGCCTTTGCCTCATCACGCATGCCCCGCTTAACATAGATCTCGGCGATCCACCGGTTAACGGTTACGTCGTCAGGGCGAAGTGTTTTGGCTCTCAAAAGCACTTCAAGTGCGTAAACCGTGTTCTCCAACTTCAGGTACATCTTAGCGAGTTTCTTCTGATTTGCGAAGGTGTCGGCATCAGAGATTCCGGGTTTTTCAAGTTCCACCTCGACTGTTTCAATTTGATCTGCAAGTGTCCCTTGCCGTCGATAGATTTCAATGCGTTGGTCGTCCATCTGTTCGGCGAAAAACGCGTTGGGTGCAAGTTTTGCTGCTTCTGTGTATTCCGTTAATGCTGTGTCGTACTGCTTGTTCTGCATGAGTCGTTTTGCCAACGCCTCGCGATAGCGATACGCGTCTGGCATCAATTCGACAGCCTTCCGACTTGCCATGAGTGCTTCAGTACGAAAGCCTTTCGTGTCAAGCAGCTGCGCCAAGCGGTCGTAATTCTCAGCGATACCCATTTCACCAGCAACCATCCGATTCCATGTCTGAATTGCCTTCTCGCGACTGCCTTGACGGAAATAAAACTCACCGAAATATTCAATATAGTCCAAATTATGGGGTGCCAGTGAAATTGCCTTCTGGTATGAAGCAGCGGCATCCTCTGTCCATTCGTTTTGCGTATAAATCTCGGCGAGAACAAGATGTGTGCTTGCATTCTCTGGGTCGCGGTCAATCATCCGTTGATAGGCTGCCGCTGCTTTGTCTTTATCTCCGAGTTGCAAGTAGAGTTTGCCGAGTTCTCGATAGATGCCGAAATCGTCAGGCTGTTGTTCACTGAGCACTTCATATTCTGCTGCGGCATCCTCCAATTTTTCAGCGCTACGGAGTGCAGCAATCAAGTTTAGCCGTAATTCGGTATTTGTAGGTGCCAGATCTAATCCGTTTTGATAGGCTGCAATACCTTCTTCCAGCTGTTGATTCTCGATGTAAGCTGCGGCCTGCAAGCCGATGAGTTCGGTGTCTTTCGGGGTTGCCTCAAGTTTGCGTTGGTAGTATGCGATTAAATCCTTCCAATTGGCATCGGTAGCGTAAATTCCGATGATGCGTTGTTGTATGTCTTTTCTTAGCCAGTTGCCCGGAGCTGTCAACGCCAATGCAGCATCGTAACGGTCTTGTGCTTCCTCGTATGCCCCGGTTTCTTCGTGAATCTTTCCAATCTCTCGCAAACTGAGACAGACGCGATACGGGTCATCTTTTTTTATTTTGGTGATTGTTTCATATTGTGCGATGGCTTGTGGGTACAGTTCCTGCTCTCGGAAAAGATCAGCGAGTTCAATACGGGCAAAAATGTTCTGCGGGTCCAATTCAGCGATTTTCATCCATGTTATGATGGCATCGTCCACTCGGTCGAGATAAAAATAGGCGCGTCCGAGTGTTTTATAAATCGTGATTCGATCATCGGGTGTTGCGGATTCTGTCTGTTCTGATAAGGCTGCTGCTTTCGTAAGCGCGCTGATCGCTTTCTCATGCTGTCGTAATGTTGTATATATTTGTCCGAGTGTGAGATGTGGATAGTAATCATTTGGAGAAAGTGTAACTGCGCGTTGATATGCATTGACAGCCTCAATGTCTTTTCCGAGGCGTTTGTAGATATGTCCCAAGATAATTTGGACGTTCGGAGCATCAGGTTTCGCGACTGCTTCTGCTTGATAGTCTGCTTCCATAGCATCTAAACCGTTACCCTCAAGATAAAACTGGTAGAGTCGGTCAAACGTACGCCCCTCTTTCGGCTTGCGACTCAGCATTAACTTATAGCGTTCGATAATTTTAGTATCGTCTGTTACCTCTTGTGTGAAGGTGATGGATGGAAGCCACAAGGCACAAACTATAAAGAATAGTACAAAGAGAGGGATCCTGTGGTTTTTGCGTCCGAACATGAACATATCTCCTTAGGCTTAGTCAATAGACAGTGAATGTACCTGCTGGTTGTTGATGGTTAATTCTCTTCCGGTTCGTTAATTATCAAATCGTCAAACGGTTTTCCATCGGTGTCGGTAATCCGCAGGTAGAATCCCCAACTGCCTTCTTCCTCACATACTTTGACGAGGATATTGTTTTTTCCCGGTTTGAGCGTCACAGGAATGGTGGCGTGGTCGATGATCACCGAATGGGCTATGCTATCCGTGAAGACCGATTCGCCGTTTAACCAGATTTTTGCTTGGTCATCGCTGCCGAAGTAGATGTGAGCGATGCGTTCATCGGGGACAGTTAGTGTGGTCCATGCATAAGCTGCTACCCAGTTGAGATTACCTCCAAGGATTGTCTCAAAATCGACGTAACCGTCAAATGTTTTATCTGTCTGCTGTGTCCAGCCGATCTGTCCATTGTATCCGTCGTTCGTCCGTGTGGTGTCAAACTGTGTCGCCTCCTCTGGGATGAAGGCTTTATCGTAGCCGGCACCGTTTGTATTGTCAAATGGACCGATAACTGACCAGGCGGTTTCAGGGATGAAGGCAGTTTTATGGATATATGCTTTCGCCTTGTCAGGCTGGTGATGGTCAAGGTAAAATTGCGCCAGCGCAGCGTTACCGCGTATGGCGATAGCGGGCATTTCGGATAGTTCGTTAATCAATTGCGTGATCATTTCAACATAAGGCTTTTCGTGCTTGGCACTCTTACCAGCTTGGGTGAGGCGGGTCCACAGCATCCGCGTGAAATCGAAGTAACTACCGTTGGATGGGTCGAGGGTATTGAGACTGTGTTTGAACTGTTCGCGCGCTGCATCGTACTGGTCGTTGGCGAGATACGCCTGCCCGAGCGTCAGGTGATAGCTCCAGTAGTTGGTGTGTTGTGTTGCCCGTTTCGCCATTTCCAAGGCGACTTCGGGTGTGATATTTCTATTAAGCAGCTGCACTGCGAATTGATGATAGTCCGAAGTCCGTTGACTCTTATTCACCTCTTTGCTGCGGAGCTTTGCCCACTCAGCGTAGGCGATTTCTGCTTTTTCAGTATCCCCCGTTTTTGTGTAGGTATCCCCTAACAGTTCATGTAAGACTGCGCTCCTCTCCATTTTGGATTTCAGTTCCTCAAGGAGAGCGATATGTTTCTCTGCGTGTCCATCGTCGGGATATAGGTTTAAGATAGCTTTAGCGGCAGCCTCCTGCTCGCTCTGTGTGAGCGAAGCCTCCAAGGCGCGCCGATACACTTCTTCCGCATTTAAGGGGTGTTCGGCTTGCGTGTGGATTTGTGCCAACGAGCGGTACAGTTCATAAGAGTTCGGTTCAAGTTGAAGTGCTGATTCATACGCCGCTGCGGCTTGTGTCAATTGCTCGGGGCTTGAATTTTCAAAGATAGGACGGGTGTAAGGTCCCAGTTTTGCACTCCCCATTAATCTACCGTCATTCTGATTCGGCGATATATCGGTGACAATCCCATCTGTTGCTTCATCAAATTTCCAATAAGCAGCCAAGCCGGGTTCGTTTCCTGTCAACTCGGTATTCATATCGGCACGAATCTCGGCTTCTGTCCGAGCGATGCTCCAGATACGCACCTCATCAATAAACCCGACGAAGGGCGATTGGGTCGGTCTCGCTCCTTCATACGTCCAACCAATCCGGAGGGGTTTTCGGCTTTGATAAAAACTTTCTCCGCCTTTGAAGTCCGTTTTCCCAACTTCAACCCCGTTAATGAACAGCTGCATGGTGTTTCTGTTCGCATTGATGACACCAGCGATATGATACCATTTGTTGCGTTGAATCGTGTCAGATTGCGTGTAAAATGATTTCTGTCCTTGACCATTGGGTGCTGAGGCGAGTTGGATTTTACCGTCCTCCCGCATGTAGAGGATGTAACTTCGATGGCTAAAGTTCGATTTTCGTTCGTCGCCTTTGAAAATAATAGGCGTGTATCTGTTCGGAAAATCGGTCGGTTTAATCCAGAGAGAGATCGTCGCCTGTTGTGTGATGTTGTTCAAAACATCGGTGTTCTCAATTTCCACGAAACTTGAATTGCCGTCAAGTATGAGGGCGGTCCCTTCGGTCACCTCTCCGGTTTCATAGCGTTGGCGGGATTTTTTCTGGTAGAGGGCACCGAGTTTCTTGTGCCACTGTGAGTTATCGGGTTGGTGTTCGCTCAATTTCTGGTATTCAACGATTGCCTCGTTAACTTTATTGCTGAATTCGTAAGCTTCGGCGAGGTCGAAGCGTGCCTCAAGGTTGTCAGGGTTTTCCTGAACCTGTTTGAGCCGTTGCGGAATCCATTTTTCATAGAGGTTACCGTCTTTAGAGGCTTGATCCATTTTTGTTTCCGCGTTTTGTCGTTTGTACTCGGATCTGGCGATATTTGCTATGTGTTGATACGCGCTGTATGCTTCTTCGTACCGCTTCGCCTCAAGGCAGCATTCCCCGAGAATCTCGTATAAGTACTCGAGCTCCCAAGTGTTACTGGCACTTTGTGCTTCAGTGACTGCGTCGTTAGCGAGTTTAATAGCCGGTGCGTACATCTTACCTTTCCAACAGATGGTGGCGAGTGCTCCGAGAAACGACTCGTCTCGGGCGTGGTTACTTAATGCAAGCATCGTTTCGGCGAGTGTAAGTTGTTCCTTCGCTAATTCGGGTTGCTGATTTTGATGGCGTGCGACAACGGCGTAGTAAGCGCTACGGACGTTTTTTGGGCTCGATTGGCGCTTAGAGAGGGCTTGATAGGCTTCGGCTGCCTGCTCATGATCGTTTGCGTTCCGGTAAATTTCAGCGATCATTTCAAGGACTGTCGGGTTATCCTGTTCTTTCTCACGTCTGTCTTCAAAGAGGGTTTTCAAAGCCTCAAGTTTGTCTTGATCTTTACACGCCCGGATTAAAGCCCCGCGTGCTTCGTCACCGCCGTAGTAGGTTGTGATACCGGAGGAGGAGCTATAAGACGTAGACCGGCGTGTTGAACCGGCATTCGCAACTAATTCGGATTCATAGAATGCTAATGCTGCATCAATCTTATCGAATTGGACGTAGACCCTGAGCAATGTAGCGGCGAGGTCTTCGCGTTCGTAACCTTGCGGTGTCATGTCAAGTGCCTTCTTATAGGCATCAACGGCTTTTTCCGATTCGCCGTTTTCCTGATAGTGTTCGGCAAGTGCTTCTTGAATTGTAGGCGTGAGTGTACCTTCGGTTTCTGCCTGCTGTATCATTTCTTCTAATTTTCCTTGACGGTTATAGATGCCAACGAGCTGCCGTTCAAGGTTTCGTCGCTCCCAATCTTGGCTGGTGTATCGAATGGTTTCTTTGAACGCTTTCTCGGCAGCAGTTAGATCGTCTTTGCCGAGATAGAGGTTTGCAAGTTCTTTATAAATTTGGGCGTTTCCGGGCGTCAGTTCGCTCGCTTTTTCATACGCAGCGATCGCCTCATCAATTCGGTTTTCGTCTTTATAGAGTTTTGCAATGCGTGCGTGGTGAACACCGACTTCTGGGTTTGCGTCGATGAACTGTCGTGCGAGTTTAAGTGCCTCCTCGAATTTACCAGAGGCTTGGTAGCTATTGATGAGCCCGTCCTGGTACTTTGCGTTCTCTGGATCCGTTTCAAGTAAAGTTTCCCATGTCCCAATTGCTCTATCGTGTAGATTTTGTTGCGAATAGAGGGTAGCAAGTTGTGCGCGGGACTCCAAGTCCTCAGGCACCGCTTCCACGATCTGCTCGTAAATTTCCATCGCTTGCTTGGTTTCACCACGGTCCATGTACTCTTTTGCGAACGCGCGCTGAATACCGACATTCATCCCTTGTGTCTTTTCGGTGAGTTGGGGTGCTGTTTTGAGATGGCTGCGCTGCTTTTCAATCTGCATCAACCGTTCTTGTGCTTGTTCACGGTCATAGGATCTTGTTGAGATATCGTTGATGATCTCGGTGAAGAGTGCCTCAGCATCGTCCCACATCTTGTGTTGCATGTATATCGCAGCGAGGTCCCTTATATCATAGTAGTCTCTTCGGCGTTCCCGCATGCGTTGAATCGTGCCCATCTTGCGAAATGCGTCCTGTGCCTTCTCTTTCTCATTGATTTTTGCATAAGCCTCTCCGAGTTTCTGGTAACTTTCTGAAAGTCCCCATGAGTTTTCCTTTTTAGCTTTCTCAACGGTGGATTCAAGCAGCTGGAGTTGGAGATCGTGATTCCCGATATTTTCGTAAGCCTCAGCGAGGCTGTATAACCATTGCGTAGATGCTGACGTGAGCGCGTTATCCAGCAGCTGATTCACGACCGTGTTTGCGCCTTCAATGTCATCTGCTTCAAGTTTCATATTGGCAATTAGATAGAGCAGGGTCGCGTTTTCGGGCTTTTCAGCGAGTTTTGCCTCATATTCCGTAATTAAGTCTGATAGTGTGTCGGATGCCTTACAGAGCTCAGCAAGTTTCAGGACAAACGGTACTTGTGAATTAGATATGTCGCTGCCTTCCAACTTTTCACGCAGGAACTGAATTGCAGCCTCAGGTCCACCGGATGCCTCATGGAATCCAACGAGTTTTAGGGTAAATTCTGTATTGGAAAGTCCTGTTTTATCAGCGTCTTGACTCTCTCGTAAGAACCGAATCGCCTTTTCATGGTCGCCTGCTGCAGCATAAGCGTCCGCTAATTCTCGGTATACGTAGTTCCAGTTCGGATGTACTGCAATAATTTTTTCAAATATCTCAACAGCTGCTTCAGGTCTGTTCTTGCTCAAACACTGCTGTGCGACTTTTTGCGTGAAATCGTTACCGGCGTATTGCCCAACAGGCAAAATCAGGTCCTTCGTAAGTGCGATGAGTTCGTCAACTTTATCCGCTTGGAAGAAGGCATCTATTGCTTCCCGATAGCCGTATCCGAGCGCGCTTGAGTTATCTCGGAGAAGTATGGTGTAATGGGGTATAGTATCACTTACTTTCCCTGTTCTCTGCAGCATTTGGACGTATCGGGAGCGGGTCATGCTGTCGTTAGGACGCAGGGACAGTGCTGCTTTAAAAGCCTCTGATGCCTTCTCAATTTGATTGGCATTCTCATAGAATGTCGCGAGTTTGAGGTAGGCTTGAAATGAATTTGGATTATTTTCAGTGGCTTCGACTAACTCAGATTCACGCGAGCGCAGGTTCTTTGAGTGGCTTGTGAGGTGTGTGGCTCGCTGGAAATTCCAAGAGTATAATGTCCGTCCGTAGCGGTCGGGTCGATTTGCAGCGTGCAGGGCGCGTTCGGCGAGTTGCGCTGCGTCTTGTCCGCGCCCGAGTCTTTCGAGATGCCCGCTTAATTCCATGAGGAAGTTCGGTGATTGCTGCCCTATCGCGAGCGGCATCGCTCTTTTCGCGGTGGCGGCAGCGTACTGCGTGAGCCCGGCATCTCGAAGTTTTTGCGAAAAGTGATAGAGTTCTTGGGCTGTGGTGGGTGAATTCAGGAGTTTCGTGACCAGTTCACGGACTGTAACGGTGTCGCCTGTGTGTAATGCCAGTTCCAGCGTGAGTTCGTTATACTGACGCCGGTTCCTCGGTTCGGTTTCAGCGAGTGATTTGAGCATTGTTAATGCTGATTTATGATTCCCCGCCTGAATAGAAACAAAGGCGGTGATGAGTTTGAGGGTGAGGTCGTCAGGAAATTCCGTTTGCAATTCGGAGAGGGTCGTTTGTGCCTCAGTCCGTTTCTCGTCCCACCAATAGCAGTAACTGAGTGCCAAGCTCGGATAGATGCGGTCTCTGCCCTTCGCAGCATTCAATTCAGCCTGCAGTTTGGCGTATAATGTTTCCTGTTGATTTCGTAACCACAGTTCTCGGAAAACCGACTGAAGATGTTCAAGACGTGTTTGATTGTAGTAGACCGTCGGGGTTGGATAGTTTGATTGAAGCGGTGTATGTCCACTGTAGTAGTACTGAGAGGCTTGTGCAAGTGTTGCGACACGGCGCGGATGTGCAGCATCCGGTTTCGTCCGCTCACAGAAAGTCCAGAGCAGGGCGACAGCTTTGTCAATGTGTCCGTCACGGATGTAGTCCGTCGTGAGTCTTCTGTAGGGTTGGATGTACTGTGAGAGTTGTTTGGGTGTCGGTTTCGCGAGTTGTGCGATAATTTTCTCCGCTGCGTCAGTTTTATTTAAAAGCACAAAGGTATTGACCAACACAATACCGGTGCTGAGGTCTGTCACTTGGACATCTTCGAGTTCGTTCATGAGTTTTCTGGCATCGTTGCGTTTCCGTTTACGATAGAGTTGTGTGGCGTATTCCGCGATATACCGGAGTCGCGCTTCATGGCTCAAACCGTGCATATCGTCAAGGGATTTTTTCAGCGTTTCATAACTAAGGTTTTCTTGAAGTGTACGCTTTAGCAGCAACGGCTGATAGGTCGGATCGTTGGGTGAAGCGTCAATCAACCGTTCAATAACTTGATCTGCCTTGTCGTGGTGTTGGACGAGCGTGTAGAGTTGTACTAAGGTCTCAAGTGCCTTGATGTCCGTTGGATTCGCTTCGGTATCTGCTTCAAATTGTTGGATGAGTTCGCTCAGTTTCCCGTGTTGTTGCGCGTACGTCGTCAGCTGAACGAGTGCTGCGGTTCGTGCGTCCTCAAAGGTTTTGGGTATCCAGGGCATGCCCCTCGTTGCAAACGTTGGTTTCCGCTGAATATCTCCGACACGACTCCGAGATATTTCAAATTTGTTGGTATTAATTCCGGGGGTATCCTGCGTTAACTGACGGGGTTGTGGGAGTTCCAAGATACGTTGGAAATAGGGTTGGGCGCGTTCTGATTCGTTCATCCCTACCAATACAGCCCCGAGTTGATAGAGTGTAACAGCAGCATCAGTGCCTGCTATCTTTTCTGCTGCGCGATCCAGAACGGAAATCGCTTCATCCAACATCCCGTGTTGGATCAGGAGTGTCGTGAGTTTAATCTCCGCTTCAAGTGTTTGGTTCTTTGCGTGTAGCAGTTTTGTCCATACTTGAATCGCTTCCTGTTCACGTCCAACATCAAATAACAATTTACCGAGTTGTTGTTGATGGATGGGGTCGGGTTGTGCTTTCACGAGTCGTTTTTGATAACTGATTGCGTCTTGTGTGTCGCCAAGTTCTATACTAATATTGACGAGTTGTGCCAACAAATCCGGGTTTTCGCGTTCTCTGTCTAATGCGCGTGCGAGTTGGAAACGTGCGCTCGGTAGGTCCCCCTCCATGCGGTAGAGTTCGGCGAGTGCGATAACGGGTCCGACGCTGAATGTATTGGATTTCGACAGTTGTTTGAGTTTTTCTTCAAATTCCGTACGCCGTCCTAAGTCATAATATGCCTCAGAAAGCGGTTTGACGAAAGCGAGTTTATCGTTGATGGTATCGCTCAACTCCCAGCATCGCCAGTACTGGGCGAGTGCTTGCCGGGGTTTCCCTGAAAGTTTGTAGGTTGCCGCTAATTCGGAGCGAATGTCAATGGCTTCCGGACGGAGCCGGAGTGCCTGTTTGAGGCTATCTATAGCGCGCTCATAGTTTCCAGCCTGTTTGGCGATTTCTGCGATCATCTGATGCCCTTCGGGGTTGCGCGGGCTGTGTGCGATCGCCTGCTTCGCTGCTGCTGTCGCTGCATCAAAGTCCATCACTTTTAGATAGGAGCGTGCGATATTTTCATAATATTCACGGGCATTCGCGTTATCGATTTCGGTGAGGTGCCTGTAGATGGCGTTCGCGTCGTCGCGCCTGCCTTGTCCGATGTAAACCTCTGCGAGCCAGCGGTTGATAACCACATCGTCGGGTTGCTGTGCTTTCGCCTTCAAAAGGACTTCAAGGGCGTAAGTCATGTTGCCGATTTTGAGATACATTTTCGCAAGCCGTTTCTGCTTCGCGAAGATATCGGTAGCAGGGAGTCCCGACTTTTCAAGTTCCGTTTCTACTGCTTCAATTTTTTCAATGAGTGTCCCTTGTCGTCGATAGAGTTCAATGCGCTGGTTATCCATCTCCTCAGCGAAAAACGGTGTCGGTGCGAGTTTCGCTGCTTCTGTGTATTCGGTGAGCGCGGCATCGTAGTCCTCGTTTTTCGTAAGGAGTTTCGCCAAGGCTTCGCGATAACGATAGGCGTCCGGCATCAATTCGACAGCCTTCCGACTTGCGGCGATCGCTTCGGTTCGGTAGTTCTTTATATCAAGAAGTTGCGCCAACCGTTCATAATTCTCGGCAACCGCCTTGTCACCCGCGACCATCTTGTTCCATGTTTCGAATGCTTTTTCACGGTTGGCTTGTCGAAAGTAGAATTCACCGAAATACTCAATATAATCGAGGTTGCTCGGCGCGAGCGAAAGTGCTGATTGGTAGGCTGTCGCGGCATCTTCCATCCATTCATTGCTGGCATAGATTTCAGCGAGAATGAGGTGTGTACCTGCGTTCTCCGGGTCGCGGTCAACCATTCGCTGATACGTCGCGCGTGCTTTGCCCTCGTCTTGTAAATGTAGGTACAGTTCACCGAGTTCGCGATAGATGCCGAAATCGTCAGGGTCCTGCTCACTTAAAGATTCATAAGCTGCTGCAGCGTCTTCAAATCTTTCGGCATTCCGAAATGCTGCGATGAGGTTCAAACGTAAGTTCGCATCGGTCGGTGCAAGTTCCACTGCCTTCTGATATGTTGTGATGCCTTCGTCAAGTTGTTGGTTCTCAATATAGGCTGCGGCGAGTAACCCGAGAATTTCAGGTTCGTTTGGTGTCGTTTGAAGTTTCTTTTGATAGTATTCGATTAAGCCTTCCGAGTTTCCATCTGCAGCGTAAATGCCGATGATGCGGTGTTGGAGATCTTTACGGAGCCAGTTGCCGGGTGCTGTCAATGTGAGTGCTGTGTCGTAAGTTTGAATAGCGGTTTCGTAGTCGCCTTTTGCCTCGTAAATATTGCCGATTTCGCGGCGACTCAGGCACACGCGATACGGGTCATCTGCTTTGAACTGAATGATCGCCTCGTGCTGCGCGATGGCTTGTTCGTAGAGTTCCTGCTCACGAAGTAAGTCGGCGAGTTCAATGCGTGTAAAGATATTCTCTGGGTCGAGTTCGGCGATTTTTGTCCACGCTGTGATAGCTTCATCAACACGGTCTCGTCGGAAGTATGCTCTGCCGAGTGCTTTGTAGATAGCGGTAAGGTCTTCGGGAGTCGCGGAGACCTGTGTCTCCTCAGCGATTTTTGCCGCTTGATTCAATGCACTAATGGCATTTTCATGTTGAAGCAATATGGCATACGCCTGTCCGAGGGCAAAGTGAGAATAGTAATTGTTGGGTGCAAGTTCGACGGCGCGTTGATAGGCTTTGACAGCCTCAACGTCTTTTCCGAGGCGTTTGTGGATATGTCCCAAGATGAGTTGCACGTTTGGATTATCCGGGTTCGCTTCTGCTTCCGCCTGATAATCGGTAACCATTGCGTCTAAACCGTTACCTTCGAGGTAAAACTGATAGAGCCGGTCGAATGTGCTTCCCTCTTTCGGCTTACGATTGAGCATGAGTTTATAGCGTTCAATGATTTTTGCGTCGTTCGTTTCATCTTGTGCAAGAAGCGTGGGCGAGACGGAGAGAGTAAAGAATATCAGACACAGAAGGGACGCAACAATTTGGAATTTTTCTCGTTTAAACATACAAGGGATCTCCTTAGAAAAAACGCGCGGCATTACCCGATAAACTTAAGCAAACTATTATAAATATAAATTATAACATATTTTAAATCGGACATAAAGCGAAAAGAATCCGGTTCGGTTAGGAGGGAAATCCGCAGAAATACCGTTTTGAAGTTTCTCGGACGCTGAATGTGTAAAGTTGGGTTTCACTACGTTCTTGAATAGATAGGGGTGGTATTTTTGTTAATTTTCTTTTGTTAGTTTTCTAGGGGGCGGTTAATTTTTAAGTTTTCAACGGGTTCACCATCGGTATCGGTAACTCGCAAATAGAATCCCCAACCGCCTTCTTCCTCACAGACTTTGACGAGGATACTGTTTTTACCAGGCTTGAGTGTCACTGGAATCGTATAGTTATCGATTACTGCAGAAAAGGCTTTTGTATGGGTAAATATCCGTTTCCCATTAAGCCATATTTTCCCTTGGTCGTCGCTATCAAATTTGAGTAGGACTTCCTGTTCATCAGGCGAAGTAACGGTTGCGAATGCATAGGCGACACCCCAGTCAACGTTGTTTCCGAGACTGATATAGCCGTTGAGCGTATTGTCTTCGCTTTTTTTCCAGCGTATCTGTTCATCTATACCGTTGTATGTTTCTGTTGTGTCAATCTGTGTTGTGTCTTCAGGAATGTAGGCAGTATCATAACCGATGCCATGTGTATTGTCAAACGGTGTGAGTACCTGCCATGCGTCCTCAATGATGAAGCCGGTTTTTTGAATATGCGTTTCGGCCTTCTCAGGCATATCGTTGTCGCGATAGAACGCCGCCAGCAAGAGATGAATGTTTAGTTGAACGCTCAGTTTGTCAGGCATGGCATCCATCAATTTGTTCAGCATATCAACGTAACGTTCTTTGTCGTTGGGGTTTTTGCCCATTTCAGCAATCTGTGCAATCAGTTGGCGTTGAGAACTTCCAAACGTTGTTGTCTCCAAGTCGTTCTTGAATTGCGCGAACGCATTTTTCCATTTGTTTTCGATATAGGTCTGTTCTACTGTCGAGATATAACGTGCGTTTGCCTCGTTTTCTGGGGTGCGTTCAACAAATTTCAACACTGTTTCAGAACGCGCTTCTGTGTTTCGGAGCACTTCACCAGTTTCAGGATTTCGCGCGGTCGTGAGGACTTCGTCCCAATCCCATAGGAGTACTGTTCCATCTCCGCCTGCACTCACAAGCGTTTTGCCATCCGGCGAAAATGCAAGCGTCTGGACCGCATTCGTGTGTCCGTTGAGTGTTGTGCGTTTTTCGCCTGTTGCCAGATCCCATAGTTCGATGCCGCCGCTCTGTATAAGTCCGATAACAAGGACGGTATCATCTGGCGAAAACAGCGCTCTGTTGCCCCAGACTTTGGGACCGTAAGATATTTCTTTAAGACCGATCTGTTTCAGATTTCCCAACAGACGTAACGCTTTCATGCTTCCTACAGCAAGCAGAGAACCGTCCGAGGAAAAAGCCAAATTCATAATGGGGTCCCGATAACGATTGCCTGTTGGAGGCTCTTCCCCAAAGAAGGAAGTGAGTGCTGCTCCGGTTTCCGTATCCCACATCTGAACGTCTCCGCCCATGGTTCCACCAGCAAGCCTTTTACCATCTGGTGAGAATTCCAAGGTTCGGATAAGCGGTCGGTTACGTCCGTCAGGATCGTTGTCCGGATCTGAGAGCGGAATATCAATAATTTCGCCTGTTTCTGTGTTCCATAAGCGAACTGCCCCGGAATGCGTACCGGCTACGATTTTTCCATCCGGCGAGAACGTCAAATCTGAAGCACCGCCAGGGATAGACATCAATTCGCGTCCGGTGCTGACATCTGTCAATCGCAGCACATCATCCGACCATGGATAAGGCGAGGTGCTTCCTGTACCTATACTAACGAGTTTCGTGCCATCTGGCGATAATTTTAAATCTGCGTACCACCCCCGGAATTTTATCATTTCAAGCGTTCTTTTCGTCTGGAGGGTCGCCTTTTCGGAGGTTTTCAGGTCCCAAAGTGTGATGATTCCGTTATACCCAACACTCACAATCGTGGAGTTGTCTCTGAGCGGTGCAGCTGCTTTTAAGGACGCTATGTGTCCAGTGATTCGAGTAGGTAACTCGTTTCTCGTCTCGATATCCCAAAACCGGATGGTGCCATCCGAACTTGCACTTGCAAGCGTGGTTCCATCCGGTGAAAATGCTAACGCATCCATATCGCTGAGATGGTCTGTGAAAGAGGCAAGCGATTTGCCTGTTGTAGTATCCCATAATTGAACTGTTTTGTCATCGCCGCCGCTGGCAATCAATTTTCCGCTGGGCGAAAATGCTAATACCGTGGGCCAGTCGGTGTGTTTTCGGAGGGTGACGGGCGCGTGATTAAGAGCAGTGTCCCATAATTGGACAGTTCCATCTCTGCTTCCGCTTGCAAGTTGTGTGCCATCAGGCGAAAATGCTAAAGCTTCAACACTATTTTCATCGTCTATCAGCCCGAATAGATCATCTGGGATTGGAAGTTTCTCTGCATGTTCCCGAATCGTGGATAATTTTTTGCCGGTTCTTGTGTCCCATAGTTCTATGTTTCCGTTGTCCATACCAATCGCTATTTTATTTTCCGTGAGCGCGTAAGTTTCAAGATGGCGGTAACCGGGTCGTTCTCCCAACTTGTTTACAGCCTGATTGCCGGTCCCAATATTTAACCGACTTATTGTATCTCTTGATTTATTCAAACTAATAAGTGTCTTACCATCTTGAGAAAACTTCAACACAGCGGCGGCAGGTGGCATATTAGAAAACGCTACTTTCTGACCGGTGGTTATCTCCCACAACTCAATTTTCTTTTCCCAACGACTCCCGCCGAGATTGGAGAAGTAGTCACCACCACCGTTGACAAGGAAACGACCATCAGGTGAAAATGTTAAAGATTCACATATCCCTGCGAATAGAGATAGTTCCTCGCCTGTTTTAACATCGTACAGCCATACGCCAATGTCGGTTCCGACTGCGAGTTGGGTGCCGTCTGGTGAAAATTGGATAGCGTTAATAGCACCTTTGCCCAGACGCATTTTCGCTGCTTCCGGCAATTCCCACTGCGGATAGGTGTCAACAATTTCGTCGGTTTGGGCACCAGCAAATGGTAGTAGGCAGGTTATAAGATATAGGACACATACGATAGTGATCTGCTTTTCACGTTCAAGCATGTGAGATGCTCCTTGAAGAAATAGAGATGTCGGAAGAAAAATTTAAAACTTTCACGGTATTGGACTAATTCTGTCCGGATTATCTACGGTTAATTTTCTACTGCCTGGCTGATTTTCAGGTCTTCAATAGGTTTTCCATCCGTGTCGGTAATCCGCAGGTAGAATCCCCAACCTTCTTCCTCTTCGCAAATCTTGACGAGGATGCTGTTTTCGCCGGATTTGAGTGTCACAGGAATCGTATAACGGTCAATTGTGGCACTATGGGATCCGGTATTGGCAAACACCTCTTTGCCGTTTAGCCATACTTTCCCTTGGTCGTCGCTATCGAATTTAAGTAGGACTTCCCGTTCATCGGGTGAAGTAACCGTTGTGAATGCGTAGGCGACACCCCAGTCAACGTTGTCTCCGAGACTGATATAGCCGTTGAGCGTATTGTCTTCGCTTTTTTTCCAGTGTATCTGTTTGTCTATACCGTTGTATGCTTCGGTTGTATCAATCTGCGTAGCGTCTTCAGGAATGTAGGCAGTATCATAACCGATAGCATGCGTATTGTCAAATGGAGCAAGGATTTGCCAGGCATCTTCAGTAATGAATCCGGTTTTTTGGATATGTGCTGCTGCCTTATCAGGCACATCATTGGCACGATAGAATTCAGCCAGCACGAGGTGTAGACTTAGCTGAAGATGTGGTTTGTCAGGCATGGCATCAATTAATTTATCCAACATATCCACGTAACCTTCTTTGTTCTTGGTGTTTTTGCCCATCTGGGTGATCTGTGCGAATATCTGACGTTGATGACTTCCGAATGTTGTAGTGTTTAGTTCGGTTTTGAACTGTTCTAACGCATTTTCATATTCGGATGGACCTTTGAGTGCTTCCTCCCAATCCCAGACGAAAATTGCGCCATCCTGTCCGGTGCTGACCAACGTTTTGCCATCAGGTGAAAATACCAACATCTCAATAGGCTCCGTGTGTCCGTTAAGCGTATTGATTTTATTGCCTGACAACAGGTCCCATAACATGATCTGACCACCGTGCGTCCCACCGTGCGTCCCGCTCACAAGCACCGTGCCATCAGGAGAAAACACCAATGCCTCTGCACCTGTGCCATATTTTGTCTCTTCAAAACGGAACTGTTTCTTGCTGCCTAACATACGAATTTTTTCTATATTTCCGACGGCAATATGGTCATTATTTGGCGAGAATGCCAACGCAGTGGTAGCTCTTCCATAGGTTGTCCCAATAGCCTTTCCGTTATCGTCTCTCTCTATTTTGCTCTTCGGATGCTGTTCTATCAGGTCAGCTAACGCGAGCCCAGTTTCCACATCCCACATCCGAACATCTCCTGCTCGGGTGCCGCTAACAAGTTTTTTCCCATCGGGTGAAAATGCCAAACTTTTGGCTTCAAATAAAAAACTTACGAGATAGCCATCCTTCGGATATGAGAGGTTGATGTCAATATGATCATTTGCTTCTGTATGCCACAAGAGAATCTTTCCGGGACCACCTAAGGCTATCGTTTTTCTGTCAGGCGAAAAAACGATGAGATCAGGGTTAATCTGATGCGCCAAGGTATCCAATTCGCGGCCGGTGTTAACATCCACCAAACGAACCATCTGGTCTGGGGCTGATGCCCTCATGGCTGGACTTGAACCTGACTCAAAGAACTGTTTACTGTCTGCCCTGAGACTTGCGAGTTTCGTTCCATCTGGTGAAAATGCAAACGCCTGTAACCAATCCCGATGCCCTACCGTCTGTCGTATCATTGCTGATGTCTCCAAGTCCCAAAAGGTGATGATACCGTTAAACGCGGCAGTTGCCAGTGTAGAGCTATCTTTAAAGAAAGTTACAGTTTTCACAGTTTTTGTGTGTCCAGTGATGCGAGTCGGTATAGGATCTCCAGTTTCTGTGTTCCAGAACCGGATCGCGCCGTCTGCGCTTGCACTTGCAAGCAGAGTGCCATTTCGTGAAAACGCGAGGGAAGTAATACTGTTGATATGACCTATAAGTGTGGTAAGTAGTTCACCCGTAGTTGTATCCCACAATTGCACTGTCTTATCAGTCCCTCCACTTGCAAGCATTTTACCATCTTCAGAAAATGCTAAAATAGTTGTCCACGCCTCGTCCGTGTGTCCTTGGAGAACTGACAATTCATCCCCGCTGTTGGTATCCCATAACCGGACGGTTGCATCGTTACTTCCACTTGCGAGTTTCGTTCCATCTGGTGAAAATGCCAAGGCGAAGATAGGTTTGCCGTTGTTTAGAGGTGGTGGAGGTGCTTGGATATTCTCAGGATCTAGCAAATTAGCCTCAATCTTTTCTGCGTGCCCTCTGAGTGTGAATGACTTTTCGCCGGTGGTTGTGTCCCACAACCGAATTTTTCCATCTGACTTTCCGACTGCAAATTTGTCGTGTGTGAGCGCGTAGGTTTCAGGATAGGTCTGAAGGCCTCTCGGCCAGAGCGCTTGCACTTCAACATTCTCCACATTTACCTGACGTGTCTCAATATCTAATTTGTTAATGGTGTATCCTCGGTGACTCCCTGGGCGGCTAACGCTGGCAAGTGTCTTGCTGTCTCTTGAGAACTGTAACGCTACGGTAGAATAAGGCGTATTGGTCAATGCCACTTTACGTCCGGTGGCTGTCTCCCATAACTGGATACCGGCGCTGCGATGTCTTCCTCTGCCGTTTGCCAGGAAGCGGCCATCCGGTGAAAAGGCGAGGGAGTCAGACATTCCTGCGGAGAAGGATAATTCTTTCCCTGTTTTGATATCGTAGTGCCACACACCAATATCAGTTCCGACAGCGAGTTGCGAGCCATCGGGTGAAAACTGCATATCATTGATGCCACCCTTTCCGAGACGCATTTTCGCCGCTTTCGGCAGCTTCCATTGCGAATAATTATTGATGGTTGCGTCTGCTTGTGCGTCTGCAAGCAGTGCCGGTGTATCATCAGACTGCTGGTTAGAGACGTTGTTCTTATCGGATGCCTCGGTGTTTCCGAGTTGCGCCCGTACGTTCGGTTTCGACGCGAGGTTTAGCACGAGCGGTGCCTCAACAATGTCAACTGTCATCTCTGACGTGGCATCGAAACTATAGGGCTGCTGAAAATATGCGAAGTATTGGTTCCCAATGCCTAACATTAGGAACACCACTGCTATTGTCGAAGCGGCGATTGCCCACGGTATGAACGGTTTATTGCCGGACGGGGCAATCGGTTTGATACGCGCAATCTCACGCATAATATTCTCTGTGAGATGCGGATTGATCTGGAAATGGTCTAAAGCCTCTCGAATCATCGGTTCCTCCTTCTGTAAACGGTGCCGCGCACGACTCAGACGACTCTTAATCGTATTTGCGGATACGCCTAAAAACTCGCTAATCTCTTTGCAGGTCATTTCCGCGAAATAGAAGAGCGTGATGACCGTCCGCTCACTCTCTTGTAGTTTCGCAAGCAGCTCTTTAACGGCATCGCGCTGTGCTTCTGCCGATGTCCGCTCATTTTCCGCAATGACGTATCCAGAATAGGTCGCTTTTTCGAGATGCGCACTGCTCGTGTCTTCCAACGATTGCGTCCGCAAACGCTTTTTGCGAAGCCACGTACTACAGTCGTTCGCGGCAATCACATAAAGCCAACTCGCAAAACTTTGCGGTTTCTTCAGTGTTGCCAGTCTCTGATAGGCTTTCAAGAATACATCCTGCGTGATTTCCTCAGCGGTGTGGAAATCTCCAATCTTCCGCCACACGAGCGCGTGAACCTGTTTCTGGTATTTTTTTACAAGTTCCGCGAAGGCGTTATCATCACCGTTGAGGGTGCGATGAATTAATGCTATATCCGTGTTTTTCATGGTTCACCTCCGATTTGCCCTATAGTGACGCTACTTAGGGGTGAAACGGTTGCATAATTCTGCAAAAATGGGCGTTTGTTAGGATAAGGAGGGTAAGATTCGATCTATTATCCGAGTTGCCACGTTTAGTATACAACAATTTGTCGGATAATACCATTTTTTTTCACTCACAAAGATTCCAACAATTAACAACCGATAGTTGAAAATCTCTGTAGACATAAAATTCCCTTTTTGAAAAAAGGAGAGGTATGGTATAATAAAATTGTATTTAGGCGTGTCTGTGGACGCGCTTGAAAGAGCAGATAGAAGAATTGAGATCAAAAAACGCTATGCTAAAACCGAAACCCGGTGTTGACACGATTCAACCGTATCAGGGTGGTAAACCGATTGAAGAGGTCCAGCGTGAGTTGGGCATCGCCGATATTATCAAACTGGCATCGAACGAAAACCCGTTGGGTCCGTCGCCGTTGGCGGTGCAGGCGATTGCTGAGAGTGCATCACAGGTCCACCTCTATCCTGACGGTAACGCTTACTATCTTAAAAGGGAACTCGCAGCGCGTATCGGGGTTTCACCTGAGCACCTGATTTTAGGGAACGGTTCCAACGATGTGTTGCAGTTAGTCGCTGAGGCATACATCGCGCCGGGCGATGAAGTCATCTATGCAGCGGGTGCCTTTGTCGTCTATAGCCTTGTGACGAAGTTGTGTGGGGCGACTGCGGTTGTCGTGCCGATGGTGAACGACACACACGATCTTATTGATATGGCAGGGGCAATTACCGATAAAACAAAGGTTATCTTTATCGCGAACCCGAACAACCCGACCGGTACGATGGTCACGGCGGCCGAAACTGCAGGGTTTATAGAACGGGTGCCGGATGATGTGCTTGTCGTTTTCGATGAGGCTTACTATGAGTACGTTGCGCGTTCGGACTACCCGCAGACACTGCCTTATGTGCTGAAGGGACGGAATTTTGTCATCACGCGCACTTTTTCTAAAATTTATGGGTTGGCAGGGCTGCGTATCGGATACGGTATCGCACCGCCAGGATTGGTTGAGACGTTGAATCGGGTCCGGCAACCGTTCAATTGTAGTCTGGTCGGACAGGCGGCGGCACGCGCTGCACTCAAAGATACCGATCATGTTAAGGAGAGCCAGGGAAGCAACGCAGCCGGGAAGGCGTTCCTCTATAGAGCATTTAACGATATGGGGCTGCGTTATATTGAAACGGAAGGCAATTTTATCATGTTGCACGTGGAGCCATCGGGAGCAGAGATCACAGATGCCCTTCTGAAACAGGGTGTCATCGTGCGTCCGATGTCAGGGTACGGCTACCCGAACGCAGTCCGCGTAACAATCGGTACACAACAGGGAAATGAGAGATTCATCAAGGCTTTAAAAGTTGTCAGTACGCAGTTGTCAGGACACAGTTAAGAGTCTCATGTAGCAATTCATCGCTTAACCGATAACCGATAACTATAACGTGAGTTTGATATATAACAAATTATAGACATAAATGGACTTTGAAAAAACACATGAAAGAACTTATACAGCTCAGCAATAAACGACATACACGGAAAATTATGGTAGGCGATGTCCCGATTGGCGGTGGGAGTCCGGTCTCTATCCAGACGATGACGACGACGCTGACACACGACATCGAGGCCACGCTGGCACAGATAGAACGGTGTGCGGAGGCGGGTGCGCAGATTGTCCGGGTGGCTGTGCCAGATGCGCCGGACGCGAAGGCGCTCCGTTCGATTGTCCAACGCGCATCCGTTCCGATCGTGTCGGATATCCATTTTAACTATCGCTATGCGCTTGATGCGGTGGACGCAGGTGTGGCAAAAGTCCGTATTAATCCGGGGAATATCGGCAGCGAAAAACGGATTGAAGAGGTACTATCTGCCGCGAAAGCCGCGAATATCCCGATCCGTATCGGTGTTAACGAAGGATCGCTTGAAAGGGACCTGTTAGAGAAATACCCATCACCGACAGCGGAGGCGTTGGTAGAGAGCGCGATGCGTCACGTCAATATCTGCGAGGCTCACGATTTCCGGGACATCGCTATCTCTGTTAAGTCGAGCGATCCGCTGCGGATGATCGCGGCGAACCGTCAACTCTCAGCGAAAGTGTCGTATCCGTTACATCTCGGTGTGACGGAAGCCGGCACCCCTCGACGTGCGCATGTCAAATCGACGCTCGGCATCGGGACGCTTTTGCTGGAGGGCATCGGTGATACCATCCGTATCTCGATTACTGGTGACCCCGTTGAGGAGGTCTTGACTGCGAAAGAGCTCCTACGCGCCCTCGGTATGGCAGAGAATATGCTGAATGTTGTTTCTTGTCCGTTTTGTGGGCGTGGTGACCCGGAGGCAGGTTATGAGAACATCGTTGCTGTTGCCGAGGAACTTCTGGAAAAACACGACATCAACATGGAAGTGGCGGTGATGGGGTGCGAAGTTAACGGACCGGGTGAGACGCGGAACGCCGAAGTCGGTATTCACTTGGGTGGTAAAGAGCTTGCGGTCCTAAAGGTTAAAGGTGAACGCGTCCGCACCTTCCGCGGGAAAGATGAGGTCAATCCAGAATTCTTAGCGAATGCGCTATTAGAGGCGGCACAGCAATTACAAGCATCTGAGGTCGATAGTACCTCGTAAGGTTGAAAATGAAGGACTTTCAGCAGCACATCCAAAAAGCGATTCGATTGATCCCCGTTCAAATCGGGTTGATCGCACTGTTTTTCTCTGTTTATCATCTGCTTTTGAAATATATCATGCGCGAGACGGGACTCGACTTGGGAGCAGTAGGATATAACAATCATGTTGTACCCCTTTACGCCCAACCGAGTTTTGACTTGAGTTTGTGGATACTGCCTGCTTTAGTCGTGTGCGCCGGTTTCTTGTATCTCTGTCACAGGTATCTACTTTCGGATGTGTCCGACAGACGCTTAATCGGCGTGGCGATCGTCTGTTTCATTGCGATTAACGTTAGTGTTGCCCAAATTGATGGATACCGAGAAATTGGCTCGGAAGGCGAGAAGGAGCGAATCTTAACGCTTCTGGAACCGTATACGCGGACTTCGCTGGAGTATTACGGGGATGTACCGCGGGTTGACGAACTCGGAATCCGCGGGTTTCTCAAGGATTATAGTAAACCGGAAGTATTTGATACGCTGTCAGGACATACGCGTACCCATCCGCCGGGGGGTGTGCTTTTCTTATGGCATGTGAGCGGGCTCTTCGGTTATAATCTGATATCTGCATCGTTAGTCACAATCTTTTTTACGGCACTAACGATCATACCGATTTACCGTCTTGCGGATATGCTCTACGGTCAAAAGGTCGCGCGTTATGCACTCTTTCTTTTCCTTGTCACCCCCAACTTTGTGATGTTCACCGGCACGTCGATGGACGGTCCCTTCAGTGTTTTCCCAATCCTGAGCGTCTACCTTTTTTATGTCGCGAGAGAACGTGAGACCATACCGGATCAGAAGTGGCATGAATTCCGTCCTTACAGTCTATTGACAGGACTTTCGCTTGCGCTTGGGATGTTCATGACATATTCAACGGTAGTTGTCGGTGTATTCTTGTGTGTTATCGCCTTATTGGAGCGACAACGGTTCGTGCAGTATCTCAAGGTTCTGCTGTTCGCGGGTTTCGGGTTCATCGGATTCTATCTGTTGCTCTTTGTCCTGATGGGATTCGATCCGATTGAGGCACTCTGGGCAGCGATTAAAAAAGACGAGGCGGGCATGGGGAGCGGTTATGAGAGTATAGAACGTTATCTCCATCTGAGTTTTGCTAACCTATTTGCTTTCCTGATCGGCGTAGGGTTTCCAATAACAGCTGTCTGGCTCCGGCAGCTCGTTTCAACACTAAAGGAATGGCGGGAGGAGACCCGCTCACCTGAACAGGAAAGTGGTGAGCATCGTACACCGTGGATTTTCCGGTACGAGAACGCTGACACTTTTGTTATCGGTTTTCTAATTACACTCCTCTATTTTACATTTTCGACCTGGTTTACAATGGAGGTTGAGCGTATCTGGATTTTCATGGTGCCGTTCTTTGTGATCCCGGTTGCGAAACACCTCACGGCGCGCCCGATCTCCGATTTTTATTGGGTCATCGGTATCCTCGTTGCCCAACTCATCATTGGGGAAGTCCTACTCTACACGTATTGGTAGCAGAGGTGTCATCAGTTTATAGTAAAATCGGAAAATATGTTTACACTTTGCCTCTCGTAGGGGAAACCGGGTTACCCAGCCCCTACGAACTGACAACTCATAATGCGGATTCTCTACGTCATTGATTCTATGACAAAAGACGGTGCCGAATCGCAGCTGCTCAAGACGTTAGCACGGTTGCCGTCGGAGCGGTATGCGGTGGCTATCGTGCTGAGTCGTGCCGAAGGTGAACGCGCTGAGGAACTCGTGTCAATACCGTGTGTGCAAGAGGTTATCACACTCGCGTCTGAAGACAGACGTAAGCATCTGCTCGAAAAGGCGTTCGCACTTGCTGGTATCGTCAAGTCGATTCAACCCGACATCGTACATAGTTGGTTGTGGTATTCCAATTTCCTCTGTGGACTCTCTCGAAAGTTTGGCTTTTGGCGGCGGATCCCGTTTGTCGCCTCGCAGCGTGGCGATTACCACGCACGATACGGCAAGTTTCGGCTCTGGCTGACCGAAAAACTTATCTACAATACCGCCGACATCCTGCTGACAAACGCGGCACCGATTCAGCGTTCTCTCTGTCAGCAGTATCCAGATAAAAAAATTTATAGCATCCCCAATCTATTGGCGTTACCGACAGAGGTATGGCAGCGGCCTCAGAGGTCTGATGCTGCGGAAAAGTTAATCGTCTCTGTCGGACGCTTGGCACCCGAAAAGGGGCATCGGTATTTGATAATGGCGTTAAACCTACTGAAGCGGCAAGATATTGGGTGCCGATGTACGTTTCTCGGTGAGGGTGAACTTGAAGCGGAACTCGGCTCACTCGTGGAAGAACATGGACTTTCATCACAGGTGGTGTTCCCCGGTTTTTGTGAGGACGTTTTCTCTGTGCTTTTGACGGCGGATGTGTTCGTGCTGCCGTCGCTCCATGAGAGTTCGCCGAATGCGTTAATTGAAGGGATGGCAGTCGGGATGCCGTGTGTCGCGTCGGATGTAGGCGGCATCGTCGATCTGATTGAAGATGAGAAGAACGGTCTCCGGGTACCGCCTAAGGATCCTGAGGCGTTGGCATCGGCATTGCATCGGTTACTGACAAATCCCGATTTCGCAAGGGTGTTGGGTCAAAACGCACGCACAACGATTCAGCAGAAATTTGACAGCACGGAATCTATGCGGAAATTGGAAGATATATACCGGTTTTTGACAACGGAACCGGTTCTTGACAACCGAAGAAGGGGAGCAAAAACTTAATAGTTAGATAAAAATGGAGAACAGATTGACAAAATGGCATTCTGCCTATATTCGGAACGCTTACCATGAACTCAAACGCGGTACAACGCGAAGACAACTTGATGTCTTGAACATTAACGCCACCGGTAAAAGGGTGCTGGATGTCGGATGCGGACCGGGGAATCTGCTTGTCGCGCTCGCTGCCGATGCACCAGAACTCCTTATAGGGATCGATGTAGACGAGGTGTTCTTGGCGTTTGGACGTTCTGAAATCGAAAATTTGATAGCACAACCTTCCGTAACACCTACCTTGCTCCGTGCTTCGCTACCGACCTTGCCGTTCGCAGACGGAACTTTTGATCTCGTCACCTGTTTTCTCGTCATGCCACACGTCTCTGATGATAGGCTCGCCTTGATGGAACTCGCACGCGTCTTGAAACCCGGGGGTACGCTCGCTATCTCCGGACACGGCTTCGGGTTTCCACTCCGTTACCTCAAACGTTTCAGGCTAAAACCGTTGCAGATGTACCTCGCCAGTCTGATTTATAGATGCACTGGAGAAAAGTGGATCCGGAACACGCTTCAAAGTGACGAGGAGGTTTGCGCTATCCTTAATAGCATCGGTGTTGTGCCAGAGGTGCGACATTACAACCAAAAGATCCTTGGGTGCGTCGCGACTTATTGGATTAAAGCCACCAAAAGTGATGTCAGTCCTAAGGCGATACAGTAGTAGGAAAACAGCGAGAATTTGCCCCGGTTTAGCACAACTAATAGGAGCCGGAGTGCGATGTACCCGACGATGAATGCGGCGAGCATCCCGGCACCGACAATGTAAAAGGGTATGGTGGTTTCTTCGATGTCTCGGACCTTCAGCACAACGGCACCGAGTATAGCGGGAATTGAGAGAAGGAAAGAATATTCTGCTGCCGTTTTTGCCGGAATCCCTAAGAACAGTGCCAGTGAGATTGTCGTGCCGGAACGGGAGATACCGGGGGTTATGGCACACCCCTGCGCGATTCCGATGAGCGGTGCGTGCCACGCTCTCAGTTTTCCAGTCGGCGTATCGACGTTGTCCACTTCCTGTTTACGGAGGCGAGGCAATTGTAGAACAACCCCTGTGAGAATTAACATAACGCTCACAAGGCGTACTTCATGAAAAAAAGACTCCAATTCCGTTTTGAATAGCACCGCGATAAGACCTGTCGGAATAGAGCCGAGCAGTATGAGTCCTATAAACCTGAGTTCGGTTGATGTGTTGAAGGTTGATGCCGGTTGCCGCCAGAATTGGGTGTTTGTAAGGGTAGATAATCCACCTGTCGTTAACTTCCATATTGCGTCACGGTAGACGACAAGCACAGCGGCTAACGTCCCGACGTGGAGCATCACATCGAAAAAGACGAGTGGCTCCTTCAATCCGAGGAACGTCTGTGCTAAGACGAGGTGTCCTGAGCTGCTGATAGGTAGGAATTCGGTAAGACCTTGTAAAATTCCGAGAAGGATTGCTTCAAGAAATGTCATACCCTAATTGTAGCATTCTATGAGCAAACTTGCAAGGACAATCTTCTTTGTAATTCACTGGACATTAATTATTATACTTTGGAATATAATACTTTAGCGTATAATATCTTGAACCCTATTTGGGGGAAAATTCATGTTTATTGATCGGCATCAAGAATTGGCAGCTAATATCCTAAACCGTCTCGTTGAAAACGCGGGGAAAGTCCGCGATGAGTGGAGGCAGCATCCGAGATACATCCTATTTTCTGCTAACGGTTTTACGGACACACTCCAACAAAGATCAGAGAAAGAAGGTGTGGCACTCATTGAGACAGATGGTCTCTTTTAGTTTGTTACTGGATAAACATACGATTTCAAGGATCAACGGAGGAATGGAATGGCTAAAATCATTACAGGGCATCCAATTCTTTAATTTTCGCAACCAGGTCCGCTCTTGGGACGATGTGCTGTTCTCTGTTCGCGAGGTTTCGGACTACGACTGTTCCCGCTTCTACCTCATCGGAACCGAGGATGACGGCGTACGGAATGCCTTTAGTGTCGGCGTACTTTATCTGTGTGCCGATACGGGTCGGACGGGAATAGACCTCTGTACGGATACCGCTTTGACGCAGTAACGTGGCGACTTTCAGCGATTCCGGCGCGAGATCTGCATCAAAGACGGTAACCAATACCTCTGTTACCGTCTTTCCGACTGTGGGCGGAAACATATCAAATTCTTCCATCACGCCAATAATCCGCTCAATGCCGAAGCTGGTCCCGGTCGCTGGGTACCCTTGTCTGCTGAAGCTTCCGATGAGTTCATCGTATCTACCACCGCCGGTGATACTCCCGATCTTCGGTTCCTCAACGACGGTCTCGTAGATCGGGCCGGTGTAGTATTCTAAGCCGCGCACCATCGCAACGTTTACCTTATAGAATTCTTCTGGGACATCGAGCGTTGTAAGGTAACCGATCAGTTCTTCCAATTCCGCGATACCGTCTCGTGCGACTTCAAAATCGCCGAGTTGTTCACTGAGTGCGTTCAGGACGGTCTCCGCATCGCCTTCAACCTCAAGCAGTGTGAGTAGTTTCTCAATAACAGGCTCCGGAATCTGGTTTTCTGCGAGTTCCGCTCTGACCCCTGCTAACCCGATTTTATCGATTTTATCGATAGAGCGATAAAGTCCGCCGAGTTGTTCAGTCGGCACACCAGCGAATTGTCCGATGCCGGTGATGAGTTTGCGGTCATTGATGTTAACCTCGAACTGCTTGAAACCGAGTCGCGTTAGGACCTGATAGACGAGATTGACGTTTTCAGCATCAGCGAGCATGCTTTCACTGCCGACGGTATCCGCATCGCACTGGAAGAATTGGCGATAGCGTCCTTTCTGTGGACGTTCCGCCCGCCACACTGGATCAATCTGGTATCGCTTAAACGGTTTCGGCAGTTGTGGGTACATCGCGATAACCCGGCACAGCGGTACCGAAAGGTCGTAGCGGAGCGAGATGTCCTCCTTACCGCCGACGTGTCCTGCCTGATAGATGAGTTTCTCTGCGTCCGGTCCGTATTTACCTGTGAGTACTTCGGATAGTTCGAGTGCAGGCGTTTGTAAGGGTTCGAACCCGAATTCCTCAAACACCTCACGGATGACATCTATGACGTACTGTCTCGGAATCATCTGTTGAGGTAAAATATCTCGCGTCCCGCGCGGGACGCGCGGTTTAATGAATGGGGCTGCCATGCGTTTGACTCCTTCAATTATATGTGTCCGGGGAGTGTTTGGCTCCGCCGTCTCCGCAGACCTTTCTGCAGTGTCTCCTTGAATTCTTGAATCTTTTCCAATTTCCACGGGTCTCTGAGTGCTTTCGGGTTGGCGATAAGCGTAGATTCAGATTGGCGTAAGCGTTCAATCTCTTTGAGTGCATTCGCCTTGATTGTACGCCGTGAAGATGTCGAATTGTCGATAATAGCGTCGGCTTCTTCTGGCGGTTTCCCTTCAGTCGCGCCAAACGAGAGCATGAGCGTAACGGGTGATTGGTAACTACCGCGGGTATTGAGGCGTTTCCAGGGCGTTAGAATAGCCGGGGCGACCTTATTCTCCGTCTTTTCGAGGATATATTTCTCGGCGATATTCAAGTATTCCGTAGAAATGAGGATGTCGCCATCGGCGTGGTTCATTAAATCCTCAAATGTATTGACATCTTCTCGTTCTTCGCGAACAGCGAGGATGATATCAATGTGTCCATATTCGAGAGGCAATATCTCTTCAACGTCTGAATCTGTCTCTTCGACCCAATCTTGACCGGTAATCCCTAAATCGTAGAAGTCGTCCATGCCGACATAGACCGGTATTTCTTGTGGACGTGAAATCTTGATCTGAAATTCGTCGTCATCGCGGAAGGTCGCGCGATAAGACCTATCAGTTTCGGTATAACCGTTGAGTTCGTAACCGGCACGCTGAAACAGTTCAAGGGTCTCTCCTTGGAGGCTCCCTTTCGGTAAAAGTAGGTTCAGTGTCCGTTGTGATTCCGTTTGCATCGTAGGTGCTCCTTCTTGTATAGCGTTTTTAGACCCAGCCTTCTTTTAGAGGAGATCGCCAAGCGTGACTGACTCGGCGTTGCCGGTTTCCAACTGAATCCGGTACATCGGTTCGTCTGCGGTTAAGCGGAGTAGGTAATCGTAGTGTGCTCGGTTGGCGTAGTCCTGCTGTTCCTGTAGATCGCGTTCCATTAGATCGACTTCTACATTCTTACCGTTTCGCCGTAGGTTCTCAGCGAGTCGGTACGCCTCGGAAACCCGTTCGGGTGTGTCCACTGCGATGAAATAGTCTTTTCGGTTTCCGTTGTTGGTTGCTTTTCCGGTGTCAATGTATGCATCTACAAGCGCGTCGAATTGGAAGGCGAATCCTGCGCCGGGTGTCGGCGGCCCTCCAAAAGAGGCGATGAGTCCATCGTATCTGCCACCCCCACAGAGCGGTAGACGTTTTTCTGTCAATTCAATCTGAAAAACTGTGCCGGTATAGAAATCGAACCCACGTGTAATGCCTAAATTGATTTCAAAGTCCATGATATTGTAATTTTCCAAGCATTCACAGAGTGCGATCAGTTCTTGACGCGCCGTTTGTGCGGTATCACCGAGCCGTGTCTCCCATGCTGCCATCACTGTATCTTTATCCCCGTAAATCTTTGAGACATCTATGCAGCATTGCGCCATCTCTTCGGAGATGCCGAAATCGCGGTGCCAGCCTGTTTTATAAGTCTCCTCAGCGATTGTCGGCAGTTTCTCCGTATAAGTAGCCGCCGTACTTTCAGTCAATCCTTGAACATCGGCTGCATCAATTTTGTGGGCACCTTGGTAGTCGGAACCTTGTGATCGGCGTAACATATTGAGTGCGTCTCGGAGCGTTCCGACCTCCCATAGGTGGCTTTCAGCACGGAGGCGCGCGAGATAATTGATGTCCCAGATGATTTCACCGTGATCCTTGGTATCAAGTGCGACCTGTTTGAAAATCTCTCGGAAAATGCCTGTATTGCCGATGCTCAATTTTGTCCCTGAGATACCGAGTCTTTCGAGGGTTCGGATCGGAATAGCGATGATTTCAGCGTCTGCGTAAGCGGAAGCCGGTCCGACGAGTTCAACCCCCGCCTGTCGGAATTCCCGTTTGACATCCGTCCCGTTGGTAATCGGTTCCTGCCGGACGCACTGCCCGATGTAGTAGAGTTTATAGGGGTATGGAAAGTCTTTTAGTTCTCCGTTAGCGATGAGTCGGCAGACAGGGGCGGTCAGTTCCGGTCTTAAGGCGTAGTCTACGCGATCTGAACCGACGAATGTGAACATCTTGTGCCGGATTTCTTCGCCGGATTGTGCGGATAGCAGCGCAAAGGCCTCGAAGAGTGGGGTCTGCACCTGTGTGTATCCGTATGTTTCAAAGGTTTCACGAACGACATTCTCGACGAAATTTCGTTGAACCATCTGAGATGGTAGAAAATCGTTCGTCCCAGCAGGTTTGTCAAACTTCTCCATGTTTTATCTATGTACCCGAGGGGTACACCCTCCGTCTCTTATAGTAAGAAGATTTCAATTTCATATTTTTTGTAGATAAAAAGTCAAAAAAAAACCCAGTAAACTTTGCTCTTTTCTCGCGTGTACTGACAACACAGCACAGAGGAGAGCGGCTCGTTTACTAGGGTCCAAACAAGTTAAACTTGCTTCCTATCAAAGATATTTTTTCAGATTACCCTCATCCGCTCTACTCAGAAGTGGACCGAATGATGGTGATGGATCGTAAATATGTTGGTGTTAAGCATATACTCGTATTGTTGGTAAGTTGAAACTTCGAATTAAAAAATCAGTGATTTTAATTTGGTTTAATGATATTATACCGTATGGATTGGCAAATGTCAAATTTTTTTTAGAGACGAAAAAATAACACCATGAAAATTAATAAGCCTATTTTCATCATTGCGATGCTTGGCGTACTGCTATCGGTACTCCTGTGTGGTATCTATTTCGAGTTCTCTTACTTTGAACCTGATACCGTCTCTTATCTGTTCCAAGCGAAGTTGTTTGCAGAAGGTAAACTCTCGTTTCCTGCGCCTCCAGAACACGGATTTTCCTCTTCGCCACATATTAACATCCTCAACGGCAAGTGGTACTCAAAATACCCGTTTGGAAACGCCTTGATGCTGATGTTCGGCGTGTTTATTAACGCGCCGTGGCTGATCCCCGCGCTTGCGACAGGCGGTGCCTTGCTGTTCCTCTATCTTTTTGTGAAAGAGATATACGGTGAGATCCACAACGGGATCGCGCTCCTCGCCGCTGTGATAGGTCTCATTTCACCGGCGACGCTCGGTATGGGATCGACGTGGTTCAGTGAACCAGTGAGTCGTTTCTATCTTTCGCTTTATCTGTTTGCACTTATCAAGACCTTGAACTGCAAAAGCGAGGCGTTGCTTCTTGCACGAATCGGCTATCCGCTGCTCTCAGGGTTTGCATTGGGCTATGCGTTCAACACGCGTCCGCTCTCGGCAGTTGTCTTCGGTGTCGTGGGAGCGGGGTTAACACTCTATCATCTTTTCAGGCAACGGCAGCAGTGGCAAGCGTTATCGGCTACGTTGAAACGTTTCGGGTTCTTCTTCATTCCATTTGTTTTGATGCTTGGCGTGTGTATGGCATGGAATGCACATTTCACAGAAGATCCGTTCATGTTCACGCACACGGTCGCGCAGCCTTATGATAAGATCGGGTTCGGTCCTCGAACAGAGGGTTACGTACCGAATATTGAAGGCGCATTTAATTTTACACCGGCATGGGCAATCGAAAGAACGTGGCGACACATCCTTCCGTGCATCAGTTTCAACGCGCTCGGTTGGGGGAGTTATCACCACAATTTGTTGAAGGATGCCGAGTTGTCATTGACGTGGTTCATCGCCTTTGTCCCGTTAATTCTGCCGTGGTGTTTGGTGTTGATTCCTTTCTTCCATCCTTCACGTAACAGATACGATGTATTCTGTCTTGCGCTGCTTGTTGCGAATCTGCTGCTTTACGCCTTCTTCTACTTTGAAGGTTCAACGTGGGGGTTCACACCGGTAAACGCGCGCTATTACACGGAATCGACGTTTCTCGGTTTCATCCCGTTGTTTGCGCGCGGGATGTTTATCTGTTATGAGCGGTTCAAGCTGCGCGAGCGGCGCGGGCTTGCGATTGTCGTCGGTGCCTGCCTTCTATTGCTCAGCGTTAACGTTGTATGGAGTTATGTCCGTATTGGGGAAAGGTATCAAAATTGGGGGCATGTCTACCAGAAGCTGCCGCCGATGGTAGCAGAGCAAAATATTCACAACGCTGTTATTTTTGTGTCTCGCCACCGAGGTGCACCGATAGGGGATTATCCGTTTAATAGTCTCGACGCGGCGGACATCGTCTATTTTAAGCTCGGTCCCGCGCCACGTTGGAAACTGACGAACAGCGATTGGGAGCGTGTGTACGCGCAGTATTTCACGGGCAGAAACGCATATCTATATGTACCCGGTGAGAACAGCCTAACTCTGCTATCCAATGAAACTGAATAATTTACGCATTAATTAGTTTTGGACTTAAAATATTGTAAATAATTTAATCTGTTCTTCTGAACTATTCAGGAGCAACACTGTTACTTCCAAGAATCGCCTTCTGTTATCACTTTTTCCAAGCATTCAAAGTTGTTGCGAAATTTTTCAAATACACTGTAATCGTATTTCTTTCCATTTGGTAGCGTCTTTGCCCTTTTTATGACTTTACCCTCTTTGGTTATCGGTAATTCAGTTTTTTGATTGTCGGTTATTTGGTAGGTATCCAACTCCAAATTATCAAAAAATTCAACGTCCTCGGTCTTGAAAATGAAGTAGTTAATATCGTGCGTATCCGCGTCCCAAACTTGTATCCACACGTAAAACACTCTACCATCTTTCAAGTGATAACGGATTTTAGGGTGGAAACTATACTTTTTCTTTTTTTCTCCTGATTTTGTTGGTGTGTCAGGTTTTCCGTCTGATGTTTTCACCTGAATAAAGCGACTAAGCATTTTCAGACTGTCTTGTTCACATGTTTCACAAAGCGGAGTTACGGCTTTACGGTTCTTTCCTTTATAGTGTTGTTCACGCGTCAATGCGTTTTTGAAATCCTGGCAGTTTTCGCAATAACTTTTCAGGATGACAAAATCAATTTTCTCGTCAATATACGCTCTGTAAACTTGCCACCCTCGGTTATGCAGTTCCATTGCTAAACGCATTTCACCATAAAGACCTATTACTTTCTTGTCTCTTTCTTCAGATCCCCTCATTCCCTAACTCCTTCGGATGCGTATTAAGAGCATTGGAGAACCGATTCAGCACGGCATCTCTAAACAGCGTTCGATTCAATTCTATTCCAATACTGTTTCGTCCTTGACGAAATGATTCTATTGTTGTGGTAAATGCCCCTGCAAAAGGATCAAGGACTGACTCACCTACACCACTGAACACTTGTACTGCATATTCAGGAATTTCCTTAGGGAAAGGTGCTGTGTGTCCAAGTGTGTTTTCACCCTTACTGTTTATCTTAATTACTGGCGGAATCTTGACGACGTCGCGCCGCCACACGCGCAGCAAATCTTCATCAATGTGATTATCGGTTTGTTGCAACCCAGTCATCAACTGAGTGCGAGCTGAAAAGCGTTTTCCGCGATTACTCGCCGATCGCTCAAAACAGTCTAAATTCTTGCATTCCCAAGATTTAATACCTACCCCAGAGTAAGCGTTTCCATTGACTTTCAAACAGCCACATACCGGGCAGGGATAAAGCGTTTCGTCTAACCGATGTTTGTAAAAAACAAAAATGTGTTCATAGCAGTTGATCGGATACTGATACAAAGGATAGGGTCTGTTTCCGTTTTTATGCCGTTGGGTCTGAACTTCCCCTTTATCCCAGATGAAGTCGTCCACAAATTGGAAACCGTGATCTTCAAATATCTGAGTGAAATATGCTCCCAAAGGTATTCTACGTTTTCCCCAAGACGATTTAGTTTCCCTATTGTCATTGTCAAATATGTCGCCAACATTGAAAACGAAAGGGCGATGATTGTCCAAGACCCGATAGCATTCCTTGATAATAGAGGACATTTCATCCAAATAGTCATCCAGGGTTTCCCATTGGGAATAATCTCTCGCGTTATAATATGGCGGAGAGGTGACCATTAACTGCACACTTTCACTGTCCATACGCCGCAAAAAATCCAGACAGTTGCCCCACAATGCTTTCGGAATGTGAGGTTCAGAAAAAATGGACTGATTCAGATCTGAATCCGCACCAGTGTATTGTTTTCGATACTCTCTCTTTACGAAATTGTAGTAGGCTTTGACAAACTGTTCTATAGTCGAATTCCGATTACCCCGAATATCACGAAAGCAATTCGTTTTAAATTCGTTCAAAAGTTCTTCGTTGAAAACGCGCTTTAGATATTTATCGCTCACCTCAAATATCTTATGCAAGTACGGATCTGGAACGCCGGTCGCGCGCGATTTTTCATCCTCCGCAGGCGAGGTATCGGTTGCTCGTGATTCGTTATCTTTCGCATTCAACCATAAATAATACTGCTCTGGATGCTTCAGCCTCATTTCCCTCTTGGTTAATCGTTCCTGTTCCATGATAATAATCCTATTCAAATGAGTTTGAGTATAAGTCTAAACTTATAGCAAGCATTTTTCAAGTTTTTCTCAAATTAACGCAATAACTTGCCGCATTCCGAAATCTCCCCTCTATGCTTGGACCCTTGCTCGGAATTTTTTGGTGAACTCGCAGCTGCGGGCGATGCTCGCCACATCTTCCATTTTGTATTGAACGACCAGCGGACCGGAAAAACCGATCTCTTTCAAACCTTGCGCAAACGTCTCAAAATCGAAAACGCCACCACCGGGTTCGCCGCGGTTGCTTCCCGATACATGGACATCCCCCAGACAAGCTTTCATGGCGTGTGCCGCTGCGTGCGGTTCTGCACCGTCGTTGAAGAGATGATAGGTATCGCACGTCAGATAGACTGCCAACCCTGTGTCCTCAATGAAGGCGATCCCTTCACGGTAGTTATCAAGTGGACACCCTTTTTCAAATTCAAGTGCGATCTTCATGCCGTTTTCGCGGCACGGGTCTATCATCTGTGATAAGTTATCGGCGAGTGCGTCCAGGGATTCTTGTCGTGACACACCCTCTGATGGGTTCACCCACACGCCGATGACTTCAGCCTCGAATCGGCGGGCGACTTCAAGCACAATCTCGAAATGCTGCAACGCCTTATCTTTTCGTGCAGGAGTCGTCAGGATATGGTTGCCGAAACCGATTGTCGGTGCGACGAGTCCGTGTTTTTCAGCGAGATTCACTGCGTCGTCTATCTCCGCAGTTGAGAGTTCACCGAGAAAACCGGCATGGACAGGAATATTGATACCCTCGTAGCCAGCATCGGCGACGAGTGCGAAAATCTCGGCACGTGTGAATCTACCTAATGTGCCAGCATACGGGTCGTAACAGACAGTTAGCATGTTTCCTCGCTTGAATCCGTCTCTTTTGATAACGGATACGGATCTTCTTTTGTGAGTTCACCATTGGGGAGTTCATAATAGAGATGTCCGTTAATATCATAGACATTCGGGATCCCTTTTTTGCGGTTCTCCTCTTGTGCTCTTTTGACAGCGCGATTGCCGATTCGTAGCATCTCACGTGCCCACTCGTGGGTTTCAAGGCTTAATTTATCGTTACGCATTATGCCCCTCCATTGCGAATGTCGCGCATAAATAGTTGAAAGAAAACTTCGTTAATCACCTTAACTTGGTTGCCTTCGCCAGAAGCGACTTCCTGAAAGTGTTCCACAGAATTGTAGAACAGACTCCACCGATCTACCAGTTCTTTATACATATACCAAAAGTTGTGCTTGCTCCGATAAAACCGACGCACGACATCTTCTGTGGGTACATGGTGTCCACCTGCCTGCACACGATTCCGCACACGAGCAATGCTTGTTTCAGGGGACTTCAGAAAAATAAAGACGATGGTGACAGTGTAACCCGCACTTTTCAATCGCTCAATGATCCGCGCAAACCCTTTCCCTGAAAGCGTCACCTCCACAATAAAATCTGTCCCTGCTTCAATGAGCTCATGGATCTCTTTTATAAAGAGGCGTCCTGCTTGAATTTTGACTTTTTCCATGTCCTCCGGTCTTGAGACCAATCTTTCTGCGATTGCATCGGCACCGATATATACAGAGTCCTCTGAATCGCGAAGATATTCGGACACAAAAGTCGTTTTACCGGACCCGTTTGGACCGGCAATAATCATCGCATTTTTTGACAACGTTTTGCCTCTCTAATTAAAGGTCCCGGATCATTTCTTGTTCAAACAGCACTGCTTATACTTCCGACCGCTACCGCACGGACACGGCGAGTTGCGTCCGACTTTCTGTGAAATGGTTGAGCCCCCAGCGTTGCCCGGTGCCTTTTCCTGCTGGCGTTGCCGCATGGTAGGTATGATACTGTTCGCGGGTCGTCCGGCTTGTAAGGCGGCGGCCATCATCTTCATCGGTTCGTCAATGTGATTGAAAAATTGTTTGTAGCCGGCGCAGAGGTAGTTCAAACCGTCTTCACCGGTCGGCGTTTTGATAAACCGGTTTTTCGGACAACCACCGTTGCAGACGAACTTCACTTCGCAGCTTCGGCAGTATTCGGGGAGCGTATCGCGTTTATCTGTGCCAAATTTACGTTGGAACGTCGAATCCACCATCTCCTGAATTGTGTTTTCTGCGATGTTGCCTACATGATAGTCAGGCGTAACGAAATGGTCGCAGGAGTAGAGGTCGCCGTTATGTTCAATCGCAAGAGCGTCGCCGCAAGTTTCATTGAAGACGCAGAGGCTTGGGTTATAACCCAACCACGCTTCCAAAGCGACATCGAAAATCTGAACAAAAATTCTGCCGATGTCGTTGACCACCCACTCATCAAAGACTGAACAGAGGAATTTGCCGTACTGCCGTGCTGTGACAGAACGCGGGGACACGTTTTTCCCGCCGAAATTCTCAACTGCGGGGATGAACTGCATAAACTCCGCACCGAGTTCTTTGAAGTAGTTATAAACCTCTTTCGGATACTCGGCGTTGTGCTTGTTGACGACACACAGTATATTGTAATCGACCTTGTGCTTCTGCAAGATACGAAGCCCGCGAATGACCTGCTCGGACGATGGACGTCCGCGTTTGTCGTAGCGGTATTTGTCGTGGATTTCCGGGGGTCCGTCAATACTTACGCCAATCAAGAACCTGTTCCGCTTGAAGAATTCTCCCCACTCGTCGTCAAGGAGTGTAGCGTTGGTCTGAAATGAGTTCTGTATCTGCATACCTGGACGGCGATATTTCTGCTGGTATCGGATCGCTTGTCGGAAGAAGTCTACACCCATCAGTGTGGGTTCGCCGCCTTGCCACGCGAACGTGACTTCGTTGACTTCCTGTGCTTCGATGTACTGCTTGACGTAATTTTCCAGGACCTCGTCATCCATTCGGAAGGATCGCGTTTCGGGATAGAGTTTCTCTTTGTCGAGATAGAAGCAGTATTCGCAATCCAGGTTGCATATCGGCCCGATCGGCTTCGTCATCACATGAAATGCGCGCGGTGTGTTCTGTTGAAGCATCTGATTCCCCTTTTTTTCTGATCTCGTGGTATAGTTTTCACATACGTCTAACAGTTTAGCATATTTTACGCGAGTCTACAAGAAAATAATTACGCCTTCACGGAAAATGTTTTTGACAAAAAAGAAAAAGAGGTGTAATATGATACTTTAACACAGAGGAAATACAGGGAAACCTGTTATCTTGACAGAGTTAGGACTTGCGCAATTTTCTACATAGACGTGCGAGGTCGGATTACAACTCCGCCTGCAAAAGGGTTTTCGTAGGTCCTGTATTAATTCTAAGAAAATTTCATGCTCGGAGGAACCAAGGTGAGATTACTAACGATAAGTATTGTGTTGCTCTTAGGTCTTTGTGTCTTTTCATGGGCACTCGAAGAAAATGATCCGGCGATTGTTGGCGTCTGGCTCTTTGAAGGCGATGTTAAAGACGCGTCAGGCAACGGCAATGATGGCAAGATTTCCGGAAATTTCAAGTTTGAAAACGGTAAATTCGGTAAGGCTGTCGTCGCTGGTGGCGGCGGTAGTATTGATGTTCAAGATTCAAAAAGCATCCAGAGCGTCAGTGACGAATTGACTGTGGCTGCATGGTTCCGAGTGGATGCCGACTCAGATACCGGTGTCAGGAAAAACGGTGCCTATCTGTTGGAAGACCAGTCTGGTGGTGAACCGATGCCTGACGGTTTCTCATTCAGGGTCTGGACAGATGCTGGTATCACGCCTGGGTTCTATGGTAAAACAGAGTTAGAGCAGGGAAAGTGGTATCACCTCGCTGGAACATACGACGGCTTAAATGTTGAGATGTACGTTGATGGTGAACCCGAAAGTAAACACGGCGCGTTGGATGCGGGCAAAGCAGACTGGAAACCCGAATGGAACGGCAAGGTTGCTGCGGGACAGATGTTACAACTTAAATTCGGTCCAGAGTCGTTTACCGGTGGTATTGACGAGATTGTGATTCTCAGCCGTGCGCTTGAGCAGGAGGAGATTCAGCAATTATTGAACGGTTGGGACGAGGCTTTCGCCGTTGAGGCGGAAGGAAAACTTACAACAACGTGGGGACGAGTGAAGGCTGCTCGGTAACCTCGCTGACGAAGTAAATCCATTTTCGGTGTGCGGGGACACGCTTAAGAACGTGCCTTGCACGCCGTTTTTTAGTACCTCTTCCCGTCTACCTTCAACTTCCGTTGAACGCCAAAATCTTCTTAATCTTACCGGGTTGTGCCCAATTGCACTTACCAGCACCGTTAAGTTGCTTTAACAGAATCGGAATCTCTGGATTCTCCAATGCTGTCTTAATCCGTTGTGCATCGGTTTCGGTCCAACACGGAATAAATGCGTGCATTGCTTGGTTGCCTTGCCACATCTGTCCATTTACATTGCTCAACACTATCGGTGTGAAATCGCTTTTCCCGTACGCCTGCCAGATAACTTTAAAAGGCGCGAAGGCGTAAGACCCCACACCGAGCAGTGTCCACCAATTGCCTCTGTTAATAGCGGATCGAAGAAGCCTTCCCTTCCGCGATTGTAGTTCCGCTTGCACATTCTGAAGGTATTCTTTTAATTCATCCCACTCCGCGATTTGATTCCATGTAAGCGGTTTCCCTGTTTGCTGATGATAGGGCAAAAGTATCCACTTGTGTGTTTGCGATGTCTGTTGCTGCCATATCTCTTTTGTTGCGAGTGGATATAAAAATTGCTCAGGGAGATGTGAGGGTTTGTAATTGAAGATGAAGACACTGTTCGCGCCGCAGGTATTCACACCTTGACGCGGTTTTTGTTCTGGTGCCAATCTGATGTCAGGCATTGTGTTGGTATTCAGGTCATCAAAGTCTTGTACAATCCGCCAGGGGTCTGTAGGTGCTTTGAGGGGTAATGCCTTATGCGCAATCCATTCGCCATCCAATTCTCTGAAATATGAAATTGGGAAGTCTTGTGGTTTGTCTGCTCGAAATTTTGCACAACAATACGATGTACCGACACCCTCGAACACTTTTGTTGACGTGAATTCATAGACGGTATCTACAGCGAAGTCTCGGCAGGCATCAACGCCATTTCGTGAGTCTTTGGCACGATAGTTTCTAAATCCGCTATGGGCACCGTCGCCGAAAAAAAGGGAAGTCGGGAGGTAGAAGTATCCAACGCCATCCTTTTTGATCAATCTTCCCAAAGTTACCTTCAGCACCAGTGCTGCTATATCCGTCCGAGAAGACCCCAAAAGCGTCTTCTGTCTATCTGGCACAAGTCCTTCTGTGAGGAAAAAAGGTTTTAGATATGCTTTATATGCTGTCGGTAAATCTCCGAAGTTTGCCCACGGTGGATTCCCGACGAGAATATCATATTCACCTTCATGTGCCTGGGTGATAACATCTTGGCAGAAGATTTGAGAAGCGGGGAAGTCAACGCCGAACTCGCGCTTGACGTTTTCTCTAAACTGCTCCAGATGTGCCGGGACTATCTCAATAAGCGTCAACCGTGAGAGTCGTTCAGGGGTCATCGGGACACCTTTTTGCCGTGCGATACGGAGCATTGCGAGTGGGAACGCGCCTTGTCCGGCAGTAGGATCACAGATACGTGCACCATCAAGCCATGCGTCAAAGATGTTCCACTTATTGATGAGCCATTCTGCCCATTTCAGCGGTGTAAAAACCTGTCCGATGTGTTTTTTCATTTCATTAAAGGATACTCGTTATCCTTGCTTTTTGCAATAATTAATAGTGCTATTATTGTTTGATATTTGAATTGTTTTAAGATATAATGAAATTCACAACTCTACGGACGACTTTCGTCGCGACTCTTTAGTAGTGCTCGTATATAATCGTGTGTGGTTAACCCCAAAATAAAAACTATAAAGTTGAGAACTGTAATGTCATTTCAAACTATCGTTGACAACTATCTGCGGAATGTGTACAAAGCACAAGTCAACCCACATGCAACCGATGAACTTTCCCTACATGGGCATCTTGAGGGTTTTCTTAAAGAAGCTACAGTATTTTTAGGGCACAACCTCACAATTATCCATGAGCCTCGAAAACTTGATGTTGGCAGGCCAGATTTCATCGCACAAGATGGATTATTACTTGTCGGTTATGTTGAGGCTGAGAAATTTGGTACAGATCTAGATGCACTTACAGGACACGCCAAAACACAAAACGAACGCTTTATCAAAAATCTTGATAATTTTATTCTCACTAATTTTGTTGAATTTCGTTTGTACACGGATAGTGTGATTCGGGCAAAAGTACCGCTTTCTAATATTATTGAAGGAGAAAGGATTCAAGAAAACTCCTCTACAATAAATGCTTTAGAAACATTATTTGATCGATTTTTTAGCGCACGTCCGATGTCTCTCACAACTCCAGAGACACTCGCAAAATACCTTGCCCGGCGCACACGTGAACTTCGTGCCCAAATTGACAGTGTTGTACGCGATCAACAGAGTGAAATTTATAACATGTTTAAAGCGTTTCAAAAATTGCTTCTCTCAACACTCACTCCCGATGATTTCGCTGATATGTACGCGCAGACACTGACTTACGGTTTATTCGCTGCACGATGTACTTTACCCAACGGAACTAACTTCTCACGACAAACCGCTGATGAAATTCTCCCACGCTCAAATCCGTTTTTGAGAAGACTCTTCTATCAAGTTGTTTCACCTGACCTTGATAGTAACGTCACCTGGATTTTAGATGATATAGTGGCTCTTTTGCGAAATGTTCCGACCGAGATGCTTCGTACTGCTTTTGATGCCCAAACACATATTGAAGATCCAACTATTCACTTCTACGAGACGTTCCTCAAAGAATACGATGCCGAGCGACGAGTCAATCGTGGTGTATACTACACACGACCACCTATCATCTCCTACATTGTTCGTTCAGTTGATATCCTACTCAAAACTAAACTCGGAAAAGTAGATGGTCTCGCTGATGATACTGCACTTATTTTGGATCCCGCGACCGGTACTGGTGGTTTTCTTCTTGAAACTCTTACGCATATTTATCGATACGGCACAGATACCTACGGTAACGGATATTGGCAGCAATACGTAAATGGTAAACTGGTGAAAAGGCTTTCGGGTTTTGAAATTTTGGTAGCATCCTATACGATTGCCCATCTCAAGTTGAGTCTATTCCTTCAAGATCATGATTGGAACCCAACAGATATTGAACGACTTTGCATCTATCTCACAAACACTCTTGACGAGGCGCGGGAAATGGAAACTATTCCTTTTGCGGGGTTCATTACTGAAGAAGCGAACGCGGCCGCTAAAGTTAAAAGAGATACTCCAATTCTCGCTATCATCGGAAATCCACCGTGGCCCAGGAAATCTGCTAACCCGAGCCGTCATAAGGGCAAGTTAACTTTTATTGGAAATCTCATTGAGGATTACAAGTGGGTAGATGGAAAGCGTTTTAACATTAAAGAGAACACTCAACCCCTTCAAGCAGATTATGTGAAGTTTATCCGGTGGGCACAATGGCGTATTGAAAAAAATGGCGAAGGTGTTATCGGTTATGTTGTGAGAGATAGTTTCCTTGACGGTAAAGTTTTTCGCGGTGTGCGGCAGAGTCTTATAAATAGCTTCAACGAGATCTATCTGTTTAACCTGCATGGCAATCCTTTCGCAAAAGAAGCCGTTCCAGACGGGGAAAAAGATGAAAACGTTTTTGAAATTCTGCAAGGTGTATCAATTTTATTGTGTGTGAAGGAGCGCGATAATTCGACACTGGCAACAGTTTATTACGCCAATATGTGGGGGACCCGCAGGAAAAAATATCAAACGCTTTTGGATACCGACGTTCTAAACACAGAATGGAAAAAACTTCAACCGAAATCACCGCTCTATCTTTTTGTGCCACGACTAATTGAGAAAAAACGGGAAAAAGAATACAAAAGAGGTTGGTCAATCTCTGATATTTTTTCACAAGGTTTAACTGGGCTTTTCACTGGACAAGATAAATTGGCAATTCAAAGGACATCGGAATTAACACGCAATATTGTAAATGACTTTGGATCCCTCTCCGAGACTGAAATTCGACAAAAACACAAGTTAGATCAAAAAGACGAAAAAGATTGGACAGTCAAAGCTGCTCAATCAGACCTCAAAGACATGTCCACTACTGAAGAGCATATTAAACCTATCTGTTATCGTCCGTTTGACACTCGATTTACGTACTACACTGGCAAGTCATCCGGGTTTCACAATAGACCTCGTCGTGATATTATGCGTCACCTTCTTGCTGGTGATAACCTTGCCCTTTGTGTCTGTAAGACTGTCACAAGATCGGTCTGGCAACATGCTTTGATAACCAATCAGATTACGGAAAAGAATTATGTCTCGAACGGAAGGAGTGAATCTGGCTATGTCTTCCCGCTATATCTGTATCCTAATACGAATGAACTCAATTTGTCTTCGGAACGCTATCTCAATTTAAAACCCGAATTTCTCAAGGTGCTATCAGAGAAACTGTCACTTTCACAGACAGGAAAATTCGGGATGCCTGAAGGTATATCACCGGAGAACATTCTTGGCTATATTTACGCAACTCTGTACAGTTCTGTCTACCGTGAACTCTACTATGAATTCTTGAAATACGAATTCCCGCGCATTCCATTACCTATTGACCTTGAGCATTTCCATAGATTATCAACACTCGGACAGAAATTGATTGATATGCACCTCCTAAAAAATGTACCGGGACCGCCTCAGCATCGATTTGAAGGTGAAGGAAATGCTTCTGTTTCAGATTCAGATATTATTTACCAAGATGGACACGTTTGGATTAACTCTGTACAGTGCTTTACTGATGTACCAGAAGCGGTATGGGAATTTGAGATTGGCGCGGACCAAGTATGTGAAAAGTGGCTTAAGGAGCGTGATGGAACGACCTTAAGCGATGTGGAAATCCGTCAGTATCAGCAGATTCTGATCGCAATAGCAGAAACAATTCACATCATGACCGAACTGGATATATAGAGGGAATGATACATAAACGCGAGTGCCAAATAGATTATGAGCAAACTCCAATATCCATTTAGCATAAGCATACTGCCTCCTGAAGATGGCGGTGGCTACCTAATTGAATTTCCTGACTTGCCGGGGTGTATCTCTGATGGAGAAACAATTGACGAAGCGATAGCCAACGGAAAGGACGCGCTTTTCTGTTGGATAGAAACAGCAAGACAGTATGGCGATAAAGTGCCTCAGTTTAACTCTTCTGTCCGCTCGAACTTTTGAAAATGGAACCGAGCATGAAGAAAATCCATTGAGACAGTGATACTGATTCTCACTTGCGTAAAGAAATTGACCTTTAGATTGTAAGCAAAACCCCGGCACTCCCCAATAGTTTGTGCATAATCAATAGGTGTGCCAAAGTTTTGGGAATCTTACCGAATGGACACAAATGGATTCCTAGGATCTCGAAAAGAATTGACAACGACATTTTTTTATGCTAAACTTTTTATATAGACAGTTGAGAAGCATTCCGGAGTTGCAGATAGACATCGTAATTATCCAAAGGCTGCACTCAACGCAGAATTGCTTGAGAAAAGTGTCACTTGTATCAATTGGTAAATTTTGTTTGGTAATCAATGTTAAACATATTATCTATACTTACTTTAATCTGCTGAGTGTTTTAGAATTTTAGAGCATGAGCAAAAAAGGAACAAGGAGAATTTTGAATTGAAAGTAGGCAACAATGATGCGATAAGCATAGTCACTCTGTTTATAGGAAATTTGCAGTACTGGGTTCCACGCTATCAACGACGCTACATCTGGGATGAGACAAACTGGAAGACACTTTGGAGAGATATTGAGCGGCTCCTAAGGTTTGAAGAAAAAAATAGGCTGCATTTTACCGGTAGTATTGTAACACGACTTGATGAAACCGAAAGTGCCCTAGAAAAACGTGAAATTATTGATGGACAACAGCGCTTAACAACTTTTCAAATCATCTTTTGTGTGATCCGAGATATAGCTGTATCGCCAGCATATAAAGACTCCGGGATCAAATCGAAAATACAAAGTATCATAGAGCTTCCTGAGTACGACGCAAACAAGGAAAAAGCGCGAATAGAACAGATAACAGATAACGGTGTTCAAAATGAATTTTCACCTTGTAGACTGGTACCGAAAGGTCATGATAGGGATACGCTACAGTCATTATTAATTGAGGGGAAAACATCTGACCAGCATAGTGGAATTAGCCGTGCTTATGACTATTTTAAAGGTATGATTACCGGCTACTTGAAGCAGGAAGGTTCTTCATTAGAAAATCTGCTGGATGTCTTATCAGGTAATTTTCATATCATTCCGATAGAACTTGAATTAGAGGACGAACCCGAGAAGATATTTGAATCAGTCAATGATACAGGGAGAGCTCTTGATGAATTCGACTATCTTTGGAATCATCTTTTTTTGAGAACTAGAAAAATGGGGGAACGCAAAAGCAATGAATTATACGACCTGCACTGGAAGCAGTTTGAAGAAGAACTTTTTTGGGATAGTGTAGAAAGACGAGAAATGTTTTTTAGGACGTTTCTCATAGCAAAACATGGGCCAGAATGTTTTGAAAAAACAAATAAAGCGATAAAAGCATTTGATCTGTACCGAGAATATAGTAATACTCTAGAGGATGACTCAAATTATGTTAAGACTTGTACAGATGAGCCTTGTCTTGATCAGGTCGAGTATGAATTTAGACAATTAAGCCGCTATGCAGATTCTTATCAAAAGTTGCATGATCTGTCTCAAGTCTCAGAAGATTCAGAAGGGTTTAGAAAATTTGGTAGTCGAATGCAATTTGATAACCTTAATCTTCAAAATCTGGATTCTTTTATATTATTCTTGACACATGAAGCAGAGTTGATTGATGGTGATCTTTTCGATGTTTTTGAAATCTTGGAGTCTTATATAGTGCGGCGAATGCTCTGCGCTAAGCGTAGCGAAGACATTTATAGAGAAATAAACGCTTTTTTCTCTCAATCAATTAAAACTCCAAAATTCAAAGTAAGCGATTTAGCAAACGCTTTGTATGGGACTTGGCCAGATTCTGAACAAGTCAAGAGAGCATTGGGGCAGGCAGGGTCTAAAGACGACAACCTCATTCTGTATATATTGTACAGAATTGAACTATATAAGAGGGAACCTAAAAACTTCCAGCTAGGTTTTAATAGTCTGCAAGGTCCTGAACCTATAGTAGACCGGTTATTTCTGTCGGACGACTACCATGCAGCAGACAGTATAGGCAACCTAATGCCTCTTACATCAAGGTCTGAGGATGGTTTGCGCGCTTCCCCGTTTGATAAAGAAAAAAAGATGCATTTAGAGGATCTCGCAAAGGATTTGGTTCTGACGACAGAAATCTGTGCGAAAGAAAATTGGACTACTGCGGAAATTACAAGTAGAGAGTCGGATTTGTTCCTCCATTTTGAGCAAATCTGGAAATCTATCGAGGAGTTTACAGGTAATGCTTGATTTTAAGACGTAATCCGTCGAGAAAATCCAGCATGCATCAAGACGACCAAGGAGAATTTAGGAATGGCTAAAGACATTCAAAAGGTAGCAGATTTATTTGATGGTAAGAAACAGTATAGGACTCCTCGCTATCAGCGGCGTTACGTTTGGGATGAGACGAATTGGAAAGTCCTTTGGGAAGATATTACTCGGATTCAGCGTCAGTTAGAATCTGGCGAGGAAGATAAAGAGCATTTTACCGGCACTATTGTGACACGACCTGATAAAATTGAAAGTGCCTTAGATAAATATGAAATTATTGATGGACAACAACGCCTAACAACTTTCCAAGTCATTTTTTGTGTAATCCGAGACATAGCTGCATCACCACAGTATGCGGACTCAGGGCTTAAATCTAAGATAGAAGGCATCATGGAACTCCCAGAGTACGACATAAAAAGAGAAAAAGCACGGATAGAACGGATGGAGAAAGTATCCGATATTGATCCTACGGATGGCTTTTCTCAATATAGCCTTGTTTTGAAGGGACGTGATAAGGAAGCATTTGAATCTTTAGTTAAAAGAGAAAGCGAAAAACCTGATCAGAATAGCGGTGTCACTGATGCTTATGTGTATTTTGATAAGAAGATTAGGGCTGATTTAGGTAAGGAAGATCTCTCAAAGTTGCAGGGTTTAATGGATGCTTTGGCATACAATTTTCATGTTGTTCAAGTGAAACTTGAACCAAACGATGACCCTCAACAGATATTCGGATCTATCAATGGCACTGGTAGAATCCTTGATGAATTTGATCTGCTTAGGAATGACCTATTTCTAAGGGTTAGCGATAGGGAAAAACAAGAGGATTGGTATAGAAAATACTGGTGCGATTTTGATGAAGATGAATTTTGGGCGGAAGATGGAAGGTTGGATGAATTCTTGCGTTTTTTTCTTATCGCAAAATTAGGACCAATGAATTTTAGCAGGAAAAGGCTATTTCATGATGTCTATAAAGGGCTGTATAACGAAAAATTACGAATAGAACTTGATTCTCTTAATGAAAACGATCTTGAATTTGTCAAAACCGAGTTTCAGGAATTAGCTAAATACGCCAAAAGTTATCAAGAGATGGAAGATCCCACAACAAACATTGGCCGTCGTAGGCAATTTTATAAAGACCTTAATCTTATTTTTGAAAACCTTGATCTCACAAGTTTACCTCCATTTATACTCGCTGTGGAAAATGAGCTAGGATTGGACAATAATGAACGTGATCAGGTTTACAAACTGTTGGAATCTTATATTTTGCGATGTCAACTAGCCCACGGTGTTAACGAGGATAGAACCACATCTTTAAGAATAAATGCGCTATTTTCTTCCTTGGACTTATTTTCTCGTTTAATTAAAAATGAGGACAAAGACATCAAGAAATTTGGTCTTGGCTTAGAGGAATTTCTGACTAATGACAATTTACCGCGCGAGACATGGATAGATGTAGATCGAATTGTAGCTGGTTTACGTAGAACTGGAGAACAACTCGCTAGAGGAGAAAAATTTAGTGTCGCCCTGGCTAGATTACTGTCTGGGCGCGGTGTGCCCGGTAGGACATGGTTAGATAATAAGCAAGTCTTGGCTGGTTTGCGTAGGGTGGGACGTCAAATAGATAGTGGTTCTAGCTCGGCTCGCAGACCTGTTTGGGAAATGCTTCGTTATATTTTCTATCGAATTGAGTGCTTTAAGCGAAAAAACTCGTCCATAAATTTAAATGGGAATAAGTTAGGTTTTGGTGATTTTTTTCATCGGCATGCCCTAATAAAACCTATGTCCAAGTCGATGCACCTCAAAACTGCGTATAGTATAGGAAATTTGACTTTCTGCGGAGAGTCTCTTCCAGAGGATTTCTCGTTCTCTAAGAGGAAAGAGATTTTGTTGCGAATGCCTAATGCTAGTCTTTTGCTAAACGCAGAAATGAGAAATTATTCGACGTGGGGTGTAAAGCAAATTCTGCAAGAGAGAGAAAAACACTTACTAAACTGTTTTTATGAAATATGGCCGCCAGCAGAGCACTTTACGCGAGAAGTGTTTGAGTCCAAAGCAGAACCAGAATGGATTTCGATGATCCAATCAAGTGAATTTCAACCTGTTAGGTTTGCTACTTATGCTAAGGTGGTAGAATTATCGGAAATTAAAACCCTCGGTGACAAATTGATAGGAACTGATCCCTATGATAGCAAGCATACGTTGGATAAACGAAATATCTTTTTGGCATGTTCAAGGGAAGCCTGGTCAGAGATAGGTCCCTACGTTGAAATTTTGGGGTACGTAAGGAAAGAACACTTACATCCACCTCGGAATCGTGACGAACTATTTTACGTTAAGGATAACTTTCTTACATTAGCTCAACGGGAACAAACTACAGTAATTCCTGTCACCCGTTATGGACATAGATTTGAAGGGACAATAGAGGACTTTGATAAAGATGCAATTTACATGCAAATCAGAGAGCACAAGGTGATTGTATACAGATGGAACCTTCATGAATTCGCGATAGAAGATTGGCATCAAGGTATAGTCACTGAATTTGACGAAAGTAGGCGTTTCGGCCATATACAATCCGGGAATTTGCCTCGTATTTTCGTGCACATCAACAAGGTTATGGACAGAACTGTCATGTCTCTGCAGGTGGGTCAAAAGGTTGAATTTGATGTAAATCAAACAAAAAGAGGGTTACAGGCTATTAATGTGGCACTTGTTGACGAGTAAATGGTAACCGGTTTGCCATATCAATTGTGCATTTTAACTCCACTATAAATTCCAAGTGTCAAACAAGACTGATTCCTAAACTAAAAAGCGTATGACACAAAAAACAGGATTTGCTTATCACTCAGATTATCTTAATCACGATACAGGGCCGGGACATCCTGAACGACCGGATCGTTTACGTGCGAGTTTAGCAGCACTTCAGCAGAGCGATATGTGGGAGCAGCTACACCGCATTGAACCGACTCCGGCAAGTGTTGATCAAATTGCTTATGCCCATAATCCTGCCTATAGTGAACATATCCGATTGCACTGTGAACGAGAGATCCCGCTTACTTATGATACGACTGTTTGTCATGAATCGTTTGAGATTGCGCTGCTTTCGACAGGCGGTGTGCTACGTGCAGCGGATGCTGTCGCAACGGGTGTCGTCCAAAATGCTTTCGCAATGGTTCGTCCGCCAGGGCACCACGCTACACCTGGGCAGAGCATGGGGTTCTGTCTGTTTAACAACATCGCTGTGACGGCACGCTATCTTCAGCGGGAGCACGGTATCGGGAAAGTTGCGATTGTCGATTGGGATGTCCATCACGGCAACGGCACGCAGGATGTTTTTTACGAAGATGCATCGGTTTTCTTTTTTTCTGTCCACCAATCGCCGCTCTATCCGGGTACCGGTTCAGGTCGCGAGTGCGGTAGCGGAAAAGCACACGGCACGACGCTAAACGTGCCGATGTCCCCCGGAAGCGGAGACGATGAATATACCAAAGTCTTTACGGATACGCTTATACCGGCACTCCGAGACTTCTCTCCAGAATTTCTGTTAATCTCTGCGGGTTTTGATGCCCACTATCTCGATCCGCTTGCTGGCACTGAGCTCACAGCAGACGGGTTCGCCACACTCACAGACCTAATGCTCGAATTTGCCGAGGATGCCACATCAGGTCGCGTTGTCTCTGTGTTAGAGGGTGGCTACAGTTTAGAAGGTATCTCTGAATCTGTCGTGGCACATGTTGAAAGGTTGGTTAAGGGGAATGGAGCATATTAAAACTGTCGATATTTGAAAGGTTGGAACATCTGTATGATGCATTGCAGATAAATCGGGTTGACGATCTCACACATACCGTCAGCACTTGATCTGATAACTCCATAAATGGCGAGTTCATTCATGAGTTCATTGTCTAAACTGAAGGGGATGCCTCTCTCATAAGAGATGATTCGCATGAGGAGACTTTCAAATTGACGCTCTTTGCGGATATTAGTTAGCAGATGATCAATGTTGGTATTCCGTTCCCGAAGGAGCTGCGTGTATGCTTGGGCAAAGTGCACCATCCTAATCATCTCAGTTTTGGGAACATTAAGTTCTGTGGTGAGAATCTGTCCGAACCGGTTGACGAGAAAGGGTTGTCCAGCGGTTTGTCTGTGAATAGACTTAATCACTTCGGGGGCAAAGGGTTGCCCGACTTCGTCTGTATATTGTCCAAAGAGGTCGCGCACCTGTTCCAAGGTAAAGTTCGGCAGGTGAAATTCATCTTGGATATTGAATGGTGAGATAGACCGGTCATAGTTGAGTTGTGTAATGTTTTTGACCCCTACAATACCGACGCTGTATAGGCATCGCTCCTCTTCAAAATGATAGATGTGGCGGAGTGTATGAAGGAAATCGCTAACAACGGCAGGGGGAATGCCATCAAACTCGTCAATGATGAAGACGATTCTCTGCTCACCGTATTCAACCGCCAATAAACTCGCAAAATCTTCAAAAAATTCCAACATTGAGCCGTGATGGCTGAATGTAGCGTTATCCAAAAGTTGCGTCAACGCTTCAGAAAGGACGTGGCCGCGTTTCTGGAAAACGTTCTCTATCTGCTTGCGGATCCTTTTACAAAGCAATTCGTAAAAATCGGGAGGCGAGAAGTTTTTATAGATGTCAAAACTGAGTTGGATGAAAAAATAGGTCGGCTCTTCCGCGGCGAGTGTAGTGAGTGCTAATCGGAAAAACGTTGTCTTGCCCGTCTGGCGCGGTGCAAAAAGGATGATGTACCGTCCATCCTTCACGCGATTGATGAAATCTTTAATCTCCTCAGTGCGGGGGACAACATAATGTCGGTCAGGTTGCACTGAGCCTCGGGTACCGAACGTTCGCATGTGCTCCTCCTTCCACTCAAATTATACCCAAAAGATGAGCATTTGTCAACAACAAGATTTAAATCGACCTTACCTGATAATGTGCTCAAAAAACCGAAAACTGAATGGCTCTGGAAACCGCATCAGGGTGCGTCGTCTCTGTGTTGGGAAGTGGGTATAGTTTAGGAGGTGTACCTGAATCTGTTTAGCATACGTAGCACATTTGGCTAATCGGCAAATTTTAATTTGCAAAAATTCCCAATACATGTTAAACTTAAAATGATGTAGTTTTATTGATTTGGCAAATTCGCCCACTTGGATAAAAAGCGAAAACCTGCGTTAACCTAATATGCTGTCGCAGTTGAATTAAAACACTTACCGCGCCTATACATGCAATTTTTTAGTTTTACGCAGTATTACGTTGTAAGTTCGCCCTTTGTAAAAATGAGATTGGAATTTATGGAGGATTAATATGATATATTTGAGTTCATCTGAAAATATCAATCAAATGTTTGTTACTGATGATGGTTTTTTTGTAGTGCCGCTATATCAACGTAGGTACGTTTGGGATGATACAAACTTGGTAAGAATATGGGAAGATATTATTGACCAAGTAAATATACCCTCAACGGAAAGAGGAGAAGGACATTTTACAGGACCAATAGTAACCCGTAGCATTGATGGAAACCAGAATAGTTATGAAGTAATTGATGGACAACAACGACTTACAACACTTCAAATTATTCTTTGTGTCATTAGAGATCTATGCACGGGAGTGAGAGGACTGAAAAATGGCGGTGTCGCAAAAGATGCCGAAGAACATGTCCTAGAGAGCCCCGAGAACCATAGACTCACCCTAACAAAATATGATCGATTAACATTTAAAGAAATTGTCAATCGTAAGTACGGAGAAAAATTTCACGACGCATTTGATGAAACTAAAAGTGAGCTGCAACCAGAAAAAATAGCAGAAGTTATATCAAAGGTTTATCGTGGTAAACCAATTAGTTCAAATATCCTTGATGCGTATAAGTTTTTCTATCGACAGATAAGGAGGCATATACAAAAAGGAGAAGTGAATGCAGCAAACTTGTTTAGTGTTATAACATCCGACTTTAAACTTATGCATCTATCTCTTAATGAAACTGATAGAGTGGAAGCTGAGGATGTATTTGAATCAATCAATGCTACGGGACTAATGCTGTCAGATTTTGATTATCTGAGAAATAATTTGTTCCTAAGAGCTAGAAAATTAGGTTCAGATTCTGAGGGAAAATTGAAAAGGGATAATTTTTATAATGATCGTGATTATTGGCCGTTTGAAGAGGATTTTTGGAATGCCAAAAGGCAGAGGTCATTTCTCCGAACGTTCCTCAAGGCAGCATGGGATCCAGCATGTCTTGAGGAAGAAAACCCTAAATCTTTTGAAGAGTATCGAAAGTATAGCAAAGATTTAGAGAAGACGTATTCAGATGATAGAAAGAGAATTCTTTATGAATTCAAACAATTAAGTGCCTGGGCAGAATCTTATCGACGGTTAAAAGAAAACCCCACTTACAAAGACTATGAGAATTTTCGTAAAAACCTTGGACTTCCTGATCTGGACGCATTCCTACTATATGTAACCCAAGTTGCTACCTTTATCCAAATAGCTGCTTTATACTCGTTGCGATAACAAACAAAAGCACTTTCAACTCAAAACCGGCTGCTGACACCGCATGAATCGACTTGGGGAAAAGTTGTTCAATGAGACTGATTGTC
>JAJDTJ010000041.1 GCA_022827225.1 Candidatus Poribacteria bacterium | reverse complement strand
CGGGAGGCTTCAGCTTTTTTACCGCCTTTTTCAATAAAATCTAAAACGCGTTTGCGTAAATCTGTTGAATATGTCATAATAGACACAGTCTATTACAAAATACAAAAAATGTCTCTTTAATTCTGATGGTCACTATAAACTGAGTGCAGGTGCACCATCGGGGCCTTTAGTCCATTCTCCACCCTGAAGTTCACCATGGTGTTCATATCCAGAACTATCTTTGATAACGTTGCCTTTACCTTCGTCAAGTAGCCAAATACCCCTTGCGGTTTCAAAGTCGAGTTTCGCGTGTGAGTGGACTGCGAAGGTTAGACTGATGGTGACGATCGCTAAGCAGGTTATAATGGATCTCATTTTGCCTCCTTTGTTTATAAGCGAACTGTGGTTAAAATTAGCAATTGCAAAACAGGTGTGGATAGTTTTTGAAGGACACACTGACTGGCGTTAATTTCCCGCCTCGTTTACCGTGATTTGATGTCAGCCCATGTCGTCGTTAGTTTGTCAGCTGGCTCAACAGCCGTTAGGGTTGATAGCCCCCGGTCCATCAGAGTGTTTATGTCTGCTTCTGACAGTGCGACATCAAAAAGTGCGACCTCGTAGAGCATGCCGTTAAGCGTTTCTGAAGTGTTGTCGGTCCAACCGCCGATGTTGACATCGGTGTCATTCCGCGGAGCTGGGCCACCCATTCCACTGACGGAACCGATTTCAGCACCATTTTCGTAGATTTTAATGGTATCCGTGCCATCATAAGTTGCGGTCATATACAACCAGACATCTTTCATGACGCTACCTTGATTCCAGGCGCCTCTCCAACCATCTCGAGAATAGTATGCTTCCCAAGCCGTCCCGTTACCGTTTGTCCTGAATGCGTAATTTGCGATGGTTCCGGCTGCGGGTCTTTTCCCGAGAATATGTCCAAAACCGTTCTCGGCTGCGTTAACAAACACCCATGAAGTAATCGTCCACGCCTCTTCGAGATATAGGCTATCGGAGTCAGGAATGATAACCCGATCGTTTTGTCCGTTTAAACTGAGTGCGGGACCGTCTGGTCCGTCAACCCATTCTCCACCCTGAAGTTCACCGTGGTTCTCGTTTCCGGACAGATCGTTGATAACATTGCCTTCACCTTCGTCGAGTAGCCAAATACCCCTTGCGGTTTCAAGGTCGATTTCGGCATAAGTATAGACTGTTAAGGTTAGACTGATGGTAAGAATCGCTAAACAGGTTATAATGGATTTCATTTTCTCTCCCAAAAGTTTGGTTCACTTTAAATTAAAGGATTTTGACTGGTTAGAACTAAACAATTTACTGCTCTGAATTGACTGCCTGAATTAAGGCGATGATGTATCCGAACTGGAATGCCCACGCCTGTCGGACTCTGCCGGATACACCTTGTGGGGCTTTATCATCTGGGTGTGACGGTGCGTGGTCTGGCATCAGCATGTACGGGTATGCCACATCTCGGAGAACCTGTGCAACTTTGTGCATGTCGAGGTGTCCCTCGTCGGGCCAAACCTCTTGAAAGTTGTGCAGTCCGCCACGAATATTACGGAAGTGAATATTAAAAACCTTTTTCCGTTCGCCGAAGTATTGGAGGATTTCATAAAATTCGGTGCCCGGGTCCTCTAAACCCTCCGAAACTGTGCCACAGCAGAAGTTAAACCCGTGATACGGACTTTCTGCGATCTCGGAAAAGCGTTTCAATCCATCGAATACCGGATAATTCCACCGTTCAACGCCTCTCAAAACCGGCGCAGGCGGATCGTTTGGATGGCACGCCATTTGGATTTTGTTCGCTTCGGCGACTGGGATGACACGTTCGAGGAAGTATGCGATCCGATCAAACGCCTCCTCGCGACTCACCTCACCCGCTTCTGAGAGTGGTTCGTTATCGTATTTGGAAAAGTCGAAGGTGCTGTAACGTGAGCCGCCGCGTCCCTGTGTGCTCTCGGTGCGCTGATGATTCAGGATACAGAAGTTATAGTTTAAGCCTCGTAACCCTGCTGCTGCTGCGTTCTCAATCATCTTACAAACTGCATCAAGGTCTCTATCGCGCTGCGGGTCTTGGGCAAGTGTAATGCTTCTCGGAAGCCCGATATGAATCATTTCGAGACTAACACCGGCTTCTGCTGCCTCTTCTTTATGCTGAATCAACGTTTCGGTTTCAGTGTTCTTAACGGAGGCATCCATGTGCGTTACACCATGCCGAACGAGGAATGCCAACTCTTTCGGAGATGTCCCGATGCCTTGAACACCAACGTGCATCTCTGCTTTTTTATCCTGTTGTTTTCCTGTGTTATCCATCGTTTCATGCTCCTTCAATCGTTGGAGAGTGTCTTTTATCTTCTTGATGCTATTCTGTATTGTAGCAAAATATAAAAATTGTGTCAATTAAATTTTCTGGACAGATGGGCAATTCTGTGTTATGCTAAGCATTACGAAATTTTATGGAAATTGCATAATAAGAGGAGAGAACCAATGGCAAATGAAGATTTCACCTCGCGTGTACCGCACCACACATTTGCGGAGACGTTGGAAGAACAAGAAGCACAGTTGAAAACGAACCCGTTGATGCAACGGCTCAATGATTATCGAAAAACGTACGAAGGGGATCCGCACCGTCCGATTTATCACTATATCAACCCGGAAGCGATGCTTAATGATCCGAACGGTCTCTGTTTTTGGCAGGGACGATGGCATCTCTTTTATCAGGCGTATCCGCCGGAAGATACGCGTCAGCATTGGGGACACGCGGTTAGCGACGACCTCATCCACTGGCGTGATCTGCCGTACGCGATTTACCCGAACCCGGAGCGGTGTTGTTTCTCCGGTGCAACGCTTGTAGAGGAAGACCGTGTTATCGCGATGTATCACGGCACGGTTGTCGGGAATATGGTGGCAGTGTCGAGCGATCCGTTGCTCTTGAATTGGGAGAAAGTGTCTGGGCAAGCTGTTATCCCGGCGAAACATGCCGACGGTACAACCCCGGTTTACCGTGTTTTTGATCCGTGTATCTGGAAGAAGGATGATATGTATTATTCGCTTTCCGGTGGCACGCTGCCTCACGGACCCGGTGGCAAACCGATTCGTGCCAACTTCCTGCTCCGTTCGGCTGATTTAGCAAACTGGGTCTATCTGCACCCATTTGTTGAAGATGATATGTTTACGTTGGTGGGCGATGATGGCGCGTGTCCGTATTTCTGGCCCATCGGTGATCGGCATATGCTCCTTTTCTTTAGCCACATGAGCGGTGGGCAGTATCTGCTCGGTGATTATGACACCCAACGCGACAAATTCGTCGTGACAGCTGGGGCAAAGAACAATTTCGGGGCAGCATCTCCTGCAGGTGTCCACGCACCCTCTGCGACCCCCGATGGCAACGGCGGACTTATCGTGATTTATAATATGAATCCCGCGAAACCTACGAAGGGTTGGAACCAGATCATGACCCTACCACGTCGCCTGACACTCCTCTCCAGAGATGAAGTCGGCGTTGAACCTGCAGGTGATATTGAATCGTTGCGGTATGAACATCGGTATGTTGAGGCAATGACACTCCCCGCGAACGAAGAGGTTGTGCTGGACGGCATAAATGGCAATGCGATGGAGCTTGAACTCGAAATCGACACGAAATCGGCACCGATGGTGGAGTTGAACGTCCTCCGTTCGCCGCAGAAAGAAGAGTTCACCCGTATCGCGTTCTTTAGAGAACGTGGTTTACGCAACCTGAATCCTGGCGTTGATGTTCGTGATAGTTTACTAACGATTGATTCGTCGTATGCTTCAGTTGCACCGGATGTGCTTTCACGCGCGCCTGAAACCGGAGCGGTCTCTATTGCACGCGGCGAAACCCTCAAACTCCGGGTATTCGTTGACAAGAGTGTGGTAGAGGTATTCGCTAACGGGAAGCAGTGCGTTGCGATGCGCGTCTATCCTGACAAGGAAGAGAGTGTCGGTGTGTCGTTGCGTTCGCAAGGACAAGCATGCGAACTTAAATCCTTGGATGCTTGGCAGATGCAGGACATCTATGCATAGAAGTACATCTGAAAACACCTCTATCCAATACGCAGCGGACCTGAATAATGTAAAAGAGGTTACGCTTCACGGAACGGCGGATCTGTCGTTCTGGCGAGCGGTGTTAAATCAAGAGGGATTTTTGCCGTACCACGAGGCGGATAAGGCAGTACTTCTGCTGAGTGCGATAGATGCAAAGTGGCGAGGATTCAAGTTTAAGGAGTTTGTTATTGCTGTTGGGGTTTGCAACACTGAAAATGGTACGAGTTTAGACGGATACTATTTGCCGCGCGCATTTAACTCGTCCAAACTTTTGGCTTTTTCGGAGCGAGTGTTTTTCAAGACCCCTTACTTTCACGGCAACATCCGACTCCAAAACCGGATCCCTGCTTTCATCAAATTGCGGGACAGTTCAGAAGTTCTCCTCCATGCGGAAATGTCTATGCCAGATACACCACCGATGGTTGAATATTTAGAATGGCGAGGCCCTATTTTTTTGCCGAACAAGCGCGATAAATTCTTCGCTATACTGGCGGGTGAAGCCGAAATTTATCCGTTTTCGTCTGAAGTTGATACATTTGAGATCAAGGCATCGACAGATCATGAAATTTTTCAGCAATTGATTGATAGCGATTTCACTGGTAGCGTCTGGGTATTGCGAAATAATTCCCGCCATGCGAAATCGAAGACTTACGTAAGGGATTTTGGGTAAGCGTGAATTCTAAAAAAGGAGGAAAACTGTGTCAGTTACAACAAAAAAATGGGTGCTTAATACCGTTGAGAAATTATCCGTTTCTGATCTCGAAGAATTGAAGCGTTACTTGGAATACCTCGTCTGGAAATCAGAAATCCTAACAGAAAATTTAGAAAACCCGCAAGATTCGTCCAAACTTAAACGAAAAGGCCAACCCAAACGGATCTTAGCAGCTATTAACAAATCACATGATGTAACACCGGAGGACGCAGCGGTATTGCTAAACGCAATTAAAGAAGGAGAGATTCCGATGCGTTTTGATTCTCCCTTCGACAAGGCGGAAGGGGAAAGTTAATGGCACTTGATGCAATTCTCGTCACCACTGACTCGGATTTTCAAAGGATTGCTGAATTCGGATTAAAACTTGAAGATTGGACAAATTAATTCTCGGTGAATGTGGATTTCTTTTTTAAGATCAAGATCAAGATGAAACAGTTTCTGAACGTCTTTACAATTCTAACACAATTTCTGATGAAAAATGGAAACTAACCTATGTTTTATTTAACTGCTATTCTTATCGTTTGTGCATTATTTCTTTCCACTCAACTGACTGCAACGGCGCAGAGTGTCAACATTTCTGAGCCTATTCCTCCGCCGACGACTGTGCGTGAAACTTTTAAACTGGATCCGTTTTATGTGCAGTGGCTTGACGTGGAGGGGTTACCTGTTGTCGCATCGGCGAAGGTGAACCCTTATGCGCTGAAGGAAGCGGCATGGCTCATTCAGCAGATGGTCGGACATCGACAAGATATACTACAGGCACTCGAAAAAAATAACGTCCGTTTCGCTGTGATGGCGTATAACGAACTCACGACAGAGATCCCCGAACATAGCGATCTGCAACCCGATTACTATTGGGACCGACGCGCACGCGGTTTGGGTTCCACACCATCAAGACCTGCCGTGAGTTGTGGTGAGGAGAACCTGCTTAATTACGAAGGTGATCCGTATTCGACTGAAAATATTCTGGTGCATGAGTTCGCACATGCGATTCACCAGATGGGATTAAATACGGTGGATCCGAGTTTCGATGAGCGTCTTAAGGTGCTATATGATGCTGCGGTTGAAAAAGGGTTGTGGGAAAACACTTATGCCATTACGAACAAGGCGGAATATTGGGCTGAAGGCACGCAGTCTTGGTTTGACACGAATCGGGCAAACGATGACCAGCACAATCATGTTGACACCCGCGACAAGTTAAAAAAATACGACCCGGCACTCGCTGCACTGCTGACTGAAGTTTATGGCGATGGAGATTGGCGGTACACGCAAGCGGTGACCCGTTTAAGCCTCTCACATCTCCAAGGGTTCAATCCTGAAGGTTCGCCGAAGTTTGAATGGCCCGCTGAGTTGATAGCGTTGCACGAATTCCACCAGCAGTTGAAAGACCCGAACAGCGAAGGTGGCGACAGGTGGGTGGGATTGGAGAGACACAATCCGAGTTTGCTGCCAAATCTAAGATCGGGTGATAGCCAGACCGAAACAGCAATTATCTTTGTGAATCTCACCGAAGCCGAGATGACGTACTATTGGATAGATGGCGCGGGTGAGGAGCGGCGCTATGGCAAGGTTGCCGCTGGTGATTTTGCTAATCAGCATACTTATGCTGGACATATTTGGTTAATCAAGGATGCCGATGGTGGTAACCTCGCCGTGTTCCGTGCTGAAGAAAAGACAGGTCGTGCGCTTTTGGGTACAGCACAATCGACTCAGGAGAAGTAAGAGTGAGTGGAGTTGTCCAAAAGGTTACTGCCTTTGTCGTGCGTGAAAGGGGTGGTGTTCAGGAGTTACTTGTCTTTAAACATCCAACTGCGGGGATTCAGATCCTCGCGGGGACTGTTGAGATGGGCGAGGACCTTGAAACCGCAGTAAAAAGAGAAGTTTATGAGGAAACAGGGTTACAGTCTGTCGCAATTGAGGCATATCTGGGGTGTTTTGAAAATGAGTTGTTGGAAGGAGAGCGGATAATCGCGGAAACAACGCAGGTTTATATTGAACCCGATTTAAACGCGATGCCTTACAAAGAAAAACTCACGAAGGGATTGACTGTCAATTATCATTCTACACAGGAAGATTTTACGCATATTTCATATATTGAATACGACAAACACCCTAATCCGACATGTATCTGCTATAATATTATTGGGTGGGTTCCAAATGAAAATATAGGTGTGCGGAAGACGAGGCATTTTTTCCTGTTAAACACACAAGAGGAAACAACGGATGCATGGGAATTGAAAAGTGATAGAGGGCACATTTTCATGCCGTATTGGACACCGCTTTCGCCGAAACCCGATATTATATCGCCACAAGACAAGTGGCTGGATTTTGTATATGAGAAAATCTGAATTGTAGTAAAATAAACATTAGAATAGATTGCGGTACTAACTTTTCAGTTAGCGTATTGAAAAACGGAGTAGAAGAATCATGAAAAATCTTAAACTAACTTCACTCGGACAAATTCCGGAAGCCGACATCATCTTTGGAGATCTAACAGTGTTTGTCGGGGAACAAGCGAGTGGGAAAAGTATTCTGCTCCAACTCATGAAATTAATTTTAGATGCCGACGATATTATGCAAACCCTGAAAAAACACGGTTTTGATTGGCATGGAGAGCTCAAGAATTTTTTATCGCTCTATTTCGGTGAAGGAATGGACGGTATTTGGGACAACGCCTCGACTAAAATAAGGGTTGACGGTGAGGCGTTTGAACTTGACAAAGTATTATCTCGGAAACGAAAGAAAAAATCAGAGTCCCTCTTCTTGATCCCTGCTCAACGAGTTATGACGCTCAAAGATGGATGGCCGCGTGCTTTTACCGATTATGCTATTGGTGATCCGTACGTCGTTAAGCAATTCAGTGAACATTTACGTCTATTTTTGGAGACAAGTTTGGGCGTTAGTGAAGATGTTATTTTTCCGAAAGCACACCGTATGAATAAAACAATACGAGATGCGATTGGTGGCAGTATCTTTGGTGGGGCACAGGTCAAACTTGATCGTTCCGGTTTGCGGAAACGCATTATATTGGATGTTGAGGGGAATCAACTCCCGTTTATGGTCTGGTCTACTGGGCAGAGAGAATTTGTACCGCTTTTGTTGGGACTGGATCGGTTAATGCCTTCAGGCGGCGCGAGAAAAAAGAATAACCTCAACTGGGTTGTCATTGAAGAACCGGAAATGGGACTATATCCGAAAGGTATTACGGCTTTACTCACTATGTTTTTGGATTTGTTGAAGCGCGGCTACAAAATTATTATCTCTACGCATTCAGCACAAATACTTAACTTTGTGTGGGCGACACAACTGCTAGTCAAATGGAACGCGGGCCCAGCGCCTTTGTTAAAATTATTAGATGTCAACGCGACACCTTTTTCCAAGGAACTGGCGAAAACGGTGCTTCAAGAAAAGAGATTCAAGACTTATTATTTTTCTCGTGATGACAAGGTCAAGGATATTTCAACCCTGGATCCTGAAGATCCTGATGACGCTGTTGCGGATTTTGGGGGACTTACAGCCTTCAGCACAAAGGTTTCCGAGGTTCTCTCTGAGGTTATACGGAGGGGAGAAACTTGAATTTTGCTGACGCAGTTCAGGGTACGCCCAAAATTGCTGAGTGCCTGAAAAAGGGGTTGCAGGCATTAGGAACCAATAGCAATAAAGTAAAAATACGCGTGACCAGGGACTTGGAAGGCAGTGTTGATATAGACAGTTGTCTTGCAAAGTTGTATCCGAATGCACCCCGTTGGGATTACGTATTTGGCTATAGCGAACAGGTTTACTACGTCGAGGTTCATCAGGGCCGGACAGGTGAAATAGATAACGTCATCGCAAAATTGAGATGGTTAAAGCGTTGGCGTAAACGTGCCTCAGAAAACCTTGAAGATTTGGAAGGTCGGAGTACCTATCACTGGGTTGCTAGCGGAAGAGTCGATTCAGAATTTGCGAAAGATGATAAGTATCGCAGAAAATTGTTGAAAAACCGTATACTTGGCCCCGATTCTCTGTTGAGAGTGGATACTGTTCCATGAAGGTGTCACCTCTTAAACTTCTTTCGTTTCATATAACTCTTTTGGAGGGAAACAAAATGACAACATATCGCGCAGGCGTAATCGGTTTAGGACGTATGGGAAGTACCTTCGACGACGAAATCACGCAAGGCGGTTCGCTCTTTCTGCCGTATTGCCACGGTCCGACCTACCACGCTGCACCGAATATAGAACTGGCTGCAGGGGCTGATCTGCATGCCGAACAGGGCGCGATTTTCGGCGAGCGGTGGGGATTGGGTTCAGAGCATATCTACAGCGATTATCGTGAGATGCTGGAGAAGGAGAATCTCGACATCGTCAGTGTCTGCACCACGGCGCGAGTGCGTTCGACTATCGTGCAAGATGTCGCGCGCTCCAGTGTCAAAGCGATCTGGGCAGAGAAACCGATTTCGTTGAGCCTTGCTGAAGCAGACGAGATGGTGGAGACCTGCCGAGCAGAAGGTGTTGCCTTGGCAATCAACTGCGCGCGACGCTGGAATCCGTTCTTTAGTGAAGCCCGAAAACTCATTGATGAAGGCGAAATCGGCGACGTGCTTCAGGTGACCGTCTATGCACAATGTGGACTCTCACATAACGGCAGCCACGCGATTGACATTTTACGATATATGGCGGGTGGAAACGTGGAATGGGTCTTCGGTGAGATGCAGTCCGATGCAGCCGCCGCGGGTGAAAGTGACTTACAGGGAAACGGTTACCTCGTTTTTGATAACGGTGTACGTGCGTATCTCAGGAGTACGGCTTGTGGGGCTGCGCCGTGGGAGGTCGATGTCATCGGTACGAAGGCACGCATCCGTTCGGTGAATAACGCTGAGACGTTTGAGCTGATTCGTATGGTCCCCGGCGGGCGACGCGGACGCGGGGTGCCTGCGAAATGTCCGTTCCCGATCCCCGTCCGGATGCAAGGTATGGGATTGACAATCGTTGAAGATCTCATTAACGCCGTTGAGAATGGGGGTTCGCCGAAGTGTTCTGGTGAAGATGGGCGCGCAGCGTTAGAGGTAGCCGTCGCGCTCCGAGAGTCGCATCGCCGTGGCGGTGTAAAAGTGGAGCTGCCGATTGAAGACCGGAGTCTTCGGATTCTATCATCGGAGATTCAGGGTGACGATACACCTGCCCGAATCCGGCGTATGCAGTCGCGTTGATAGGAGATGTCTATCTGTTTGTCAGGTCTATATAAAAATCAAAGATGTCGCCTGCAACAACGGCGCAGGCGGGCACTTAGGAAGGGACATCAAAATCTAAACTCGCGTCGTTCTTCCGCAAGGGAAATTAAAAACATGAAGCCAGCAGATTATGCGTTTTTTAAAGAGAATGGTTATATCTCGCTCGGTAAGATTCTGAGCGATGCCGAAGTTGCGCATTTTGTTCATGTCTTTGATCGTGACCACACTGAAGTTGAAGATCACTGGTATCGCATTGGACATTACCAGACCGTGAATTGCGATGCGCTTCTGACTTCACCTGAATTCGACATTGTGATTCGGCATCCGATCGTCATGGATTGCCTACACACGTTGATGGGCAATGCCCCGTGCTTTTCAGAGATCTGCATCCGACACATGGCACCGTACGATGATGCGCTGCATCGCGGCTGGCATCGAGATGGACCGAGGCACTGGCTTGAACATCCGTTACGCATCGGGTTCATGCAGTTGATGCTCTATCTGACCGATGTTGATGAAACGACGCACTGTTTCTCCTTATCGCCGGAGTCGGTGGAAGCTGAGATTCTCGAAACAGATGCCCAGTTGGCGCGTGGCGGAATTGTCGATTTGTACGGACCCGCTGGGACAGCCATACTATTCAACATCGGTGTTTTGCACACCGCTACGACCCGTCCGACGCAGGCAGAACGCAAGACAGTCCAAGTCTATTACGGGTATCCAGACCGTCCGTATTTGAGCGAGGATTCGTTGATACCTGTTGAGCTTTGGCGGGACCATCCCGACCCTGAGGTGCGCGCCTTTTATGGTGTACTCAACAGCAAGACGCGCGATTACATCGAACACACGGCTTCAACGGGTGAACTGTCGTTTGAGGACACTTTGGCACTCCTTCGCGAACTGGATGTCAAGCACCACAAGCGGCCGAGATGAATTGGCGACGGTCTCCTTAGGTACTGTTCTCGCCTAAGGCGCTGCGTCTGTCAAGACCTCCGCCTGCACTGGGTTTACATAGCACTGATAATGCCGTTCGACATCTGCCGCTGGCGTAACACCTTCGTGGACATAGACCCCAAATTGCAGACGGAAACAGTCATCTTCGAGTTCATCAGGCGGATGGTGGAGGATGCTCATCTGTTCTGGTACAGCGATTTCCCCGAAAAAGCCTGGATGTTCAGCGTTTTCTGGGTGATCAAACAGCGCGATACCGGCCACCCCAGCTCCCACTGTGCCCCCTAAATCGCACCACCGCGCCCGTTGATGATGCACTGCTGTTCTACCGATCTGTCCTTCAGAATTTTCGACGTGTCCTTCCTTTGGGATACCCATTGATGGGTTCAGACGCGCGACACACAGGAATTGCCGATCGCCGATGTCCAGTGGTGGTGTCGTTTCGTGCGTAATTTCCAGAAACCGCCGCGTATCGTCTGCATACCATACCCGAGCAGTCCGCGTTTCTGTCATAATCACGTCACCGTTCCCTTTGACGTGGATCAGGTCTTCGACAAATTCAGCGTAGACGTCCCCTTCAGTGATTCGGACGAAGCGTTGGTGTAGCATCTTCCCGCAAGGTCCGTAAGGGGGTTCATCCCAATCGGACCAGATATTCGCAGATCCACCTTCACCGTGCCCGCCGTAGGCGAGATAAAGCCCTGTGTGATGCGGATGGTCGCTGCCACCCGCCCCGCGGACGACAGTCCCATGATTCGCGTTGAGGGGCCAAAAGTAAGGCTTCCAGACGCCAAGAAAATTGTATCGTGCGAATAACGCGTTATCGGCAGAGATGAGCAGATGCGCCGGTTTCTGTTCGATTTGATAACGAGTTTTCGGGGGCTGCTCATTGGTCTGTCTGATCGCGTAATGTGCTGATGTCCCTGCTGGAAGTTCGCCTGTCTGCCATGCAAGTTCACGGAGCGTCGGTTCAAATTGACATGGGACATCCTCGCCGCAGACATGACCCTCTGCATCAGTTATGGACATCGCAAGCACTGAAGTCCCTTCTTGCCAATCGGGAAAGTAACGTTTCGGCTTGAAACGCAAGCGGACGAGGTCATTGTGCCGCATGACCGAACCCGCCTTAATTTTGATGATTACACTTCGATTTTCTGTCAATGGTTAACTCCTATTCAGTTAAGCGAGCCGTTAACTTTAGATTCATTCTATTATTATCAATGGATATAACCTTGCCATTGCTGCTTAGATTATCCGTCAATTCCGCATTCATGTCAAGAGATAAGACCACGACTAAAAGTCCATACTGATGCCAGCAATTTCAGTTGACAAAAATACCCTCAAGTCGTATAGTTACACCAAGTTAAATCTATCCAAATTGTAGGTGGAAAAGAGAATGAAGCGCAATAAGTGGATGCACCATTACATTAATAGCACCAGGACTCGACAGATGAAACCAAAATTGAGCATCTTTATTCTACTCATAGGTATCCTCTTGTCTCTGCTGTTTATCGGCTGTGGCACGCTTTTTGTGTCGGAGCGTGTGTATGAGGTACCGCAGTTGCCAAAATCTGAACTCGCCATTATCCAAATTGATACAGAGGGTGAATGGATACAACGGCCGGACCTTATCGTGTTGCGAATTGATGGTAGGCTAGCCTTAAGTGAGAAAATTGAGTTGGGCAAAGACCCCGCCATTGACGAGGTTTTGGTTGTCCCCGGAAAACACAACATGTCACTCGCGGTTATATACGAAGCTTTTCATGAGCATAAGCTGAGAGACAGGCAAATTCTGTCAACATTGTCTGCGAATGTGAAAGCCGGGGGGATCTACCTTTTGCGCGGCGAATTTTCGCATGACACTGATGGCGAGCTCGGCTTCCAATGTGAGCTCGTTGATACAGTTAAAGATAGAGTTGTCGCTGAATCGAAGATTTCCACTGCCGCCACACCAGGCGGGGAAAATGCCAGTATAACCTTTCATTTTTAGGAATATGGCTTTGAACTGGGAGAAGTAGGAGACAGTATGTTAATTCGCGGCGAAGACAGTGCTATTGATCTCTCCTCTACGCTAACAGAAGAAGAGAAGTGGCACTACGATTTGTTCGGCTATCTGGTGCTTCGGCAGGTGGTATCGCCGGCAGAAGTAGAACAGGTGCTTGAGATTGCAAATAGATGGTTTGCGCAGCCTGAAATCGTCCCTAAACCTGTGAATGTCACCCAAGACGAATACAGCGGTGTGCTAAACAATGTTCAATACGGTGATCGGATTTTCGAGCGGTTGTCGCTCAACGAGAAAGCCTTACGGATTGTGATGGGCTTGATGTGGAACCGTCCGAGACTTTTCAATTGCGCCCTCGTCTTACAGAGGCAACGTCCTATCCCCGAAGGCGAAAAGGAGAGACTTCACCGCGACACGAGCGGTTTTGACTTTCCTGACGGGTTCCGTAACCCGCATAACGATTACCAAGCCGGAAACGGTCAGATCTACAGCAATTATGTCAACACCGCCATAACGCTCGTTGATGTCCCGAAGGACAACGGTTTTATGTGCATCCCTGGCACACATAAATCGCAGATCAAACTACCTCCGACGCTTGACATTGATAATGAATGGGCACCTGCAATTACGTTTGAATTGAAGGCAGGCGATTGCCTCATTTTTTCATCGCGACTGATGCACGGTGCAAAGTTTTGGAAGGAAGATTATCCGCGCCGGGTCGTCTTCAATCGCTACCAATTCAGTTTCTACTTCAATGAGAACTATAACCTCCCTATAGAAGCACACCGGCACTGCATTTCTGACGATCAATACGAATTAGAATCCGTTCAACGGAGCGAAAAGGGGTTTGCCAAACGGATCCTTGAAAAGATGGAAAAGGGAGAGGAATTATGCTGACGCAGGAAGAGAAGTGGCACCTTGATCTGCTCGGCTATTTTGTCGTGCGCAACGCTGTGCCAAGATCCGATGTTGAGCTCATGAAAGCACAGATGTTTGAGTGGTACGAATGGGACGAGGCAGATTTCAAGCCACCTATGCGGATCAACACACCAGAAGGAAAACCGTGGTGGGTCTACAACATGCACTACGGGCATGAAGCGTTCCAACGGCTCATCTTGAACCCAGAAATCTTGCGCGTGGTGACTGCGTTGACGTGGAACTATCCGCGAGTTTTCGATGTTGTAGCGAATATCTGTTACCCAAATGCAGACGGTTTGGAACTACACGGCGGGCATAAAGGCTGGTTTAGAAGTCCACACCACCAATACCAGGTCGCTAACGATGAAATCTTCGCAAGCTTTTTCAATCTCTCCGTTTCGTTAGTCGATGTGCCACCCGGCAACGGATTTGCCTGCATTCCCGGAAGCCACAAATCCAACTTCCAGTATCCTGAACACATCACGATGGATGACCCGCTACCAATGGTTCACAACGTCCCAGTGAACGCTGGCGATTTCATCGTATTTCTGCCGAACCTTCGGCACGCTGGACGACGCTGGACCCACGAAGATTATCCACGGATGACGGTGTTTTTACGTTGGATCTATGCGAAACAGTTTCATCATGTAGACACCTCCTTGTGGCCTCCGTTTGACGCACATAAGGACGAAATCCCAGAAGCACTTCACGAACTTGGGAGCCGCGACCACGGACAGCGAAAAGCGTTGAACGAACTTATAGATGGCTTTAAAGTCGATGTTCCCGAGTGAAGTCAAAAAAGCGTTGACGCGAAGTCGAAAAATTGATAAGATACAGAAAAAAATTATTCTGGTATGCCCTATTGGAGAAATAGATGACAGCCCCGACGAATCGAGAAGTGATTGCCCAGTGGCGCGATGAACCCGCGCCATTGCTGTCATTACTGCACGCCTTCCATGACCGAGACGGGTTTATCTCGGAGGCAGTCCTTCGCGCCATTGCTGTCGGACTTCGGATTCCGTTGGCTGAGCTTTTTGGGACGCTAACGTTTTACCACCATTTTGCGCGTGAGGCACCGGGCCAGAGCTCACCGCGCGTCTGTACGGGACCTGTCTGCCGATTGCAAGGTGGTCTGGAGATCCTTGAGGCACTCAAAGACGAAGGCGCGACCGAAATGCCGTGTGCTGGAAGGTGCGACGATTGCGTGCCGGTGCTGAAGGGACATCAGGTATTTGTTGGAAAGCGAGCGGACACCCTCTCCGTACAATCCTCCCCTTTACCGCCTCCATATCCCGGCGATGGCGAAGAGTGTATCTTCGCTGAAATTCGCGAACCCGAACGCAATACACTAACAGGCTACCGACGCACCGGTGGCTATGAAGCGTTGACACAGGCGGTAACAACGCTTACACCAACAGATGTGATTGAGACGCTTAAGGAGAGTCAACTTGCGGGTAGAGGTGGTGCCGGGTTTCCGACAGGTATGAAGTGGGAATCGGTCTTCAATGCCCCAGGGGAACCGAAAACGATCGTCTGCAATGCTGATGAAGGCGAACCGGGCTGTTTTAAAGATCGGGTTATTCTTGATTATGCACCGCACGCTGTGATTGAAGGGATGACCCTCGCCGCCTACGCGACGGGTGCGACGCGCGGCTTTATCTATCTCCGATATGAGTATCCAGAAACTTTAAAGATACTCGAACGTGCTTTGTCGGAAGCGGAGGCAGCGGGGCTGCTTGCAGGTTCAATCCTCGGTGAAGATTTTGACTTCCATATCTATATTCGACGCGGTGCTGGGGCTTACGTTTGCGGTGAAGAAGGATCGTTGTTGAATAGCCTTGAAGGAAAACATCCATTTCCACGGAATCGTCCGCCCTATCCTGTGACGCATGGGTTTGAGAACCTACCGACTGCAGTGAACAATGTAGAGACGCTCGCTGCCGCAGTGCAAATTATACGGCACGGCGCAGCATGGTATAAAGGGCTCAGCTGTGATGAAAACTTGGCAGGCACAAAGATTATTAGCCTCTCTGGCGACATTCAGAGACCCGGAAATTACGAGGTCCCGTTCGGACTTCCGTTGAGGACACTTCTCTATCAGTGGGCAGGTGGGGCACCGGAGGGACACGAAATTCAAGCGATTACGACAGCCGGACTTTCTGGAGGGTTTATCGCTGGAGACGACCTGAATATCACGATTGATGAACCGAGTTTCCAAAAGGTGGGTGCGATGCTTGGGGCAGCGGGAATCATGGTTTTCGACGAGACGCGAGATATGCTTGATGTCGCCCGCAATGCGATGGAATTTTTTGCGGAGGAGTCTTGCGGAAAATGTTTTCCGTGCCGTATCGGTACACAGCGGTTGACAGAGCTTTTATCGACACCGTTAGGGGCGGATTCGGAGGCACTGATCTCGGAGATTGGAGCCGTTATGAAGGCAACAAGTGCCTGTGGACTCGGCACCGCCGCACCAAACATCACAGACAGTCTGATACGCTATTTTTGTTAATGGCTATCGGCTATCAGGTCGCTTTGCTTTCGGCTATCGGTAAAGAGGGATCCTGATAAACCAGAGTTTGTTTACTGACTGCTGATGGCTGATTGCTGACGGCTTAAAGATGTGGAGTCGCGGGTTTATACTTCTTTGCGCTATCGTGTTTGTTGTCGGTTTGGTGACGGGACCGGTACAGATGCTGTTTCCGGTCTATGCGGAGACGATTTTAGAAGAGACACCCCTGTTCGCTGCATTGTTACGCGCCTTGCCCATCGGACTCGGTGGCATCTCAGCACTGATTGGCGGAACGCTCTGCGATCGATTCGGACGGAAACCGACTGTGCTGATCGGAATGACAGGGGCAGTGGTAATAGGGACACTGTTCACCACAGAAATACCTTTGTTCCTTTGGGGTATTCTCTGCTATGAAGGTATTGCTTCCGGTTTTAAAACCGCAGGCGGACAAACCTATCTCATTAGTTCGGTAACTCCTGAGCGGTTAGGGTTAGCGACAGGATTGTACTTCATCAGTAGTACTGTCGGGAATGCAATTGGGAGCGCTGTTGCGGGTGAGGTTATTGACCGGACGAGTTATAGTACTTTTGGGATCGGTGCGGCGGTTCTGGCGGGTGTTCTGTTTGTCGGGGCGTGCCTCTTTCTACCTCGGTTGGCACAGTTTACGGATACGCAACGGAGGCGTGAGGGGATATGGAAGTCAACGCTTAACGTCGCGGCATACCTGAATCTGATTCGGCGGTCAGAGATGCGGATGCTGATCGGTTTACGCGTTTTGCCGACTTATTATTGGGGGTCCGTGAACCTGCTGATGCCGGTCTTGATTGAACGTATTGCTGGCGTGAAGGCGGCGGGGTACTACGGTGCAGTCAGTCTCTTGTTCGCTTTCGGGTGCCAACTATTTGTCGGGCGGATATGTGATGTGGTTGGACACCGGGCACCTGCGCTTGTGGCGAATACAATCGTTACACTGCTCGCTTTTGGGGTGGCGTTTTTTCATAATTCTTTCATTGCACTGCAGGTTCTTGGGATACTCGGGGCGGGTGCGGCGTGGGCACTTTCGACGACGATCCCGCGGTTTATCAATGAATTTACTGAACCTGATGAGAAAGGACACGGTGTCGGTCTCACGCATCTTGCATGGAGTACTGGGTTTCTGATTGGTTACGTCGCAAGCGGTTTTCTGGTTTACATCTCTGTTCATGTTCCGTTTATTGTCGCAGGAATTTTCCTGATTTTTTCGACAGGTATTGCTTATAAACTCTGGTGGACGAATATTGAGCGTACAAACTAAAAGTTTGTGCTGCTTTCAAACTAAGAGAGGAATACTAATGATTATTGCAGAACTTGATTTAGAAAATGCCGAACATCTTGAACTCACAAATGCCCAGTGGCGTTTTGGCGAGGGACTTGTCCCGGGTGAACCCAACGGTGGCTTGGTCGATCGGTTGGCAGAAGTATCTGCCCGCCTCGCCGATTATGACGATTCAGGATGGCCGGTTTGTGAGAATATCCAGGAAGTCATCTTATCGGGACTCTGCTTCGGGTGGTATCGGATTACCGTGACACTTCCTGAAGAAGTTGATGGGGTTTCGGTCGCCGGTTCACAGGTCTGGTTCCACACGTGTATTGATGACTACGGTGAAGTCTGGGTTGATGGTGAAATTGATCTGGCTTTCGGGGATTCAGGACGTGGTGCCGCCTCCGGTTTTAATACACCGCAACGCGTCGTTGTTACGGAAAGCGCGGAACCTGGTGCGAAACACGTCATCGCATGCTTAGCGATCAACGGTCCCCTTGCTAGACCGGGTGGCGGTATTTTTCTCCGCTTCGCGAAATTAGAGTTTGAAGGGGCATAGCAACGATAAAGATGGAAGGCGGAAGAGCGGAAGGCTGGAAGGAACTTTCTGCCACCTAATCTTCCATCCTTCCAATCTTCCACGCTTTCTCTTTGGAAGGAAATCAGTGTTTAAAAAGGCGGTCGTCTTACTGAGTGGCGGCTTAGATTCAACAACAGTACTCGCCCTTGCACGCGATGAAGGTTATGACACCTACGCAATGAGTTTTCGGTATGGGCAACGGCACACGGTAGAGTTGCAGTTTGCAGAAAAGGCAGCAAAAGCATTAGGTGTGAAACAACACGTGATCGTTGACATCGATCTGCGTATCTTCGGTGGTTCAGCCTTGACAGCAGATATTGAAGTGCCGAAGGATAGAGCTGATGCAGAAATGGGTGATAGCATACCGATAACTTACGTCCCTGCTCGGAACACGATTTTTCTCTCCTACGCGCTCGCTTATGCTGAAGTTCTCGTCGCCGATACCATTTTTATCGGTGCTAACGCTATTGATTATAGCGGTTATCCGGATTGTCGTCCTGAATATATAGATGCCTATCAAAGGATGGCGAACCTTGCAACCCAAGCCGGTGTTGAAGGAAAAACAAAACTGAAAATCCGCGCCCCACTGATTAATAAAACGAAAGCGGAAATCATCCGAATCGGTACTGCGCTCGGTGTCGATTATAGTCTCACCTTAAGTTGCTATGATCCTGACGCGGAAGGCAACGCCTGTGGTGGTTGTGATAGTTGCCTGCTTCGGAAAAAGGGCTTTAGAGAGGCAGGTATCCCCGATCCGACCCGCTATCACTAAAGGAGATGCTCCTAACCCACGCCTATGCACATTCTCATATTCCTTCCTAAGAATCCTAAGAATTCAGCGTGACTCTTCTGATATTTTCCCTTTGACATTTGGCAGTGATCTATTGTATAATACCTGCATGGCACAAGAATACGATACGACCGGAAAAGACATCCTGAATGAACAAATCAACGAAATTGCACAGTTTGTCCTGAATGTCTCGGAGGTCGAGGTGCTTGCCGACCTTGACACCGAACAACAACTGGTCCGTGCCTTTCGTACAGATATTACAAAGCACGTCCGGTTGGACACCCACGAGGCTGTTCTACATATTGAATTACAGCTCCGCGACAGCACGGAAAAACCGATGTGGGCCCGGAACGCACACTATCACGGTTATCTCGTCGGCGAACACCGGATGCATGTCTATTCCAACGTTATCTACTTTCATCCAGACGCTGGCAAAAACGACCCAGGGCACTATGCGTATAGTTGGAATGGCTACGATTATCGGCTCAACTATAAGGTGATACGGTTGATTGAGATAGAGGGACAATCAATTTTAGAAGCGCAAACACCAGGTCTGTTGCCGTTTACGCCACTCATGAAACCGCCTGAGGAGATGCCGCTTGATCAATGGGTGCAGCAGTGTATTGATGCAACAATAGCGACACCTGTTGACCCACCGATGAAAGGCACATTGCTTTATGGGCTCTCCCTCTTCGGGAGCCTCGTTTATGACCGGGGCTTGTTTGAACAAATACCGGAGGAACTTATGCAAGAATCTGCTGTTTTCCAACACCAACGCGAAAAGTTTATTGAGCAAGGGGCCAAGGAAGCCACTTTTAAGAGTCTCATGGCAGTACTCAACGCGAAATTCCACGTAGAGGCGGTGCGTGCCCTCACCCCGGCACTTCAAAATATAGATGATCTGCAACGTCTTGAGCAGCTGCTTCTCATTGCTGTTAACGTGAAAAGCCTTGAAGATTTCACGGAAGCACTCTTTGAATGAGAAAGGTAATAAGCGTCCTCCGTGTTCTGTTTGATAGGTGTGTTTAAACCTCTTTCGTAGTGGTAATTTCTGACGGGATAGGACGTTTGATTCTAAAATTATGATAAAAGCCGTTTTCTTTGATTTTTACCAGACGTTAGGGGTTTGGGGAGAATCACTTAGACCGAGAGTTCAAAAAATCGCAACTCGGTATGCTTGTGAAATTGAGTGGGAGCGCTATGACACGGCACGCGGGAATCTCTATGCGGATGCGTCGGGATCCGATCCGATGACCCACGATCTTCTGGAGACGATGCAGCAGATCATTGAGAGTTACCGAGATTTTCTGGCGGCACTCGGTGTTCGAGACTACTTAGACCAAATGACGTGGGAGTTGCTACAATCTGAGCACTCCCTTTTTGCTGCCAACGCTGCTACACTCTACGATGACACTGTCCCAACCCTTGAGCATTTGCGAGATGCCGGTTTCAAGTTAGCAATTGTTTCCAATTGGGATACGCCGTTGGACCCACTCACCGAACGGTTGGGAGTTGCCGACTATTTTGACACGATTACCGCTTCACATGATGAACGTGTCCGGTCTGCAAAGCCGGATCCACACATCTTCAACTATACACTCGCGGCAGTCGGTGTTTCGGCGGAGGAAGCCGTGCATGTCGGGGATACCTACGAAGCAGATATTGTTGGGGCCCGAGATGTCGGCATTCGTCCAATACTGATTGACCGGGACGGGACACAGGTCGGCAGATGGAAGGAGACAATTCGGAGCTTGTCTGAGTTGCCGAAGCTGCTTTCTGGTCGCGACTAACGCTGCAAATCGAACCTGTAGCCTGCAACAACGGCGCAGGGTTTTTGCTTGGGTGTTTCTTCAGATTTCAGAAACGCACGGAAAAATCTTAACGCCCGTCGTTCTCCCGCAAGGAAAATTAAAAATTGGTAAAAGCTGTTTTCTTTGATTTTTATAAAACATTGTGTTTTCATAGGCATTCACTTGAGGAAAACCTTGAAAGAATCGCTGAGAGGTATGGTGTTGCTGTCAATTGGGAACGCTGTGAAACAGCAATGGAAAGCCTCTTTGCCGGCACATCGGTGCCCGACCCGACTACCGATTATTCTTTGCTGGAAGTGTTGATAACGGTGATGAAACGAGAATGTGAATTTATAAGAGAGGTCGGCATTGAGAAGCACGTGGAGCAGATAACGTGGGAGTTGTTGCAGTCTGGACACTACCTCTTTGCTGCGAATAGTGCTACCCTCTATGATGATGTCATTCCCACACTTCAGCGTTTCCGAGATGAAGGCTTCAAATTAGCGGTTGTTTCCAATTGGGATACACCTTTGGACCCGCTCACCGAACGGTTAGGGATCGCCGAGTATTTTGATGCCATCGTCGCCTCGCACGATGCGCGCGTCCGATCCGAAAAACCCGATCCACATATTTTCAACTACGCGCTCACTGCAGTCAATGTTTCGGTGGAAAAAGTCGTCCATGTCGGAGATACATACCAGGCAGATATCGTCGGGGCACGAGGCGTAGGGATTCGTCCGATATTGCTTGACCGAGATGGTACACAAGCCGATAGGTGGGAGGAGGCAATTCAGAGTCTATCGGAATTGCCTGAAATGCTGATATCACATTAGGTTATGGTGAAATCGGGGCGACCGGCTGCCAACTCGGAACAAAGAATTGTCCGAAAAGAAAGAAAAAAAGATGCAAAAGAACGGACCCTAAGGCTTCGCTTGAAACCCAATAGATAGTATAAGCGATACATGTAGTAAAAAGAGCCTGGCCCGACCTGATTTTAAAAAAGATTTGAACCACTTCTACGAGGATAACTCCGAAACAGATGTACCCCGCAATGTTAATCCCTTGGGCTGGTAGTTCGACTGAAGCCAACGCCTCAAGATTCGCTTCTGATGGTTGTTGTAAGCTTGTCGTGTTGTTGTATTCGAGCGTCGTGAGATCGGGAGGCGAACTGATTAAAATGAAAATGAATTGACCTAATGAGACTACCAAGAGAACGAGGTGACACAAACCTATAATCTTAAAGAAATTTAGGAAAACGCCTTTGCTATCGCACAATAACCGACATCCAAAAAAGAGGAGAACACTTATCAGAATCCAATTGATCAATGCCGTGGCGATACCGAAAAATCCACCGATAATCTGAATATTACCGGAGATTTCAAATAAATCCGCAAAAATATATACCCTGTCTAAAAAGTTAATTACACCATTCAACAGAACAATTGCCAAGGGTAACCATATTTTCGGTGTCCAGTTGACAATACTTTTGAAGAGTCGCATGCCGTTTTCCTTCTTTCTATGGGGATTCACTTCGAGGTTACAAACCCCGCCTACCAAACCGCAAGTGCAACACTTATAAACCCCGCCCAGGCTTAGTGTGCATCAATGGGGGTGAGATAAGGCTTCATGTCCCATAGCAGGGTGGTGCCATCGTAGCTGCCACTTACCAACAGGGTGCCATCCGGTGAAAAGGCGAGCGACTGAATATCAGTGGTATGTCCCCAGAAGGTGGCGATGTTTTCAGCGGTAGTCATATCCCACAGACGGATAGACATTTTATCAGTCTGTTGCCACCATCCACCTGCAGCTAGATAGCGTCCGCACGGCGAGAAAGTTAATGCTGCAGGTCTCTGGGATCCCTCCGGTTGACATATTATCATCTGCGTTTCATAAGTTTTCGCGTCCCAGAACCGAATCTCTCCAAAAACACCACCGGCTATCAAAGTGCCGTCGGGAGAAAAAACGATTGACCTTGGAACTTCAGACTGTTTGATGTCATCTTCTAACCACTGAAGAAACATCTGAATGCCGTTTGGATCCCCTTTATACTTTGTTCTATCTTGCGGTAAAGCTAAAGATAGTTCCGTAATCTGCTCACCGTTCTCAAGGTCCCATAACCGAGCGTTTTCTTGATCATGTACGCTTGCAATCTGCTTTCCATCAGGTGAGATCGCTATTGACCATATCCAATCTGTTTCTTCCGTAAATCTCTTCAGTTCATAGTTGTGTTCAACATCCCATATACCCAGAACACCCTTAGAATCCGCGCTCACCAATAGATCGCCTTTTGGGGAAAATGCGACGGCATAAAGCACTGCTTGATGTCCAGCAAGTTTAACGGGTGGTGCACTTGGTTCCCTAAAGTCCCATATACTCACAGTTTTATCGTAGGAGCTGGCAGCCAATTTATTGCCGCAAGGTGAAAAATCAATGGAACGGACCACCTTGCGATATCCACAGCTGAACGTCTTTCGGAGTGTTAGTCCTTCAGCATTCCATAATTTGACAGCACCTGACCAATGCCCTGTGGCCAGAATACTTCCATCTGGCGAAAATCGGACAGCACCACATGGCGAAAGATGATCACAAATAGATGCTGGTCGGGAATTAGGTTCCCCAATGTTCCATGTCTGAATTTTATCATTCTTACTGATTATTGCCAATTGGGAACTTATGGGTGAAAAGTCAGTGCGAAAAGGACGTTCTGAACTTTGTAGGGTTCCAAACTTGTTACCGCGTTCTACATCCCAAACGGTAAGTGTTGGCGCGCTATCATCTACCCCTACAGCAAGTAGTGTTCCATCAATGGAATAGCCAAGTCTCCGATAAGATTTCGCGTGTGTTGGCATCACTGAAAAGTGGGAATTTTGTCCCGTTGCAATGTTTTCCTTAAAATCCCACTTGTACAAGGCACCACTTTTGTCTGCTGAGATTAGAAACCGACCACATGGAGAAAAGATGAGTGTCACGACGGGGGCGGTATGTCCAGTAAATAAAGCGATGCGTTCATTCGCTTCGATATCCCATATAGAAAGCGTGTTTTCTGGTGTTGCACTTGCAAGCAGATTTCCGTTGGGAGAAAAGGTAAGTGGGATGAGGGTGCGAGGTCTACTTTCGAGGGCATCTTCAGCAGTAAATGCTGCGACTTGTTCGCCAGTCTCAAGTTGCCAAACGTGAAAGGCATAGTTTCCGCTGGAAGAAGCGAGGCGTTGCCCATCTGGTGAAAATGTGACTTGGCGGACAGAGTTGAACTTCCCCTCACACTTCATTTCAGAAAGGCATTGTTGATTTCGTATATCCCACACTTTGACCTCACCGGTTGTATTACCGGTAGCAAGCGAAGTGCCGTTAGGCGAAAACGCCATTGTGAAAACCGGTCTATCTTTCTTTTCCCAAAATGCCAGCGGATTCATGGTGGATATGTCATACAACCAAATTCCCATTGAACTTACGACTGCAAGTCTATTACCATCTGGGGAGAGTGCCAGGGAATATGCGAGCCCTCGTCCTATCCGGGCGATAGCACCCGCTGGTAACGCCCAAGTTTTAACATCCATATTGATACCTCTTCCTTTAGTATCTGGGGGTGAGTTCGACTTTCATTGGAAATCTGTGTCTTGACGCTTCTTGGGTTCCGCCTATAGTAAAGTCTATAATTATTTGGACACGCGGTGGGACCGTAAGGGGACTGGGGAACCCAGCCCCTACGAACTGAACTGTGAGTGCTATGCCACGAACCTTGCCCAGATTCGGTATACATCAGTGGAAGAGAGGGACGGTTTCATATATCGCATATACCGGCAGCAACGTTAACATGCTTGACAACTGTTGCTTACTGATGCTTGAGTCCCGCCCATGTCGTCGCTAATTTTCCACGCGGTTTGACGGGTGTCGGCCCATCCATCAACTGAAGGATGTCGGCTTCGTTGAGTGCCCGATCAAAGACTCTCAGTTCATCGATAAGTCCGAGCCAAGTTTGCGCATAACCGCCATTCAGTGTGCCTATCCACACCGGGGAATCACTATCACCTACGGCTTGATGCGGGTGAGAAAACGTTCCTTCCAGCGTGCCGTTGACGTACATCCTGCCTCGCTCTGTTTCCGGCGCAGTCCCATCGAAGATGATCACGAAATGATACCACACATCACTTTCGAGGACTGTCTCGGAAACCATTTGGGTATTTCCACTGTTCTGGGCATTGACGCGAGCGTACATCTTTACATCGTTCCATGAGAATACCTGATAAACATCAGCATTGTTGAACCCGACGCGTTTGGAAATGATGCCTCTTGCCAGGGCATCAGCGTTTGTTGTCATTGCCCACGCTGCGATCGTCAATGCTTCCATACCGGCAAGCTTGCTGGCATGCGCAACTTCGATGAAGTTTGCACTGTCACCGTCAAATTCTATCGCCTGTCCGTTGAATTGATCATCAGCTTTGTTTAATGTTCCGTGCACTGTGACATCAGTCGGATTATCTGAGGCATCGGTCGGATCGCCCTCTTCATCGAACGAGAGATAAAGTACCATGCCATCTTCGACGGCGGTACCCGCTCCAAGCGGCACTATGAGTGTGATTGCTAAAGCGACGAGTAATAGACGGAATGAGGTTTCAATGAATCTCTTGGTCATAAGTGATCTCCTTGTAATTTGTTTAAACGTTAGTTGGTTCTGAAAAACAGCAATGCTTTATTCGTATGGGACGAGATGACCTCGCCCCTACGGGGTTAATTCAAAATGGTATATCTTTGGTATGGGACGAGGCGACCTCGCCCCTACGGGGTTAATTCAAAATGAACAAAGTACGACTTCCGAAATCAGAATAAAAATTAGTAAGTTTTCCTCTTAATTTTTCCCCATGTTGTTGTCGCTTTTCCATAAGGTTGGACGGGTAAGAGTTCTCCTGCCATCGACGATTTAATATCATCTTCAGTTAGGACACTGCTCCAGATTCTGACCTCATCGATGAGGCCATTCCACGTTTGCGAGTACCCTTGATTGAGTGTGCCAATCCATAACGGTTCTTGACCACTACTAACTTCATCTTCGGGGTGATCTACTTCGTTTTCGAGTTCACCGTTGACGTAGAGCAGTTGCTTCTTTGTTTTGCCGTCATAGACGTAAGCGAGATGCATCCATTTTTTATCTTCTAAGATGGATGTTGATGAAATTTGTTCGCCGCTCTTCCCGTTAACCCTCGCCCAGAACTTGCTCTCGTTCCACGAAAAGAGATTGTAAACATCTCCAGCCTGCCATCCTGCGCGTTTGGAGACGATCCCTCTTGCAAGGGCATCTGTTCCAAAAGGTTGGACCCAGGCTTCAACGGTTAACTGTTTCATACCTTCGAGATCGGCACTGTGTGCCACTTCGACAAAATTCTCCGCACCTCCATCAAATTCGAGGGCTCCACTGAATTTGCCTTTGACCCATTTCAACTTACCGTTGATGCTGGCTTGATTTCCGTTGCCGGAGGCATCTTTGGGATTTTTCCCCGCACCATCATCAAAGGGTAAATAGAGCAGCAATGTCCGTTCATCAACGGCTTGTGCCGTGTAGATACCGACAACAAGCAGGAGTGATAAAATAAAAGAAAGTATACGCATGATCGTCCCTCTTTTTTATAATAACCTGAGTTTCCGCCTTTGTAGTCTTATCTTTTAGGTTGTGTTGCCTCTGTGTACGCAAACTGGAAAGTTTTGCGGCGTACTCGCCCAGATGCGACGTGCATCGCGCTACAAAACTTCAATTTTCGTTGTAACGTTCAAAAATCGCTTAAGGCATCCAGACATTCCACTCCTCTTTTTTTTCCCATTTGCGGCATGCAAGACATAAACACATATATCGGATTGCGAAACGCGGGGCAGAACTGACATTCATTGTGCCGTTATGCGGTAGCAAGTGGTGAAAAAATAGTACGTCTCCCTGTTTGGTGACGACTTCTATGGGTTCACCTAAATCCATCTCTCGAAACTGTGCCTTCATATCACGGATATGGTTAGAGAACCCTGGATTGTTTTTGCGGAATTCACGGATGCGTTGTGGGCCTTCGGGCCATATTATTGTTGTTCCGCTGTGCGCGTTCGCATCGGTGAGATAGGTTAAACTGGTCACTCGAAATGTTCCGGGATCTAATCGCAGATCTCGGAAGTCGCCATCTAAATGGGGCGACGGTCTTTTCCACTCGGCTGAAACGGGGAATTTGTTGAGTGCCCAGATACCATCAGGATGCTGCCTTTCACAATGCGGGATCCCTGGGTATTGAGTGGCGAGTTGCTTAAGGATAGCGAGATAATCAGGCGTGCAACATGCCAAAACATCTGGATGCGTAACACCGAAAAGTTCGGTCAGAGCTCCCGCACTCTGCATGTAAAACTCAGAGGCAGGCGGATGTTTGCAATCTGCCCATGAACTCGGATTATCAGCATCCATTCCCATCATGTGCCACATCGCTTCTCTCGCTTTTGTGACAGTCTCTTGTGGAATTAATCCGGACAGAAGTAGATACCCTGTTTCTTCAAATTGTGCTAATTGCTGTTTTGTAAGCATATTTTACCTCCAGAATATTTTGGATGGATTAGGAGGTTAAGGGGATAGGTCGCGAGAAATTCGTCCGATGAAATAGGTGTGCTCCGATTTCTAATTCTTATACCACATTTGTATGTTAATTACAAATATTAATTGCGGTTGTATGGATCTACTTGGATGTCTAGCATCCGCGGTAAGGGTTCGGGATCGAGGTTAGCGACATCAATACCGCTGTCCATCGCTTGCCTTGCCGCGAGTCCGGCGATCTGACCTGTCGTCATCCATAGCGGCTCCATACGCAACACCGACATCGCAACATGGGTGCTTGACATTGCAACCGGTACGAGTAGGTTGTTCAAATGTTGGGGCAACATCGCACCATAAGGGACTTGACCGGGTTGTGCTGGACCCTCCGCTTTTTTCGGATACCAGAGGACACCCTCCATAAAACCGTCCACTGCATAGCGTCGATCGTGGCAGGGGTGAACGTCAAACGAATGTTCGCCAATCGCAATGGCTTGGTCAATTTGAGGGGTTCGTCCTGTTTTCGGATCAACGTTAAAATTATGTTGTGTTACCAATGCTCTGCCTTCAATGCGCCGACCTTGACGGACATAGATTTGCCACGGCCAGTGTCCGTTATCGGTGAACTCATCCTGATGAAGTCCTGCCTGTTTCCATAGATGGCGCGTACTTTCTGGGACCCGCGGTTCGTGTTGAAGGAACCAGACGTAACCTGCGGCGTGATCGATGTGGAATTGTGCAAGTCGTTGCCGATGATGCCGCTGCGCCTCTGGCCAACTCCAACTGATACCGGGACAATTCAGGCTGGTCAACCGATCAATAGAACCGTTTAGTTGATATTTTTTGTTTGGTAGCGGTGTACCGAGTCCTAATTTTTGGATGCGTCCTGTTGCGAAATCGTCAAGTAAGGGTAGAAAATCCTGTAGATGTTGTTCATAAGTTGCTGGTTTTTCGATGGGAACGATCTTATCCGGGTCTGTTGTGAAAATACTCCGAGCACAATAGGCTTGAATGGCAGGCGACGATTCGCCAGTATCGGGTGTCAGAATCTGCTCTCCTGTCCGCCAGTTCATGTAGTGTATGCCTGCCCGTGACTCTCCATATTCTTCGATACCTTCACGCCCGACACGATAAGGGACATCTACTGCCGCCGCAAGGTCGCCTTCGTAAGTGCCATCAATAAAGGTCTTCGCCGTTACAAGTCGCTGTGATTCATCAGGGGTCTCCAATTTTATCGTTCTAACACGATCTGCTTGTACGGTTGCGTTAATCAGATGATGTCCTCTAAGAAACCCCAAAGCATCCGCTTCTGCATCGAGCAGTTGATCAAAAACCCGTTCTGCAACTGAAGGTTCATAGAACCAACCGTCTTGAATGCGTTTCCAATCATGGGAATTTTCACCGATGGTTCGCCGATATTCTTCGCGCACACCATTGATGAACTCGATGACCAAGCCACCAAACATCTCTCGTCGTACGGCATCTGTTGTTGATAACCCGCTTGCCATCATCCCGCCAGGATGCTGCTGTGGACACGCAAGAATGACTTTACACCCGCGTCGCGCGGCTTCAATAGCGGCCGCGCAACCGCCCGGTGTTGAGCCATAGACAAAGACATCGCAGTCCGAGACCGGGGCAGTCTTTTCTTCAATTGGACCTGTGTGAGTTGATTCTGACGGATTTATCATATTCAATGTAAACTTTCGGTTTTTCTACTGTATATTGTACCATAAAGTAGAGGCTTTGGCAAATCTACGCATTGAACCGAGAGCGAAGTGCCCATAATCCTTGTCCAGGTTCGCTGATGTAGAAGAAGCCGTCGTCGTTGAATCCGTCAACAAGCGTTTCGGGGTTGTATTGGGCAATCACTTCGTTGAGCGGTGCCCACTGGTAGCCGACGGATTCTATTTCGGTTTGGGTGAGGTGTTCGGTTGCATAAGTGACCTTGAAACGTCCTTCGGTACTGCCGTGAATTAGGTGCGCCGCGGCGGAAAGATTCTCTTGTAGTTCTGAGTTTTCCGAGACCGCGTTGAGTGTTGTCGGTGTGCCGCGATAGCCGTACTTGCGGATAAGCCGATCGATTTCAGTGTCCTCGCCGAATTCGCGTAAGCCGGGGGCAATGATAATCAACTCACCGTCGTCTGCCATTGCCATGCGTGTACGATAGATCGCTTTGTTGCCGAGCCATGTGCTTTTAAACTCCCTCGGGTCCAAATAGACGACTACCTTCGATAGGGGTTCGTCTAAGAATGTCATATTAACGGCTCTGCTCAATTCGGCAGCGGTCTCAAAAGTCCGCGCATCGTCACCGACGTAGAGTCCACGCATCACACGTTCCCCGGAAGCATCGGCATCCATGACACTCATGACATACAAAATGCCGAGTTGTTTCAGATAGTGCGTGTGCGCATAGTTCAATACCCTCCTGACAGAGGTATCGGTGCGTCCCATGAGTCGTTCCATACCGTCTACGGCACCGAGGAAATGCGACTTGTTAATCATCTCAACCCCGCCTGCACCGACAAGGATGTTCTTAAATCCGTTGGCGATACCGATCACCTCATGCGGAATCACCTGTCCAACGGAGATGATCAATTCGTAGGGACTGGGTGCCCCGGTTTCTCCTACGAGACGGTGATTTACAGCGACAGGAATGCTATAATCAAGTTTACCGCTTGAAACCTCCTGCACGAATTCTGATGGCACTTCACCGAAATGGTACAACCCTGTCCGCCAGTTGTGGACATGATATGTCGCCTTGGGCAAATCGCCATACATCTCGGCGATCTGTGCTTCGGTCATCGGTGCATGTGTGCCGATAGCGGGGAGAATGTCAAAGGTTGTTCCGTTTGCGGAATCCCACAATTCATAGAGAATTCGGGTGAGTTCGCCTGCGTTTGAGTGGAGGCGTGTTATATCCGGTGGGACAACCAGAATCTTTTTCGGAATGCCGCCCAATTTGAGGAGTGCCTCGTGTAGAAGTGCGCGTTTTTCTTCCGATGTGATGACGGTGTCTTCTCCGCCATGAGCAACATAAGTCGACATGTTTTAAAATTTCCTTCCAACCTTCCACGCTTCCTTTAATAAGCGTCCTTAATCTCGCCCCAGGTCATACTGAGTTTATCCTGTGGTTCAACAGGTAGAACGAGGTCTTCGACGGAATCGCCGATAAAGATGTTGTCAATATAAACGAGTCCGTAGTTGCCGAACTTGCCGGTTTTGAAGGTTCCGTCTTCGCCTTCAGTTGCCGGATCGATCTTGTCAAACGGCGTGTTGTCCTTCCGTTCTTTCAACTTGAAGGTGAACTTATCTCCGGAGAGGGTCAGTTGTGCGCGATACCAGACTTCCGGGTCGTTTTCCACCAGGCCAGCTTGGACGAGTGCCCAACCGCCTTGCCGTTTGTAGAAGTGGTAATCCCGACCCCCTTGCCGTCGGTCGCTTAAGTAAAATTTTTCACCGTCTTGGAAGCGGAAGACGACACCCATATAGAAGTCATCGGGGAACATCATATCCCATTCAGCGACGTAATCGTCCCAACCGTCATCACCGACGACATAGATGGAGCCGCCGACATCGTGTCGTGAGTCGTTAGATGGATTGTCAGAAGTCGATAAGACTTTATTACTCGCTTTTTTCGGGTCAGCGACAACTTTAGCGGTTGTTTTGCCGTCGTGTCCAACTTCCCATTTGCTGGGTTCGCTTCCGATCTTATCCTTCTCAAAGTCGTCGTGAAACAGTAGCACTGCCGATGCCTGTATTGCTATGCTAAGGCAGAGTATCGGAACGGCGATTTTGAGAGATAGTTTAATCTTTTGAGAAACTTGGCTGCGTTGGAGATGCGGTAGCGGTATAAAATGCATTTTTCCTCCATATTCCGAAGTGCACAAACTAAGGTTATGCTATAAGATGCACAGGCTAACAGTCTCCTATGCTACAAAAGAGGTTCACTGTGCTACGACTGGGTTTGTCAGAACGCCAATGCCTTCAATCTCAATTTCAACGGTATCCCCGGCTTTTAATGCCGTGGTTGTGCCGGGTGTACCGGTAAAGATTGCATCCCCCGGTTCAAGGGTTATTGCCTGTGAGATGAAACTCACGATGGTTGTCACTGGGAAGATGAGGTCTGCGGTTGTCTGCTTCTGCACGATTTCGCCGTTGATACGGGTTTCTAATTGTGCGTCAGTGTAATCGACATCGGTAGCGATAACGGGGCCTATGGGTCCGAAGGTGTCCGATGCTTTGGCGCGCCACCACTGTAAATCGTTACTCTGCCATGTGCGGGCGCTGACATCGTTGCCACAGGTCACGCCTAAAATATTGGCGGCTGCTTCTTCTGGTGTCGCTTTTCGTGTCTGTTTTTTCATTATGACGACGAGTTCACCTTCGGCGTGTACATCATCATCGCCGTCCGGTAATTCGATATTGCCGCCTGGATCATTGATACAGGAAGGCGTTTTGATGAAGATTTCGGGGTTTGTCGGTTCCGGGGCACCGTCTAAGTGGCTCCGATAATTCAATCCGACAGCCAGGACTTTTGTGGGCGTCGTCGGTGCAAGGAGTCGGACATCTGCTAAAGCGACGGTATCACCTGTCTCGCTGTATTCTCCAAATGGACATCCCGATAAAACGTTCAGACTTTCGCCTGAGACGATGCCGTAACCGATGGTACCATTTAATTCATATCGTGCCAATTTCATAGCTTCTCCTATCTGATTGTCTGAAAGGTTATAGCGTGAGACGTAAGTTGAAGGTTGCTATATTTTACCTTGTATGTAAATGTGCTGTCAATGTATTTCTTTTGATGGCTATCGGTTGTCAGCCATCGGCAGTCGGCGGTCAGTGATTCTTATCAAAATTGAAGGCATTGAGGTGAAGGCGCAATTTGACTTTGGTCTCAAAATGTAGTAAAATTCCTACATAATATATGATTTCGGGATAAAAATATACGGTGAAACATAAATGATAAAAGTTGGAATTGTTGGTGCGTCGGGGTATAGCGGTAGCGAATTGTTACGCTTTCTCGCGAACCATTCTGGCAAGCTGCAGGTGGCACTCTGTACTTCCGAAACATACGCGGGTCAGTGTGTTGAAAATGTCCTGCCGAACCTTCGCGGGTTTCTGTCCACCAAATTTGAAGCCTTGGACCTTGATTCGCTTAAGAATCGGGTAGATGTTGTTGTGCTTGCGGTTCCACACAAGGTGGCGATGTCATTTGTGCCGCAAATTCTGGCACAAGGTCTACGGGTTGTGGATTTCAGTGCGGACTATCGGCTCGGAGATGCGGACACCTACGAGGCGTGGTACCATGCTGAACATACAAGTCCGGAATTGATGCAACAGGCTGTGTATGGGTTGCCGGAACGGTATCGTGAACAGATTCGGACTGCCCAATTGGTTGCGAATCCGGGGTGTTATCCGACGAGTGCTATACTTGCAGCGATGCCATTAGTCGCACAAGGTGCAGTGGCGTTGGATTCTATCATTGTTGACTCGAAGTCCGGAATTTCGGGTGCCGGTCCGAAACCGAGCGAAAATACACACTATCCGAATCGTGAGTCTAATGTTGTCGCCTATAATATCGGTGTGCATCGGCATACACCAGAAATTGAGCAGGAATTAAGTACTGTTGCATCGGAGACCCCGGTTCGTGTGACGTTTACGCCGCATCTTGTGCCGATGACGCGAGGCATTCTCAGCACCGTCTACATGCGTCTCACTGAGGAGATGTCTACGGCGGATGCGCTTGCGTTGTATGATAAATTTTACGAGAATGAGCCGTTTGTTCGTGTGCTTCCGTCCAGTGCCTACCCACAGACCAAGTCTGTGCTCGGCAGCAATTATTGTGATGTCGGGTTAGAAGTGGATACGCGTACCCGGCGCGTCGTCGTCATGGCAGCGATTGACAACCTCGGCAAAGGTGCTGCCGGTGCCGTTGTGCAGAACCTGAATCTGATGTTCGGTTTGGATGAGACCGATGGTCTGAAAGTGCCGGGGATGATGCCGTAAGATGGTTGTCTGCTGTCAGCCGTCAGCCGTCAGTGGATTCTTGTGGGAGTTACAATATTTGTTGATGTCACAAACATCTTTTTACCGAGAGCCGAGAGCCGAGAGCCGAGAGCCAAAAATTATGATTGTTGCTGGGGAGCCCTCTGGTGATTTGCACGCCTCTCATGTTGCCCACCGACTCAAGGCACTTTGTCCCGATATAACGCTTTTCGGCATGGGGGGCGACCGGATGGCAGCGGCATCGGTAACGCTTGATCTTCACATCCGAGATTCCGCTGTCATGGGTTTTGCTGATGTGATGACTGTCCTTCCGATGTTCCTTCGGAAGCAGGCGTATCTGAAACGACGTATCCGTGAGGAGCGTCCGGATGTGCTTCTCCTTGTGGATTTTGCTGAGTTTAATATGCCGTTAGCCAAATTTGCTCGTGGGTGTGGCGTGTCGGTTGTCTATTACATTCCGCCGAAAGCGTGGGCATGGCGTGCAGGTCGAGCCAAGAAACTGGCGGAATCAGCAGACGTTGTCGCTGCGATTTTCCCTTTTGAAGCGGAATTTTACCGAGATGCTGGGGCGAACGCTGAATTCGTCGGGCATCCGCTTGTCGATTTTGCACAGACTTCTTTAGCGGTATGTGATGCCCGAGAGCGTCTCAATTTATCTGGATCGGATGATCAAGACGCGCCTGTTATCGGGGTGATGCCAGGGAGCCGTCGTTCGGAAATTCGACATATTTTACCGGTTATGCTGAAAGCCGCTGCGAATATTGCGGCGGTCTATCCCAACGCGCAATGGATCCTCCCGTTAGCCCCCGGAATTTCACGTGAAAGTATTGCGGAACACAGGCACGGAGAGACCCCACCCATTCAGATTGTCGAAAATCAGACGTATACAGCGATGCGAGCATCAACCTTGTTGCTGGTTACCTCTGGTACAGCGACGCTTGAAGCGACATGTATCGGTACACCGATGATTATCCTCTTTCGGACCGCTGCCGTCAACTGGCATATCATCAAGATGTTGACCCCGCTGAATCGAAGCGGACTCCCGAACCTTATTGCTGGACGTGATATTGTCCCAGAATTGCTACAGACAGCGTTGACACCGGATGCTTTAACAGCGTTAGCACTCGATTTTCTGAGGTATCCAGAGAGACGTGAAGAACAGCGCGAGTCACTTCAAGCAGTTTATGCGCAGCTTGGGGCAGCCGGTGCAGCTGAACGCACTGCTGAATTGGTGTTAGATGCTGCAGAAAGTCTGTAAAGTGCTCTAAAGTGCCTAAAGTTGTTAGGAAACCTTCTTTTAACTTTACAGATTTCGCGACTTTATTTACCATGAAACTCACACACGCTTTCGACCTTACCTCGTTCCAGAAGAGGCTTCTTGCCAGTCCCTTGCGTTTCTTATTAATTCCCCTCAGTTGGCTTTACGGCTTGATTGTTTCAATACGGAACCGACTTTATGCGGTAGGTGTGTTGAAAGCGCGCAGGTTACCGTGTCGCGTGATTAGTGTCGGTAATATTGCGGTTGGGGGTACAGGGAAAACACCTGCTGTTATTGCTATTGCGAAACATCTTCAGCAGGAGAACATCCGCGTGGCGATTCTACTGCGTGGGTATAGACGCGCGTCTCGTGAGCCGGTAACGATTGTCTCAGATGGTGAGCGGGTGTGTGCTACCTTAAAAGAGAGTGGCGATGAAGCGTACATGTTGGCGAGACATCTCAAGGGCATTCCAATTGTTGTAGGTCGGCAACGCTATCAGGCGGGCCGAGTTGCACTTGAACGTTTTGATGTGGATGTCTTGCTGCTTGATGATGCGTTCCAACACCGGCAACTTGCGCGTGATGTCGATATTCTTACCATTCCTGTCGGAGGAGACTTGGCTGGCAGAGTGGAAGGAAGGAAGGATGAGGCCCCAATCGTCCCTTCTTCCTTTCTTCCATTCCAGTATGGAGAGAAATTATTACCCGCGGGTACCCTACGCGAACCTTGGACGGCTCTCCGACGCGCCGGTATTATCCTGTTGACGCATACAGACGCAGTTGATATGTTGCGATTGACCAAGAACGCGACGCCAAAGCCGAGAACGCGATTTCAGATGTTTAAAAATAGGCGCGCGTTCTCGGCTTTATCAATGTTAAAGGCACGCGTTCTTGATCAAACTAAAGCGACATTGCAGCAGTTAGCGCCGAACGCGCTGATTTTGGAGAGTGTCCACCGACCTGTGCGCCTCTACCCTTTAGTTCCGAAGCACAAGTTTGAGGAGACGGAGCTTCTCCACATTGCGAAAGCATTTGAGGGGAAACGGATTCTCGCTGTTTGCGGGGTAGGGAACCCAGATGCGTTTGCTGCAACGCTCAGGCGATATTCGCCAGCGCGCGTAACATTGTTAGCGTTTCCCGATCATCACGTTTATACTGAGGCAGACATGGCAGAGATAGATGCCGCGTTTCAGGCATCGCAATCGGATTTGATTGTCACAACACAGAAAGATGAACAGAAGTTGGTGAATCTTCTGGCAGATCGGGAGCTTGTGATAGCTGTGCTTGAGATCGCTTTGGTTATTACGGAAGGGGTTGAGAGGCTTGATGAAGTACTTCGGAAGCAATAATGGAGGATTGGAAGGTTGGAAGGATAGAAGAAACCGTCCTTCCATTCTTCCATCCACCCATCCATTCAAGTTCCGATAGCTGATAGCCATCTTGGTTAATTTACGGTTCCTCTCTGTGGTTTGCGCGGGGAACGTTGTTTGTCGATCCATCTGACAGAGAAGTGGAGTAGGTTCTCCATAATTTTATCGTTAATTTTCACATCCTCTTCTGTCTCATTTTTCAAGCTGGTGACGATGTATAGCCCTTTCTGGAATGGCAGGAGAAGCAGCGCCGATGCATCTGCGAATTCCTCTTTTGGTAGCCCAGCTGCGGCTATGTTGGTTTTTGCGAGGGATGTCCATTTTCCAAGCGGATCGAGCCACATATCGTCGAGTCGGATCAACGGTTGGTCCATTGCGTCTGGGTCGACGTGGTGGTTTCCGTTTAGTGGATTTGGATGTTGAAAAATACGTGAGCGTTTTCCTTTTAATGTCGGAAATAGTTCGTAAGTTTCGTCGCACTCAATGCCGGTGAGAGGTTCGGGGATCCATCCGGTTCCACGGCGCTGCCTGGCACTCGCTTTGATATCTTGTCCGGAAACGATGGCGACTCCGCCTTGACTGACGAAGTTTTTGATCCGATGTTCGGCATCGATATTCAGTCGATAGCCGGATTTATAGATTTCACCGTTGCCGATCCACAAAATATCGGTTTTCGGAAGTCGGTCAGTTCTTAAGTCTTGGACTTCGCTATAGAGCATGTGATGTTCCTTGATGTACTCGAAACGTTCAAGGACAGGGTACTCGACTGTAGATGTATTACCGGTAAATGCCATGAGTTTCAGTGGCATCGCTATTTGTACTTCTGATCGAGTGACACCTGGTACTCTTGCGATTCCGGTATCGGGTTTCAAGAACTTACTGTTAACGACAGCGTTTATGCTTCCGGCAATTCGATTTCGGATCAGTTTTCGGCGACGTTTTCGCTGTTCTGTGGTATTTAGGGTTCGGTTCTGTGGATAGACGAGCGGTGCTAACGCCTCATGCTGAACAGAATTATTGTGTATCTGCTCAACGATTGCGGCGTGGGCAGTAATCTTGGCGCGATTTGTCGGCATTAGCCTTTTGTGGAGCGGGAATCCGCGACGGAATCTGTTATCAAAACTGCGGAAGGCATTTTCAATATCCCACCGGCGACTATAACTGGTGTCAATTGTCTTCAGATCGATGCGCTCTTCGTTGACGTTGGTTACATATCCGTGGACGACGTTTATACCGTGAATAGGTTTGCCCTCTTTATCTGTGATGGCGATGTCCTCTTTATCACTCAGGTCTAAGATTGCATCGGTCAAGCCGGTTAGACTAAAGAGTTCCGGTTGATATTTTTCTGCGCTTTCGATAATGGTGCAGCGTGAGCGTGGAAAAATTATATCGGCATGGCGGAAGGAGCGGAAGTTGACCTTAAATTTTTTATAGTTTTTTATCGTGAGGCGTTCAGGTTTGGCGACGCGCTCGAATGGACCGATCTTATGTTGGGCGACGGGTTGGATTCGGAGTTTCTGGACACTGAAGGGGTTGATGCGATATTTTTTAAATTCGGCATTCCATCCCCATGGGGGTGCCCCATCAAAGAAATTGACCTGCCCGAGCAGGATCTGGTAAGGTGTATTGTTTTCAAAGACGAGAAAATATCCGTTTTTGTCGTCGCCTTCGGCGCGACAGCGTAAACCGCGGTCGTCGCGTCGGTTCAGGGCATTTAAGTTGTGCTTATACTCAATTTCATATCCCCAATCATCTCTGTAGCCGTTGTTGTGTCCATCTCTCACGTCCATCAACGCTATGTGATCTTTATTATAGTCTTTGAGGATAGCCGTATATTCACCTGTCGTTGTGCGAACTTTGATACGGGTGCCGACGAACCGTTCAATAAGACGTTCATAGGTTTCCTGCTCTTCGAGGTATTGAGTGGTGTCCTCGAGTTTGTCGAGTCCGGTAACATCTGCCTTATTGTTGCCGAGTGCTTCTTGGAATGTTTTGTTGTATTGCTTGAAGCGATTTCCAAAACTGTTGCGGATCCCTTCAAACACCATGGCGATAGCCTTTTTCGTTGCTTCTCTGAGTGCGACGAACACATTTCGGATTTTCCGCCGTATTTTGTAGAGGAGTGGTGGCTGGTAGACGCGCTCCAGTTCCCAGGCGCGTTCGCGTAGTTCACGCTCGTTCATCGCATCGTGATAGCGGATATAGGCGACAATTTGGGCTTTCTGTTCTTCGCTTGTGAAGACATAACTCGGTGCGTGTCCCCGTTGTCTGGATTCCTCGGAGATGATTTCCATCCCTGTGAACTCAAGGCGCATCGTGCCGCGATACCGTTTGTTGTCGTCCTTCATCTGAAAAACGACATACTTATTAAGGAGCGTCTTTAAGAGTTTATCTTTCTGAAAGAGTCTTATGATGTAGAAAAAACCGGTAAACAGAAAGAGAATTAAGCCTACCACTACGTAGGTTACTACTTGATTCCTGAGGTTCCCTGCGCGTTCTGCTAAAGCGTCGGTAACCGGTTCTTCTTGCGCGAGGACTACAGGTAAAACCGTAAGTGACAGAAAAATAGCGATCAGTGTATACGACCAAAAGCGTTGTAGGATGCGTGTATTTTTGAACATACGGTAATCTCCTAATAGATGTTAACTCCATTTTTGGCGGCGATGCGTCGGACGTTGGTATTTGCGAGCGGGATCTTCTCCGCGGGTAGATGTTCGATCAGTCCGTAACCGTTGGGGTAGAGTGCATCGAAACGTTTTAGTGCCACGCCGAGATTCAATTCACCTTCACCCGGCACCTCTTCACTGAGGTGGAGGACGAGGCCGTTCTGAACGGTAATATCTTTGATGTGTGCCATCGGTGCGATGGGACCCATCACGTCAAAGATATGATTAAGACGGTCTTCGCTATCATAGACCTGCCGAAGTGTTTGGAAATGGTTGACGAAATCCATAACGATGCGTAATCGTTCGGAACCGACTTGTTCCACGATTTCTCGACAGGTTTCTGGTGAATCCATGATGGAGACGGCGTGTGTTTCCATAACGAGCGTGAGTTCGTGTTGTTCTGCATGTGCTGCAATCGGTTTCAGTGTCTCAATCAAGCGTTCCATCGATTCTGGGAGATAGTTATCCCGATGCGAAGTCCAAGCACCGTCAGGGTTAAGGCTGCCTGGACGGAACAGGTAGTGGTGTGCCTTGAGAGCGGCAGCAGTTGCCATGCCGCGTTGAACGCTTACGATCCCGGCTTCTCGGACAGCGGCATTTGGGTGAAAGAGGCATTCATTGTAAGTGATGCCGAATTGCACGAGGTCGAGTTTTGCGGTTTCCAACATTTCTACACAACGCGTGCAGGCATCTGGTGGTACATCCGATATCTCCGCGCTGGGAAAATGGAAACTTAAACCTGTAAATTCCAGTGCCTTGATGTTTGCGATCTGTTCTGATGTAAGTGTGCGGAAATCACCGCAGAGTCCAACGATGCCGAGTCTCATATTTTCCTTTTAAGTTATAAGTTAACAGTTATAAGTTATAAGTAAAGAGGCGTTGGGGATCCCTAAACCTCTTAACTTATAACCTACCACTTATAACTATTTATTCATAAGTCTGTGCGAAAGTTTCTAATTCCTTTAGGAGGTTTTTGGCATGGATAAGGTCTTTTGTCTCCAAACCTTCTGAGAACCATGCGTATATCGGTTTTAGTAAGTTATAGGCGTCTTTCCCTCGGTTTTGTGAGTGCCATAGTTCGCTGAGGCTGAGTGCGGCTCGGAGTTCCCACGATTTTGCGTCTTGGCGTTGGGCAATAGCCAAGGCTTCGAGGAAATAGGATTCGGCTTGCGCGAGCGTCGCTGTCGTATTCTCGTTGCTGTAAGCTTCAACTTTCTCGGCGAGGATCAAGTAGAGTTCACCCTTCTGTCGCGTCAGTTCAGCGACATACGTGCGTTCACCTGTACGTGTGATGACAACTAATGCGGTATCGAGTGTCTGTAAAGCCAAACTGTATTGTCCGGCGCGTTGATATGCTTGTGCGAGCAGTGCAAGAAAGAGTGGCAGGAGCACTTCAGCCCGCGTTTCTTCCCATGCGGCGATGCCTTTGCGAATCATTGCAATGCCTTCTTCGGGACGGTTCTGTTCTGCGATTGTCCATCCTTGCATTACGAGTGCGGCGGCTTCCCAACCGGAAAATGCGTGTTCCCGACAGATCTGTAGCATCTGCATCGCTGCGGTATCTACTTCTGCGACTTCACCGCGGTATTGATAGAAGACGGTTTTAAAATGGAGCGATACAGCCTCACTAAATGGATGGTTTACATCTTTTCCGATCGCTATTGCTTTGTTAAGCCGTTCTTCCGCTTGTGCTGGGTAGCCGAGGCACCACAGGACTGGGGCGGAATAGGCGAGGAGCGTCATACCGGGTTCAGCCACGTAGTGGAGGAACGCTGGAATTGCATGGTGGTGCTGCGGTTGATAGTATTCAATGCCTTTCTCCATGTGTGCTAATGCACTTTTGAATTCGCTCAAATAGTAGAGCGTTGCGCCGAGTGCGCGGCGTGCTTCAATTTCGAAGGTTTGGCTTTCTGTTTGTTTCGCGATAGTAACACAGGCTTCGCCGAGTTCACGCGCGGACAGGAGGCGTCCGCGGACAACGTGTGAGAGCCATAATCCGAAGAGTATCGGGAAGCGGAGATCCTTTATCTCATTGAGTGAGGTATCGGGTTTACCTTTTAAAGAGGTTTCCTCCGTTTTTTCGAGTGTTTCGAGGAGTTCCCGTGCGCGTGTGTAGGCGACTTCTACCTCTGCGGAGGCGTACCCTTTGGTCGCGATTAATGCTATGCCGAGCGTTGTTTGCAGTTCGAGTTCGCGCCGTTTGACGGCTTCCTGTTCCTCCGGTGTACTGACGCTCTTTGAGAGTGTTTCGAGTGCTGCCAACCCTTGCATGATGTGTCGGACACCCTCAACGTTTGCCGACCGTTCTAATGCGCGGTGTGCGGCTCTGTGCCAATAGTCGATCGCTTTCCCAGAGAGTCCAGATTCGGTATAGTGATATGCGACGAGTTCGGGTTGGAAACCGTCTTCGCGTTGAAGTACCTCCGCGATCTGTTGATGGTACTGCTGTCGCCTGCTCTTTAGGAGTGCTTGATACGCTGTCTCGCGTAGCAGCGGATGCCTAAAGGTATAGCGGAACTGGTTATCAGCGATCTTGTCTTGATTGAGGATGTAGGCGTTTACTAATTTGTCGAGTTCAGCCTTCAGGGCTGCGAAATCGGTAAAAGTATCGTTGCCGAGTTCAACACCGGAGGCGATCTTGTGGAGTAATTCGGCTGTCCATTCTCTGCCGAGTGTTGCCCCGAGTTGGACGATCTCCTTGACGGGCCCGAGCTCATCTAATCGCGCTGTCAGCAGGTCTTGTAGTGTTACAGGGACGTTTACTGTTTGCGTTTCCGTCCGGTTGCTTGCGTCCGTCGCATCCGCTGACAGTGTCAAGGGATCGCCTTCGAGCATCATTTGTGTGAGTTCTTCGACGAATAGCGGGACCCCTTCCGTCATTTCGACGATTTTTGTCATTAAGGCTGATGATAATTGCGTATCGCCTGCGACGTGTTGGATCATTGTCTCTACCTGCGGTGGCGTGAGCGGTTCCAGCGGTAGCGTATTCGCCCATGCCGGTTGCAGCAGTTTCTTCAGAGTTTCTCTATCTACGGAAACCTCGTTTGCGATTTGTTCATCTGCGATGGTCTGTGTGTTCGGTTCTTCATTGGGTTGTGCACTGCTCCGAAAATGATGTGTATCTGAACGACAGGACAAGACCACGAAGATTCGAGCGTTTTCGACCTGTGCGATTAAAAGTGTGAGGAATTCGATACTTGATGGATCGATCCAGTGAAGGTCCTCTACGATGAAGAGTATCGGTTTCTGTTCTGACATCTTCACAAGTACTTCGACGAGTACTTCGAGTGTCTGTTGTCGGCGTTGTCTGCGCCTCCATCCGGAGGGGTATGTGTGCTGTTCAATCGGTCTGCTATACGGATGAATACCGATACCGGTTTCGGTTTGGCGTTGTATTTCAAAAGGTATCTCCAATAATTCAGCGAGGAGCGGCAAAGTTTCTGGTATATGTGCTTGTGTGTTTGTCTCCTGTTCGACAGTGGGGACGCTATAGTTTTGAAGCAAATTTTCGAGTTTTTCGAGTCTCGCTTGCGTGGTATCGGTATTTGTAAACTGTACGACGTGTTCTTGGAACAGCGAAAGGATAGGGTACAACGGACTGTTCTGGTAATATTGTGAGCATCTGCCTTCTAAAGTAACAGCCTCTATATGCTTCTCAACGTATTCCTGAATGAGTTGTACACATCTTGACTTTCCGATACCGGCTTCACCTTCAATAAGGAGTGCTTGTCCTTTCGCTGCGAGTGCTTGTGTCCACCCTTGTTTGAGGCGTTCAACTTCATGTTCACGTCCGATCAAGGGTGTTAATCCGCTTTCACTGGCGATGTCGAGTCGGCTTTGCGCAGGGATTTCACCTGACACTTGATAGATATTGACGGGTTGCGAAATACCGCGTAGTTCGGAGGCACCGAGTGCGTCACAATCAAAAAAGCCTTCAACCAATTGGTGTGTTGTATCACCGATCACGATGGTGTTCGGTGATGCCATTTTTTGCATCCTTGCAGCGAGGTTCGGGGTTTTACCGACGATATCAATGGCTTCTGGGGATTCTTGTGCTGAGATATGCCAGACGACGACGCGCCCTGTATCAATGCTGATGCGGACGTTAATCTCTACACCGAAGGTTGTATGGAGATACGGGTTTAGCGTTTCGATAGCGGCGACGGTACCGAGTGCAGCCCTGACGGCGCGGTGCGCTGTGTCTTCATGTGCCGTCGGGTAACCGAAGTAGACGAGTATACCATCCCCGAAATAGCGAGCGATGTGTCCGTTTTGTGCTAAGACCACTTCCATGATGCAGGTCCGATATATCTCTAATAGATTTCGGAGTTCTTCGGGATCGAGCTTTTCGGTGAATGCTGTGGAGTCGACGATATCACAGAAAAGAACGGTGAGCTGTCGGCGTTCCGCTCCGTGTGGGAGTGCTTGCTCAATAGCGGTTGGGTCCGCTGGGGACAATTCACCTGGGCGCGAGATAGCGTCGAGCGGTGTGCCGCATTCACCGCAAAATTTGAACGCCGGATTCAAGAATCCACAATTTGCGCAAAGTTTGTGCTGCATACGCCATTTCCTCGCCTACGTTGTCTCCAGAGGGACTTGGTTGGAAGCATGGAAGATTGGAAGGTTGGAAGGTTGGGCACCCATCCATCCCTCTTCTTCCATGCTTCCGTTCTTCCCTTCCAGCTTATTTTCTGAATTGGTTCAGGTACTCTTCCAATTCAGCATCGCGTGGATCCAGTCTATATGCTTCTTGGTAGAAGTCGAGGGCTCTATCGGTTTTGCCGACTTTCATATAAAAGGAACCGAGATTGCGATACGCGACGCTATGTGTTGACTTTAGGTCTAATGCGCGCATGTAGTGGTCACGTGCGAGCAACAGATACACTTTTGTGTCGCCGATGAGAATGTTAAGTGTGATTTCGTTTTCCCAGCGTTGTCTGTATACCTCGCCGCCGAGTCCTTTCGCATCTGCCTCGATGGCATCAGCGACTGCTTCGTGGCGTGTTTTGAGCACAATCGAGCCGGAGTTGGTTTTGTCGATAGCGTTTCTGAGTTCTGCTATTGCTGCGTCGGGTGATTCGCTGCTCAATTCTTTTTCCCATGAGGGCCAGTTGGGTCCAGCGTATTCGAGTCCTTGTGCATAATAGACGGCTCCGAGGTCGTTAAAGACTTCGGCATTTTCGGGACGCATTTTTATGGCTTGGCTGTAAAGTTCAATCGCTTGTTGGTATTTTTTGGCGTTAAAGGCATCTTTAGCGTGTGTCCGCATCTGTTTGAACTCTTCACTTTCCAGATTAACAGCGATGCCCAATTGTGATTCATCTTTGGCAAAAAAATAGATGACGCCAATGATCACAATAGAAATGCAGACGGCGATGAGTGTCGGTAGTTGCAGTTTCATATTTTTAATTTTCCTTGCGGTTCGGTAAGGTGGATTGGATATTTAAGCACCTTTTCCGTAGATCCGCCTTCCATTACATTACAGGCTACAGACCTTGGTTAAAACAAAATACTTCTTTAATCAATAACCGGTGAATTGTTACATGAAACGTTTTAACTGTTAACTGCAGGACTTACGCAATTTTGACTTTATGTGGTTCTGTTAGATGAAATTTTTGTGAAAACACAGCGTTTTTGTGTCACAAACTAACAGTTTGTGGTACATAAAGAGCAGCCTGCGTAAGTCCTGAACTGATGACTATAAGAACACTTATCTCCGACGATTGTTTCTATTAAAGAAGATCTCAATGGCATCACGGACACCGTCTCGTTCAAAATAGAGGCGTGCTGTGTATTGAGAACGGATGTTGTCATCAACGAGTTTAAAAATTTCGAGTGAATAGATACTCGTATCATCTATTTGATAGATGAGATCCCCGCGTTTAAGCCCAGCCTTCAATCTGCTGTCTCTATCGACGTGTGTGATAATAACGCCTGGCATCTGGTACTCACGTGCCATAGCCTTGTCGGGTTGGGCAACTGTAATACCCCATCCGGTAGGTTTATAGCTCCATTGCCTTGTTTTTATTTTGAATTCGGTTTGTCTATTTTTACCACGACGGCTGAATTCACATCTTATCGGTTGATTGATCGGTAGCAGACGCGTGAGTGCGTAAAAATCTGTTTCACTCTTTATGCGATGCCCGGAAATGCTGAGAATAACATCTCCGCGTCGGATGCCGGCATTGGCAATCGGACTCTGTTTCTTTATTTCTGATACCAAGACACCCGCGTTCATCGGTGTTGACAGTTTTTCTGCTAATGCTTCGGTTATGTCTTGGACTTCGACAGCGAGATCAGGCGGGACGACGTTGCCGTACTCACTAATCTGTTCAACGACGTTCTTGGCTTTATTCGCCGGAATAGCGAAGCCGACACCTTGTGAACCGCCGCTGGTTGAATGGATAACCGTGTTTATACCGATAAGTTCACCATGGATGTTTACCAACGCGCCGCCGCTGTTCCCCGGGTTAATGGAGGCATCTGTCTGAATCAAGTTTTCATGATAAAAATTTTCAACAATTCGGGAGCGTTGTATTGCACTGACGATGCCAATTGTTACGGAAGGTTGTGCGTCGCCTACTGATAAACCGAACGGATTTCCGATGGCAACCGCCCATTCCCCTATCAAAAGGGAGTCCGAGTCTCCCCACTGAATCTCTGGCAGCGTTGTGTCTGTGTCCACCTCTAAAACGGCGAGGTCTGAGAGATAATCGTATCCGGCAACTTGTGCTGTAAACTCCCGTCCATCTGGGATAGTAACCGTGATGCTATCTGCGTTTTCGATGACGTGGTGGTTCGTCAGGATATATCCTTTTTTGTCAACGATGACCCCGGAACCGACTTCGCGCTGCAAACGTCTTCTCGAGTACGGAATTTCGCCCCAGAATCGCCGGAACCATTCGTCAGAGAATGTTAGTTGTTCGACCGTCCGGACAGCACTGATGTTAACGACTGCCGGACTGGCTTTCGCTACTGCTGTGACGAGGGCTGTGTGCCGCGATGCGGTTACTGCTTCTTGTGTCGTTGCGTTTTCTTGTGTCGCTGTGTTACTGGATTCTGGACTATAAGTACTGTTACAGCGTGTTCCTACCAATATAGGAGATAGACATAGTAGCAACAGGATTGGATACCTGCGATAACAAGGTAAACGTATCATAACACACTATTACTCCGACCCGCTGAGGCTGCTGATTATAGTGAACATTGAAATTAAAGAGACACATTGCTGTAGGAGCGATCTCCGAATCGCGACAAAACTCATTGGTAGTCGGGAATCGGAGAGTCGGGAATCGGAGTTCCCTCCTACCCCTCAAAGTGCCCTGTTAATTCTAAAATCCACTATAAACAAAAAACAGTGATTTTGGTGTCCTGAATGTCAGACTTTACACGCCTATTTCCGATACTGAATTTGTTAGTTTGAGAGATATCCGATATCCTTCTAACCCCGGATCGGTATCAACGATTTCTTGGACGGCTTCTTGTGATCGCCGTTTGGCGGGGAAGTCGTCGGCGTTGGCGCATCGGAGTGTTACCCTGGCACCGACTGCGCTAGCGGCACGTAGGTTCTCTAATTTGACCTTATCCAGTGTATCGTAAGCCGTATGCCCGAACCCTCTACCGGACGGTGGTGCCTCCGGGTCACCGATATGGCTTGAGGGGACACCCTTTAGGAAAAACGGAAAGTGATCGGAGTAGGAATGTACTTTCTGTCCGACCGGCATTTCGGCGTTCATCTGTTCGCGTGCGGTGTTAAAGAACGTTCCTAATGCGTCCCATTGGTGTAGGACGATGCCTTTGCGACTTGCGCCGCCTGCTGCGTCCATATTGAGCATGAACCGGATATTATCTAATTCCGAATCGTGTGCCTCGACGTAACGGAACGCGCCTGTAAGTCCGATTTCCTCTGTTCCGAAGGCGATGAACCGGACGGTGCGTTTGAGCGAGTCCCCTGCGTAAGCGGATAGGACGCGTGCGGCTTCTATTACGGATACCATACCTGATGCGGGGTCGTGTGCACCCTGCGAAATATCGTGTCCATCGTAGTGGCAGCCGACAACCACCATCTCTGAACCATTTTCATGACCGGGTAGGTCTGCGACGACGTTCCATGACGTGCGCGGCTCGTTGACGTCCGTGGTCTGGAGTTTCAGTCGGACTTTTCCTTGCTTTCGGTCCAAGAGCCTCGTCAAAAATTCGCCATCCTCTTTGCAGACAGATATCCCCGGAATCGGTGCGGGTCGATTGTTTTGAAGGCTTCCAGTTTCGGGACCGACACCCGGGTGTTCACTGACGAAGATGAACCCGCTCGCGCCAGCGAGAACGGCGCGTTCAAATTTCTCTTTACGGTGTACCCATCGTCCGAGGTCCGGCGGCGAAGAACTTTTCGCCATAACAATAGTATTGGCGGCGGTATCCGCGAGTGCCTCATATTCCGGGGGACTTCCGTGTCCAGCAGAGACCAATTCCGTTGTGATGTCGTCAGCCGGACAATAAGGGAGCGAGATGCAGTGCAGTTTTCGACGGATCGGTTCGAGCACCTCAAGCGTCGCCGTGCCGCGCGTCCAACCGGCATAAGGATAATCTTCAAGTCTGACGTTCTGGAGTCCGTATTTTTTGAAGCGGTCTGCGATGAAGTTCGCGGCTGCGTATTCCTCTGGCGTTCCGGCAAATCGCGCGCCGTATTCATCACATAAGACAGTCAGGTTGTCCATCACCTCTTGTGAGGTATAGATATCACCGACCATCTGTTGGTCGAACTGCAAATAAGGGTTCGTTTTGTTCATAGGTTTCGGTATTCTCTCGGTTATTATCGGTTTTTATGTTATTAATTTTCTGCGGTAGCGTTTGCATTCTTGCGTTGGCAATCTTTTTGAGGTGCCAAGGGTCTAATATCTGGATGCGTCGGTACCGTTTTTTAAGGATTCCGTGTTGTTTGAACAGGTTTAGGAGTGTATCTATTTTTTCGTTGGAGCAGCCGATTAAGCGTGCTAATTTTTTCGTTGAAAGTTTGCGTAGCGTGCATTGAGAACCGCGCTCGGTTATTGTGCGGTTTCGGCTCGGTGCATCGGCGTAATTCCGTAATAGAAGCGCGAGCCTTGATTCAGCACTCCGAAACGCAACGTTTGTGAATGGATTCGTGGTTTCGTCTCGCTGTTTCCGGCGTGAGGTCATCCCTTTGAACAGCACATTTCGGAGACGGAGCAGCTGCGTTGCGAGCGTAGTGCCTGATGTCTCAATGGGTGTCCATTTGGACGAACTATCTAATCTGCGAATTACAGCGTCTATAGCGGACAGTGCTCTCTGGTGTAACGACCGTTTGAACGGCATCGCTAAATGCAATTTCCGCTTCAGAAAGAATTGGAAATTTTTTGCGCTGACACTGCCGATGACGGCTTCTGTTGTCAGTATTTCAGCGGTGATGTTCCGGTTTGCTTCGTTGTCGTCCCACTCGATTCCGCCAAAGATTTCGCCAGGTTCCATAACCTCTAAAGTAACGGGTTCACCTTCAGTTGGTGTTTCATAGATTTTGATACGTCCTTCCTTCAGCAGATAAACGCCTTCGTCGGAAATGGGTTCTCCGTGCTTCAGTGTTTTGAAGGTTGTTATCTGTTTGAGAGCGTCTACGTCGTCCTCGGAGAGGTCGTCAAAGATATCTATCTGTTTAACACACCAGAATCTCTCTGAAGTTCCTTTTCGTACCGCCATGCTGTGGTCGTCCCGTCGGTTTCTGGTTGCCTGTGTGTTCGTTGTGATTGTCCGCTGAAAATGTTTCGGTCTTTTCTGTCCTTAATTATAGCAGTCTGCTGCGGATAAATCAAGGAAATTATGGTTTTTATAGTGGATCCCATAATTAATGAGACATTCTGTGCTCAGGAAACTAACGGTCTCCTATCTTCTCGGTAACGGCTTCGGCGCGCGATAGAAAAACGCGTTCGGCTGCTGTGATTTTCGTCATAAAGGCACTTTAATTTTTTTTGTACGCAAAAATCTGCGTTATATTTTTTTCTGCGATGGGTTAGGTTTTATTGGTTCATGTTCGGGTGTTTCATGTTCGGGCGGTTCAGGTTCAGACGTTTCAGGTTCGGGGTGCGATTGCAGGTGTCCGCTTATCAGGGACTTTAAGAGAGAGTGCATCTGTGCTTAAAATGTTACACTAGTGTAACATTGGGTATGGATGTGCCATTGCGATAAACTTAGTCGTTGTAAGGGTTCAGAGGCAATTGTGTTATGGGTTCATATTTCAAAAAAAGGCGAAAAGTGTAACATTTTCGGTTTGCGATTTTCGATTTGCGTTTGGGGCGACTCTGAGTCGTTAGGCAAAAGGGCTTTCGTTTTACCCGAGTCTACGTTTTGTGCTCCTTTGTGTGGGTGAAGGGTTATTTTTATTTTTTTTTTGGTTAATATAATTCAATTAGTATGTATATGATAACATATATAATGTAGAGATGCAAATTTATTTTTTATTTTTCGTGGATCCCATAGTCAAAATTGCGTAGGTCCTGTTTTTAAAGGTTACGATGTTTTGATAAAAATAGCGGACTGGAGTTATTGGAGGAGGTAATGTCTTAACGTGCGATAATGCAGGACTACGAACCGGTGCTTGATTGTGCTTGCCGAATTTTTTCTGCTTCTCGGACTGCCCGACGTAAACGTCTTTTCAGGCTATTATGGTCGCGGGTGTTTACTGAATGCCATACTTCTGTTGAAAGGAACACTCTGATATCCGGTTCTAAAATTCTTTGTTTTACATTGGCAGTGTAATTTATCCAACGCCGTATAATTCCAAAAGCGAAGTGTCCTGGAAGTAAGTCAATGAAACGATGTTCTTTTAAAAAATCTTGTACTAAGGTTCTTGCATTCTCAATACTTTGTTCATCAATTCCTTGAGCTGCCTTATTACATAGTTTCTTAATTTCACTATTGTTGAAATCAATTGTCTTTGGTCCTGCAAAGAGTTCGTCTGGTGCCTTGGGAAACACCCTACGACCTGTTTTCGCGCGCTGATGTGCCACATCTAAAATTAATAGTTCCTTAAACTTCTGTTCTGTATCTGCAGCAATTTCTTTAAAGCTGCTTGGTAGTCTATCTAAACTGTCTTCTAAAGGAGCTCGGTAGTGGCGGAATTTATCTATCGGATCTTCCTCAAGAAGATAGTTCTCAAAAGAATGCCTATGAAGCCAAACAATTCTGTGATGTGGACTTCGAGTAGACTCTAAGATCTCGTAATCTCCGTCAAGAACAACAACATACGGGTGATTGTCTTGTTCAAGAAACATCGCAAATCTCTCACATTCTGATTTCCCTTGTTTTGATATTATCCGACAATTATAACCTTGGAGAACTTCATTATAGAAAGGGAGGTCAGTGTAACCTTCAACGTAAACGAGGGTTTCTGAATAAGGAGGGCTTGCGTAAGCAAGATCAAAATCTGTTTTTCCCCTGAAGAAAGGAGTCGCCAGTTTAATTCTGATGGTGAAAGGGACTTAATTTTTAAGAGACCATTCTCATCAACCTTAATGGATTTATCATTCAAGAATGAATTAACTGTTTTCTCGTAAAGTTGTAAAGAGGCAAAAATTCGTTCTTTATCCTCTTCAAGTTCTCCTGCATATTTAACCATAGCTTTTGTTCGACCTATAAGTGGAATTACGAAGGTATCTTCAAATTCCAGGGGAATGTCTTTTCCCGCATCAATCAGGGGCAACACCTTTTTTGCAGCATCGAATGCAGCGAAATGATCGTCAATTCTGTTTTGCATCGATTCGTCTAAGAACCCGGCAGCTTCAAAAGCATTTAATAATTGATCCTTCTCTGCTTCTGTTGGCGGCGAGTGAAACACTGAGTTACGTATTGACTTAAGTTGGTCGTGTTTTTTACTAAAAAGAATTACTGATAGAACCTGACGCTCAAATTCCCTATAACGCTCAGAAAGTTGGGCGTTTAAGGTGGAATGATAGCGAGAAAGACCTTCTAATAAATCCTCAAGGCGTAAGTCTACTGATTCTAAAGGCTTTTTTCTCGTATACCTTTCTTCCTCATCTTCTGTTACAGGTAAACAACGACTTACAGGGAGCCAAACCAGAGGAACTATTGGAGTTGATTCGCCATCAATTTCCTCTGATAGCATGTTCCTGATAACGTTATCTCTTTCATAAAAATAGCGAAGAGAGGATCGGGTTGGTCCCCGGCGCAAAAGAATATCTATAGGGGCACTATATTCTCTCTGTCCTACCTTGATTTTCAAGGATTCGTCTCCAATATCAACCTTAATAGTGCGGACAGAATTACCTTTGAAACTTTTCAATCCGATTTTTGCTTGCTGGAAATTAAAGTTTGCGACACTTCGTAGATCACCCGATAAGATAGAATGAAGAAGGTTCAAAATAGTGGTTTTGCCAGAACCATTCGGACCTATCAATATATTTATATCTTTGTTAAAAGTTAGATCGATGTCTCGGTAGCCCCACAGTTTGTCTATTTTGAAGGATTCGATGTAGTAACTGCTCACGATTCGACTCCCACTTAAAATCTATGCTCCGCATGTTGCTTGTTAAAATAGTAGCATATTCGCTGGCAAAAGGCAAAAGTTAAATGATAGATTATTGCTGTGCTAACTTTCCGTAGAATATCTACCTTCATTCAATTGTGCAGATATTTCTTGAAACTCTTGCTCGTTGAAAACCAATCGAAAGATACCTGTCTGTGTTGGAACTTCACGCATTTTTGTATCGTTGGTGAGGTTGAACGCTTTTTCAAGTGTTTTTAACACTTTTCGTTTGTACTTGGTGTCTCGGTTACCTTCAAATTGTGGTCCCTTGGTCTCAAAAATTAGGACGCGCGTCATGCCTTCAACTTCCTTTGCCATGGCAACAAAGTCTGGATAGATGCGTTGTTCTTTCCAGCCTTGCACGTAATACTCGCCCTGTTGACGCGCCACGACCCGATGCCACCATTGCAATGCCTTTTCACCATCGAGAAAATGGGCAAAATTCTTTTCCAATTCGTTATCTGAAGGATACTCGTACATCGGTTCAAACAGACTGAGTTGGACGGGTTTACCGTATTTTGTAAGTAGATTCTGATTGGCGTGTACCTCAATTTTATAATTTTGTCGCAATTTATAATTGGGTTTACCTACATCCAAATCGAATTGGATTTCTCCGCTATTCAGTTTTTTATGAAAAATCTGCTCTGCCTGATTTTCTACTTCATTTGCTACATGTTCCTGCAACGTCGGTATGAGATAAGAACGTCTATCGTAGATTTTCTCATCGGTTTGTCCGCTTGTTTTGAGACTTTCGATTAATTTTTCTGCAATCCGAGCCGCTTGCCATGGGTTTGGCACAATATCCGACAGGCAGAGCGCAAATTCGGATACACTAATGTTTTTCTCAATGTGTGGTTCTTGGTCTTCGTGAAAAACGGGTGGTGCATCCCCAACATTAACCGTCGCGGTTCGTAATGTTGCCCCATCGGGTGCTGATGCATTTGGATCGGGTGGATTAATTCTGAACCAGTCTATATGTGGTAAAATGTGCACCTGATAATTGAGTTGCGTCCATTCTGTGCCCTCCTTATGGCGCACTACGGGTAGATAAATCTCCTGACCCCGAAACGGCTCGCGGCGGCGGATTTTTTCTGTTTGGAAATCTGCTTGATCTTGGGTATTTCCCTTACCGAAGATTTTATCTTCTAAGCCAGTGAGGCCTTGCGATTCTAATCCCTTCTTGACCTGGTTGACAGCGGTATCAACGTCGGTGTCATTGCAAACAACATAGCATTGATCGAGTGATTCTATACCCGTGAGTTGCGCGTGTGGTTGCCGCATGACCCGCCCTACGAGTTGCGTAATTGCATTCTGTGATCGTGTTCTGTCCAATACCACTAACAAATAGGCAAATGAGCAATCCCATCCCTCCATGAGTGCTGCTTTTGTAATGATCCATTTTACCTGCGAATTTTTGGATAGCAGGTCTTCGCCTTGAAGTTCGTTCTGTGCGGCAGATTTAACGCGTATCGCATCCCGAGGCACCTTTAAGTGCTGTGTAAGATAATCTCGGACATTCTTGGCATGGATATAATTATTATCTTCCTGATCCTTACCTGTTCGTTCGACACGCACAACGGCAATTGGACGGATATACCGGTCTGTACTGCTTTCAAGCAATCTTGCTTCGGTATCAAGTCTTTCAAGTTCGGTAGCAGCCTCTCGCAGCGTATCTTGCCACTTCATACCTGAGTATGATAATACTTGCACGGGTGACTTAATCATTTCCTCTTTTTTCAAATCGGGGCCTGCAATATCAACAAGCAGATTGCTAATGCCGCTGTTAGGTGTGGCAGAGAGTTCAATAACCATTTGTGGGTCGAGGCGGTTAATAGAACTAGCAAATTCCTGTCCGTTTCTGGTGCCATAAGCCTTATGTGCTTCGTCAAGAACAACCACCGGACGCAGGACCTTGATGACGTTAAACAGACTTTGCATAGGTATGTTTCCTTCAGTGCTGAAATCGAGGTCAGGATATTTCTCCAGCATAAGTGCATTGCCATCATTATCGTCATGGTCGGGAAAGAAACTTGCGTAACGCCCCGAGTTTCGATACATACGGTAGTACGCCTTGTCTTTTAGTTTTTTGTCAGGGGATTTGTTCGCTGCAGGCAACATGAGCAGCATGACGCATAGGTAATTAGTGATGTCATCGCGATTAAAGGAATCTTCCCTTTCCAGCATTTTAACGTGTCCACCACTGGCACGCTCCAACACTTTACGATAGGGGTGTTCTCTGTTCCACAATGCAGCCTTAGTTTGATCGAAGATAGCCTGTGTTGGCACAACCCACAATGTTAGGCCCCGCTGCCGGTGCAACCGTTCTAACGCGGATGCAGCAAGCAGTGTTTTACCACCGCCTGTTGGCACTTTAAAACAGATATGTGGAATTGGGCGGTTTGCGCCGTCCTTACGATCAACGTATTCGCCAGCAGTTACTGCAACGCCGTCGTTTTCTGACAGTTTCCTCCATGCAGCTTTAGGATAATTGCGGACTTCATTGAAGACCTCGTCACTAATGCTATTACCCACTTGTTTTAAATTCTCAATTGTGATTTCTGAAGTTTGCTGCGCCTCTTTAAGCACCTCTAACCAATTGCTAAATGCGTCGAGTGTATCGCGCTGATACGTTTTTAATTCCAGCATCTTCTACCCCCTATCTTTCATGTATGGCGTAAGGGAGTTGGCAAAATGCAATTCCCATCTTTGTGAGTTCACGCTGTCCGATGTGGTTACCCGCCGCGTAGACAATCGCTTTTTTACCGTTTTCATAACTGGAATCTTGGATACGTTTTGCATGCTCCATGTTTAGTATTGCCTCGTTACTGCGTAAATATTCAAGGTCAGGTTTGTAAATCAGATAATAATCGTTTTTGTCATCACTGTAAAAAAGCCCGTCATCATTTTTCTGATCCAATGTAACATCTTCAACAGAAATACCCGCAGAAGTAAACAATAGATTGGTAGCAAGTGCCGTGTATGTTGGTAATTTCTCTCCGGTAAGCATTGCCTCAATATCAAGCGGTTCACCCAAGGTGCAGTATGTAAAAGAGCCACCCAACCCTTCACACAATGCTTCGTCAGTTGCATCGGGAACACCGTTGATAACGCGGCGGACGCGTTCGGCGGTAATAGTGTCGGCATACTCTTGGCATTCAACGAGGATAAACTTGCGATTGCCGCTGTCCTTTTTATTGAGTGCAAGAACAGCGTGGGCGGTTGTGCCACTGCCAGCGAATGAGTCTAAGACAATATCATCTGATGAAAGGTTAGCAGTTTGGAACACTCTCTGAATCAATTTAGTGCCTTTCGGATTGTTGAATGCTCCTTTTCCCATTACCGAAGCCAATTCCTCGTTTGCTTGATGAGTACTGCCTACTTCATGATAAGGCCACAACGACCCTATAGTTTTACCAGCCTTTACCTCGGATAGATAAGTTTTCTTATTAGGTTGCGACTTCCCGCTCTTACCGAAGTAAAGTTGATCGTCATTGTATAGTTCCATAAGTTTCTCTTGCGTGTACCTTGGAAACCTTCCTTCCGGACAATGCCATGTGACACCATTAGAAAATTGGACGGAATACCTATCTTCATCCCTACCACTTTTAGCATGTAATGGTGTTGCTTTCCATGGACCTTTCGGATCTTCATCAGGGTTTTTGTATGACTTATCCATTTCTGGTGTCCTCGGAAGAAGACCAATTTGACAAACGTCCAAGTTTTTTGCATAAGAGAGAATATTCTCATGTTGATATGAGATGGTTTTGGAATCGTTAGACAATGTATATTTCGACCACCAAGTAAAATTGGCGACGATGTTCTTCTCACCAAAAATCTCATCCATCAGCATTCGCAAATGGTGTTGTTCATTGTCATCAATAGAAATAAAGATTATGCCATCTTCAGCAAGTAGTTCTTTTATAGTGACCATCAGAATTAAAGAGACATTTTTTGTATTTTGTAATAGACTGTGTCTATTATGACATATTCAACAGATTTACGCAAACGCGTTTTAGATTTTATTGAAAAAGGCGGTAAAAAAGCTGAAGCCTCCCG
>JAJDTJ010000133.1 GCA_022827225.1 Candidatus Poribacteria bacterium | reverse complement strand
CTCAACGAACGATGCGTTCATCGGCGTGTTTGATGTGCCACTCTTTGACGAAGCAGGGATGCCTGTTACGAAAACCATTGAACTGATGGCTTACGATGCAGGTAGTGAAGATAACACAGAGATGCATACCGACATTCCGGGTCCGCTCGGTTTAGATCCTGAGGTTGATCCGGCGGGTAGCAACGCACGCGTACCGACTGAAGGCGGCGTGATTATGATGCACCCCGGTATCCAAGGCGGTGCTGATGTCAGTGAGGCATTCGCATGGGAAGGCCCCGTAGCAAAACTAATGATTATGCCGGTCACCGACATGTATAACGATACTGCTGACAGCACCGACAACGTCGCCGGTGATGCCGACGCAAACGACGGTGTTCAATAGTTCATCTCGCAATTGATCGCATGACTGATACTGACATAACCGATGCTGACATGACCGATGACAATAGTGCCGGTAACGGTGATGGCGACGGCAATGGCAATGGTGGAAACCAATAGCCTCAGTCCATAACATTAATAAAAGAAGGGATTGGTCACTACATTCTGTAGTAGCCAGTCCCTTCTTTTGTTCTACCAAGGTCTTAGGCAATAAAAGCACTGCTTTGTGCTGCAAGCGAGACCCTTATGGAATCTTCTGATACTGTCACTTGGTTTTCATTGAGTAGGTCTTCTAAGGTAGGAGCGATCTCCGAATCGCGACCCTCCACCAACGAAATCAGTACATCAATCGTTTGCGTACGCCGACTTGTGTTCAAGACAATCAAGACAGGATTAGTTTCTAAAGTGCGTAGATACGCATAAGTGCCATTTTGAACATTTAGATGGACAACCTCTCGTTTACCCGAAGCGAGTAGCGGAAACTGCTTTCTTAATGTTCCCAAACGTCGGAAATAGGCCAACAAATCGTTGTCTTGCCCATCTCGCCATAACATCGGCAAACGCGCTTCCTCAAAACGTCCAAGCGGATTCCGTTGTGAAATGCCGACTTCAGTGCCGTTGTAAATTATAGGGGGCGCGGCGAGTGTGAACAGCACCAGTGCCGCTAATTTGACCTTCGCCTTATCTTCATTTGCCAAGTAGAGGATACGCGTCATGTCGTGGTTGTCCAAAAACGCTGGCAGTGAAAAATCCGACGAAAAGTAAGCCTCGTGTGCTGTTAAAAACGCCTCAAATTCCAGGAGTGTTAAAGTTTCGAGAATAAAAGTTCGCCGTAGTGCATCCGCCAGCAGAAAATCAAGACACCCATCAAAATGCGGGACATAGGACGCAATCGTTTCCGCATGACCGACCACCTCCCCAAACAGAAAGACATCAGGTTTCACGGCTTTACATGCTTGGCGGAAGTCTGCCCAGAACGTCTGTGGTGGTCCTGGGGCATAGTCGAGCCGGTAACCGTCAACGCCGTTTTCTAACCAATACCGAGCACACGCTAAGAGATAGTCGCTTGCGGGTTTGTGTTTGAGGTTCAGTTGCGGCATCTCCTTTACACCGAAGAAACTTGTGTACGTGTCGGGCCACCGCTGCCATGTGTACCATGCCCGATATTCGCTATCCTCATCCCGTTGTGCCGTTTGAAATGTCGGGTGCTTGTTCGAACAGTGGTTCGCGACGAAATCCAAGATAACCCGTATCCCAAACGCATGCGCTTTTTGAATCAATTCTTTGAGTTCTTCGTTGGTGCCGAACCGCGGTTCAACCGTGTAGTAATCTGTTGCATCGTAGCCGTGATGCGATGGACTCGCGAAAAGTGGTGAGAGCCAGATGGCATTGCACCCGAGAGATTGAATATAGTCGAGTTTCTGAATCACACCGCGCAGTGTGCCACCGAAAAAACCGGAGAGGCTTGTCGGTTTTTCCCACGGCACACCGTCTCCTGGATAGAACCGATCCAAAAAGATGTGGTAGATGACAGCATCGCGTGCCCAAGTGGGTAGGTCATAACCGTCAACCGAGACAGCGAATTCGGTTGCCTCCGATAACACGCGCGCCTGGTTATCCGCGAAGATCCATCTGTCCGAACCCATAACGCGTCCGCCAATCTTATAGCGCACGATTGTGCCATTTGCTTGTGGCGGGATTTGTCCCGACCAGTGGCGAACATAACGCCACTCAAGTGTACTCCATACGGATTCCCTCGGCGTAAACTCAAACGTATTTTCTGCCCCATCTATGTTCATCCAACAACGAACCGAATCGTAAGCGATACCACCAGAGGTCGTCACATGAAGCGTGATCGGTTCATTCGGTTGAGGGCGCGAGGCATAAGTAGACAGTGTTTTTAATCGATACCGGTGCTTAATACCTGTTAAACTGCTGCGGTATTCAACGAGGCGATTCTCCAAATCCGTTTGTGTACCAAACATAGTATTCCTCTGCTGTTTTGCCGGGCGTGTTCAAAAAATAAAAAAAGCCGTGTCACGCGTACACGGCTTTTCTATGTCTATTATCGATTCAGGCTATTTATCGCCCCAGGCAGGTCCACGTCGTATCCATAAGAATTGTCCGACACTCAGTCTCGTCCGGTCGAAGATGTAGTCGTCCTGATTTCCGGCAACCAGTCGTTCCCACAGTTCTGGATTATCGTAGATTTCTGGACGTGCGGCGATGCGTTTGAGTGCTGCTTCACCGTTTTCTTCCTGAATGTCTTCTTCCTGGACCCGGTATCTGTCGAGTCTATCAGGACTGGTTATGCTGAAACTGAAACTGTGCGGGTTCACAAGCACATTGCCAGCCATGTCTGCAGCACCGGAAACAGTGGCGGTATACATACGCCCTGCGCGCATCGGCATATCGGATGTGAAGGTCACAGAATCACCGGCTCCAGTCACTGTACCTGACAACGTTGCCGCCATCGGTTCACTCATCGAATCTTCCGTTTTCGCAACGGCTACACTGATAGAGACGCTATCGCTATTGACCGCTTCACTAAACGAGACTGACACGCTGTTCATCACATTGAGTGAATCTTCGTATTCAGAGATGACGGTGCCGTCAGCGGGTTCGTTCATCGTCACGGTTGGTGGCGTTGCGTCGGTGTAGGTAAACTGTTGTGGAACAGTGACCTTGACTTCAGGTTTTCCGTTATTGGTAACAACAACACTGACAGATTGTCCCGCCGTACCGGCTGGCGTTACTGCTGTAATTTGCGTCTCACTCGGGACTGTTACACTTTGGGCATTTTTTCCGCCGAACGTCACGGTTACACCGTTTTTCATATCAAATTTTTCGCCGGTAATTTTAACGGTCGTTCCGCCGGTCTCGGCTCCTTGTGTGGGGTCCAGTTCGGTTGGTACCGGTTCCGGGTTACAGCCAGCACAGCCTGTCATCCACGCGCAGACAATCGTGAGGGCAGCCAGTACCGCTATGTTTCTCGTTTTTTTCATCATAATTTTCGGTCTCCTTATCGTCAAAAAAGTCTCATTCCATACTGCGGTTTTGGCGCAGCTCGCTGATTCCTAAAATGTGCTATGCTATAAGGCGGTGGCGCAGCTCGCTGGTTTCCAAAACTTACTACATAGGATCTTGTGGATTAGAAGGAAGCCTCTAACTTACACCTTAAATTATTATACACATAATTAGATCGGATTGTCAACACTTTTTTCTTTCATCTGCATTCCACAAATAACTAACCGCGCCAACTCGTCCGCTTTAATGGGTCCCGGACAGAAACGGTCAACTCAGGACCGAAGCCTTCTATGGACAATCGGACTGTATCTCCGTCCCCGACTGCAGTGAGCGCTTCGTGGTGTGTTCCTGTGGATACAACGTCTCCCGGTTCCAACGTTAGAACGTTGGTCACCCCAGCGAGGAGTTCAGGAATAAAACGTGCCATGGAATTCGTCGAGAAATCGTGTTGCAGTCCGTCGTTAATCCAGAGTTGTACACCGAGTGCGTTCCCATCAGCCACCTCGTCGGCGGTAACGAGTGCTGGTCCCATCGGTGCGAATGTGTGCCAACTTTTTCCTAAGAAGAACCCGCCGGGTAGACCCCGCGCCGATACATCAATAAATTGCGTGTAACCGAATACGCAATCTAACGCATTCTCTTCGGAGAGGTGTTTTGCTGTTTTACCGATAATGATCGCTAATTCGGGTTCAAAATGAAACACAGTCACATCCGCTTCGGGGAGTTCGACTGTCCCTTTTGTGGCTATGATGCCGGTTGGCGACTTCAAAAATGCGTTGAATTCACCACGAGATGGACTGTCCGGTTCAATATAATTGCCTGCAAGGCATACGAGTTGACCTGGACGCGGTAGCGGTGCTTTGAGGCTCACACTATCCAAAGCAGTAGCAATCCCATTTTCAGCTGCGTCCGTTATCGCTGGACGTAAGTTGTCAAAATCCTCAATTACCATGCGTATGAGTTCTTGAGGTGTCCGATGTGGAATGCCGCTGAGTGCATCGCTAACACTAACGATGCCGTCTCCTGTTACTACACCGAGTTCGTAATCATCAAAGAATGCAAGTTTCATTAAGGCTTTGCTCCTCTATTAAGACGTTCCGCGAGTGGGTGGTTCCGTTTTTCCAATGGCAGTTGCACCTTTTGCCCACTAAAATGGGAAACGTAGGTTGCGCTTACACACGCAAGCGATGTAAGCGCGTTGTGTCCGCCGAGTTCTGGTTGATTTCCGTCAAGAATTGCGTCCCGCATGTTTTTCGCACTCCAAATAGTATGGCGAGACTGCCAGGCTCTACTGGTTCATCTCCAATAGTGCCTGCCACTGCGTCTCGTCCACGATTACACCTTTTTCAAGACTCTCCCGCCGTGTCCGTAACATGCCTTCCCCGGGATACCGGACCGTTTCACTTTCATCTAAAGGCGTAGCGGTATGAAAGTCATCAACAATCGCTGCCACCGTTTCATCCAACACCGCTTGCCCCATCAATCCAGTGGCATTGATAGCGATGTAGACCTGCGAAACGGCGTATTCCGATCCCTGCTTTCCAATTTCGTGTGTGGCTTGTCCACCGGAGATAACAGATGCCATTGTGTCGAGGACGAGTGCCAATCCCGAGCCTTTCCAATAACCGATAGGGAGTGCCCTTTTGGAATCCAGGATATCACCTGGGTCAACGGTCAGTTCACCTTTGGTGTCGTACCCGCCGGGTAGCGGTAATTCTTTTCCTTGCAGTTTCAATACCTCTAACTTTCCGTTTGAATATTGGCTCATCGCCATATCAAGTAAGATGTGTCCGTCGTCTCTCGGAATGCCAATCGCCATTGGGTTGTTTCCGATAATTTTTTCTGCTGAACCCCACGGGGGCATCAGTCGTGTCGTGTTCGTCCAGCAGATACCGATATACCCGGCTTCCGCTGCCTGTAGTGCGTAAGCACCGGCACGCATCCAGTGATTTGTATTTGAAAGTCCGACGCACCCAATACCATAGGCTTCAGCGAGTTCGGTTGCCCGCTGCATGCTGATATGTGCGTTGACAAGCCCGACCCCCATCTTACCGTCCCAGCGTTCTAATGCGCCGAAACTCTCGGTTTTCTCTGGTTGCGTGCGGAAATCGATCTGTTTGCTTTCGAGTCCACTAACGAATCCAGGGAAGCGATTGAGTCCGTGTGAGTACACACCATCACGCTGGTTCTCGGCGAAGAGCCTTGCGCATAACATCGCTCGCTCGTCGGCGAGCCCGACTGTTGTGAGCACTCGATAAAATTCATCACGTAAAGTTTGAAAAGGTACACGTTTCATACACTTTGACCGCTTTTATATTCCTGGTGTTACCACATTTCACGCCATTCCAGAAAGTAAGTTAGGTGTTGTGTTTCGCTATGGATGACCCACTTGAAATCGGGATCTTTCCAGTAAATTGTGCCTGGATGGTCGCCATCACGGAGGTAGCGAATATCAATCGCCCAACGGACGATCTCGCTGGTGGTATGTGGTAACGAGCGGTGGAGAGTTAGATTGTGGAAAACTAAAGCATCCCGCACTTCCATTGGGCATGTCACAATGCGGGAATCCTCAATAAGCTCATCCATTACCTCAAGAAACTTCCCTTCCCGTTCTTCTGTGTGATGGTCAACCACTCCTAACCGATGGGAACCCGCAACGACCTGCAAACAACCGTTAGTTTCATCTACTGGGACCAGCGGTATCCATACCGTCGGGATCAGCGAAGTTTCGCTGACTGTACCGAAGTAGCCGCTGTCCTGATGCCAGGGGACAACAGTCAGTTGCTGACCGGGGAGTTTCGGACGCGCGTTGAAAACGGGATGCCCGATGACATCTGTCCCTGTGAGCTGCCCAATTGCGTCTACAAGGAGGGGCGCGTAGTGCAGATCGAAAATTTCAAACGTCGCAACTTGGTTACGCCAAGAACGACCAAAGCGATTGGCGTGTTCGCCCGCGACTTGCGCAAGCCGCGTCTCAAAAGGGAGTTCCACGCCTTCATCTTCAATAATCCCATCTTCTTTCAACTGGCGAATGATACCATCTACGACGCAAGAAAAACTGTCCCTTACGCCATTGATGGTAGATTCCGGGATAACGCCTTTTAGGAGCAGGTATCCATCGTTCTCCCACTGGTGCATCTGTTCAGGTGATAGCGGGGCTACTTGTCTTTCATGGGTGTTCATCTGTTAGTTACTCCGTATTGTGAGCGAGTGAGTTCTTCTTGGAGTCGTGCAACTTCTGCTTCAGCGTTCTCTGCGCGTGCTTCAGCAGCTTCTGCGCGTGCTGATTAAGTATACTCGCAAATCAAGATGTTGTCAAACAATTTTATTCCGAGACAGAGACATTGCGTACTTGTGAATCACGCTAGCGAAACTTAGATTTACTCACCACGTAATGACAGACTTTTTCACGCATAAACGACACGAACACAACCATAAACCAGCACATTTTAAAAATGGCGGTAAGTGACATTTTCTTGGATCTTGACATTTGGTTAAAAAAATGATATGTTACAGAGCAAAGGAGGAGACACGATGGCAACTTTAACGCAGACCGAAAACCGAATCAGACCGCTCTATATTGACGGGTATACGCATCAACTCAGTTACGCGCCCGGCGAAGAAATTGCGTTCCACGTCTCAACGAGTGCTGGTAACTACTCGCTTGAGATTGCGCGGATCGGCGCGACGCGCGAAGTCGTCTGGAGTCAAGCGGAACTTCCCGGTGAAGCGCAACCGATTCCCGAAGACGCATCATCGCAGGGGTGCAGATGGTCCCCTGTTTTTACGCTTGAAGTGCCTGAATCATGGCAGAGCGGCTATTACGAAGGCATACTCCGCGCAACCGACGGTGGGGGTGATACTGTCTATAGGAATCACCGCACTGCCGAAAGCACACTCTTCTTTATCGTCCGTCCCGCGCAGCCTGGGACAAATACACCGATCCTGCTTCAACTCTCTACCAATACTTATAACGCCTACAACAATTGGGGTGGCTTCAGTCTTTACGGGTATCACGGGGCAAGTAAGATACAAGGAAACCGCGTCTCTTTTGATCGACCGACTGGCGGCATCTTCAGGAACTGGGAGTTGCCTTTTATCGTCTGGGCGGAACAGAACGGATGGACACTCGATTACGCTGCGAATAGCGATCTGGAATTCCGACCTGAGATGCTGGAACACTACAAACTTGTGTTGAGCGTCGGACACGATGAGTACTGGTCTGCCCCGATGCGCGATCATCTTGAGGCGTTTATCGCCAATGGTGGCAACGCCGCCTTCTTCAGCGGGAATTCCGTCTGCTGGCAGGTGCGTTCCGAAGATGACGGCAGGGCACTCGTCTGTTGGAAACAGACCTACAATCAGGATCCCGTCTATAAGACAGATGATCACAGTACCCTCAGTACACTGTGGAGCCACTATCTGGTGGATCGTCCTGAAAATCAGTTGACCGGTGTCGGTTTCCTTCAAGGCGGTTATCATTTAAGTCACGGACAGTTTATGGATGGTGCAGGTGAATACACAGTCCATCGTCCGGAGCACTGGGTGTTTGAAGGGACAAACCTCGCGCGAGATGATACTTTTGGGGGCGCAAATACGATTGTCGGCTACGAGTGCGACGGATGTGAATGGACCCTTGAAAACGGTTTACCGGTGCCGACCTATCGCGACGGCACGCCTGAAAGTTTTACAATCCTCGCGACTGCACCTGTTCGATGGCATCCTGATGACTGTGAATGGTACGAACGTTGGGAGAGAGGGAGAACCGGTGCCGCAACGATGGGCATCTATACAAAAGGCGGGACGGTCTTTACTGCTGCGACGACTGACTGGTCGCATGGGTTAGCCGGTGGCGATGCTGTCGTTGAACAGATCACACACAACATTCTGCATAAACTTTCAGCATGAATACGCGTGTTATTGTTGCTGTTATATCTCTTTACGCTGGAATGAGACGTGCGCCGTCGCAAATAGCACAGCGAAGAAGAGCAACAACAGTGTCACGTCTAACATTGCGCCTTTGAATGCATCTCCTAAACGGACGCTGTCTTGAAATTTCGGGATACTTTCAAAGGAGACGGGTTTATCAGACATACCCTCCCTAACAAAAGGCGCGTGTGGACTTTCTGGATCCGCGCGATCGACAGAGATGAGGAAATCGTTGAATTCATCGGCATAACGCTCGACGTTTTTCAAGAAATTCAGATGTCTTTGGAATCCCGTTCCTGCCAGGGATTCAATGGCGTACTGCACAATCGCTGTCGGTGAGATACGATTCAACTCTCTGGCAATCTGAATTTGGTTTATTTGTGCGTTTAAGTAGGCTCTGTGTAATCTCGCGCCTTCTCTCGCCTCCTCGTTTAGAAACTCAGCCCAGAGCAGTGTTGCGGGTGTCGGTGGACGTTCACGGGTGGGTGTTTCGTCTTCTAATCCGCGTGCCATGTAGCGTTCCTTGAGTCCACTACGACTGAAATATACTGGACTCGGACCCCGACGGATTGATGGCTGGTTCAAACCACTCATAATTGTCCCAAGCATTGACGGCACGAGAATAACCCAAATTACCCATATCAGCAGCAGAATTACAAGGCTCGTTGAGGCGTTGTTAACAAGCACAGATATCAGAAATCCTAAGGCGATAAAGACAGAGAGATACATTAAACCCACAACGAAAATACTACTGATCCTGCTCCATTCTTGGGCATTGAGTTGGAGCGTTCCAGAGAGATAGAGTAACAGAAGATTAACCAGCACACCGCCGATAAAAACAGCACCAAGGCTGATAAGACTGCTTAAGAATTTACCGGTGAGTACTGTCCGACGCGCAACAGCATTGGATAACGTCAACCGGAGGGTGCCATGTTCCACTTCACCAGAAATCGCGTCAAACGTAAAAACGAGCGCGAGGAAACTGAGAACAGTAGAGATAATGAGGATCCAGTCGATTTTTAAGAATACTGGAAACATATCTTTCGCTTTTATGGATGGAAATCCGTTATATTTCAGTCGCCAAATACCAGAGACGGTATAATGTTTTCCATCAATAACAGGGCTCATTCCCCATCCTGCAGGTTTTCCTGATGCAAATTTCGGCAGATTATTTTCACTGCCGTGCGCACAGAAAAAGAGTGGTGAAGGTTTCTTGTGAAGTTCGCCGGGGCCGTCTAAAACGAGTTTATAGAGATTATCACTATTCTGTTCAAGTCTTGCCAAGTACGCTGAAACCTTCTGTCCATATTCTGATTGTTGTGTTTTATATTCGTCAATGTGACCCACGGCGTTGACAAGCATAAAAAAAACAGTGAGCAGCATCGCGAGTGCGAAACGGAGGCTATTGACTTGCTCAAACAATTCTCGTTTCACAATATGCCAAAGCATCTCAGACCTCCTGCCGACTGAAAACCGCAAAGGTAATCATAAGTAGCATTGGATTGAAAAGGAAAAGTAGAAATAGGTCGCGGAGTGCGCGGTTACTGGCATCTTCAAATACACTCGGCGGTTGATAAGAGAATCGGGGAATATCATCCCATCGGACGGCCCCTTTATCACTCGCGAACCATTGGCGTGAACTGAATGCCTTTTTATCGTAGAAATAGTCCAATATCGTTTCCCTATACTGTCGTCCTGCTTTAAAAAAGTCTTCCACTCTCGCGAGTCCCGTCCCCGCCCACGCTTCTGTTGAGAGGTGATATAAGCCTGTGGGCGAGAATCGGAGCGCGTTTCGGGCAATATTTGATTTACGAATATAGGTTTCAGAAAAGGCATTCTCGCGTATCCGCCAGACTGTGCCAGCGGTCCAAATCCGTCCAGACGTTAGTTCTTGGAAATAGGCTTTAACCGTTGGGACATGGATTTCCGACGCGTCTGGAATGAACGTAATATTTTTCTTCAAATGTGTATAACTGGAACTCCCGGCACCTGCTTTGCTGCCCTTTAGTAATGGCGGGTTCTCAAACGGATCCCCAGGTACTTCTTCAGCCCAATAGAATTGTTCCAAGATCTGGTCAATCGCTTGATCCGCTTGTGTTACCCTCTCCTCTGTATCAATGAAGCGGTTGACGAGGAACAGGCTTACATTCGGATAGAACAGTGTCAACACCATCCAAATAAACATTGAAACGATAAGGGATGTTGCTGTGCGGTGAATCACGCTGGAGATAAACAATCCGATGAGATAGAACGTAGAGGTATAGACGACTGTTGTGAGGAAAATACCGCCAATTCGAAGAAAGTCGTCGGTACCATAATGGATAGCATGAGATTGCAGTTGGAGCAGTAGTGTCAACAGAAAACTCATTAGCAGCGGTAGTGTAAGACACAGCATGGCACCCAAATACTTTGCCAACACAATCAATCCGCGTCCAACGTGATTGACAAGGATTAGACGTAATGTACCATTCTCTCGGTCACCAGCGATTGCATCGTACGCGAAAACCAGAGCGAGGAGGCTGAAAAGGACTTGGAAGACAGATACCAAATCTATATCGGCGAGTAGATAGCGAAAAGGGTTACTGAAACCTGTGTTACGGTTGACATCACCCCATAAGAACGGGACTTCGCCAATCTTGATTTGGAGCGAGTTTTTCGCGAGCTTGTCAAGTCCTTGATTAAAGACACTCAATGGATTGGGCGCTCTGTCGAGACGCGGCATGAAAGATGAGTACGTTTTTCCGCTAAAGTTCCCTTCTTGGTGTTTTTGGAAATCCTCATTGTAACTCGCGAGTCTTCGCTCATAATTGTCCGTTAAGACGATACTGCCCGCAAGCACAAGTGACATAGACGCAATAACCGTAACCAAAAAACGGAACGTCATTAAATTCATTAAGAGTTCATGTCGAATCAGCGTCCAAAGCATTGTGAATCAGCATCTCCTGTGATACAACCTTCACTTATATACGTACTTGGATGCACTTTCCAAGCGTTTAGCAGAATAATGGTAACTCGGCATAATTTGTCTTAATTAGCGTTATTTAGTTTTTCATGCTTCAAGGCCCTTTGTTCGCAGTAGGACAATTTATTGCCCGTTATACATACCTTTAGCACATGCGATGAATCGCATTACTACAAACATACATACTCGTAGTTGAGAAACCATTTGTCGTTCATCCATCCGAACAATCCAATAAATTTTTAAAACTGAATGCTCGTAGCTTCAATTGAATTCTGTTGCCAATTCTATGATGACATGCTATCCTATTTAACATGAAAACCGAAGCGCGAACCTCCTCAACGATGCCCGTCTCTGGTGCAATCCTCTTGATCTCCTGCTACGAGCTTGGACACCGACCCGCAGGGCTTACGCGTCCACTCCGCGCCCTTGAGGCAGTGGGCTTCGCACCCGATGTGATTGATATTGCTATTGAGCCGCTGGATGTTGAAAAAGTCAAACGTGCGCGGTTTATTGGTATCTCCGTGCCGATGCATACTGCGCTACGACTCGGTGTCCATCTCGTACACCGCATCCGGCAGATCAACCCCGATGTCCCTATATGTATGTACGGACTTTACGCCACACTCAACGCTGACCATCTGCTATCGCACGGTGTCGATTTTTGTATCGCTAACACAGCATCAACAGAACTCGTTGAGTTGGTAACATCCGTTCTAAAGAAAGAGCGGATTAAGACATATAGTGATGATGTCTCTGTTGGCAAACTACCGCCCCTGGATGTATATGCCGAGTTTGAGGATGACGGTGAGACACGAACCGTCGGTTATACGGAGACAACGCACGGGTGTAAGCATCTCTGCACACACTGTCCGATACCACCGGTCTATAACGGTAAATTTTTCGTTGTTGAACGCGACATTGTGCTCGCTGAAATACAGGAACAGGTGGCGGAAGGTGCAACACATATTACCTTCGGCGATCCCGATTTCCTCAACGGTCCAACGCACGGACTCCGTATCCTCCGCGCAATGCACGATGCTTTCCCAAACCTCACCTTCGATTTTACAACGAAGATTGAGCACATTCTCAAACATAGAAAACATTTCCGGGAATTCGCACAACTCGGATGCCGGTTTGTTATCTCCGCTGTGGAATCGTTGAGTGAGACGGTATTAACGATTTTGGAGAAACACCACACGCGTGCTGATGTCGAAACCGCGATTGACATTGTTCACGGAGCCGGTATCGCGCTCCGCCCCACTTGGGTACCGTTCACGCCGTGGACAACCTTAGAAGATTTTCTTGAAATGCTTGCATTTGTTGAGACGCATCGTCTTGTGTATCACGTGGATCCGGTGCAGTATGCCGTTCGATTGTTAATTCCGCCGGGTTCATATCTCCTCAACCGTCCAGAAACAAAGTCGCTTTCACTTATGCTTGATGAGACCGCCTTTAGTTATATTTGGGAACATCCAGATGCGCGGATGGATGAACTCCATAAAACAGTCAGTGCGCTTGTAGAAAACGACGCGCGGATGGGTGTTGATCCGCTGGACACCTTTTATCAGATATGGGAACTCGCTGCCGATATGCACGGTAGCAGGCACACGCCGTTGTACCATAGCAAAGCGGCGCATCCACACGCACCACGGATTACCGAAGCGTGGTTCTGCTGAGCGGAACCCACCGAAGGGCAGTTCGCCCCCATACATATTTAAAAGTGGCATTCACCCGAATACTATCTAATCGAACCGCAAGGAAAGTTCAATATCTGTTAGCCAAAATATGTAAGTCCAACAACGGTTGGACAGACTATACGGAGAACAACTTTCATACGAAACATCACCTAACCGAACCGCAAGGAAAATTTAAAATATGTCAGAACAGATTCAACAGTTACTTAATTTGGAGACGACTCCTGTTGCCGTAACATTTCACGATGCCCAACCGGCTAACGTGCCGCATGTTGAAAAAGTCGAAGCCTCCGGTTGCACCTATTGGCGGCGCGCAGCGGAAGGCAAAACCTTCTATACCGAGGCATCCGACCATTACAACTGTCCGATCGGGTGCTATACACATAACGTTGAACTCCCACCTATACAAATGGAGGAACTCGAAAACACGCTCGGATTAATGGGTGAACTCGGTTATATTACTATGGAAGAGGTGCCCGGTATTCCGAGACGCGAGGAGCCTTTCAAAAGTGCAGTCTATTCCCCTTTAGCGGATGCAACTGGCACGCCTGATGTTGTTATCATCTCCGGCACACCGAGACAGATGATGCTCTTGATGGAAGCCGCAACCGCTGCAGGTATCGGTGCTGAAGACGGTGTGATGGGACGACCGACGTGTGCTGTTATTCCCGCTGTCATACAAAACGGTCGAAGTGTGAGCAGTTTGGGATGTATCGGTAACCGCGTGTATACTGCACTCTCCGATGACGATTTCTATTTCGCTTTCCCGGGTGAACACATTGAGGCACTCGCTGAAAAATTAGAGACCATTGTGAACGCGAACCGTGCATTAGCGGAATATCATCAGCAACGTCAAGCGGAGATTTGAACACTATGCAAAAGGTTGCTGTTATTACCGGCGCAGCGAGCGGCATCGGACGAGGGCTGGCGGAGCGGTTCGCTGCGGAAAGTATGAAAATCGTTCTCGCCGATGTTGAAGAGGAAGCATTAGCCGAACTTGAAACGGACTTAAAATCTAAGGGTGTGGACGTTCTTACTGTCAAAATGGATGTCTCAAACGCTGCTGATGTCGAAAACCTTGCGGCGCACACGCTGGATGCCTTCGGGGCGGTGCATATCCTTTGCAACAACGCCGGTGTTGTCTGCAGCCGCCCTATCTGGGAGCATACCGTTGCCGATTGGGAGTGGGTATTAGGCGTTAACCTATGGGGTGTGATTCACGGTATCCGAGCGTTTGTGCCGCGTATGCTTGCCCAAGGCGATGCGTGTCATATTGTTAATACGGCTTCTATCTTGGGTTTGATCGGCGGTGGTGGAACAGGCATCTATAAGGTAAGTAAGCACGGTGTCGTCGTCCTTTCCGAGGCTCTCGCTGATGAATTGGCACAGAAAGGGGCAAATATTCAGGTGCATGTACTTTGTCCCGGGTGGGTCAGTACAGGGATTTTGGATTCTGATCGGAACCGTCCAGATGCGTTGCAAAATCCAGATATGGAAGATCCTCCCCTTCAACAAACGCTTGGCGGTTCCGGGAATGCCCGCGCCGAGATGGAGGCAGGGATGTCGCCTGCCAGGGTTGCGGAGCATGTCTACAACGCGATCCAGAATGGTACCTTCTATATCCACACGCACCCTGAATATAAAGCGGCAATCCGTGAACGTATGGAGCGGATTCTCGAATAGTTCCTGCCTCCATTTTCTCTGGCATCAGCATCCGTACTGCTGCTTTCATAAGGTTCCTCCGAAATTCAATAGACCGAGATCCAGTCTACCCGCATCTTACGGTGTCTCGCTGTCCTCCATTATATTAAATGAAATAATAGCGACCCCACCCGTTAGGGTCAGGCAACCGAAAATAGAGCCCGCAGCAACTGACTTAATTTGATACGAGCGCATTTTCGACCGATAGGCACCAGCGTAAAATTTGATATATTCAGGCGATTTTCCGATCAATCTTTCAGGTGGCGGATTTAGTGGACGGATATAATATGGAACCAGCAAGCTTAAGGTTCCTACAGCACTCATTGAAGCAGTTAAATAAAAAAGATCGTCCTGCCCATATCCAAGCGTCAAGTCGGCAATGAATCCAGTCATCAAACCACACATGCTTGCGGCGAAAATCGTACTCATGCCTGCTCCAAAATAAGCCAGCACATCAACATCGCGTTTCGCATCCGATTCAGCATCCGCTTCTGCCTGAAGATGTATAGAGTCGTGCGGCATATTCTTATAATGTTTAGAACCACAGCCAGCAAACCCAATACCCCACACAATTGAAAAACAACAGAAATATAGCAAGAATTTCACAAGAAATCCCCCTCATATCTCGGAAAGTTAGCTGCGAAAATAGAGGCTATCCTGAAGGAAAGGAATCAAGGCAAACGTTACGGCTTGTGTATAGTTTTGTAATCTGTCTATTGCACCTTTTGTAAAAAAACCGCTGGCACTCTGTTTCTCTTTCGTGTTGAAATCTCCGGTAAGTTCATCGATGATGTGTCCTAATTCGATGCCTGCCCAAAGTTTTTCGACAATCCAGTTTGGCAATTCGTACAAGCCAGATGTGCCAACACTTTCTCGGTGCTGTTGATCCAATATGTGGATGACGGTAAATTGGAACCATCTGTTATGTAGTTGAAGTACGCCACCTTCAATACCGACGAAAAAGTTGGCGTTTAGATGCTGTTCATTGTTGATCCGCTTTGCATGCTCAGCACGGTTCTTAGCACCGACGAAGGTGTCTTGATTAAAGGGTTGAGCAGAAACACCGGAATCAACGGATAGCCCGTAAATCTCCAACGGACTGAAAAATTTTGAGAAACTTTGTCGGGTGCTCTCAATTTTTACGCGGTTTTCCGAGCCGATTAAAACTTTAGTAGGTTTCATGGGTATCATTATAGCATTTCTGAATAAAGAAACAAAGATTTAAAATTGACATTCATCATGAAAAAAGATATAATAAACTAAACGGACTTCTTGATGCGCGAGGAACGTACAATAGGAGAATGGATATGTTTCGCTTTAATTTGCAATTAGGAAAAGTCGCTATTGTCGGGTTCTGTATGCTTGTGATGCTTTCATGTGGAAGCGGCGAGATTCAGAATTTTGAGGGCATCGCACTTCATGCAGACCCGCGGACTGACAGGATTGATTTGCGGATTTATCTGACTGACAAGCATGGCACACCATTGATATGGAACCAGAGCATTCTCAGTCCAAATGTTGGCATGAGTACAATTTCTGAAGCGGATTTTACAACCAACGTTAAAGTCTACTCTATGCGTAACGGCGAAAAACATCGGAAAGTCTACGATGACCGATTGATTGACCTGCGTTGGGCACAAGAACTCAATCGACTGGATCGCCTCATGACTGCGGAGATCCCGCGCTTTTTCATTGAGGAAGATCCCGAAAGGGACACACATTTAGGTATCATCACGGTTGAAATCCAGACGGAAAAACAGGGACCCTTCACGGATACTTTGGAAAACGCTGAGATTTACAAGTTTTAAGCCGACATCACACAAGCAACGAGGCAACACTACAAGATATGCCTATTCACACACAAGACTATCGGCATTGGGAAGGTACACTCAACCCGCGTAACTATATGCGGTGGTGGATCATTGCGAAGGCTGAACTTAAACTGCTGGCACAACGCAAAATTGTTCGATTAATCGTCGCTGTTCCGCCTGTTATCTACATCATCGTTCATGCGATACTTATCTATATCTCGAATCAGGTGCCGGGTGGGTTGCCCTGGTTTGAAGTCGATGCCGAATTTTTTCAGAAATTCCTATTCCGAACCCCCAGCACAGGCCCCCCTTCCTCATTTCTCATCGCGCTCATCGCTATTTTCGGTGGATCGGGGTTAATCGCAACAGATTTGAAGAACAACGCACTCTCCCTTTATCTCTCGAAACCCATCTCGTGGATAGATTACCTGATTGGGAAATTTGCTGTTATAGGCATACTGCTCGGTTGCCTTACCTTGATTCCTGGGTTGCTACTGTTCCTCGAACACTCGCTGTTAACAGATACCGCTTTTCTTAAAGAAAACTACTGGGTCCCGCTTTCGATCATCATCTACTCGATGGTAATTACGTTATCTGCTGGACTGTTGATGTTGCTATTCTCGTCACTCACTTCAAACCCGCGTTATGCCACAATCGGTTTCTGTGCAGTGTGGTTCGGTTCACCTATTATCTATGAAGTGCTTCGAAAGATTATGCGGAGCAGCAGGACAGCGATCGTCTCAATTTGGGAAAACTACGACATTCTCGGTTCAGCACTCTTTAATGCCTCACACCAGCACGTCGTGCATTGGGTTTGGGCACTCCTGGTGCTGCTTGCATTGATAGCGCTCTGTCTCTTCGTGCTCCACCGTCGGATTCAGGCAGTTGAAATCGTCAAGTAACCGTTAGTATAATCTCGCACCGTTTGCGTCCCACATCTCGTCCTGAGAATAAATCTGTGGCGGTGTTATCGGTGTCAGTGTCGGCAGCCAATCTTGACGGAATTGTTGGACGAGTCGCACTGCATTCTGGTAGGCGATACGTTCCTTGATCTCATCCTCGAGACGTGCCGCCTCAATCTGATTTTGGACCAACCGAAAATCGTAATACGGCAGATCGCTGCCGAACATAAGTCTATCGCTACCGAGGTTGTTAACGAGGTGTACGAGATCCCAACTCTCATCGGCGCCCTCCGGCTTCTGCGCTACGTCAAACCAGACGTTTTCACACGTTCCACACTGCTCGATGGCATCAAGATGTCCGGCTTTGTTCATCGACACATGCCCAATGATAAACGTTATTGACGGGAACCGCTTTGCGTAAGTGGCGATATTTCGAGTAGAACCCGCTTGATGCAGCAGACAGAGTCCGTCGTGCATTGCCACCACTTCCAGGAATGCGTGCAGCTCACCACCGAGTGAATGTCCAGACAGTCCGGGATGGCAGGCGAACCCGACCAAGCCGTCTTCCTGCATTGACCGCTCTAATTCATCAACACCAGCTTGTTCGTGTCGGACTTCTACGATCCCCAGTCCAATCGGAAAACGTTCTGGGTGTAGTTTGCATGCGTTGGCGATCGTCTCGTTTTGGGTTCGCGTGTCCAGTACACCGCGCGCTTGTGGACCCCCCGCCGTTGGGCACGGGATCGCACCGATAACATTTGCCGAAGCCATCCGCGCGAGACACCGTCCGACACTCTGCCCCACAACGGGTGCACGTGATACCGTCATACCGATGTGGCAATGAACATCAAAATAAGGTTGCATAGTCTACCCTTTCTTAGAGTTTAAAATTCTGGAACGGGTGCGTAGGTGTTAAAGCCATCCGTTCTGTCCTCGCCTTGCAGTAGATAGATGTGGTGTTTCCGTCGCCACTCTGCTCCCGGGTAGTGGACGTTCGCTGGCATGTAGCGCATTGTGTAACCACATCGCCGTTTCTGAGAAATGTTTGGACTCGAATTGTGGATTGTCCACGCATCGTGGAAATGGCATTCGCCGACCTCCAATTCCAAGTCAACTGCTTTGGATACGTCTAAATCTTCATCGACAACTTCGCTGCCGAAGAGCATGTTTTCTCTGTTGACAGTTTCATAACGGCGGTCGCGTAGATTGTGGCTTCCGGGGATAACACGCATGCATCCGTTTTCAACCTTCGATTCATCGACCGCGAGCCACATAGTGATAACGTGCATCGGCTCAAGCGATTTACCCCAATAGACACCGTCCTGATGCCACGGGACTTCCATGCCGTCGTTTTCACGCTTGCTGATAAAATGGCTCGACCAGAGGATGATGTCCGGTCCGATAAACCGTTCGATGACTTTCAACACGCGTGGGTGTGTCAGATATTTGAATAGATACGGATGCTGAAAATGTGGAACATCCATCTGCTCAGGACGTCTACCTTCTGGCAAATTCGCAATCATCCTGTCCACGTAATCCCGAAGTTCGTCTAACTCCGGTTTCGTGAAGATACGTCCGAATGTGAGATACCCGTTTTCCTTGTAAAACTTGACCTGTTCGTCAGAAACGATCGTTTCCAGTTGCCAATCCATGTGCCACCTATTTTAAAATTTTTGATTTGTTAAACAATATTAAGAAACAAGTTTCAACTTTTCTTTCAATCTTCCAATGCTTATAAGGTTCACTCTCTCTTTATTTTTCCCCAAGCGGTAGCGAGTTTACCGTTTGGTGAGACAGCCTCTGCTCCCAACGTCCGTGCAAGTCCTTTTTCGACGATGTCGGTTATCTGATCTTCTGTTAGCACGATGTTGAAGAGTGCGACTTCGTCCATTGCCCCATCTACGAGGGTCCGGACTGCGACACCGACTTCACCGCCAATGGTGAAAGGTTTTAGATTGTCCTCATTTTCTTTTTGGTGTGCGGAAATATCTTTTTCCGCCTCTAATTTTCCATCACGGTACAACTTCATCGCGCCTTTTCGATCAGCAGTTGCAGCGAGATGATGCCACTTTCCATCGTTGATGGGTGATGTGCCGAAGAGATGGATACCCGCACCTTGTGCCAATCCGAACCAGAATAAGGGTCTCCCTTTGTTGTTCGGATCAAGGTTCCCGCGAATTCCCAAAATGTAGCCGTGTCTCGGCATAGCGAGGTCAGCCTTCGAGATGAGGCTTGCGTGCCATCCCTCGGGTGTCTTTGAATACTTGAACCATGCGACCATAGAAAAATTCGCTTTTCCGACGTTCAAGAGCGGGGAATCACCAGCGTTAACCAAACCTCCGCTTTTGAATTCCAAACCACCGTCGAATTTACCGTCCGTCCATTTCACAGGTTCCAAGAACTCCGCATCGAGTGCGTTTTCCGTTAAGTCCTTGGCGAGATCGCCGCCATCCTCGTTGAAGAGCCAGACGGCTACTGCGGTGGCGGGGTCAAGTGCAGTGTGTCCTTGTGTCGTAAACAGTAGAACGGCAGCACCTATAACAACCCAGAAAATGTTCGGTTTTTGATATCTACCTCTCATCTGTATTGCCTCCACAATTATTTGCTTTGGATTTTGACACACCTTTGTATCAGATGTCAAGCAATTTTTTTCGTTGTCAGTAAATATCGCGACCCAGAGATCGCTCCTACAACAAAATACACTAACGAATCGCGACCCAGAGATCGCTCCTACAATAAAAAAACACGCTATTCGTTGACTTTTTGGTTCAGTATGCTACAATATTATCCGTAGTTATCAATCTTTTATATATTATTTTGGGAGGAAATATGAACTTTAGCAGAAAATTTTATGTTTTGGCTCTCTTGATACTAATGTCTATAGGTTTAACGGTTGTTGCCGAAGAAGAAACCGAAGACGTTGTTCGGTTGGAAGAGATCGTGGTTACGGCGCGTAAACGTGAACAACGGTCTTTTGAGGTGCCGCTCGCCGTCTCTACACTCCGTGGCGATCGGTTTGACACGTTGCGTTCCTCGGGTATGGATGTGCGTTTTTTATCGAACCGCACACCGAGTTTGCAAGTGGAGTCGTCGTTTGGACGTATTTTTCCGCGCTTCTATATTCGTGGTCTCGGCAACACAGACTTTGACCTCAACGCTTCGCAGCCGGTTTCGCTGCTCTACGACGGCGTTGTACTCGAAAACGCTTTATTAAAAGGATTTCCAGCCTTTGATTTGGACAGGGTTGAAGTCCTACGGGGACCACAAGGGACACTGTTTGGACGCAATACACCTGCGGGTACTGTGAAATTTGAATCGGCACGCCCGACCCAGAATTTGGAAGGGTACGGACGCGTGAGTTATGGACGGTTTAACAGCAGCAATATCGAGAGTGCTATATCGGGTCCGATCGTTCCGTCTGTGCTTTCCGCTCGGCTCTCAGTGCTTGCACAGTGGCGAGACGATTGGGTGGATAACGAACACACCGGTGAAGACGACGTTTTAGGTGGGCATCAGGATTTAGCGGGTCGCTTACAATTGTTGTGGACACCTATACCGGAGTTAGAAGCACGGTTCAAAGTCCACGCTCGCGATCTTGATGGCACGGCGCGGCTGTTTCGTGCCAATATCTTATCAAAGGGTGAAGGCGGCCTGGTACAGGATTTTGCCCGTGACCGCATTGCACATGATGGACCCAATGAGCAAACGTTAAGCACGCAAGGGTTGGGCGTTGAGGTGCGTTATGATATTGCGGACTTTCAACTGGTTTCGCTGACCGGATTTGAACGACTGACTAATTTTTCGCGTGGCGACATTGACGGCGGATATGGCGCTGCGTTTCTTCCAGTGAGCGGTCCCGGTGAAATTCCGTTTCCTTCTGAAACTGCGTCCGCTATTCCAAGGTTGCAGCAATTCAGCCAAGAGGTTCGCCTGATGAGTCCGGCATCGCGTCGCCTGACGTATCAATTTGGATTGTACTATTTCCGTGAATTCGTGGAGATGGAGGATTTCAACTATGATACACTGGCGGGGGGTGCCTTAGACGGCGTGGCGCGCCAAGAGCAGAAAGCGACTGCAGCGGCAGCATTCGCCGCCTTGACCTTCCAAATACTTGAGAATTTGGAATACGGCGCCGGATTACGATTATCTCACGATGTGAAGAACTATACGGCATGGCGGGATCAAGCACCCGCTGTTACCGGAGCGGGACCGTTGCGTCCTATCCACGAGAACCCACAAGATACAGTGTGGAGCGGAGACCTGAGCCTGCGTTACCAGGTGTCGCAAAATGTGCAGACCTATTTACGTGCAGCGCGCGGATTCCGCGCACCGAGTATTCAGGGACGTTTGCTATTTGGTGATACAGTCACAGTTGCCGATACCGAGACGATCCTATCTCTTGAAGGCGGCACAAAATTACGTTTGTGGGAACAGCGGTTGCATCTGAATATGGCGGCGTTCCAATACTTTATGCAGGATCAGCAATTAACTGCAGTCGGTGGTGAGACGAATTTCAATCGGTTAGTGAACGCTGATCGTACGATTGGGCGCGGTGTTGAGGCGGAGTTGACCTTTTTGCCCATCACGGCGTTGGAAATCTCAGCAGGTCTCAGTTACAACCAGACGCGCATTGACGATCCGAATTTGGCGATACAGGGGTGTGGTGCACCGTGTACGATGTTGGACCCAGCTACTGCTGACGGAATTTTCTCCATTGATGGTAATAGTCTACCACAGGCACCCGGTTGGATTGCAGACGTAGCACTGCATTATATTCTTCACCTGCCAGCAGGGGTGCGTCTCATTGCTTCCACAGACTGGGCGTATCGCAGCCGAGTCCGGTTCTTTCTCTACGATTCTGTAGAGTTTGCGGATGATTGGCTTTTGGAAGGCGGTGTCCGACTTGCGTGCTTGTTGCCTCAGACCGACATGGAGGTAGCAATTATAGGGCGCAATATCCTCAACGATACGTCTCCAACAGGTGGCATCGACTTCAACAATCTGACGGGTTTTGTCAATGAACCGCGGTTTTGGAGCCTGGAATTAACCCAGCGTTTTTAAAATATGATGCAGTTGAAAAACGTTTCTATGTGAAAACCAAGGCATCAAATTAAGTGCCGCTTACTCAAAAGCGTTTGCTAACGCAACCAGATCAAGGATATTAATAACCCTATCACCATTGACATCTGTCCGTTGGTTATTCTCTGTTATGGGTTCGCCTAAGTGTTTGGCAACAATTATTAGATCAAGGATATTAATTTTCCCATCCATATTTACATCCCATTTGGGACCCGTAAAAATATCTTCTTCAGGCGTTGGTAATTCTTCTACAATTTCAATTTCAAGGTTCGGAATGACCGACGGCAGTTCTATACCCTCGCTATCGCCAAGCGTACAATCGCCGGGTCTGAAAGTTACTTTACCAACCTTTTTTGCTTTGAATTTGATAGACAACAAGAGACCACTTCCATTCAGACCTGTTCCATCTAATCGCAACACACTGAAGCCTGTTATCAAACCGTTTTCGTTATCAATGCTACCTTCTGTAAAGAAAGTTTGGGTAGCATCTGATGACAAAAAGTTGCCTTCGGTTACTTCGATAGCCTCAAGCAGATTCGGATCAAAGGAAATTCCACACTGCCATCCTGTCAAGTTCCGAACGAACAGGGCATCTATATTAAAAGTAAATGTGCTATTAAGTTCCAAAAGTGTAGCATCTGCGGAAAAAGTGAATCCATTTGGCTCAATTTTCGTGTTTTTGCTGAGTTCATAGAGCGGTGTCCAATCACGAATTGGATTGCCGCTTAGATCTAACCATTTCAAATTCGTTAGTCCTGCTAACGGAGATGTGTCTGTGATATTGTTGTTCCTCAAATTCAGACGTTCCAAGTTTGTTAGATCCTGTAAAATAGACACATCCGATACATTATTACCAAACACGTATAGCTCTCTCAATTTCGGAGCGTTCTTTAAAGATGGAATCTCTGATATTTCGTTACCACATAGGTTTAAAACTTCAATATTGGGAAGATTTACCAACGGAGACATATCTCTGAATCGTGGACCCCACATGTGAACTTCTATCAAATTTTCCATACCTGCTAACACTGAAATATCAGTCAACGGAACCTTATCGTCAAAACCGAAAGTTTCTAATTGTGTAAAATTGGCAATGGGTGAGAGATCAGTGATAGGATTGCCTCCCAAATGCAAATGTTTTATGTTTGTTAAATTTGCGATCGGTGATAAATCCCTAACATGATTACCAATACCACCAATGTCTAAGCTCTCTAATTGCGTAAGACCGGATATAGGTGTTAGATCTGAGATTCCATTACCTCTAAATTCCTCCCGTTGTTCTCTCACGAACAGTTCTTTAAGGTTTATAGCATATTCCAATCCTGTTAAATCTTTAATGCCTTTATTAAATAATGTTAGTGCCTCTCCTTCAACGTATACGCCGTTTTTGGTATGGCCAAACCCACTAAAACGACTGAATTGCTCCATTTGGCTAACGGTAATGGGTTCATCAGGATGTTGACCCAGCATCCTCGCGAGTGCCACCCGGAGGTTCGGATCCGGGATGTGGACTGCCTCATCAGGATGACTTGTGATGTCTCCAGGTCCCAATGGATCTGGTATAGATACAACAACGGGCGGATTGAGTGTGAACACAATAGCATTGAAATTTGATGTCCATGTATCGCGCTCTACGACGCTGCCCTCTACCAAAATTTGCAACCCAAAACTTTGTAGGTTAGTGTTTTCTTGTATTTTTGACAAAAACATATTTTTCGGCAGCCCTACCGCTGCGGCAGCGTGTGCAGCGTCTAAATCGCTATTGTATATTTTATGGAATTGTGAAATTGGTTCAGTCCCTCCTGACGAGTTCCCTGTTTTCGTCAAAGCAGTTATAAACCGTTCAGTGTCCTGTTCCAACAAAATATCCATGACAGATTGTTTTACATAGAGCCGTAGTGCGTAATCTTTGTCGTAAATGGGATCTTGTGCGGCTTCAATGACTGCTCGGACTTCATCTGTAAAAAGTTTCATCCCGTCTGTATGACAGTCGATACAGGATATGCCATTATAGACAGTGGGATCACTTGCGGCTGGGTTAGAAACAATCTCTACTGGTGCTTTATCAAGACGTACGCCTTTTTCATCAAATAGATGGTATGCTTGTAAGCCGTTTGGCAGATTAAAGACCACTTCACCACCATCCTGATTGAAAGAGAGTGGATGCACGAATATGTTTTGTCTACCGACATTTCCGGCGAAGTCATAACTTTTCCAATAAGCCCCATAGTCAGATTTGTGGCGTTCTACGACACGGTTGTTTTCGGAAACACCTGAATTTGTGAAACCCGCGCGCCACACACGTACGCCAGGATCGTTTTTTAGATTGCTTACCACATCCACGCCCAAAAGCGTTTCCAACTCTGTGTCTGTGTCCGGCAAGGCGAGAATTTCATTGTAAAGTGGTGGTTCGGACGCTTTACCAATGAACCAGTCGACATGAATATACGGAACTTCACAACGCATTTCAGATTGTAAATCTCGGAATAGGTCTCGCAAATCTGTTTGATCTGCTCCTTCATACTTTATATTGTAAGGGTAACGCCTTTCTATTTGTGTCCACGAGTACGAATCATTGATGTCCCATTTGTAATTGCGTAGGTCAATATAGAAAAGTGTTTGTTCTGTATTAATCGGTTCGGGATTCACAATATCTGCTTCCCAAGAAAGGCTATTTACCAGTTTAGAGAGTGCAAGATAGTGGGCGTGTAGCCTTTCAGTTGGAAGACCCGCATTATAAAGGTGGGTTGTTGAGAAATAACGGGCAAAAGCACGATTAGGTACGGGTAATGTCTCTACATGGTGCTGTATCGTTTCAAGTATCCTTTTATTTTTGATAAAACTTCTGTTGATAGCCCCAACATTCCAATCAGGGGCACCGTTTTCAATCCATACCCGAATGATTCCAATTTCCTCATCTGTCAATGGTGGTAGATTGAGTGGCATTTGGGCACCGTTCTCGGTGGGGCCAAGGAGTCTTTTGTACAATTCGGATGCATCCGGTTGACCAGGTACCACACTTCCACTTTGAATGAGTGAATTATACTCAAGCAACAGTGATTCTTTGAATGAACCTGAGTCCCCGTGACATTCAAGGCAGCTTTTTTCAAATACGCTATCAGCCTGTTGTGCGAAATCTTCAGCGTTCACAACGCCTACAATAATTGAAGCCAAAGTTGAAACAATTAAGGTCGCTCCAATAATCACAAAAAGTAAAATAGACTTTATTTTCTGCATCGTTAATCCTTTTTAATTTATGTTCAACAGCATTGCTATTGACATCGGTTGGTGATGAAATCTACTTCAAATAAATCTCACCGTCTAAATCTGAGACGATGTGTGATGTACCAGTGATACCGCTGGCGACACCGGTCGCAGGTTCTGGTAGTTGGATCTTCTGTGCTCTCCCACTGCGGTTGTAAATTACCCATCCCTTGGTGAACTCGCGGATGAATAAACCGGCTTGGTTCAGGTACAACCGCCCCTTCTTCCCATTGGGATGTCCGAGATCCGCATCCCAAAAGTCATACCAATAATGTGTATTTCCATGCTCGTGTAGAAAAGTATCGTGTGAATGTGTATGTTGTTGCCAATAATCCGAATACGTATGTTTGTGAGGATAATTCCAATAGAAATCATCGTGCTGGTGCGGTTCTCCCCAGTCAACACCCATGGTATAAAGAAAATATCCATCGGAATGCGTCAGAGAAAGGGTTGTTAAACAACGCATCGCTTGCTGGTTCGTTGGACTGAGTGGCAATTCGCGTCCAACCCCTTTGGCTTGCAAATAATTAATTCTCGGTTCACGTAGATTTTTTTCTGCCCAGAGTAGGCTGCTTTCGAGCTCAATAAGTCCCGTACGCTGATCATTACTAAAATCTTGATGGTCACTGTACAGGATAATACCGTTGATATAAGGCATTCCAAAACTCAACTCACCTGTACCACCAACAATTATCAGAAAATCGTCCTCGACAGCATCACGAATGCGTTGGAGTATGGCTTCTCGAGCGTTTTGTTCTGCCGCATAAGAACGATAACCTTTAAGTACAACTCCTTTTTCATTCCAGTGATTGAAAAGGATACCATCCCATAACCCACTTTCAGCAATAGCGATGGCTTGAGCAACAATGATATCTTGGGCGATGGGATGTGTAAAATCTATAAGTAAATCTGTATATTGCTCCGCGGGTGCTCCAAGAATTATTTCACCCGAGTCGTCTTTGATCCACGGAAAATCATCGCTACTATAAAGTGCTTGCAAAAAGGGTGACTCCGGATCAGTCCCTCTCATATCCACCTGAAGTAAGAGGATCACATTCGGATTTAAGTTAAGTAATGCTTCCTGTCGTCTGCGTGCTTCTATCCAATCCCCGACAAGTGAAACACCTCCATCTGTTCTTTGAAAACGTAATCCAAACTCAGGACTCCACAACATATCGTGAGATGCTCTCATTTCGGCATAGGATAGATGATGCTTATTGCCGAACCATTCTGCCCAAGGTGCCGTAATGGAGGGCAGGCTACGCGTTTGGACTTTTTCCGTGACCGACAGCTGCCTTCGTGAATCTGTAAATGTGTTCGGCGTTGACCCTGTGTGAGAAACTTGTGTGCTGTCACCGCTGGTTTTACGAGTAAGCGTCGCACGTCCCGCCCGATTTCGCACAGCAGGTTTTGACACTATATCAAGAATAATATCGGTATCAACGATCTCAATAGTAGGTTCAGACGCAGCCTCGAAACTATAGGGTCTCTGAAAACGGATGAGGTGTTGATTGCTTACACCGAGCAATAAGGCAACCAAAACCACGGCGGTGCCGAAAGCTGCCCAAGGGAGCAACGGTTTTGGAGCTGGAGACGGTGTAAGTTTTATGTCGGCTGCCCGCCGCATGATGTTTTGTTTCACACTTGCCGGTATTTGCACGCTGCTGAGAACTTCTTGAACAAGGCGTTCTTCTTCCGCTTGTAACCGTTTTCGCGCCCGATACAGTCGGTTATGAATTGCGCTGACTGAGACCCCTAAGAACTTGCTAATTTCTTTCACCGTCATTTCGCCGAGGTAATGGAGCGTCATGACTGTCCGCTCACTCTCTGGTAGTTTTTCGAGAAGTTTTTTGACGATTTCACGGCGGCGTTCAGAAACAACTCTCTCCGACTGCTCCGATACGTGATGGGTATAAGAGACTTTCTCAATTTCTTCCACAGGTGTATCCTCCAGCGATTGTATCGCAAGATTTTTCTTCCGTATCCAATCAATGCAGAGCCGGTTCGCGATGACATACAGCCATCCAGCGAATTTATAGGGGTCTTTAAGTGTTGATAATTTTTTGTACACCTGCAGGAACGTATCCTGTGTAATCTCCTCGGCATCGTGAAAATTACCGACCTTCCGCCACGCAAGGGCGTGGACGCTTCTCTGGTGTCTTTCGACCAAGACACCAAACGCCGCTTCATCACCCGATAATATTCTCTGAATGAGTTGAACATCGCTCTCTCTTTCCATGAGGTCCCCTCCTAAAGAACAACTGGGGCGTGTCCGTATCCACCAAAAGGTTTGTTCAAATACTGAATCTTGTAATATTACGCCGGGCGATACGGTTCATACCCTCTATTATTAAAGACGAAACTTTGGACTGAAAATTCGCATAATTTGAAAAAAATCTGAAATTTGTGGATTAACGCCTACAAAGAATTCGTGTGAGTCCCGTTATTAATGATACAATTTGCGAAAGAAAAAAGTGTATAATTTCAGAAAAATCGTAAAAATAATTAACAGCAAAAAACTTCAAACCCCAATAAATGTTTAAAACTAAATAATCTTGTGATAGAAACTGTCTGAACTTGACAGATTGCGGTGCTTGTGATAGACTTTCCATTATGAAAATAGTAGTTGCGCCTGATTCATTTAAAGGGAGCGTCAGTGCTCTCGAAGCTGCGTGTGCGATTGAGCAGGGACTGTGTCGCGTGTTTCCTGATGCCGTTATCGATAAAATTCCGATGGCAGACGGTGGCGAAGGCACTGTACAATCGCTCGTTGATGCCACCGGGGGACACCTCCGAACGCAGCGCGTGCTTGCGCCATTGGAAAACGAGGTTGACGCACAGTTTGGCATCCTCGCCGATGGCGAGACCGGTGTCATTGAGATGGCATCCGCCTCTGGTCTCACGCTTGTCGCACCGCACAAACGAGACCCACTGCGCACAACCACCTACGGTACTGGGCAACTTATCCACGCCGCTCTGGAAGCTGGGTGTAGACGCTTAATCATCGGTATCGGCGGCAGCGCGACAAATGATGGTGGTGCCGGAATGGCGGAGGCACTCGGTATCCGGTTACTCGACAAAAAAGGCAAACAGATTCCGCGCGGCGGTGAAGGTCTCGAGCAATTGGCATCAATAGATATATCGGGCATGCACCCTGCTATTGCAGAAACCGAAACCGTTGTCGCCTGCGATGTCAACAATCCACTGACAGGACCTGATGGGGCATCACACGTCTACGGACCGCAAAAGGGTGCCACGCCTGAAATGATAGAAACGCTGGACGCATATTTGGCACGTTTTGATGAAGTCTTGACGCGGACACTCGGTAAATCTTTTAATGACATTCCGGGGGCGGGGGCTGCCGGAGGACTGGGTGCGGGTCTGATGGCGTTTCTCAACGCTGAATTGCGACTCGGCGTTGATATTATGGTTGATGCCGTTAATCTCACGGAACGTGTGAAAGGTGCCGCAGTCGTTTTCACAGGTGAAGGACAACTCGACTTTCAGACTGCGTTCGGGAAAACGCCTGTCGGTGTTGCGAAAGTCGCGAAGGCATACAACATCCCTGTCATTGCGATTGCTGGTGGTATCGGTGAAGGCGCCGAAGCCGTCTACGAGACTGGAATTGACGCGATGCTGGGTATCGCACAAGAGCCGATGGAATTAGAAGATGCAGTTAAAGACGCCGCACGTTTGATAGCCGATGCCGCAGAGCAGGCTGCGCGACTGATAGCTATCGGTTATAGCGGGTTGGAAAGTTAAGGAAGGTTGGAAGAATGGAAGTGTGGAAGAAAGAGGTTGGAAGAATGGAAGGGCTTGATTGGAAGGATGGGTACCCCCAACCTTGCAGCCTTCCAACCTTCCAGTCTTCTCTTCCAACCTTCCTATCAACATTCGATTTTACAACGGCAATATCGGCGTGTCTTTCATGAAATCGTCCGTCTCGTTTTGCCACATTTTCATATCTGCAGCAAGTGAGCGGAGGCGGTCGGTATGTTCAGGCAAGTCGGCAAGGTTTGTTGTCTCCCACGGATCCTGCTCCAGATCGAAGAGTTGGATGTAATCCGTGCCTTTACCGGTCTCTTCAGAGACATAGTAACGGATCAGTTTCCAACGTCCATCGCTGATGCTGCGGTGAATATCCTTATACGCCGCGAAGACTGTCTCGCGTACTTGCTCAACACACCCCTCCATCAGTGGGACTAAACTACTTCCTTCGGTCGTATCCGGACACTCGACATCGGTTAGGTCACAGACGGTGGGAAAGACATCATACAGGTAGGTGAGTGCATCAACTGTTGTGCCTTCGGGGATACCTGGTCCTGCGAATATGGATGGTACACGGATGCTATGGTCATAGAGATTCTGTTTGCCGAGCAGTCCGTGTTGTCCGACGGCGAGTCCGTGGTCAGCGGTGTAGATGACGATGGTGTTGTCGAGCTGCCCTTTCGCTTCTAATGTCCGTAGGACGCGTCCCATTTCGGCATCCTGACTCGTAATCATGCCGTAGTAATCAGCAATATGTTGCTGAACGATTTCAGGTGTGCGTGGGAAGGGAGCGAGTACTTCGTCTCGAATCCGCATTTCGCCGTTGTCAAAGGGGTGTTCTGGGTAGAAGTTCTCTGGAACAGGCACATCCTCAGGTTTATACATCGTCGCGTATTCACCTGGCGGTGTCCGAGGATCATGTGGTGAAGTAAAGGAGAGATAAACGAAAAATGGGGCGGTTTGGTCGTAGTTTTCTATAAATTGCACGGCGGAATCCGTAAACAGTTCCGTAGAAAACTTGTCCCCGATATACCTGGCATCTTTCGGGTAAGCACCGGTCGGATCAAAATCGAAAATTGGCACTTTATATTGATTGCCCATGCCACCGAAGAAAATTGTCCCACCATCATCAAAACTATCTGCAAACGTTTGTCGGTCATTGTGCCACTTACCAGAAAAAAATGTGTGATAACCTGCTTGACGCATCACCTGGGGCCAGATAGCGTAATCTCGGTTAACCTGGTTTGCACCGCTTCGGAATAGACTTGCACTTGTGAGAACAGCAGCGCGACTCGGAACACAAACTGCTCCCGAAAGCGAACCCATGATGTGGGTTTGACGGAAGGTTGTTCCGCGTGCCATGAGTGAATCCATAGTGGGCGTCTTAACAGTTGGGTCGCCCATACCACCGATGGCATCCCATCGGTGATCGTCGGCAATTATAAAAAGAACATTCGGTTGTGAAGACATATTTAATTATTCCTTGCGGAGTAACGCCGTGCATTTAAGCCATGACGTGTGTTCCGTAAATCCGCCCTCCATTTCATTACGGGCTACGGGTTTTGAGGCTACCTTAAGAAGCAGCCTTTGTTAGATGAAAACCGCTTAACCGCCTGCTGGCTGCTGACGATTTCCGATTGCTATGCTAAAAGAAACATCAAAATTACCAAACAGAGTTGAGACCTAATCAAAAACCACCGCGTAATGGAATGGAGCGGTGACCAGGAGGTCATAGTTAAAAAAATGAAAATTGCGACTATTGAACAATTTTATCCGCGTCGTCGGACGCGCCTTGTCAAAATCACGACAGATACCGGTATCGTCGGATGGGGTGAAACCACGCTTGAAGGTAAACCCAGAAGTACCTGTATGGCTGTTGAGGAACTTGCCGACTATTTTATCGGCAAAGACCCGTTGCGGATTGAACACCACTGGCAGCACGTCTACCGCTCGGCGTTCTTCCGAGGCGGTAATATCTTGATGTCCGCGCTATCCGGCATTGATCAGGCGTTGTGGGATATTGCCGGTAAATACTACAACGTGCCTACCTATCAACTCTTAGGCGGTGCCGTGCGCGACCGTATCCGCGTCTATGCGCATTGGGGCATCGGCAGTTTGACGGACGAAGGAAAAACTGCTGCAAAAGAACGTCTCAAATTTTTACAACAACAAGGCGGTTATACGGCGTTTAAAACCGGGCCCGGTGGCAAGTGGCGTGGACACGAACCCCCTGCAATGATTGATGCCTTTGTCGAACGCGCCTACCTCATGCGCGAGTGGGTCGGCCCCGATGTCGAACTCGCATTTGATTTCCACGGTAAGATGACCCCTGCACTCGCCATCGAAATCTGCCATGAACTTAAAGGGATGCGTCCGATGTTCGTTGAAGAACCTGTCCCGCAAGAGAACGTAGACGCACTCAAATTAGTCTCCGACCATGTGCCGTTTCCGATTGCGACGGGTGAACGGCTGCTGACGCGTTGGGGGTTTCGAGAAGTCTTTGAGAAACAGGCGGTCGCTTACCTACAACCCGATACCTCCCACGCCGGGGGCATAACCGAGTTGAAAAAGATTGCCAACATGGCGGAGGTTTACTATATGCACATCGCACCGCATTGTGCTATCGGTCCCGTTGCTTTTTCTGCCTCCCTTCACGTTGATGCCGTTGTCCCGAATTTCCTGATCCAAGAACAAATTGATGCCGGCTTAGGAAACGGCTTGTTTATTGAGGATTGGCAAGTTACAGATGGACACATCGAACTGCCGACAAAACCCGGACTCGGCTTTGAGATTGATACTAAAGAAGCAGAACAGACGCTTGATACCTATCCAGAAGAACTCGGCGGCGAGTACTATTACGACACTGATGGCAGCGTCGCGGATTGGTAAGTCAGTTATCGGTTCTCGGATGTTGAAGTGCGCCTATATCCCACAGCAGCACCGTTCCGTCCGCGCTCCCGCTGGCAAGCAGGGCACCATCTGCACTCCACGATAGGCCCCTTATAGTATCCGCGTGTCCTGTGAAGGTCGCTTTATGTGCAGCGATTAATCTCAATATAACGGAGACTTTAACGAAGGCTTCCGATATAACGGAGATAGGTAAAGTCTTACCTTTTCTGAAAGGTACTTTCGGGACAGCCATAAGCGTTGGGACATCCCATAAGCTCACCTTTCCGTACCTATCTCCGGTGGCAAGTATCGTGCCATCTGAATTCAACGACACACAATTACTTGAAATACCTGTAAAGATTGCTGTGGGTTTAGCGCGCGTAAGGTCCCATAGATGCGTTTCGTTTCTCCAACTTGTACTGGTCAGGAGCGTGCCATCGGCATTCAACGATATACCATGCCCATGGTAATCAAACGGTAATTCTGTGAAAATTGCTCCTTCTGTCCGGTTTTCGACATCCCACAAACGCAAGGCATAGTCGCCCCGACTGACACTTGCGAGGCGTGTGCCATCCGCATTCAATGCGACACTGCGAACTTCCTCTCTATGTCCGATAAGGGTTGCTTTAAGTGTAGGCGCAGTATTTGTGAAATCCCATAAGCGCACCGTGCCGTGCTCACTTCCACTGGCAAGGTGTGTGCCATCTGCACTCCACGAGACGCTCCTAATTCTCCGCCCTGATGGACTTCTGTCCGATATTTTTTCTGTGAGTAATCCTATTTCCTTTGTACTTTTGACATTCCATAAACGCAGCCCATCCGCCTCACCAGTAGCGAGTAGCGTGCCCTCTGGGTTCAACGATACACTCCGAATGACACGCTCCCACGACGGTGTCGGTGTGGTTTTCAAAGCTGCTATTTGCGTAGCCGTTGTGACATCCCATAAATGCACCGTGTTCGTCCAAATCGCACTTGCAAGACGTGTGCCATCTGCATTTAACGATATACTTGTGACGCTGCCTGTATAGCCTTGGCGACCCATATATCCTGTGAGGGTCGTTTTAAGCGTAGTGTTATGGACATCCCAGAGACGGATATCCGAGCTGCCAGTAGCGAGGCGTGTACCATCTGGACGCCACGATAGACTTTCGACCCCTTCTTCTGTCTGTACTCTAAAGGTTGTTTTGAGTGTAGGTGTAACCGTTGTGACATCCCACAAACGCACGATGCCATCATAGCCAGCAGCAAGTATTGTCCCATCCGGACTCCACGATAGACTGTCTACAGGGTCCTGTGAGGAACCGCCCTCCGGTGTCTCATATTCTATAAGCGTTGCCATTTGTGCAGCATTTTCGACATCCCATAAGAACCATCCGTATTCGCCGCCGCTTGCGGTGCCACTTGCGGCGAGGCGTGTGCCGTCTGCATTCAAGGATACGCACTTGTCTCCCGGTCCGAATCCTGGGAAGGTTGCTTTCAGTGTGGCAGTTTTGACATCCCATATCTGTATCGTGTCCTCGTGCCAACTGCCACTGGCGAGTAGTCTCGTATCCCCGCTCAAAGATATGCTCCCAACCCTCTCTCTAGGTCCTGGTTCTTTAAGGGTTGCTTTCAGGGTGGCAGTTTTGACATCCCACAGGCGAATCCCGTGAAAATCCGAACTCACGAGAAGCGTGCCATCCGTACTGAATGCTACAAGTTCAGGTGCCATGTGTTCGCCATGATGTTCAGTAAGGTTGATTTTGAGCGTAGCGGTTGCGGTATCCCACAGACAGACACCATCGTCGCTTGCACTGGCGAGTAGCCTGCTATCTCCACTCCATGATATACTGGTGACGCTGCCTCTCTGTCCTGTGAGTAGTGCCTGTTCTTGATATGTCTCAGTATCATACAACCATATACCCGCGCTGCTGGCTACGGCTAATCCATTACCGTCTGGCGAATATGCAACTTCCATTACCGATCCCTTACCGAGACGGACTTTCGCACCTTCGGGTAGACTCAATTGGGTATGCGCGGGATACTCTGCAAAAGAGGTATCAATAGGAACACCTGAAAGAACGAGTAACGTAAAAATAAAAAGAAGTATCTTTTTTTCGTTCATACAGCACTAAACCACCGGCTTCCGATTTGAAACATAAGGCGGTTCAAGCATCAACTTCTGGTCTTCGTCTGCCATCAGGTTGCGGAGCTCGTCGTCGTATCTACCTTGCCCCCACGAGGCGTGTCCCGGTGAATATTTGAACAGGATTGAACGCCGTTCATGTGAAGCAGTCCACGGGAGCGTGCCGTGTGTCAACGCCTCTGTAAAGATAACAGCGTCTCCTGCCTTCTGATGCACCGGTGCCATACAGGTTTTGTTTTTCACTACGGGACGGAATTGCGATGGACACGGGTAGTTGCTTTTATGGCTGCCGGGGATACAACAGAAACCACCGTGTTCAGATAGCATATCGGTGAGTGCCCACGAGACGACGGTTAACCCGTTATACATCCGGTCATTTCGGAAGACGTAGTACTGTGACGGGTCATAAGGCGTACCCCCGCCGTGGAGCGTTCCGCCTGGGTTGCCATCTATCATTAAGATGCCGTAGACGTGATCAAGCCGGAACTTAGGACCGACGATCTCCGCTAAGCACGGCATGATGCGGGGATGGTTGAGCAGTTTACGGAATGCGTCGTTCTCCCAACTCAAGAATCCGCCGAACCGCTGCGAATGGATATTATCATTCACTGGATCCGGATAATCTTGCGCATCAATAAGTGCGTTCAGTTCAGTGAGTTCATCTGTGCCCAAGACGTTTTCAATGTTCACATATCCCCAGAGATCAAACAGATATTTTTCTTCGGGGCTCATTGAGACACCTCCGTTATGGACTTTAAGGGATGCAGAAACTAAAAGTTTATGCTACTATTGATGTGCCGAGCGTGAAGTCGGTTCAAGTCGTGTGACGACGATCTTTGATCTGTCAATCAGTTCACCGACGCGTGGTGAGATTTCGTTTACCCAGCGATCATCTTCGTAGACTGCTGCGTAGAGTTGCTCACGCTGTTCTTCGCTCTCGAACCGTCGAATCCAGACGTAGAGATCGTCCTCTTCTTCACCGATGAAGCTGCCAATCACGACCATCCCTTTAGAAATCTGGAACGGGATGACCGTTTCTTCCATATATTCCACCCAGTTTTCGCGTTGACCGGGTTGTGTTCTGTACTGTCTTAATTCAAAAAAAGCCATAAAAGTCTCCTTTTTAGCGGTTGTCAGTTATCAATTTTCAGTTAACTGGTTTGCTTATAGCACCATGGACACTTAGAATTTTATGCGTTTTCGCTCGCCTCAGGCTTCTTAAACACCATCGCTAATAAGATATCTATCAAGCCAATTCCGAAGAGAGCGATAATTATTATGGCACTAAATACAACAATTTGTTCGGTAAACGTTGATCCATCTAACCTACGTATCAAAAAATACGCGATGAAAATGACAAAAAAGTGTGGTTTCGTGAAACTATTGCCAAGCGTTCCTAACAGCGTACGTGAAGATGAGGGTTTTCCACAATGTTGGCACGGTGTGTAGAAAAGCCTACCTGCTTTAGGACTGTTACGAGTAATCTTCAACAAAATATCGATTCCCCTACTTAGACAAATGCAGCCAATCATTACGCCGAGTGACTGGAGGAATGTCCATTCAAGCAGGTCCGTTAACGCGAAATACGCTAGCAAAATGATGAGAAAGTCAAGTTGTTTGAAAGAATCTCGAAAACTTTCTAAAAATTTATCTTTCATTTTTCATCCTCGCTTCTATGTTATCATGGATCGTACCTGTGATACTTAGAGACGGTTATAGCCGTAGCCTTTACCCGTAATTTCAAAGAGTGCTGCGGCTGCAAGGAAATGGATGTCTGCGTCCTGATCTTCGAGAAGTATTTCGAGCAGTGCGACTGCGTTTGTATTTTTCGCGTCGCCGAGTGCCCTGATGACATCGAGACGGAATCCTCGTGTAATTTGGGCTTCATGCAGTTCGGTTAGTTTTGCGACCAACGCCGTTACCGCTTTGTCGGATCCAATGTCCCCCAATGCCCGAGAGGCATCGCGCCGGATCTCCACGTGATTATCGTCGTTGTTCATCACTTCGATGAGTGCGTCAGTCGTTGATGGATCCGCTAATACCCTGAGGCCTTGCGTCGCGGCTCGACGAACATCCTTGTTGTCTTCAGTTTCGCCTTTCATCATCTGCACAAGGTCTGGTATAAACTCCGAAAGTCCGGCTTCACCAATAGCGAGTGCTGTCGCTTTTCGGATGTCAACATCCGGATCGGTTAACCGCTGTTTGAGATCGGATGTATCGAGTGCTGCATCTGCCGTTTTGCAGCGTCCGAGCGCAACCATTGCGGCATTTCTCACGGGGTTGCTTTCCCATTTATCCGCGGCGCGTTCCGCCATCTTCGGTGCAACGAAAGCAGGCAGGTCGAGTTTCTTGACAGCAATGACGAAAATTCGCCAACTCCAGTTGCGCCTCCGATCGTTGAGTCCGAGGTTTCGTCTGTTCCCTGCGTCCTCAAGTGCGACGATATATTCCGTATCATCAACGAGTCGTCTGCCGAGTGCTTCAGCTGCGCGGGGTCCACCTATGGTGCCGAGTGCGCGTGCAGCTTTTGTGCGTGCAGAAGCGTTCGCTAACACTGCCGTGCCGGCATATAATGGTATCCGTTTATCCTCAAGAATAGCGATCAGTTTCGGAACAGCGGCTTCACTTTCAAGCTTGCCGAGGGCAATGATAGCATCTTTAGCAATGTTTCCGACTCGGATGTCGAGTGCCCGGATGAGTACATCCGCAGCCGATTTATCGCCGATGTTACCGAGTGCGGTTACCGCTGCAGCGCGGACGTTGTCTGGTTCCAACGGATTTTCGACGATCTCGCTGAGTTTTTCGACGGCTTTTGAATCTCTGAGTGCCCCTAAAGCAGCAGCGGCTTGTAATCGGATTTCGGCGTTCTCATCGGAGAGTGCTGTCAACAGTGGTACAGCGGCGCGTTCGTCTTTAAGCACGTTCAGTGAAACGATTGCGGCTGCCCGGATGGATTTCATTTCATCGCTGTTTTCGAGGACGGTGATGAGCGGTTCAACCATCCGCCGTTCTTTGAAACCGCCGAGCGAGTTTGCCGCCCGTTTTCGGACAACATAACTCGGATGTTTCAGTTCTTCAAGCATCGCATCGGCAGCGACTGCATTCGCAGATGCTCCGAGAATGTGGACGAATGCCCAGCGCACCCACGTATCATCTGCAGACTTAAGCGCATCAAGGACAAATTCTGACGTTGCCGTATTATTACTTGTGATTAAAGCTGTGATGATCTCGTTTTGCACGGAGAGGACTTCGTATCCGTCATCAAAGCTTCCGACACCTTTCTTCAAAATATCGGCGAGTGCTTTGTCTGCGGCTTGAAGCTCTCGGAGGGCGATTGCTGCTCGGACGCGGGTCGTCTCATATTTATCGTTTCGGAGTGCATCCAAGAGCGGGTCAACAACCCGTTGGCCTGCTATTTTTCCGAGTGCAATAGCAGATTCCTGTCGGACGACACCCTGTTTATCCTTTTTCAGCGATGTGATAAGCGCCGTAGTTGCAGCATCGCCTTTAATTTCACCGAGTGCCCATGCTGCACTCTGACGTACAGTTGCGCGAGCATCGTCTTCGAGGGCGCGGATCAACGGTTCTACAACGGCATCACCTTTGATAATCCCGAGTGCGTGTGCGACTTCACTCCGGACGAGGCTCGGTATCGGTTTCAACTCACCCCATGTTCGATAGTTCGCACGCGGGTAATCGGGTGTCCACCGGATCTGGAAGGATTCGACTTGTGTTCGGAGGGCATCAAGCGTTTTATATTTCCGTTTCATGTGACGCTGGAAATCCGAAATTTCGTCGAATTGCGTCGACAGTACCCAGAGAAGGACAGACGTTGTTTCCGGTGCCTTGATACGGCTTAGAACCTTGACAGCGTTGGCACGTATGATCGGACTGCTCTCGTCGCTGAACACGAGCAGGAGCATCGGTTGTGTTGCGTCTTCGGGTTTGAGTTGCCAGAGTGCCTCAATAGCGGCAAGTCGCAACGTTTCCCGCATCTGCTTACCCATCGCTATGATAATCAGTTTTTGAACAGCATCTTCTGTTGCGACATCAATTTTACCGAGAGCCGTCGCAGCATGAGTAGCCGTAGTATCATCATAGGTGAGTGCCTCAGTGAGTGCAGGGACAGCCCTACGTGTCCGTATATTACCGAGTCCTATCGCAGCTAACGCTTTTACCTCTTTATGCGGATCGTTGGTTAACGCCTCAATGAGCGATTCTATGGCGCGCCTGTCTCCGATCCGTCCGAGGGCATCTGCGATCCTTATTCGGGTCTCATCTGTGCTGTTTTTGAGTGGGTCAAGCATCAGTGGTACAGCGACACCGCCCATTTCGACGAGTGCTGCCAATGCTTGCGCTTGCAATTCTTCGTTTGCTAATTCTTTTATCAGGGGTTGGACGGCTTCTTCGGATCTCAGGAGTCCAAGCGTCTGGATTGCAGCGGCTTGGGTCGCGATCCGGTACTTTTTCATCCACAATTCATCAATATAAGCACTTGCGATGTATTGATAGTCCGCCGTGAAACCGGTATCCTCGTCGGGGATCAGGTTTCTCGCTTTCGTTTCTAATACCTCAAGGAGCGGCGCAGTTGCAGGGGCCCCGATGCGGTTGAGGGCATCTATGGCTGTATTTTTTACGTAACTGTTCTGATCTGAAAGCAGTCGGATAAGGTCGGGGACAGCAACTCCGGTTTGGATACGTCCGAGGAGCTTTGCAGCGTGCATTCGGACCTGTGCGCTGTTGTTTCTGAGTGCGAGTTGGAGGGCTGGCACAATAGCAGTGTTTTCAGCGGCACCAGAACTCGCCAATTGCTCCAGTGCGGTGATCGCCCTATACCCGACCTCCGGTGCGTTCCCCGTTTCCGTGAGTACTGCTTCAAAGGTTGGGATTAATCCGGGGTTCTGCATCGTCCCAAGATGGCGCACGGCTTCTTTTTGGATAGCCGAATCTCCGTGGCGTGCTGCCTGCTGTAGCAGCTCAACGACTGTATTTCCGGTTCCGAGTTTTTCCGTGAGTTGCGCGACTGCCGTACGCGCGTTCGGCTGATAACACTTTTCCGCTGCTAAAAGTGCCTGGACGACAGCAGAATCCGAGTGTATGACAAGTTCGGTTAGCAGTTCTGATCGCTTTTCGACTGCCTCAGCAAGCGATATCGCAAAGAGTCCAGAGATAGAATTCTGTGTACGAATGAGCCGTTCCTGTTGGTCAAGATCATCGGAATCCGGGTCTTCCAACAACAAAATAGCGCGGAGATCGGTGGCAACGGTTTCGAGGTAAGCGTTCGCTTGCACGATCGCTTCGTGCCACGGCACCGCTTCCGTCTGTGTACGGAGTTGCAAGAAAGCGCGGAGATGTTCTGCTTCTCGATTTCCCGCGTCTGTCCTTTGGACTGCTGTCTGTGCAGCAGCATAATCGCCGCGAACGATAGCGGCGCGCGCTTCAATAATGTCTCTGTTCTCTTTCTCACCACACGCGAGTAGCAACGTAACCACCACGATGAGTGGGAGATAGATACCGATTTTTAGCATATTATACATCCGGTATTGCTTCATGTTTCTCTCCAAAAGTATTTGTTGACATCAGCCGTCAGTCTACAATCGATCTTTATCAAGAACAAGAAATCTTTAGCGATGAAATACTGATAACTTACGAACCACTGATAACTATCTTCGTCAGGTCTGCGATAGCATAAATGTTCCGTCCAATTTGGTTCAACAACGCCAATCGGTTCGAACGCAGTGCCGGTTCCTTCGCCATGACCAGAACCTCATCAAAGAATATATCAATTGCTGGTTGCAAAGTGGCGAGCTGTGTTAGAAGTTTGGTGTAGTCCCGCTCCTGTATACACTGTTTAAAGTCAGGTGCTGCTTCAGTGATGCTTTCGTACAACTGTTTTTCAGCGTCGTCTTGCAATAGCGTGGTGTCTACTATCTCCGGTGCGTCCGATGGTAAAATTCTTAATACGCGATTGAGGGCATTATATACTTCCTCAAAGTTCGGTGTCAAGCGAAATTCCGCAAGCGCGCTGGCGCGTTTGAGAATGTTAATAATGTCAATATCACCAATCGCCAAGACCGCATCGGCAAGGTCGGGTGCGTACTGCTGTGTTTCCAGCAAGATAACACGTAAGCGTTCTTTAATGAAGTTGAGAACGCTGATTTTCGTATCATCGGCTAACAGGACGGTATAAAGCGAGATCGCCTTTTCGACAATTGCATCCAGCGAGAGCGGCAGCTGCCGGTCTTGGAGGATACGGATTGTGCCGAGGGCGTGCCGTCGTAGCGAGTATGGGTCCTGTGAACCCGTCGGACGTTCCTCTATACCGAAATACCCAACAATCGTGTCGAGTTTATCGGCGATAGCGAGGAGCGCACCGATCTCCGTTTCGGGGAGCGGTGTATCTGCACCGAGCGGTTGGTAGTGCTCAGCGATGGCGGTCGCTACAGGTGCTGGTTCCCCAGAATTTTGTGCGTAATATCTACCGGTGATCCCCTGCAGCGACGGGAATTCGATGACCATCTGTGTCGTCAAATCTGCTTTACAGAGCCACGCTGCGCGTTCTACGTGTGCAACAGTCGTTTCTGATACTTGTAGTTCTGTCCCGATGAGATTCGCTAACGCCTTGAGCCGTTCCGCCTTATCCAAAAGCGAACCGAGTTTGGCGTGAAAGACGACTGCACCCAGACGTTCAACTTTGTCGGTGAGAGTAGTTTTCTGGTCCTCTTTGTAGAAGAACTCGGCATCGTTGAGTCTGGCATGGAGGACGCGCTCGTTTCCGTGCTGAACGCCGTCAAAGTTTCCGTCGGTCCCGTTGGAGATCGTGATGAATTTCGGTGCCAGTTCCGAATCGTTTTTCCACATCGGGAAGTAACGTTGATGCTTCTTCATCGCCGTGATGAGCACCTCAGGTGGTATCTCCAAGTGCGACGCACTGAAATTGCCGATGATGGGTTGCGGATTCTCTACGAGATAGTTGACCGTCCCAAGCAGTTCTTCGTCAAGTTTCGGGAGATAACCTTCCGCTTTTAAGATAGCTCTCACCTGCTTTTCGATGACCTCTCGTCGTTCATTAGGACAGACAATCACACCGGCGGTGCGTAACACCTCAGTGTATGTGTCTAAGTTCGCCGATGTTAGTGTTATCGGATCGGGATGCAAGGATCGGTGTCCGTAGGTTGTCCGTCCGGCGTGTGCGTCTCCGTAGGCACAGTTAACGACTTCATCACCCAAAAGTGCGACGAGCCACCGGATAGGACGCGCGAAACGAGCGAATGCCTGTGGCGCTCCGGATTTGGTTTCCCAACGCATAGTCTTCGGGAAACGGAGTGCCTCGATCCATTCCGGTAGAAGCGTTTGTAGTACCTCTCGTGTCGGTTCACCGGTTTCGAGTTTTGAGGCGGCGACGTATTCGCCGCGTTCGGTCTCAACGATACGGAGTGCTGTGAGTTCTACACCTTGTGTCTTTGCGAAGCCGATCGCTGCCCGTGTCGGTTCGCCGTTCTCGTCGTAGGCAATGCTTTTCGGGGGCCCCACGACTTCTGTCTCTTCGCTCGCTTGAAGCGTTTTCAGGTCCTTGATGCTGAGCGTGATACGGCGCGGTGTACCGAAGGTCTCAATCTCACCGAACGGGATCCTGTGGGCTGTCAAGGATTCCGTTGCGATTTCTCGGAGCTGCGTAAGTGCAGGCGGCACATAACCGGCGGGTATCTCTTCTGTACCGATTTCAAACAGGAGGTCCGCGGTTCCTTGCTGCGGTTGTGCTGGTGTCTCGTCTGCCACGGGTATTTCGGTTGCCGTGTCGGTTGCTATGCTAAAACGTCCCATGAGCGGATGTCCCATCTCTTCTCGCTGTTCAACGTACGCCCGTGCAATCCGTTGTGCAAGTCGTCGTACGCGTTCAATGTAACTGACACGCTCCGTAACGCTGATAACGCCGCGTGCGTCGAGCATATTGAAGGTGTGTGAGCATTTGAGGACGTGATCGGTCGCCGGTAGCACTAACCCCGCATCTAAACAGGCGTGCGTCTCTTTCTCGTAGGTGCTGAACTGGTCGAAGAGCATCTCTACGTTTGCGTGCTGGAAGTTGTAGGTTGAGTACTCGACTTCGCTTTGATGGTGGACATCGCCGTAGTTGAGGTGTTCGTTCCAGCGGATGTCAAAAAAACTATCGACATCTTGTAAGTAGAGTGCGATCCGTTCGAGTCCGTAGGTAATCTCAGCACAGATGGGGTCAAGATCGATACTGCCCATCTGTTGGAAGTAGGTGAATTGGGTGACCTCTGCGCCGTTCCACCAGACTTCCCAACCGAGTCCGGAGGCACCGAGCGTCGGTGATTCCCAGTCGTCTTCAACGAATCGGATGTCATTCTTACGGGGTGGGATGCCGAGATGGTAGAGGCTCTCAAGATAGAGTGGAAGCACATTCTCAGGTGCCGGTTTCAGGATCACCTGATATTGGTAGTATGCCCCGAGACGGAACGGGTTCTCTGCGTATCTGCCGTCGGTTGGACGGCGGACGGGTTCAACATAAGCCACTTGCCACGGTTCTGGTCCGAGGCATCGCAAAAATGTTGCGGGGTTAAACGTCCCTGCACCGACTTCTATATCACACGGTTGTTGGATGATGCAGCCGTGGTCTGCCCAAAATTTTTCTAACGCTAAAATTATTTCTTGGAAAGTCATATCTGTTTTTGTGATTTTACTCCATTTGAATTGATTGATGCACATTTATTTTAGCATAATAGATTTCTTTAAGCAAAGGATTTTCAAAGCGTAAATTTTTATTGCATTTTCAAGGTAAAATGGGATATAATGGTTAATCAACGGATTCTTTTTGGCGGGAATATAAAGAGGCACACCGATGAGAGAAATGGGAAAGCGGATTTTTTGTGAAACCGGACTTGGAAAATGAGTCGAGAAGGAAGGCAAATCATGAAAAATTACAGGTTCTATCAACATAGATTGGGTTTTATTCTCATAGGTACCTGTGTTTTAGGTCTAATTGTTTTGGATATACAAGGTTGCCGCAGTGGATCAGCGCAAGCCCCTGTAAAGACGCAATCTACTTTTGAGTTCCAAACCAAATATGATTTACAACGAGAACTTGAGCACCTGTATAGTGATGTTAAACAATCTCGTTTAACAGCCGGTACATCGGAAGTAAAAGCGCAGTATGCACAGATACAATTGGAAATTCTTAGAGAGATCAGGTTGTTGCGATTTGGAGAGTTAGTAGTCAATGAATAGGTTTGACATCACCCCGAAGGTGTGAATTAACTTTATTAATAGCACAGCAACGTCCGGCAGGCACGTTGGTAGTCAAAGCTTGCCGCTAACTACGTAAGGAGCGGGCATTCCTCCTAACACTAAAGCATTAGGTTTCCTGCCTGAAAATTAGATGAAGCAGATCACAAGAATCGCCTTATTTAGCGTTGCACTTTTCGCTTTCCTTGTATTTGGAAACCCTATCGTGCGTGCCGAAAATCAATCCGATTCGGAGCCGAAGGTTCAACGCAGCACAAAAAAGAGACCTCAGATCCGTCGCGTAACCGTTAAAAAACAGGAAAAGAAAACAGAGAAGACAAAGGTGAAAAACACTCGCCGTATTGCCAATCTACGGAAGACTTGGGCACGAAACCGCGCGAAACCGACGCGCCAAATCCAGCGAGCAGCTGCCAAAAAAGAAACGCCGGTGCGTCAGCCTGCCGATCCAGCCGTTACGCTTCAACCGCAGGATGCCGTGCGGATCGGTCTCCAATCGCCGGAATCTATGTTACCGCAACCATTTTATGTCGATATACAGAGCGACGGCGATAAACACGGGCTCGGTGTCGGTGTTCAGACCGAAGGCGGCTCAGGTTTTAGCTTCCACGTAGCGGAAGAAGCCAGCGCAGAAGGCATCACCAAAAGCGTCGGTGTGAGCGGGAAAGTCACTTTTGACGAGATGCCGGGGTTTATCACACGGACACGCGACATATTACTTTATGTCCCAAAAAAGATTGGTGCCGGTGTCGTATATTTCGGTAGGGGGATCAAGTATTTATTCTGGTAGTAAGTGTTAGGTCGGATGCAATTACCTCTATCTCTTCAAAAGCGACCAATCCGGTTCATCTTCCGGATTGCCGAGGGGACCGTGGGCATTACGGACGACGCGGCGTTGCGCGTCATACCAATCCCTGTAACTCGTGGCGGGTTGGAGTTTGTCATTGCGGGCATCCATCAAGTTTGTGAGCCTGTTCTCCATCTCATCTGCCAACGCTTTTGCTTCGGGATTATCAATCAGATTGTCCACCTGCAGCGGGTCTGTTTCTATATCGTATAGCATCCGTTTCCCATTGAGCCAACGCGCGTAACTATGTGTCTTTGTGCGAACACCGCGCCACTCATTACCATTAACAAGATAATCGTAGGTGGATCCAAAGTTCATCGTCAGGACAGCATCTTGTTCAACGGTATCGGTTTCATCGCGCCAAGATGCAGACAAATCATAACCTTCAACGGTTCGGGGTGGCTGGATACCGCATAATCCACACAACGATGGGAACAGGTCTACGGGTGATGTGAGCGTATCGCAGTTACGGTTGTCCTCAAAAACACCCGGAAGCCGCATGATGAGCGGCACTCTGATGGATTCCTCGTAAGGTTCGCGTTTCGCCCAGAAGTTGATGCCTTGCGCGCCGCCTTGCGTGCCGTGGTCAGAGCCGAAGACGAGCAGCGTGTTCTCAACGCGTCCGGTACTTTCGAGATACGCCATCAATTCACCGAGCATATCGTCCACCGTTAGCACCATAGCAAGATAGTGTCGATAGATATTCAACGACTGTTCGCGAATCGAATCTGGAACGTTTTCTGGGAGTTCGAGTTCGGCAGGGAGTCTATCGTAGTATTCCTGTGGGGCAAACTCGTAAGGTGTAGAATGCGCCTGATGCGGGGAGATAAACAGACAGAACGGTGTCCCGTCCACCATGTCATCCATGAACTGGAAGGCGTATCGGTTCAGTGCGTCGGTTTCGTAGCCCTCCCATCTTTCGTTCCGCCAGTCTTTGTCGAGGTTCACAGTGCCGTTGAAATAATCCGTGTGGAAGTTATAGCCGCGCCAGTGTTGGAAACCGAGGCGGTCGCGTCCTTCGGGGACGTAATCACGTCCGCCGATCTCTGGGAACGAACCGGTGTGGAGATGCCATTTACCGACCCATGCCGTTCGATAGCCGTTTCGGCTGAAAAGGTCGCCGAGTCCGATTTCGTCGTGTCGGGTTTTGACGAAGTTGATGAGGTGTCCCGTCGTCTGCGGGTGTCGTCCGGTAAGTAGCATAGAGCGGTACGGGGTGCAGACGGGTGCGGTGGCGATTGCGTTTGAGAAGACGGTACCTTCTTGAGCAAGTCGATCTATGTTCGGTGTTTCGATCTGTGTATCACCGTATACCGGTAGTGAACACGCGCGAATTTGATCTGCCAGGAGATAGACGATGTTTGGTTTGTCTGTCATATTTGTTGCCTTTAGAACTGTAAACCTAAGCTGACGCGGTGTGCCTGTTGTAGGTGTCCAAAATCGGCGAAAGCGTAATCAAGTGAGAGCAACCTTCTGCCGAGCGTCAGATGGATGCCCAAACCGAGCGTTAACCCCTCTTCGTCATCCGCACGGTCTTCGCCTAAACGGAATTTGTAGCCAGCGCGAATCGCTGCCATCTTTCTATACCAGTACTCCATGCCGATGTTCAGACGTTCACTGTTGTCGTTCGGATGGTTTGCATCGAGTGCAAGCGTGAGGAGGTTGTCCCCGATATCAACGACATCGTAGGCGATACCGAGCCGAAAATTGGAGGGCAGCGGGAATTCGATGGTTTCTAACGCCGCTGTCCGCGTCGGATTTGATGTATTAGGGAACGGACGGTAATCCGATGTCCGCTGGTCACCAGCGACTTCGGAGCCGCTTTCCAGATCAGGACCACTGAAACGCATCTCCGGTCCGAAGTTTGAGAAAGACATTCCGATACGTAGACTCCGCCAACCGGTGTGGTAGAGCGTGCCGACATCAATTGCGACACCTCTGGCACTTTCCCGATGGATCTGCTGATGGATGTACTTGGCGTTGATACCGACAGAGAGTTTAACCCCGGATTCCTGCGCGTAGAGTTGTCTGGCATACGCCAAAGAGACCGCAGTGTCATAAGCGGAATACCAGAGTCCTGTGCCGTCCGGTTTCGCGAGTGTCGTGATCTCGGTATCAGGGACATTGAGGAAGGTGACGCTCGCACCCAAGGTCCCAACCTTTTCTATCGGTATGGCAAATGCAAGATAATTGTAACGGATATCAGCAAGCCAGATGGTATGCGTATCCGAAAAACTTGTTTTTTCGAGTTGGCTGATGCCTGCTGGGTTCCAGTAGATGCTGGTTACATCGTCAGCGAGTGCGCCGAACGCGCCACCGAGGCTATCCACTCGCGCCCCAGGGCCGATTTTCAGGAACTGTGCACCCGCTGTACCCACATTAGTTGTGGCATGACTGGAGACAGCCCATAGTCCTATAAGTGCAGATAAAAGAATGTAAGTTATATATCGCATGGAGTTCTCCTGTTATCGGATAATAGCGAATCTGCCGATTTTGTTGCCCACGACAGCATCGCTTTCGTCTCGGGCTTCAACATGGAAGATGTAGACCCCGCTCGCGAGTGCTTGATTATAACGGTTAAGGAGTTCAAAAGACGCTGTTCCACCCTTGTCGCCTTGTGAAGAACGGTCATCCGGACTGTAGGGTTCAGTGCTGATGTGTTCGATCGTACGAACTAATTCGCCAGCTAATGTGTAGATCCGGATGGTACACCGTGGCGGTAGACGTGTGAAGAAGATCTTGTCGGTTCCTTCCGATGTTACCGCTCTATTCGTAACGAAGTATGGGTTCGGTACGACGCGGATTTTCCCCAGGTCTGCCTCAATATTTTCAGCATCGGCGGTCTCTTCTTTTGTTGTTAAAAGGAATTCGTCGCCGTCTTGCGGTGCGCTGACACCCCCCATTTCAACCCTGAAGACATCACCGGCGGAAATCTCTTGACTCGGATCCCTAATATAGACGTACCCACCTCGGATGTAAATTCGGAAGAAATCCGGTGTATCCGCTCTAACGTATTCATCAAGCCACCCTGCACCTGTTAGAATGGCGTATCCGTCGGCACGTTGGTCATTGAATTGAACTTCTTCGCCGGTGTCTTCATCCACCACCTTGACATGTGTATCGTCAGTAAACGTGATCGAATACGTGTGTGGACGGTAATACGTTGACCACCAGACGTTGGGCCATGTGTTCTCACCGAACCCAGGGGATTGTATGTCTACCGACCAATCCGTTACTGAACCTTCTATCAATTTGACATCGATAATCGGATTTTCCATTGGTCTTCCGTAGGACACATCAACGCCTGTTATTTTCAGCACGATACCGTCAAACATCGGTGAGAGGACTTCAACGGCTTCTTCATGCCCGGGATCATACCAGTCGAAAAATTGCTTCTCGACGACGGTTTCGTTTGTCGTTGTGTTGACAATCTCATAAGCGGGTGGCTGATAACCAGGACCGGTGATGTATGCAGCGGCATCTATCTGCTTCGCGCCGTACCAGACCATCTTGTATTGGTGCCCTGTGACCTTGTTCGGTGCGAGGACTGTGGGTTCAACGGTAACACTTCCCTGTCCGTGCCATTCTACATCAGCAGTCGGTTCGCGGTATCCAGCAGGTTGCGCACGTGGAACGACATGAACCATCGTCTCAATCTGACTGCTCTCCATCGATACCAAGGCTGCTTTAGGATTGCCTGTGTCATAAGAGGTAACGGCGTAAGTGTATTCGAGTCCGTTGGTCAAGCCCGCATCCGTGTAGAAATTCTTGATGCCTGCGTCTTCACCGAGCGCTTGTGAAGGCGTGGAAACGACGCGGAAGATGTCCCCAGCGACAGGCGGCCCTGAGGGACCATCGGAAATCTGCACGTAGAGACCACCGAAATAGATGAGGGCACCGGAACGATAGGTTCCGTCTGGATAGGGGACACCGGTATCGGGGTCAAGGACAACGTACCCACCGCCATTCTCAAAGGTCGGATTATACGGCATCACTTCCCAAAGTGTTGTGTTGACGACTTCAAAACTGGTGCTGGAATCAAATTTGATCATGTAGACAGCATTTTTGAAAAAACTCGCAAAGAAAGATTCATCGCCCATACTTTCAATAACCGCATCTGACTGTTTACCGACGTGTGACGCTGTAAAGAAATTACCGGTCGCACTCGGTTTGTCAAACTCCATCAGCATCGTCCAATCTTCAACCGGATCGCCGGTAGATTCATTATAGGAGACATCGCGTCTGTAGACGCGATACCCTTCAAAAACTTTCTCCGGATCCGTCACATCAACATATTCTTCGATGTTTTTATTGACACCCGCATCAACAACCCAGCGTCCTTCGCTTTCCCAGACGAGGGTTACCTGTCCATCGCCAGGGTAAGCCGTTACCAACGGGGAGGGCGGTGGCGCCGGTGCAACGTAGCCATCATCATACAACTTCTGTGCCCAGTCTGCGGAGGTTTGCAGACCGGCAAGCCCTTCACCGATCGCTACCGTGATAATAATATTGAACGAGTCACCGGGTGCCAAGGATTCAATGGGTCCGTAGGATTGGATAAAGCGTTGATCGTCATAGTTAGCCGGAAGCGGTTCAACCCCTGGGACACTGATTAAAGCATACCGCTCCGCGTCAGTTGACGGATCCGTGGAGATTGTAATCCGTTTGTGTGCGGCAAACGGGATCTTTGCGGCGGGGTCATCTGGGTTATCACCCATATATGCGTCCAGCACGCGTAAACCGATATAGCCGGGTGCAGAGGCGTTAGAGAAACCATAAGAGAGATAACGGTTCGGATGATCTACAGGGTTGAGTGCGTCCGGGGTCTGATCGAGTGCAACGAAGTCATCTGCTGAGTAACTCGCCGTGCCTGTCTCATTACTGGAGATGTCCACGTCGTAGCGGAACGCCATAAACACGTCTTCGAGGATATCACTACCGACATTTTTGACGTTGTACTCAAGGATAAAGAAATCGTAGAGTGGGGCATAACTCCATTGGAACCCGTTAACTTCAAGTTCTAATCCGAGAATCTCGCCTCCGTTTGCTTCAGGGTTGGTATCGGAACATCTGAACATGATGGCCTGGCTTGTCGGTGTCCCTTTTGATGTCACCCCAGGTTTGTTGGAGACGACTTCCGGTATATCGTCCGTAGGCCAAATTTCGCTCTGCCTACCGTCCGATTCAGAGACAGCGATCTGACCGTTTTTCTTAGCACCGATCCAGATATTGCCCTCAAAGATATAGGAATCGTTTGTTCCAGCGGGCCACCAACCTGAAGGGTTCGCTGTTGGATTGCTCGGATACCCAACGACTGCGGTGTTAAAGATTGCAGACGATAGGTTACCGACATCAAGTGCTTTCCAATCCACTTGTGCACTTGCGGGTAATGCTGCGAGTGCCAAAATTGTGGATAGGAGTAGTGTATATCGTAATAATTTCATAAATAGCTCCTATGAATATGCGTAATTATTACTCATGGATTTCCGTAATTTCAAAAACGCGATAGCGTCGTGTTTCTCCATTTCCGATGTCCACTTCGCCTTCAAGGAACAGCGGATAAGTATAAACTGTGTCCTTTATAGAGAAGAGGTACGGAATCGCCCCGGCTTCCCGGGCGGTCTCAGCTTGGCTTACGAAATCGCGTGGCGTTTTCATGTGTACATTATAGATTTGATATGTTGACCGATCGGCGTAGTACATCAGATCAAAGTGTGCGCCGACACGTTCGTCGTCAAGAAAAAAGCAGGCATTCTCTGGCATCTCACGTTGGAGACGGGGACCACTCTGTTCATATAGCGGGACTTTGGAGTTCCGTGCGGTGACGTTATATGCTGCGTGTACATAACCTCTTACATAGAATAAGGCGAGCAGCAGTGCCACTGTCTGGAGTCCGATCCGTATCCAGTTTCGCGCCTTATGCTGACGTACTAACGTATATACGCCTGCAAAGACTGCGAGTAGAACACCGAACCCGATAAGTTGCTCTACGATCCAAAAATTCGTCTCAATGAAGGGTGCGAATTTCCTGAGTCCATCAAATTGGTCTCGACCTCTGACCAGCGAACGTCCCCCAGAGACGATCGTAATTGCGAGCATCCCGGCACACCAAATTGCGGCGTAAATCCAGTTTCGGCGTTGCCATGCGCGGCTAATAATTGCTGCGAAACAGATAAGCAGGGGCGGCACGGCGATCATCGTCGCCGACGGTGTTTTTGTGTGTGCCAACGTGTGCGGCACAATGACACCGATACCCCACGCTAACACAAAAAGTTCTGCTAAGTTCCAGCGTCTGAACATAACCACTAACAGACACAACACCGCTGCGACAAGGGCAGCATAGAATACCGGATAGAACAGCGGCATATAGTCAAACAGGGGTCGATCCCAACTCGCGCCCCAACTTTCGACATCTGTGTTAAGATGGTCAAGGACGCGTTTATGTTCCCATAAGAATTCCTTCCGATAGAAGGTCAGACAGTAACTCACCCAGGGGGCAACTGTCGCAATTCCCGCCAAGAGTAGCAATCCAATGTCACTAAGACGGATTTTTTCCGCTACTATCTCGGTTTGTACACTGTCATCCGATGCACGTCGTTTGTAATAGATCTGTTTCCCTTTTGCGACACCCCAGACGACGAGCGCGATGCCGAAGGTGATGCAGGCGAGATAACTTTTCGAGAGATACGCGATTCCCATCGCCACGCCTGATAAGATGTAATTCCGCCGTTTCCCCGTCCGAACAGCGCGGAGCAGGAACCAGCACGAGACCTGCACCCAAAGTAGCAACGCAATATCAATATGGTCCGAATAACGATAGCCGTGAACGGACGCAAAGAGAAACGGGTTGAATCCGACAAGAAACGCACCAATGAGTCCTGTCCGTTTGTCAAAGAGATCCGCGGCGATCCGATACGTCAACCATGCAACTACAACAAGACTGATTACGGACGGCAACCGAAGCGCGAACGTGTTGATACCGAAAATCAGGTGCGAGACCCAGATTGTCCACATCGCGACAGGCGGTTTATGTAGCCAGATATGGTTCTCACCCCACCCTTTGTAGTCATAAGGGAGCCACGGCTGGTCGTAGAGCGTGAATTTGAGCGGGTGTTTCGTCAAATTCCGTGCCACGACAGCGTGAAACCCTTCATCCCAATAGGTGATCCCGCTGTGTCCGACATTCCGCAACACCAAGGCACCAGCAGCGATGAGGATGAAAAGTAGAATCACTTTTATGTGTGTAGATTCGCTTTTGAAGTTAACTTCCGAAAAATTCATCTCTTATGTCGTAAATCTGTCTGAAATAGTTCTGTCCCGTTATAATTACTTCTATAAGTTTTTGACGCTCACAAGATACGTTGAAACAACAAAAACATGCCAATACCACCAATAACCATAAGTATACCCATAACCAGATAGAAAATACAAGTGGTTAAATTCGTAGGCACAGACGAGATTCGGAAATACTCGTTCATTGCATCGGCGATCTTTGCAAGGAGCGACCCCTGTCCTCGTTGTTTGATCTTGAGCTGTCCCGATCCCATCCACGACTGAACCGATACTTGTAAGTCGACTTCAACGGAGGTAAGCCGTATTGTGGAAAGCGTTTCCTCGTAGGGTAACTCTAACCCAAGTTGCCACTTGTAAATCCATGGGATATCCTTTATAGTGTTTTTAACGCAAAAACAAAAGGAGAACCCCATGGACTTGACTATTGTAGCACTTTATACGATTTGTGACGATCTTTTAATCTCAATCGGGCAT
>JAJDTJ010000094.1 GCA_022827225.1 Candidatus Poribacteria bacterium | reverse complement strand
ATGCCCGATTGAGATTAAAAGATCGTCACAAATCGTATAAAGTGCTACAATAGTCAAGTCCATGGGGTTCTCCTTTTGTTTTTGCGTTAAAAACACTATAAAGGATATCCCATGGATTTACAAGTGGCAACTTGGGTTAGATTTTACAATTATTGCTAAAATATGGACTGGGTTCCTCAGAAAATTTTTATGACAGGGATTTGGCTATTTCGTTAATCTTATCTATAAAGTCAATTATAGGAAGTAATTCGTCGGACTTTTTGGTGAGTTTAAAAGTGGCGGACGAGCCTTTATCCATAGTTGCTAAACGTCCGGCGCGACCTTCTACAACATCACCTTTTCGCCAAGCATTAAACAGAATTTCATTTGGTGCGATACCTAAAACAAGTAAGGCTTGATAATCACGATGATGGCGTATATGATTGAACTGAAACTTGCCACTCACATCTTCTGTAGCAGTTTTGATTTCAAATGTTATATTTTCTATCCGTGCATCCCAGGCACTTTGCGTGCTTTCCGGAGATTCCCATGTCAAATTCTGTGTCTGACACCACTGTTTAATAAAATCTTGTCCGGCGTTACCAACATGGGTATTACTAAGTATCTTAATATCACCTAACGGTGCATCTACCCACTTCGGATTGTTTGCATACGTTGCTATTACATCCTTCATTACTCGAATTGCGTCAAGCATCAACAAACCCTCCGTCTATTATGGCTTGGCGGATATGATACATGGATATGTGCCTACAATTGTGGACAGCGAGATTGGAATAATGGTTCCAATTTGTGTTGTTCAATAAATGTTCAATCTTGTTGCGTTCTTTTTTTAGAATCAATCCATATCCACAACCATAGCGGACTTCCGCGAAATCTCGGACAAGTTCAGGAGGTTCGTTGTAGAATGTTCTTTGGAGAAAATAATCGGCTTCTTCCATCCGGTTTTGCCCGCAAAGACGTTCTTTACGGATATCTACAGTAAATAAATCTACCCAATTATCGCATGTCTTGGCTGCTTGTATACGATTTACCCCACGTCTCCATATTTGCCAGAGGGTATTAAGTTTAACCGTATTTCTATTTATATCTACAAAAGCATTAGATGGTAACTGTTTAGACAAAATTAGTTCTGCACCTCTTACTCTATACTTAGGACTGCCTTTGCCGTCGCTTTGAAATGCCATAGGTAATATAAAACCGATGTAGTCAGCAAAGGTTGCTGAGTGATTTAAGAAGGCAAGAGCGAGCCATGCCCGATAACCGAATGGGGGGTTCCCCATAACAGCATAATGATTTTGTCCTTGTGGAGGATTCCACGTTAAATAATCTTCACCTATAAACTCAGGGCGAGTGGGTAGTATATCAATACCAGTCCGACTATTTTCTGGCATCAGATTATAGAATACGCCAGTGCCAGCACTCGGCTCAATAAACTGATAGTTCGTTGGGTCTACACCATCCTTTTGCATTGTAGAATATAGGCTTTCACTACATTCGTGTGCTATATCAGGATGTGTGTAAAAGCAATCCAAATCGACCTCTTCTTGGTCTACCCACGTGGGAATCAATTCACATTTTTGCCAAGACTGGTTACGGATTGTTTTTGCTTGTTCAATTGTTCTTATCGGAAGTATTTTCTGATAAACGTCCATAACAGAACACTATCCTTTCAATAGTTATATTGACGCGTTGTGCTGGTTAACCTATAGTATATTTGAGGGAATTACCTAACTAATGATATTTAAAATCTAAAACGTCCATCGCGTATATTAGTATAACATATATGATGGCATTTTTGCGAATATTCTTTACGTGACACCGATGCCGGGGTGCTCTGGTAGGATTAGTTTTCCGTTCTGAAGGGTTACGCCGGTGTATGGGTCGTTTGTGATGAGTAGGTTACCGTCGAGGTCGGCGTAGTCTACGAGTGGGGTGAGGTGCGCGGCGGCGGTAATGCCGAGTGAACTCTCGATCATACAACCGATCATAACAAGCAAGCCGTGTGTACGAGCGACGTGTATCATTCGGTGTGCTTCAAGCAATCCACCACATTTGACGAGTTTGATGTTGATGCCGTCAACACATCCGACCAGTGCCGGAATATCGCTGGCGCGTTTGACGCTCTCATCGGCAATAATCGGTAATTCTGAGTTTTCACGGACGAATCTGAGTCCTGCCAAATCACTCGGTTTTGTCGGTTGCTCGATTAATTCAACGCCGTATTTCGCCAGTTCACGGATTTTGCGGACAGCCGCTTTCGGTGTCCACGCCGTATTTGCATCGACATAGATAGGTTTATCTGTCGCGCTGCGGAGCGTCTCAATGATTTCTATGTCGCGAGACGTTCCGAGTTTGACCTTCAGGATCGGATACGTTTCTGCTTGGCGGGTTTTCTCTGCCATTATCTCAGGCTCATCAAGTCCGATCGTGAACGATGTGCAAGGCGTATTTTGTGGGTTGAGTCCCCAGAGTTGGTAGAGTGGAACGCCGAGTTTCTTTCCGAGCCGGTCGTGTAGTGCCATATCGATGGCGGATTTGGCTGCGTAGTTGCCCCCGAGTGCGGTTTCAGCGGCTGCCATAACATCGTGGATAGCATTGAGGTTGGTCGTGAGTGCGGGTGCGATCGTTTCTAAAGCGAGACGGACTGTTTCAACGGTTTCACCGTAAAACTGTGCGGGTGCCGTTTCGCCGATGCCACCGTCAATTTCTACGGAGACGACCTGTCGGTAGGCATCCGTTGCGCGCCGGGCAATTTTAAACGGATGCCTGAGTTGTAGGTTTGTGATTTTGGAAACGATATCCATATTTTTAATTTTCCTTGCGGTTCGTTCAGGGAGGTTGCTTCTTCGACCTGCCTTTCCGTAAATCCGCTTTCCACTTCGTTCCAAGCTACACATTTTGACATCTACAAGGGACCCAATTCCCCCCTGATAAGGGGGGTTAGGGGCAGGGGTATTTAGTTTTACATATTCACTTTATCTATGTGAATACGCTTCCCCAGTAGGAGCGAGCTGCGCTCGCGATCTTCCATAAGAAAACGTCAACTTATATAAACGAAAATCAAAAGCAAAACCGAAAACTAAATTGTCCTGGGGTTAGGGGGGTTTGTGCTTGCAGAAGATGTAAAGTAATTCTAAAATCTACCATAATTAGAAGAATGCGCTTGCATCTCTTTTAAGTACGTCATAAAACGCTTCTGTTCATCCGGATCCATATCTTCACTGGCATTTAAAAATGTCCATGTCCCGAAGAAGATTGCGTACGCCTCTTCTACAGGAGAAACGTTTTGTTGATTTAAGGATCGAATTTCAAGCGTCATCGCCATCTTGTTTGTCTGTTGGATTTCAGGTGTCGTCCAATCTTGGACAGTGGTGATCGGTGTTTTATAAAGCGTCTTATTGAACTGTTGGAGTATCCGTTTTAGGAACGTCTCTGTCACCTGATTGCCGCGGTAGTGCGCTGCGACAATAGGTGCGTCTCTATTTGGAAGTGCGTGATTAATTTGCAAGTAATAGCCTTCATCGGCGATAGCGTTAACCTTTTCTATTCGTTGTTTTGTTGTCAACGCTTGTCCAGGGGTATAAATGTTATGGACCTTTGTGCCAGCGAGTTCTAACAGTTCTTTCAGCGTCTGTATTAACTTTTCTGTGCCGGGTGTATCGGTTCGAGAATCGAGGATGATGGCGGTTGATGAAAATGCGCCATTGGCAATCGGATGAAGTTTGGCTCGGACAACCGCTGCTTGATTCGGCGCAATATTGACCTGATGCTTATGGGGATAGTAGCCGACTTTAGAGATATGTAACGTTGTTTCAATAGGCGTTGTTGACGCGGGAACGGTTGTGATAAAGAAATGTCCTTGGGTATCTGTGTTTGCGGTTAAACCGGTGTCAGTGTGTAATTGTACGTCTTGGAGCGGTTCATTGACATCGGCATTCGCGATATGTCCTTGTAGGATAGCAGCATCGGTATTTGTAAAATGAATTGTCAGCGATTCGTGGGTTTCCCCGTAAGAGACTTCTACGGTTGCTGTACCCGGTGTATCAGAGGCGGACAGATAGAAGTGTGCTAAGCCGTCTTTTGAAGATTGACGGGTCTCAGCGAGTGTGCCGTTTGATGTTTTTGCGTAGATCGGTTCGTCGTCAGCGATTGGCATTCCGTCGGCGTCGAAAGCCGTTACAGTGATACCGACGTAACTTTTCCCATCGGCGGGAAGCGTCTCTGTCCACGCGTTAAGGCTTAGTTTTTCGGCAGAGGGTGCCACCTTGAACCATTGTGGTGAAGGTAGACTATGATTGCCGTAATAGTTCACCAGTTCCGTCTCGACGAAATGGACACCGCTTGCGAGTGGTTTTTCAATAGAGACAGTGATGATATCTGTTTCTCGATTGTAGTGATGTGGGAGGATGACATCGTTGACTTTAACGCGGATAGAATCGGTAAAGACTTGTTGCCGTTTGAGCATCCATGCGCCGCGTTCGTGGAGACCGTCCATCACGCGAATCTGGAGGCGTGGTGTTTTTGTTTGGATAGTAGACGTGTGTTGCGGGTCAACTAAAATCCCTTTTGGGAACCCTGCGGCGACGTAGCGTGCGATTCCGAGCAGATAGCCGTAAGCCTCTTGCCTAAGATAGTTATCGTCTTGTAGTCTCGTTTCCTCTTCTGGATTTGAAAGGAAAGATGCCTCGCATAACACGGCTGGGCATTCCGTCAACCGCAAGACACCGAAACCGGAAGCGGTCACCAATTTGTCGGAATAGAGCCCTGTTGCTGGTGACCTTGGTAAGCGTAGTGCGTCTGAAACACCTTGCTGGATGTATCGAGCGAGGTCGAGGCTTTGGCGCGAGTCATCCGCGTCACCGTGATACCAAGTCGAGGTGTAGTTTGTCTCTGGGCTGTTATCAATACCGTTGTGATGCAGCGAGATAAAGAAATCGGAGCCACTTTCGTTGGCGATTTGGCTTCGCTTTGCGAGACTTACATAGGCATCATTAACACGCGTCATAATGACAGTCGCGCCGACGTTCTGTAACATGTCTCGCAAATGGAGTGCGACTTTTAGGTTGACTTCAGCCTCGCGAACGCCTGTTGGTCCACGTTTGTAATTAGGGACGTGTGCTTGTCCACCGTGTCCTGGATCGAGACATATTTTGAAACCCTTAAGATGCCGAGTATAGGTCGGAAGCTCAGTGTGGAATGGTGTCTGGTGTTCTACGGTTTTTTGATAGCGGGAGCATCCCACGAACCCTAGGAAAACTGACGCTAGGAAAACTGAGGCGATAACGGCAATTTTGTAAAAGAGACGGCTTTGCATCGTGTCTACCTGTTCCGTCTGTTTCGTCGTGATCGGGGACGTTCAAGTATCTCTTTGAGAACGATCCCTTGTCGGAACGCTTGTGGCGAAAAATCGAGGAGCGACGTGACAGGTATAGACCGAATGTTTGCGGGTGACTTCACGGGTACCGGCGGTGGTTGCGGTTGCGATGCTCTAACCGGCTCCGGAGGTTCTTTCGGTGCGGGTGGCTCTGGTTCTTCAGGAGTTTCTGGCACTGCCTCCGTTTCCTCCTCGTCCTGTTGCGTTATCATCTCTTCAAATTCGGTTGCGAATGGAAAATCTTCCATAAAAGGCGGAGGTGCTGCGTTATCGCCTGCCTCAGCGAGTGTTGTATTCTGTGTATTCTCCTCCGCTCGTCTTTCAGCGTTCTGCTGTGTTTTCCGCCGGCGTGAGTTGCCTAAAACGACTGATAGGATCACAATAATCAGGGGTATCAGTAGCTCAAGGATATTGTTCATAAGTTTCTCCTTAGGGGACGCTATTATAGTTTCGCCCTATCTGTAGGACTGGGTAACCCAGCCCCTACGAAAGTCCGAGACCCAGCCCTACGAAAGTTCGAGATACGAAAGGCCGAGACCCAACCCCTACGAAAGTCCGAGGGAATGCGAGGAGCGAGTCGTGTCTATCTCTTGTCCTTCAGTAGTGGGGGAAGCGATAGACTGTCGCATCTCGGTATCCGCGAGGATATTCCTGAGTTCATAATAATCCATAACGCTCATCCTTTCGGTGTTGAGCGTGTCAGCGATTGCGAGTGGCACTTCGGCGTCAGCCTCGATCAGTTTGATTGTCATCTCTTCGACGAGTGCTTTATTTTCTTCTTCTTCGGCTTCTGCGCGTGCCCGTTGCTCTTCGGCTTTGGCGCGTGCGATTTTGAGTTCGGCTTCTGCTTGGTCGGTCTGTAATTTAGCGCCGACGTTTTCACCGACGTTTATATCGGCTATATCAATTGATAGGATCTCGAAAGCGGTTCCCGCGGCTAAGCCTTTATCGAGGACTGTTTCGGAGATACGTACTGGATTTTCTAAAACAGCCTTGTGGCTATCGGATGATCCGATAGTTGTGATGATCCCCTCGCCGACCCTTGCTCTGATAGTGTCTTCTGTGGCACCGCCGACGAGTCGGTCGATATCGGCTCTGACGGTAACGCGTGCTTTTACAATCAGTTGTATCCCGTCTCGTGCGACGGCGGTGATGCCGCCCCCGGCATTTGTCTCATCTTTCGCTGGTATATCAATAATTTCTGGCGTGACGCTCACCTGTACGGCTTGTAGTACATCTCTGCCTGCGAGGTCGATAGCGGCGGCTTGTGGGAATCTGAGTTCGATATTCGCCTTGTCAGCTGCGATAAGTGCGGCGACGACGCTTCCGACCTTTCCGCCGGCGAGAAAGTGTGCTTCGAGGTCATCAAGCGAGAGCGTTAAGCCTGCCTTCGTTGCGTTAATCTGTGGTTCGACGATTGCAGCGGGGGGTACACGACGCAATCGCATTGCGACGAGGTCAAAGATCCCTACTTTAACACCTGCGGCGATAGCGGTAATCCACAGCCCGATTGGAACGAGCCAGCTAAGGACGAGTAGGAACAGGATAAGTAGGACAGCAATAATTGCGACAAGTGTTGGTGTCATGATTTACTTTTCTCCATTGAGATTGCGCGATTTTCCAATCGCGCGTATAGCAGCCTGTTATTGTTCATTAATATTTAGATTGCCTTCGCGGAATGCGTTTGCGAGGGATCGTGGGACTTCAGATTCAGCCTCAACGACCTTTGCTCGCATCGCCTGAACGTTTGCGGTCATCTGTTGTTTTTGTGCAACTGCCATGGCGCGGCGTTCTTCAGCCTTGGCTTGTGCGACGACGAGGTCTGCCTCGGCTTGTTCAGCTTGAAGTTCAGCGCCGATGTTTTTTCCGACGTTAACATCAGCGATGTCAATAGAAAGGATTTCAAAAGCGGTGCCTGCGTCAAGTCCTCGGTCTGATACAGTTTTTGTGATAATGTCAGGATTTTCGAGGACATCTTCATAGGTTTCGGATGCGCCGATTGCGCTGATAATGCCTTCGCCGACGCGTGCGATAATTGTCTCCTCACCGGCTCCACCGACAAGTCGATTGATATTCGTTCGTACTGTGATACGGACGGTTGTTATAAGTTCAACGCCGTCTAAGGCGAGTGCGCTGATGCGGGGTGTGGTAATCACACGCGGGTTGACACTGACTTGAACAGCCTCAAAAACATCACGTCCTGCTAAGTCGATGGCAGATGATCGTTGAAAGCTGAGTTCGATTCTCGCCTTATCTGCTGCGATGAGTGCGCTGACGACATTGAGGACGTTGCCGCCGGCGAGATAATGTGCCTCTAATTCGGCGGTTATGACCTTCAGCCCTGCTTTGTGGGCGCTGATTAAACCCTTCACGATGATATTTGGATTCACTCGCCTGAGACGCATCCCGACGAGGTCAAAGATTCGGAGTGGTACCCCTGCGGCGACTGCGGCGATCCAGAGTCCGACAGGTACGATCCAAAAGAATATAATGATGAAAATTAGGATAACAAGGGCGATTCCCCCTGTAAATAGGTCAATCATTTATGTGCCTCCGATAAATAGTTGTCAGTTACCAGTACGATTTTTCTGCGAAAAATCTTTCAGTTTTAATAGTTTTCAGTTGTCAGTACTCAGTTATCAGTTAAAGAGGTGTGTTGTGGCAGTGAAACGAAAAGTGTCCGCCACAAAGAACTGATAACTTTGACCAAGAACTCATCTACTGTTGTGTCCCACTAAAAACGATAGGTTATATTGATTGGAGACGTTGGGTTTCACTGCGTTCAACCCAACCTACAATCTGGCTATCAGTACTCAGTTAAAGAGGTATCTTGTGGTGATAGCAAGAAAGGTAACCGCTGCAAATAATCTCTTAACTGAAAACTGAGTACTGTTAACTGATAACCACTCTATTGTAAACTACGAACGACGACTCGACTTCCTTCTACAAAAATCACTTCGATATCCGTCTCCGGTGCGACGAATTCGCCTTGTGTAATGATATCGACGCGGTGTCCATTGATTAATGCGGCACCCGCGGGTCGCAAAGGCGTAAGAGTCTTCCCGGATTTCCCGACGAGGTTTGCCAATTCCAAAGGTGGTGCTTGAAATCCTGCTTCTTTATTTTCGGTTGTATTGAGGATAAACGTTTGAATGATGGGTGTTTTGCGGAGTAGCGATAGCGCTATGATCGCCAGCGGAATGACGAGTACCAACGTTATCCCGGCAGCGGTGAGTGCTGTTTGCAGACCGTATTCCGACCATATCAGACCGAAACCTATCACTATAATTAGGCAGCCCGGTATACCTGCTATCCCGAATCCTGGCAGGATCAGCAGTTCAATAAACACGAGCAAGATCCCAAGGCTGATGAGAAAAATTAGAAACCACATAGTTGTCCCCTTTCATGCGTAGGGTGATCGAAACAGGATTAAGGGTCCTCGATTGCCTCTACGAAGACTTTGGAACCTTCGACTTCTACGACTCTGATGCTGCTATTGGGCGGGATGAAATCCCCGACGGTGACGACATCGACCCTTTTATCCGCGATTTTCGCTGTTCCAGACGGGCGCAGCGGTGTCAAGGCGGTGCCAGATTTTCCGAGGTATGCCTGAAAATCTTCTGTGCTTGAGGCGTGGTATCCCATCTCAGCATCCATCACGGTTGACAAAGCGAACCGTTGGAAGATCGGTGTTTCCGGTAAAAGAAATACGGCGAGGATGGCGAGTGTGGAAGTCATGATTACCGAAATAGAGAGCCACAAAACTGCGGTGCGTAAGTTGTAAGCCCCATCGAAGACGAAAAAGACGCTTCCCAAGATCATGGTAATTCCCAAAATTCCGGAGATACCGAAACCGGGGATTACAAAGACCTCTAATGCGATGAGTGCGATTCCGAGTAGGAAAAACAGAAAAGCCCATCCGGCATCAATTCTGGTCAGCATGTGTCCGCCGAAGAAGAGTCCTATGCAGAGTAAGCCGAGGAGTCCGGGAACGCCGAAACCGGGGGATCGAATCTCTATAAAAATACCGAGGACTCCCAAGGAGAGCAGGAGAGAGCTGATAAACGGGTTCGTAATAAAGAAGACAATCCTATCGGTGAGTGTTGCCCTAACTTGTGTGACCTGTGCGTCGGCGAGCGTCTTGAGGCGGTTGACTTGTGAGACACCGTATTCGCGCTGTCGTTGCATGATGTCTTCCTCAGTGAGTGGCATTTTGGTGCCGGCGACTTCAACGATCTCGTACTGTGCGAGTAGTTCTGTGAGGGTTTCTGCCTGTGCGTCTGCGAACCCGTATTCTAGTGCTTGTCTTGTGGAGAGTGTGAGCAATTTTCCTTGTGCGCAGAGGATTTCCATCTCCTCGCCCGCTTCTTCGCGCTCGGCATATTCTTCGGGGAGGAGTTTGATGATTTGGCCATCTCTGAGTTTGACGAGTACAAGTTCTTTATCGACCATGGCTTCGGCGATATCGGGGTTGCGATTTTCGCGTTCTGCGGTTGCACGGATGGTGCCTTGGATATAGGAGATGGCTTTTTCTCCGACTTCTTGTCCTTGAACATTAACGGGTGCGGAATCTCCGATGGTGCCGCCGGAGGTCATGGCAATCTGATTGCAGGCGATAGAGATCATGGCTCCGGCTGAGATTGCCTGCCGGTTAACAAAAGCGATTGTCGGAATTTGTGTCTCTTGAATGGCACGGATGATATTTACAGCAGAATCGACTCTGCCGCCGGGTGTATCCACATCAAAAACGATTGCATCCGCCCCGGCTTGTTCTGCTAATTTAATGCCGTCACTAATATAGGCATTGATGCCGCTCCCAATCTCATTGCGTATATCAATAACGTACACCGATGCGTTATCTTGGGCGGATAGACTGCCGCTGAGAAAAAGACATCCGAATGTTAAAAGGAGTACATAACCGAGCAGGTCTATTTTCTGTCTCATGAAATCACCTCTTCTCCACACCTCAGTTGGCACTCCAACGGCTTAAAGCAGTGGGAGTGTTCAAAAAGTCCCTTCAATAGTATGAGGAGACCGCCGATGGGTCACAATAGCAAACTTGGTCCCATCGGTGCCCCTTAGCAATACCAGCCGTGAAGACCAAGTGGTATTTTGGTATTTGCCAATTCTTATTATACCACAGAGCGTGGAAAATATCAAGGACTTAATATTTTAAGCGATTATTAGTTGTCGTTTCGGTTAGAGACGGTAGCCACCGAAATAGGTTGTGGTATCTGTCGGCTTAGGTTGCTGTCAACTCTTCACGGATCCAAGCGTGGAGGATATGGTTTAGGATTAGATGGACATCTTCAACGGGGCCGTAGAGATGACTGTCTACGACGACATTTATATCGCAAATTTCTGCCAATTTGCCGCCTCCGAAACCGCTCCATCCGACTGTTTTGCATCCGATCTGACTGGCGTATCGCATTGCGCGGATCACGTTCTCAGAATTGCCGCTTGCGCTGATACCGATAACGACATCTCCTCGGTTTACGAGATTTTTCAGCTGCTCGATGAAGACATCTTCATAGGACACGTCGTTGGACCATGCGGTCATGGTTGCGACGTTATCTGTCAGGCTGATGACTCGAAACCGGGGTTTTCCGGGTACAATTGTGCCTTTCCCCAAATCACAGGCGATATGGGATGCTGTGGAAGCGCTTCCGCCGTTGCCGATTACAAAGATCTGTTTTTCGGCATAATATGCCGCCATAATGGCATCTATGGAAGCCTTAACATCTGCGAGTGTAAGCCGCTCCAAAACGCCTTGAAGGTGCGAAATGTAGTTCTGAATTCTCTCCATTTTGGTTTTTCAGTTCCTTTCTGTCATAATTTTCAATTTCAAACGACTAATGCGATAGCGGCGAGATCGCCTAATGCGTTGCCTAATTGTGCGGGTTCGATTTTGACTGCCTCTACGGGTCGCGTCATTGCGAATTCTGCTACGGTTTTCCTAATGGGGTTGAGTAAAAGGTCGCCCGCGGCGATTGCGATTGTTCCCAATAAAACGATGTCTGGGTTCAGAATATTGACAAGGTTTGCGATGCCCCACCCCATATAATATGCGGTTTCGTCAACGAGTTGCAAAGCTAATGCATCACCTGTCCGTGCTGCTGCGAGGACATGTTCGGATTTGAGGGTTTCAATGCGTCCGTCAGTGAGTTTTAGGAGTTCGGTGGTTGCTGTTTTTCCGTTTTCGAGTTGCTTTCGGACGGCTGCTTGTGCGCGGCGTGCGATAGCTGGCCCGGAACAGAGTGCTTCGAGACATCCGCGTTTACCACATCCACAGAGTGGTCCGTCGGGTAAGAGTATCTGATGCCCGACCTCGCCGGCACTGTCGTTGGCGCCGTGGTATATCTGTCCATTGATAACGATGCCGCCGCCGATTCCTGTACTCATCGTCATATAGAGTAGCGGGTCGTAGCCGCGTCCGCCGCCGAACCTATACTCTGCGAGTGCGCTGGCGTTTGCGTCGTTCTCAATAGTTACGGGTATATCAAATTCGGATTCAAGTTTCGCTTTGAGCGGTAGTGCGTTCCATCCGGGCAAATTCGGTGGTGAATAGACGACTCCGGTTTTTGTATCTAAGGGCCCCCCGCAGCTCACCCCTATCGCTGAAATTGATTTCTGCTTTAAGCCTGCAAGTTCAACGGTCTCACGGACCATATCAAAGAGCAATTGGAGTGCGTATTCTGGTCCTCGTTCCGCGAGCGTCGGTTTCCGGGTTTTGCTAAGGATGTGTCCGGTGCTATCGGCGACAACGGTGGCAAGTTTCGTGCCGCCGATATCAATTCCGGCAACGTGTGTCTTCATAATTGGTAATTCAGGTTGCGTAGTGCTGGATAAATCTGCTGATACACTTCCAATTTTTCATCATACTGTTGCGCGATTTCTGCTCTCGGATAGTAGATGTTGCGTGGCGTGACTAACTGCTCGACGGCTGACGCAATGGAGTTGTACTTGCCGATCGCTGTTCCTGAGAGGATAGCAGTTCCGAGGCAGACGCCTTCGGATATATCGAGTGCGATGACTTTTTTATTGAACATATCGGCTTTGAGTTGTAGCCATTTCTGAGATTTCGCGCCGCCGCCGATTGCGCGGACTTCGTTTATAACAACGCCTGCGTCCTGCAACATAGCGAGATTCTGTTTAATTTCGTAGCTAATGCCTTCGAGAATGGCTTTGATGAGTTCTGCCTTTGTTGTTGAAAGCGTTAGCCCGAGGATCGCGCCTTTTGATTCTAAATCGAGTGCTGGTGTCCCTGAACCGGTGAAGTGTGGCAGTACCATCGCTGTTCCGGGTGAATCGGGGATATCGTTTAAGAGTATATCGTAGATGTCGCGTCCCTCTGCTGCTGCTTGTGCGGTTTCTGCTTGTGCGAGGGTGTCTCTATACCATCGCAGTACAACGCCGCCGCTGGATACAAAACCGAGTGTAACATACAAGCCTTCAACGACGTGTGGGTAGCAAGCGAAATTTCCGTCAATCATCTGTTGATTGATGACAGGTTCTGTGAAAGCGGGTGCGATACATTCGACGGTTCCTGTAGCGTCCATCACTTCGCCGCTCCGGATGATACCTGCCCCTAAGGCGCCGCAGGGTTGGTCATGCCCACCGGTAACACAGACCACGCCTTTCGGGAGCCCGAGTTCGTCAGCGATTTTGGTACTCACCTCACCGATGACGGTCCCTGATGGTGCAGCTTCAGGGAAAAGGGTTGCATCGACATCTGCTAAGTTGAGCATCTTTTCTGACCAGCACTTATTGATGATGTCGAAAGCCATCGTGCGTGCAGCGAGGGAGTAGTCTACGACCGGCGAAATACCGAGTTTGAAGTAGACGAAATCTTCAAAACCGAGGAATTTGGCGACCTGCCGATAGATGTCGGGTTGGTTTTGCTGTATCCAGATCAGTTTCGCGAGTGTATGGATATCGCTGATGGGCATCCCGGTGATTTGCATCACTTCGAGAGGCGTTATTTCTTGTTTTAGTTGGTCACAGATGCCTGCTGTGCGAGCATCGAAAGTTGTGATAGCGTTCGCTAAAATCTGTCCGGTGGCGGAGACCGGTGTAACGGCTTCACCTTGCGAGGCGACACTGATTGCCTCGATGGGGTCGGATTTCGTTTGTGCGGCGACCTGTTGAATGCCGGTTGCGATGTTCTGCCAGACGACATTTGCGTCGAGTTCTGACCAACCGGGTTGCGGATGGTTCAACGGATATTCGCCGTACGCTTGTGCGAGGAGCGTCCCGTCCTCGCGGAATGCGATGACTTTGCATCCTGTAGTGCCAACATCAATTCCCAAAAGACTCATCGTTATGTTCTCTCCTTGGTACAAGATGTGGTTATCATATAACAGATTGCAAATTAATGCAAGGTTTGGTTTTCTGGAAAAAATATTACCACGGAAAATGTAACGTTTTCAGATTTTTATATTTACTGTAATATTCTTTGACAAATCTGCTTCCAACTTTGCAATATAGTCCTCAGTTATCTGTTCCTTCACCTGATTCAAGGTCTCAGATATCCAGGTTGCCAGATCGTTGAGTGTTTCATATCGGTCTATATTGAAGCTATACACCTCTCCGTTAATGACGAGTTCCAGGGGGCCGCTATCTTCGATATTTTGTGGAGGGTTATCTTCAGCAGGACTTGTTGTTTCTGTGTCAGTTGATTTAAAGAGTGTCATCGAATCGCGAATGTATGTCTCAACTTGATAAGCGTTGTAACCATCGTCGGCGGCGCGGACGATTGCCTCCGTGATGATATTCATCGGGATGTGTAGTTCGCCGACCAACCAATCTCTGGTCACCAGGTACTCTTTTCCGTTCCGTGTATAAGTTCTCATTTTTCAACTCCTTTTTTAAAATTGTCGTGCCAAGTCGTATCTTGGATCCGAAGCGGATACCCAAAGACCGGGATAATCGACTGCATGACTTCAACGATTTTCAGATTTTCCTGTGAGTTTTGCACTGGGTTGTAACTCTGCGAAAAATAGTTTTGTTGTAGACTTTGCTGTAAGTAAGCAACTATCAAGCCGCGTGTAATATATTTCGGTTGATACCAGTGCCTATTGAGTGTGAGAGGCAGTGCGTCTGTGCTTAAAATGTTACACCTGTGTAACATTGGGTATGGATGTGCCATTGCGATAAACTTAGTCGTTGTAAGGGTTCAGAGGCAATTGTGTTATGGGTTCGTATTTGAAAAAAAAGGCGAAAAGTGTAACATTTGCGATTTTCGATTTGCGTTTGGGGTGACTCTGCGTCGTTAGGCAAAAGGGTTTTCGTTTTACCCGAGTCTACGTTTTGTCCTCCTTTGTGTGGGTGAAGGGTTAATAGTTACTGGTGATTGGTTACTGGTTAATGGTAAGAGGTTTCTTTTTCTTTAATAATAACTAAAAGGGCGTGGTTTCCCGTAGCAATAACTAACAACCAACAACTAATAACCAACAACCACTTGCTATAAAAGAGGAGCATGCGTAAGTCCTAAATATAATTCAATTAGTATGTATATGATAACATATATAATGTAGAGATGCAAATTTATTTTTTATTTACTCAAACAGGGGATAAATTATCCAAACTACTGTGTAGAATAGGGTTCGGTTGCATGAAGTTTAAGAATTTAATTCGGTAATGCATCAATAGCCTCTTTGGAAGTAGACCCCGTTGTATCTCAAATAACACCATAAGTCCGTAATATAGCAAGTTAAGCTGCTGTGCCCACAGACAGCGTCATTCAGTTCTCCGGTTAGCAGATAACTTGATGTTACAGAGTGCTAATCCGCGTCATCCGTGAAATCCGAGAAAATCCGCGATTCAGAGATTCAGAAAACGCCAACCTCTAACCCTACCAATTAGAAATTTCCGACTAAAACCGTTGATAACCGACGCGAGTTGTGGTATACTTTTTTCAACTATGTGTAGGAAGAGGTGAATACCGTCAATAACCCCCTGCTAAAGCATGGGGGAAACCTGTTCAATACGGCAGCCAGGTTTCCTATAGATTGGACGAGGGCAACTTATTGACTACAGTAATATATCGCAGTATCTTGGTATGGTAGCCAGCACAATGTTTCGGATGCTCCCCAAGTCTGATTCATTCTTGGATATTGCGATCTGGATGGGGAAACCACATATACCCTTTTTTAGGGAGATTGTAAACTTATGTTTATTCCTGTAAAGACGAAAAATGGTCAGCAGTTGATGCCTACGCATGCTGCACGGGCGAGGAAACTCGTCAAGCGTGGTGAAGCGACGCCTTATTGGTCTAATGGTATCTATTGTATTAGATTGAACAAAGAACCTTCAGGTAGAGATACACAAGATGTTTGTGTAGGTGTCGATCCTGGTAGCAAAAAAGAAGGGTTGACTGTTAAGAGTGAAAGCCACACGTATCTGAATATCCAAGCCGATGCTCACGATAAGGTTGGCAAGAAAGTAGAAAAGCGTCGTGAACTCAGGCGGAGTCGTCGTTCGCGTAAATGTCCGAACAGAAAGCATCGCAAG
>JAJDTJ010000083.1 GCA_022827225.1 Candidatus Poribacteria bacterium | reverse complement strand
TTGCCACCTTATTCACCCGATTACAACCAGATTGAACACTACTTTTCGAATATAAAACGTCTCAGAGTATACTATGCTGTTAGAACTATTGATGTAGTCATAATCATTTATCTTTAATTCTAACGCTTACTATAAAAGATGCTTTTATGAATCACATTTCTGTTTCATGGTGTCCTTACACCTGTTAACACTGAGTCCTGAGTGCTGAAAACTCATCACTGCCGACTGCTATTTCCAAACGATTCGTGAGCATCAGCGACAATCTCGGCAGTCGTTTGCTTAGGTTGCTCGCTCTTTTCCAATCTGCTTCTGCTCGGATTCGGATTGATGGTCAACCAAAGTAGGTACTCGATATTGCCGATGTCCTTATGGATCGGTGAATAGGTCAACCCGCGGACGGTCGCCCCGAGTTTCTCCGTAACGAAAGCGCAGAGGTTGTCTATTGTTTCGATATGCACCTGTTTATCGGAGACGATTCCACCTTTTTTCACGTGTGCTTTTCCGGCTTCAAATTGTGGTTTGAGCAATGCGATAATATCATAATGGCTATTGACTATCGGCTGTCGGAAACCGTCAGTTAAAAGGTTGTTTGTTAAACCAGAGTCTTCTCGCTGATAGCTGATGGCTGACGGTTGACGGCTATTTTGTTGTATCAAGATTTCGATGACACTCGGTAGCACTGTCCTCAGAGAGATAAAGGAGACATCAATCACAGCGATGGTGATAAAATCTTCGCTGTCGTGTAGTGGGTTTTTGCTTGATGGTTTTTGCTTGGGTATTTCTGCGGATTTCTGCGAGGTAACCTCGCCTCGACTTAAAAGTGTCGGCGTTAAGTGTCGGATGTTCATTTTTTCGATCGACTCGACCTGCGGGTGCGTCCGGAGTTTCCATGCAAGTTGCCCGTACCCGACATCAACGGCATAGACGAATTTTGCCCCGTGTTGTAGAAGACAATCTGTGAATCCGCCGGTAGATGCGCCTACGTCGAGTGCGACCCGATTTCGCACACCCAGATTGAAGGTGTTTAACGCTTTCTCCAACTTGAACCCGCCACGGCTGACATATTTTTGGCGTTCTTGAACGACAACCTCTGCCTCGGCTGGAATCCGCTGTCCCGGTTTAATGTCGGCGTTTCCGTTAACGGTCACTGCCCCTGCGAGGATGAGGCGTTTCGCCTGTTCGCGGCTTTCAGCTAGATTGTGTTCTACGAGAAAAGTGTCTATCCGTTGCATAGCGGGCTAACCCTTTGATGCTATTAGAGCATTTTCTCTGCCGCGCGGATAACAGCAGCAGCATCACACTGGCAGAGCATATAGAGATATTGTAGATCACCATGCTCGATGAATTCGTCAGGGATACCGAGATTCGTAACCTGAAGGTCTGTGATTTGTGCTGCTGCGAGTGCCTCCAAAACGGCGCTCCCGAAACCGCCCATGAGCACACCGTCTTCGATGGTAATAACTTTACCGATCCGTTCTGCGAGTGGCAGAATTGTTGCAATGTCTAACGGTTTTACGAATCGCGCGTTGACAACTGTTGCGGCAATTCCGGTATCGTTTAACGTCTGTGCTGCTTCGAGTGCTGGATAGACGCGGTTGCCGATAGCGATGACAAGTACATCATCCCCCTCTCTGAGGATTTCGCTTTTTCCGATAGGCAAGGCTCTCGGTTCCGGTTCGATTTTTACCCCGACCCCTGTACCGCGTGGATAGCGGAATGCAATGGGTCCGTCTTCATACACGAGTGCGGTCTTGATCATAGATTGCAATTCGTTTTCATCCTTCGGTGCCATCACGACCATGTTCGGGATCGAACGGAGGTATGCCAGATCAAAGACCCCGTGGTGCGTTGGTCCGTCTGCGCCGACAAGTCCAGCTCTGTCCAATGCGAAGATGACAGGTAGTTTTTGGATGCAGACGTCGTGTAGTACCTGATCGTAGCTTCGCTGTAGGAAGGTGGAATAGATAGCGGTAACAGGACGCATTCCTTGTGCTGCGAGGCCTGCGGAAAACGTGACGGCGCACTGCTCCGCCAATCCGAGGTCGAAGCATCGGCTTGGGAACGCGTCGCCGAACTTATCCAATCCGGTCCCGCCTGGCATTGCTGCGGTTACACCGATGACGCGTGCGTCGCGTTTCGCCAGTTCGATGAGCGTTCGACTGAATACTTCCGTGTAGGTCGGTGTCGGCGGTTTCGGTTTCAATGTTTTACCTGTCTTGAGGTTGAAGGGCCCGCTGACGCTATAGAACCCGATTGGGTCGGCTTCTGCTGGTGCGTAGCCGCGTCCTTTTTCGGTTACGACGTGGAGCAGGATAGGACCGGTGAGGTTGCGGATCCCTGTTAGCACGGGGATGAGTGCCTCTAAATCGTTTCCGTCAAGTGGACCGAAGTATCGGAACCCGAATTCCTCAAAAAGGGTACCGAGTTTCAATGAAGCCTCAATTTTGCGTGCAATCTGCGTTGCATCCGCTGGCATTAAGTTCAGCAACTCTTTGACCCCGGAGCGGAGGAAGTTATACTGTGGTGAACTTGTGAGTTTGTGAAAATGTTTTGAAAAGGCACCGACAGTCGCCGAAATAGACATGTTGTTATCGTTGAGAATGACGACCATATCGTTTTTGAAGTCGCCTGCGGCGTTCAAGGCTTCAAAAGCCATACCGCCTGTTAACCCGCCGTCCCCGATAACAGCGACGACTTTGTAAGTTTCATTCCTTAGGTCTCGCGCGGTGGCGATACCTAACGCTGCGGCAATAGAGGTGCTGGAATGCCCTGCCCCGAAAACATCATATTCACTCTCGGCTCTGCTGAGAAATCCGCTGATGCCGCCGCTCTGTCTGAGCGTTGGAAACTCGTCTCTCCTACCGGTCAGCAGTTTATGTGGATACGCCTGATGTCCGATGTCCCAGATGACTTTATCGCGTGGTGTATCAAAGACCGTATGCAAAGCGATCGCCAATTCGACGGTGCCGAAGTTCGGTGCGAAATGCCCTGCATGCTCTGAAAGGACTGTTAGTAGATAGTCGCGCATCTCTTGCGCGAGTGCTTTAAGTTCATCTGTTTCAAGCTTTTTAAGATCAGCTGGGGTATTAATTTTTTCTAAGAACATTTTAATTATTCCTTGCGGTTCGTCAATGGTCTTTTAGGTGCTTGCCCTCTTTTTCCTTAACCCGCTCTGCGCGTTGCACAGGACTCCTTGACTTTCGGACAAATTCTAAATGATTCGGCACCGGCGCCCTGCTCCATTACATTCCGCGGTAGTTTCCAATAAGCGAAAAGTGTTTTAGCAACAGTCTCCATCAACACCGATCAGAAACCATCGTGAAACAAAGTGGAACGATGCCCGGAGGCTAATTATTTAAAAGTCATCTGTTTTGAGAACGTTTTCAACTCGTTGTTCAGCCTTTTCGAGCATTTCCCGACAAGATGAGACCAAACCGACCCCTTCCTCGAAAAGTTTGAGGGATTCTTCGAGTGGCAGTTCGTTGCCGGATTCCAATTGTTCAACAATTTGTGTGAGTTTTGTAAGTTTTTCTTCAAAGGTCATGCCTTCTGTCCTCAATGCGGCACGTGAGATGTCCGCGGGCGAGTTGAACCTCGACCTTATCGCCGACGGATACCTGTTCGGCTGCGGTTAACACCTCACCCTCTGTTTTTCGGGTGATGCTATATCCGCGCTTCAATGTAGCTAACGGACTCAGTGCGTTTAGGTGTTGTGCGAGTGCGTGTAGCCTGTTTTCGCTGTCGGTGAGGTTACGTTTTATTGCGTTCCGACACGCCGTATCTAAGTTATCTACTGTTTGGTAAAGTTGATAAATGGCATCTTTACGTTGTGTCTGTGCGAGGCGTGTCTTGAGTTCTTGGAGTCGTGTTTCATCTCCATTGAATCGGTTCTGAATTGTTGTGTGCAGCCAAGTATCAAGCCCGTTAAGTTGTGCGAAAAGTTCATTCTGATCAGGGACGATGTGTTCTACAGCAGCGGAGGGGGTCGGTGCTCGATAGTCAGCCACCCAATCGGCGATGGTGAAATCCGTTTCGTGTCCGACTGCGGAGACGACAGGGATTCTGGAATCGAAAATAGCGCGTGCGACGCGTTCTTCGTTGAATGCCCAGAGGTCTTCAATGGAGCCGCCGCCGCGACCGACGATGAGTACATCTATATCGTCTCGCTGATTCATCGCTTGTAGTGCGTAGGCTATCCCTTGTGCCGCGCCGTCCCCTTGGACGAGCGTCGGATGTAGCAATACTTCGGCTAACGGGTAGCGTTTTCGGAGTTGTTGGAGGATGTCCTGTATTGCTGCTCCTGTCTCGGACGTGACAACGCCGATTTTCTGGGGGAATCTTGGTAGCGGTTTTTTGTAGATGTCATCAAACAGCCCTTCGTTTGCGAGTTGCTGCTTTAATTCTTCAAAGGCTCTTTGCAAGGCACCGATTCCAACAGGTTCGACGTTTCGACCGACAATCTGATACTGTCCCCTCGCCGAATAGAGACTTAGCTGCCCTTGTACAATCACCTCCTCACCGTTTTTCGGTAAAAACTTGAGAAGATTGGCATTGCTCCGAAAAATGGCAACGGCGATCTGATGGCTATCCTCTTTGAGCGTGAAATAGACATGTCCTGCGCCAGAACGACTGTAATTGGATACTTCTCCCTGTACCCAGAGGTTCTGAAATTCTGGCTGTTGATCTATCAGTTTTTTCAGCAGGTTCGTTATTTCACTGACACTACGGATAGTTTTTGTTGGTATCGAAAATTCTAATTGCATATTAGTACTCGGTTATCAGTTGTCGGTACTCAGTTAATAACAGTCCTTCTAACGGTACTTCGTGAAACGAAACAGAGATTTGATTCATCAAGCCTCTTTTAACTGAGTCCTGAAAGATTTTCGTAGAAAACCGTACTGACAACTGATAACCAATCAATATTGATGTTGTAGTGGCACGATGCTGCGTGCTAGTCCTGTATCCTCGTCGAGTTCTATCTCGGCACCACAGAGTTTGACGTTGCCCTTAGCGACGGTGAAACGTGTCGGCATCATCGTCAGGAATCGTTCTAACACGAAGTCTACGCGTGTCCCGATAACCGAATCGTAGGGTCCTGTCATACCGACATCGGTAATGTAAGCGGTACCTTGGGGGAGGACGCGTGCATCGGCTGTCGGTATATGTGTATGGGTTCCGATGACTGCTCCGACGCGTCCGTCGGCGTGCCAGCCCATTGCGACTTTCTCGGATGTCGCTTCTGCATGAAAGTCAAGGAGGATATAAGGTGTCTCGGCTTTAATATCGGGTAAAATTGCATTGAGTGCGTGGAACGGGTTGGTATACGGACTCATGAAAATTTGCCCAGCGAGATTGATGACACCGAGTTTCGTCTGTCCATCGGCGGATGGTACAATCGTTACACCGCGCCCGATGACTTCCGCTGGATAGTTCGCGGGCCGTATCAGCTGCGGTGTCGTCTCAATAAACCGGAAGATCTCTCCGTTATCCCAGACGTGGTTGCCAGTCGTGATGGCGGAGACCCCTGATGCCAGGAGTTGGTCAACGATGTCAAAAGTCAAACCTTTGCCACCGGCTGCGTTCTCGCCGTTTGCGACAATAAAGTCGTATTCGTGTCGATATTCTTGCACAAATCTCGTCGTTATCTTTCTGCCTGGGCTTCCGACGATATCTCCAATAAACAGTATCTTCATTGCTCCTTATCGCTTTCGTATGGATGGCTATCAGCGGTCAGGGCGGTTTTTCTGCGAAAAACCTTTGGGCAATCAGCAGAGATGCAGGCGTTACAGCACACCTCTTTCCTTTGCCGCCAGCCGAAAACCATTTATGCTTCTAATTCTGTGAGGGTGAACACGGATGCGAATGAACATCCGAGTGCCTCAATTTTCGCGCCGCCGCCAGCCTGCCGATCAATGACTGCCACGACATGCGCCACATTGTACCCTTCTGAACGAATCTGTTCAATAGATGTGCACACCTGTCCTGCCGTCGTAATCACGTCCTCTATTACGACGAGTGTGCTACCCTCCTTGGGACCTCCCTCTATGAGATTGCAAGTGCCGTAGGTTTTCGCTTCCTTACGGACGTAGAAACATGGGATCCCGGTCTGCATGGAGAGTGCGGTTGCGATCGGAACGCCTCCTAATTCTAAGCCTGCCAACCCGTTACAGGAGGACGGTAGCAGTCTTGCCATCTCTTTAGCGATTGCTGTGAGTAGGACAGGGTCACTCTCGAACCGGTATTTATCCCAATAGAAATTACTGATATTTCCTGAACGGAGTTTAAATTCACCGGTGAGATACGAAGCCTCACGAATCTGTTTTGCGAGTTCTGTTTTTGTCATTTTTTTTCGGCTTTCAGCTGTTGGCTATCGGCTTTCAGTCGCGTTCTTGTGGCAACCAGTTTCTTGTGGATGCCATAATCCATCTGAAAACCACTAACAAAGTTACTGGCGGCTGACGGTTTCCGACAACCGATAACCATTAAAATACCTCAATGTGTGCGGTGTCTGCCGCGATGACTTCTCCGATAATAGCGGCCTCTGGGCAATCGGCAGCTCGGAGTTCCGATACCGCTGCGTCGGCGTTCTCTGCGGGCAGTGAGAACAGCAAACCGCCAGACGTTTCCGCTTCCATCAGGATATGACGCATCGCTTCGCTATCGGTGTGGAACGTGACCTTGTCGGCAAGGAATGTCATATTCGCGAGATATGCCTGCGTGTAAGTATCCTGAGCGACGAGTGCAGGCGCGTCTGCGAAGTGCGGGATAGCCTTACTATCAATCTTTAGACGGACATTGTTACCCGCTGCCATCTCCGAGGCGTGTCCTAATAGACCGTAACCTGTGACATCTGTGCAAGCACTTGCGCCGTATTTGAGCATCACTTGCGAGGCAGAGGCGTTGAGTCGGGTCATTGATTCAACGAGTTGCGGTAGGACTGTCTCGCTAATTTTATCGAATTTTAGCCCTGTGGTGAGGATACCGATCCCGAGGTTTTTGGTTAGAATGAGTACCTCTCCCGGACACGCTCCATAATTCTTGACGAATTTCTCAGGATGGACGATCCCGGTTACGGAGAGTCCGTACATCAGTTCTGGTGCGTCCACCGTATGCCCGCCGACGAGTGCTGCACCGGCTTCAATCGCTTTTTCAGTGCCGCCTCTGACGATATCGCCGAGGATAGAAAGATCCAAATCCGCTTTCGGCCAGCAGGTGATGTTCAAAGCGGTTTTTGGGACACCGCCCATACTATAGACATCGCTTAACGAGTTCGTCGCAGCGATTGCACCGAATGTGTACGGGTCGTCAACGATAGGCGTGAAATAGTCAACGGTGTTGACGAGTGCGATGTCATCGGAGATGCGGTAGATGCCGGCATCGTCTGAAGTCTCGGTACCGACGAGCAGGTTCGGGTCCGTAGACTTCGGGATGTTATTTAAAATATGCGCGAGCTCACCCGGAGCAAGTTTTGAGGCTCACCCGGCGCATTTCACTGTTGCGGTTAAACGGATTTTCTGGTGTGTCATATTTTTAATTATTCCCTAACGGGTTCGGTCAATACAGTTTAGACCCAGGACGCCCCACGGCGTAACCCGCACTGCGCCGTTGTTGCAGTGCTGCCATCTTTGGCGTAAAGACCGGGCAATTACTGCATATCTTCCAAAACAGATTTCACGTACGCCACACTCCGGCCGTCTTGATGGAACTGGTCGCCGTCTCGAATCCCTTCAATCGCCAGATAGCCGTCGTAGCCGGCATCAAGCACCGCCGCGATCGCGAATCGGTAGTCGATTTCACCGTCGGGCAGCGGGACTTGGACGTAGATGGCTGTCTCTAAATCTGGGATATGTACACGATAGAGGCTCTTGCAATGCCAATAGTTGACCTGCGGTGCCACCGCTGTGATTGCGGCTTCACACGTTTCCTCCGGAATATCGTAAGTCCAGTAGATATTACCTAAATCAGGGTTTATGCCGACGTTTGGCGCGTCAATTAATTCTAACAACTTTAGCGTTGACGAACTGTTGTCCGCGATTGAATTCTGATGAATCTCTATGGAAATCTCAACTCCCAGATCCGCGGCGATAACTGCGACCTCGCTCACAGCACGTGCAGTCCGTTCATAGTCTGCATCGCTCGCTTGACGACTGGATCCTTGCGAGATGGATTCGCCACGATACGTGCCTTTTCCACCCGGATCGTCGGGCGGTGTGGTGACTGTGGAGTTAACAATACCGGCTCCCATCTTCGCCGCGAAGTGGACGGCATCTATCATCCGTTGTTTGTTCGCTGCAGCGACTTGTGGGTCCCTTGCAGCTCCACCGCCGCCGCGAATCGCGACGCATGGCATGCCGGCATCTTGGAGTTGTGAACGGAATGTTTTGACTTCAGCATCAGGGAGATTCATCCCGGGAAGTTCAATTCCGTCGAAGCCGATTTTTTTGGCGTGTGTCAGAAACCGCTGTCTATCTGTTGTATCGGTGGGTAGCCCGCCACCGTTGTAAGGGTATGATGCACATCGTCTAAAAGCGTACGCAATCTTCATTAATACTCTCCTTCAAATAGATAGGCTACAGCCTGCTGGAACTGTCGGAAAAGTTGAGGGTTTATAGCGTCTAAAGATGTTGGTGTCTCTGGGTCGTCTGTCTCGTGCTGCACTGCGCCGTTCGCGTGTGTAGATAATTTAGCATGGACACCGTTTCTTTGTAAAGTGGTATCTCGGTCTGCGATAGCACTGAGAATACTGCGATAATACCATGCTTGGTCTTCGACACCGCCGTGAAACCGGTCCCATACGGAGTCGCCGATGTCATCATATTCTGAGATGATTGTCCGTAGGTTGTGAAGTTTGTCGGCACATGTCACGGTGCAAACTTCGGGACTTGCGGTTCTGAGTGCCTCAATTCTTTCGGTTTTACGTGCCCGCCACCGCAACGTTTTGTTCTCCGAGCAACCATCAACGATAGTCGCAACAGCATCTCCAAAACGTTCCCGAATAAAATCTAACGTCAGATCGGTGTCCTCAACTGTATCGTGTAAGATGCCTGCGATGATGACGACTTCAGTGCATCCGGCTTCCATTAGGATGAGTCCAACGGCGTAGGGATGTGTAATATAAGGCGTTCGGGTGCCTTTTCGGTATTGCCCGTGGTGCGCTTCAGCCGCGACTTCTATTGCCTCTTCAATCTGGTTTTTCCGGGTGCAGTTCTGTGTCATGCTTCTATATACTACGGTTCAATGCTCGGTAAAAATTAAGAGACTTAAACGTTGTTAAATGATACACTATTTCCCGTGTAACCGTCAAGAAGTTTTTTAATAGTTATCAGTTGTCCGTACGATTTTTCTGCGAAAAATCTTTCAGTCCTCAGTTAACATATTGTGGGGGTTACCTCTCCTGCTACTGCCACAAGGGCCCTCTTTAACTGATAACCGAAAGCGCAGCGTACTGAGTACTCGGTACTGACAACTACCGAAAAGGAAAGGACTATGACAACAATTGCTATCGGTGGGATTATGCATGAATCCAATACGTTCAGCGATACCCGGACCGACTATGGTGCGTTCTCTCAAACTTTCGCGCGGTATCTGATTAACGCTTGGAGTGAAACACACCACGAAATGGCAGGATTTATTGAGGGTGCGACCCGGTACGGCTATACGGTTTATCCAACACTTATGGCTTCCGCGACACCCGCAGGTCCTGTAACAGATGACGCTTTTGACCGTCTCACGGATATGCTCATCCAGCATCTGAAGTCTGTCCCGAAATGCGATGGGCTCCTGCTCGCGCTCCACGGTGCCTTGGTTGCTGAAAGTTACGCAGACGGCGACGGTGAAATCTTACGCCGACTTCGTGTCGAGTTCGGTCGCGATCTTCCTATCGTTGTCACGCTTGACCAGCACGCCAATGTCTCTGAGCAGATGGTTGCTGAATCGACTGCACTTGTGATTTATAAGACGACACCACATATTGATCAACGCCAACGCGGACTCCAGGCAGCGGAGCTGATGATGCGGATCCTCCGAGACGATGTTATACCGACGCAGGCACTTGCGAAACCGCCGATGCTCCTGAATATCCTGTATCATAACACCAACGCGCCGCCGATGGAACCTATCCTCACGCAAGCGAAGAACATGGAACCGTATCCTGGTGTGCTTGTGGCAAATGTCGCATTGGGGTACCCGTATGCGGATGTTTATGAAGCCGGTCCAGCCTTCGTTGTGGCTACTGACAACGACCCGAAACTTGCACAGATGGTAGCGGATATGTTATCCAAATTGCTGTGGGATGTCCGCGAAGAACTGACGCTTGACCTACCCGATGCTGCCCAGGCAGTTGCGCAAGCCGTTGAATCAGATAAACATCCTGTTATTCTCGTTGAGATGGGTGACAATATCGGTGGCGGTTCGCCTGGGGACAGCACTTTTATCTTGGCGGAGCTGCAACGCCAAGACGCATCGGGGTTTGTTGTCGTCCTCTGTGATCCGGAAGGCGTGCAAACTTGTGTTCAGGCGGGTATCGGTGCGAATGTTGTGTTAGATGTGGGTGGGAAAGGAGATAATTTGCACGGCGATCCTGTCTCAATCCAAGGGAAAGTCCGACTCATCCACGATGGACGCTATGAGGAGACAGAACCTCGGCACGGTGGACAGCGGCACCACAATCAGGGATTGACAGTCGTCATTGCTGTGGGTGATTCTCTTGTGGTGTTGACGAGTAGACGGCAGACCCCGTTTAGTCTCCAGCAATTGTTGAGTCTCGGCATCAATCCGACGGAGATGCGGATGATCGTTGTCAAAGCGGCGGTTGCCTATCGCGCCGCTTATGAACCCATCGCGGGACAGATTATCGAGGTAGACACGCCAGGGTTGACAGCAGTGAACCCATTGTATTTTGAATATCACAATGTCCGAAGACCGCTTTTTCCTCTGGATTCTGAACTGTGATTTATGGGATTCAGCGTTGACTTTCAGACAGCAATATGATACAATTCTCCTAAAATGCGAACTTCAATAGGGGAGAATAGAAGTGAGAACCTTTGGAACCCAAGGTCGCGTGTATCCGAGCCGACACTATGTCGTCCCACGCACCGAGGAAAAAAAAGAACTCATCAAACGCGTCAAAGAAGGACGTTATATTGTTCTCTTCGCACCGCGACAGACCGGCAAGACAACCTTCTTTCGATTGGCACTCGATACGCTTACCACCGAAGAGCTCAACTACTTCCCGATCCAATTGAATTTCGAGGAGTACGAAGACTATACCACTGCCGAATTTTACTCTAACCTTTATGAAGATATTTGTGAAGAAATAGAAAACGTTTTTCAGAAGCGAGAAGAAACTCCCTCGAAAGCACTCATCCAATTTTTAGAAGATACGGCACTAACCGACCACGTTTCAATGCGAAGGTTCTTTACACATTTCGATAGTTTCCTACCAGACCATAGAGTCGTTCTCATCATTGACGAGTTTGACGCTATTCCGCGCGAGGCTCTCAAAGGTTTTCTGCGTTCACTCCGCCGGATATATCTCACCGATGAGGATCGGTGCCCTCACAGCGTTGGTATCATCGGCGTCAAGAGTATTACACAACTCAGTTATGATCGTTCTGTCTCTCCTTTCAATATCCAAGATGAGTTCAATTTACCGAATTTCACCTTTGAACAGGTGCGTGAGCTGCTTGGACAGTATACCGAAGAGGTTGGTCAGCCCTTTGAGGAAGAAGTCCTTGCGTCTATTCACAAGCAAACTGCGGGACAACCTGTGCTTGTCAATCACTTCGCCGAGATACTCACAGAGACCTTGGACATTCCGAAAACCGAGCCGATTACAATGGCGCACTTTTTGAAGGCACACACGCAGCTCCTGCGTGGACAGAATACCAATATTAAGCATCTAATAACCAATATCCGAAAAAACCCGAGATTTGAAAGCATCCTGATGCAAATTATGACGCGTGATGAAGGTGTAGACTTCAGTCTTGACGATGACATTATCAGTGAACTCGCTACCTATGGTGTCATTAAAGAAGGGGTTGACGGGATGTGTGAAATTCTCAACCCAATTTATCTCTACCGGATTATGAGAGTCTTCAAGCCAGTCGTGAACGGGTTGGAACAAGAATACTTCCCAGAAGATACAAGCGAAGTCCTTCATGAGTATCTCACATCTACGAGGCAGATTGAAATGGAGGCGTTACTTGATAACTTCCGAGATTTCATAGCACGGGTAGGTTTCAGAATTTTGCAGGTGCCGGATACGCCGCAAGAATCGGTAGGACGGCACCTCTTGCTTGCCTACCTGGACGAGTTTATTAGACGTATTGGTGGTGTTATGCACATAGAAGTCCAAACGGGTCGTGGCAGAATGGATCTTCTTATCTCTCATAATCAGCGAAAATACATTGTCGAGACAAAGATTTGGAGGGGCGCGGCCCGTTATCTGGCGGGAAAAAGGCAGCTAGCGGCATATCTCAAGTTGGAAGGTGTAACGGTGGGCTACTACGTCGTATTTGATCATCGTCAAGAGCCAGAGCCGCGTGTAGAGACGGAGACAATTGATGATGTAACTGTTCGGAGTTATGTCATTCCTGTCATCCAAGAACCTCCCTCAGACGCACATCGCGTCATTGAATAGTCCGCGAAATCTGTCGTCCCAGTACCGTCGGAACGACACCATACGGTTTTCTTAGGCAGATGGAATGCTTTTCACCGGTTTACGTTTCACCGCAATGAGACAGGCATGCAGCATGTTCTCAACCTCTGTCCTCGTATCCTCACGCAACGGACCCGAAAGTGCCGCACGATACAGGTTCACGGCGCGACTCGGATCCCCTGCCTTTTCATAACACGATGCCGCGCTAATCCGATGTATCGCGCCCTCTAACTCCCGACCGAGGGCATCGAGCATTGGTGCAATATGCTCCTCGTAGTTGGCAGCGGTGCGCCAAAGCGGTTGTGCTGTTTCTGTCATGCCGACTTCCCACAATGCCTGCGCTTTGGAGAGGATCTCTGACTTTCGATGCATCGTCTTTTTGAGTGTTTTTGTGTAAGGTTCGGTTTTTGGGTTAGGCATGTATTTCCTCCAACCAACGATGGTGAGAAAATTGTATGAGGTGTCCAAATGTAGAAAATGCGCAGACGACGACATAGGCATCTGATCCGAATGGGTTTTCCAGTGCTTGTGCAATCTTTTCTCGATGTCGCCGTGCAAGTTCGGATGCTGTTTCTGTACCACTGATCTCAAGAACGCTTGCCATGTCTAATGACCGGTAATCAGCACGATTACCATAGTTTGTTACGTCCAATTGTCCAAGATTGACAATATTAGGTGTAAAAATAAAGGCGAGGGCTGCCGCAGCCATCTCTACCATCAGTTTTGTCTGTATGGTTGCTCGTAAACGTTCCACTTTCCTCTCAGTTTCCCCGGATCACGAGACTTCAAGCATAAATTGTGTTTCTTCACCAAGCCATTCTGAAACAATATTCTCGCATGTAACCTCGAATGCAGCAGGTGAGGCGGAATGTGAACGCATCACTGCTACGCATGCAACAATATGCGCCTCAAGAAACAGGTGTGGGTGCCAATCTGAAATTTTCTCAATGGCGCATTTGAATATAGGCATAATTACTTGTTGGACAACCTATGAGAATCGTTTTGTGTTATAATGTCTTCGCGCAAAAGATTAAAGAGCTGCCCACATTTTACCATAATTTCTTATCTAAATCAAAGGAAATTGTCCATTTCTCCGCGGACAGATGGCATGTTTTAGGGATGCCTGAATCGCAGATTTCACGGATTTTTAGATTTTTTCATTTATAGAGTCTTCAGTCCCGTAAGAACGGTATGTTTATAGAAACCGCGTTATGTCTCGACGCTTTAGCCCTGTAAGGGCGGTATATTCATGGCTTTCTTGAGCAGATATGTTTTTTGTCTGAATAGCGGATTGTCGCGGAGGACGAGAGTTAGAAGAGTTTTGTGTTCGGATCTTATCCGAGCGTGGCAGAATATGTGTAAAAACGCGTTCCTCCCTTTTGTGATATTTAATTTTCATAATTTTTCTTGTATGAAGTGTTAGGTCTGTGATAAAATCATAGCAGTGAATGGAGGAACACAACATGCCAAGTAATTATAAAGTGATAACAGAACGTAACGAAGCCAGACTGGGTACAGATACAGTTTCCCGTAAAACACAGGTTTCTATATATGCCAATTCAACTCAGTTTGTATATGAACTCTTACAGAATGCAGATGATTGTGAAGCAACAGAAATATTATTCAAACTCTTGGGAGATGCCATTGTAATTGAACACAATGGAAAACCATTTGACCAGGCTGATGTTGAGGGCATTACTTACTTTGGCAAAGGAACACGTCCCGAGGATTTCATAAAAACGGGACGTTTCGGTATCGGTTTCAAGTCTGTATTTGCTTTCACAGCAACACCTATTATTATTTCTGATGCTGAACATTTCAAGATATACGATTTGTACCGCGTCAAAGAATTCCCGTACCCAGATTCATCTGGACATACGGAGGGCGAAGGTTCATCGCATTTTGGTACCCGTATTGTCCTTCCGTTTAATCATGATTCTGAGCGACCTGAGTTCATTGAAGAACGTATGCCAAAGGAAAAAGCATACGAAGAAATAAAAACATCTTTAACAAATCTGGATTGGGAGATATTTTTTTCTAAGCGAAGTATTAAAAAAATTAGTTGGCAAATATACCACTATGAAACGCTCTTTACTCAAAAAATTCGCCGTAACGACAAAATCATATACATAAACACTAATGAACAAGAGGTAAAAAATCCTAAAGAAGTTTATCCTAAAACTTTAGGTTCTATGGAAATAGAAAAAATAGGAGATGAGAACCGAATTAAAGTTTCCGGAAATTATAGGTCTGGGCAATACAACTACCTACGGTTTGATGACGACATTTCCATTACAAACGAAAACATTGGTAAACGTGAAAATTACCAGATTTCTGTTGCGTTTGGTATGGACGAGGTTGGAAAGATTAAGCCCTTAGAACCAGGACAGGTTTTTATCTATTTCCCAGCTGCAAAAGAGAGATCCGGCTTGCTTTTTCATCTGCACGCCCCTTTCGCCTCAACCCCTGTATGGGACAGCCTTCTTGATTGTTCCTTTAACAATAAATTACGGGATCATCTCGCCAATCTGGTTGCAAAATCAATACATACTATACGTAAAAAGGGGTTGTTGGAAACCACTTTTTTAGCAGTTTTGCCGAATAGTAAAGATAAACTACTAACTTTTTACCAACCTATCCAAGAACGGTTAATCGAGGAATTTAATACGCAAAAGTTAGTTCCAATGAAACACAGGGGTTATGCCGCAGGTTCAGAATGTTATCGGACAGGGAAATACAGCAAGGATTTATCAAATCTGATTAGTGATGAAGATTTGGCAACGCTCCTGGGAAAAAGAGGGCGTGTCAGCAATGAAATCCTACGGCTCTTTTCCCACTATCGTTTGTTGAGTACGGAAGAAGAACGAGCGTTGGTACACAGCAATTCTGCTGAATCAAAAGAACAGTTAATCAATTCAAATTTGAGACTTGTTGCAGCCATCGTCCATCGGCAATTTGGCGGATGTATGATGGAGGCAGATGATCTCTTCAATGAAGGCGTGAAGGGACTTAAAGAAGCCGCTAATAACTATACCCTTTCACATAATAAATTCAGCACTTTCGCTACCCATTATATCCGGAATGCAATCCAAAATTATATTAACGCTAATCAGTATTCAGTTAAGGTATCCGCAGTATCTCCACTACTATGGATTAAAACCCCTCAAATAGGCAGTAGAGAAGACAATTTTCTATCCTTACTGGATATTTCTGAATGGACTATTGACGATTTTATAAAAGCACTAAAGACCCAGTCTCATATAGTGGGCAATTGGTTAGAGAAAAAATCGTCCAGTTGGCATGCTGAACTATACGAGTTGCTTGGCTCTTTCCTATCAAAAAAGCCGGCAGCTCGCGCGCTTAATATCGCTGATTATATTATCTCAACCCGCAAGTTATTCCTCAATGATCCTCCATTAGGAAACGGAATTTCATTTGATGAAGCTAAACTCGTTTGGCATACGATGATATTTTTGGATAAACAAGAACAGACATCGCCAGATTGTTATGATTTATATTCAACTGCTATCCGAGAACTAAAAGAGGCAGTATGGATTCCGCAAAATTCTAATCAACTCAGTTTTGTAAAACCTCGCGAGGCATCGGTGGATTATCTTCCCAAAGGTTTCCAGTACGAAGCAGGACAAAAATGGCTCAAAGCAATTGAGTTTGGTACAGTAGAGAGAAAAAAGAAAAAACAAAACGAGGAATTAGTGACGAAACTTGATAAACTTGGCAAAATATACGATATGTCTCCTGATCAATTGTTAGAAATATTGGAAGAGTCTGATGTAATTAATAAATGTATTGTCGCGTACAAGGAACAAAAAACCGATGAATATCCAACCCCAAATGACCAACAACCCTCAATCAGTTCATTAGCCGTGGATACCGTGGATAACGGTTTCAAAACAATCGCTGAAGTGCAAAAAAGATTTGGGATTACATACACTGTAGATGACTTCATTATGGCTGAAGCCTCAATGCCTTCAGCAGAGTTTCTGAAAGACTTTGATTTTACCAGAGAATACATCCATATTCTCGCATCAGATACCTCGCGGCGTGAAACTATCATCTTTCCTGTTCTCAAGGAGAGCTATAAAGCCTACGCTGATCAATACGCACTCTGGATAAAGCAATCCATCGGCTACGATGATGTCTTGAACGGAACGCCAGATTATTTTATCTCCACCCGATCTGAATTAGGCAAAACCGTTGTCGGAAGTCCGTTGATACTCCTCGTTGAAGCAAAGAAAAACGATTTTGAGCAGGGGTGGGGTCAATGTCTAGCGGAGTTAGTCGCTGCTCAGAAAATAAATGCCAAAAATATAAATGGAAGTGCCGATTTTCCTGTCTATGGTATTGTTACCGATGGGACACTTTGGCAATTTGGACGGCTTATTGGGGACATCTTTACCCAAAATAGAACAGACTTCGCATTGGCTAATTTGCCGACGCTTTTTGGGGCAGTTGATTCTGTCTTTAAAGCCACTACTAATCTGTAACCGATGTGTACGGCTGGGTAAATCGTCTGAATCGCGGATTATCGCGGATGACACGGGTTTCGCGGATTTTAAGGGTTTTCTCACTTGGTAGTCTTCAGTCCCATAGGGACGATATCTATGTAGAAATATATCGTCCACCACACATCAAGCCCCGTAGGGGCGGCATCTGTAGAATGTGTATGAAAGAATGATTAAGCTCCGGCAGGCCGATAGGTAGATAGGGATTTTGTAATACATTCACACCGTAAATTTTCAACAAACTTTATCAGGTATTTTTTATGACACGTGGAACAGTTAATGTCAAGTTGAGACCTATCAAATTAGCATTTCTTATTAATCCTAATGACAAAGAATCTCTCCTGAAAGCGATAAAAATTAACACCTTTCTGTGGGGTGGGGTGTATAATCCTATAATTCCAACGTATAAGCAAATCTCTTCCAAATGGAAAGAATTCCCGTTTGAAAATATGAGTGCTAAAGGTGTTGTTTCAGGGTACCTGGATAATTTCGATCCAGACTATGTAATTCCAATGGGCGAGTGCGTTGATTATAACCTTGATATTGGTTATCGGAAAAAAATTGATGATGTTTCAGATATTCTCGCCTCAATTGAAGATAATGGGGTTCCTAACTATGGGATTGGTCTCTTTGAGGTTCTGAGTTACTTCATTGAAACGGAGCTTAAATTTGAACGGAGGTATCCATTAGATATATGTGTGCCCCGTTTTGGTACTCGCTTTCACCTTTTTTTCGCTAGTGTTTTTGGAGAGTTCACTGGAAATGTTGACACTATATTTTGGAAAGACTTTGCTGGAATCTTAGAGGCAAAGAAAATAGGCTGTTCCGTTTCAAACTACGCTGAGTTGCTTGATCGTCAAAAAATATTTTTAAGACGTATGACTCAATTTGCTATTGAGTCTAGGGGGTATTCAAAACAGTGTATTTTCTTCCTTAATGCGACAAAACCTCTTGATATTATAGATTATTGGAATCTTCGCGCTATTGGTTGGAACGTAATTCCTATCCCTAAGCAATTTGTTCAATCTGAAAGAACAAAGCAGATGGCACGGGATTTTATTGCAGAAAACTACGTTCTTCGCTCCTCAAACCCAGAAGCTTATCACTATACAACCATCCTTAAAAGTCGTTCTATATCCGAAGATGAACACCGACAGTTTTCAGATTTGCTTGATACTTCTCGTTTTGATGAGACGCATAAAGATTCTAAGGTATCTCTTCAAATTTGGTATCCACGAATGTGGAACGAATGGGCGAGAGGTCCAGATCATGTTGAATGTTGTGAACTTAATGTTGACACTGATGAGCATGATATATCAACAAACGAAGAAACAATTCGCTTCAAAACACTTGACCCTGAGTTCGTTAGTTTTCATCATGCAGGATTTGATGCATCACGCTTCGCAAATGAAATTGATATTAGACTATACGGTGATAAAGGACTACGCGCAGAAGTGATTCCTGAATCGGAAGTGGAACTTGCAAGAGTTATAGATCAATTTGATTTTCTTGATTGGCGTATTTCCAAAAAAGGGTTGATATATTTATCCCGCCACTCAGAAAATACAATTGATTTATCCCTACCTCAAGCTGAGGAAGTATTTACAAGATGGATGAAGTTAAAAGGCTGGACAGTGGAACTTTCATCGGCGGGTCGCATTGCCAAACAGATGATACTGCAACTTGGTGGGATAGGTGGTGTTTGGATTTTGGCACAAGAGGGCATTATTCAACTTTTAGGAAGAATGAACAGCAGTAACGAAATCCTAATTGAGCTGCGTAAGGAAATTTCAAAACTGCAGAGGTTATTGAAGCAAAACAAATTTCAAACTGCGGAAGAGGAAGTTGAATCATTTGTAAAATATCTTAGAAAAATTCAACTTCAACTCGGTGGGAATGGCAGATCTTTGTTGGAGGATTTTGTTAAGAGTGAGATTCAGGAAATTACGAACCGAGCAGGATATGAGGTAAAGGATGCTGCAGATAGAATTATTCAGCAACTAATTGACGCAAAAGTTTTTCAATTAGGAATAGAAGTTCAGTGTCCAGTATGTACGCGAACTTCATGGTATTCTATGAAAGGTGCCGATTACGAGCTGCAATGTTCCAGTTGCCTTACACGATTTTCCCTACCGTCTACTTTTAAAGAAATTAAAGGGTCATATCGTGCCCTTGGCCCTTTCAGTCTACCAAACCATGCTCAAGGTGCTTATACTGTGCTTTTAACACTTCATTTCTTTTCAGGTTTTTCATTGCTTAAAGGTGCGACGACCCCACTTATGAGTTTCACGGCTCAAAAAGACGGAATGAAACCTTTAGAGGCAGACCTTGCTTTGTTTTTTCAGGAATCGAAATATAGGAATTCTAAAACTGAGGTAATTTTTATAGAGTGTAAGACCTTTAATTCTTTTCGACAGAAAGATGTAGATAAAATGGCAGATTTAGGTAAGGCTTTCCCAGGGGCAATCATAACGTTTGCTAAACTGGAAGAACATCTGCGTGAGGAAGAGAAGACAATTCTATGTGCTTTGGTGAATCGTTCGCGAAAAAACCGGTTGAATAACAGACCATTTAATCCTGTATTAATACTCACTGGAAAGGAACTTTTTTGGAAATCTGACTTTTCAGAATGGTGGAAAAAAAGAGGCGGGATGCGTATGGCGGTAAATTCACGAGAAGGCATGCTCGAACTTTGTGATTTCACGCTGCAGACCAACTTAGGCATAGACTCCTGGGACCAGTGGTTTAATAAACAGCATGGAATTGAAGAACATCCAAGGCGAACATCTCGCACAACATGGATTTCTCGTCGCAGTAGTCAGAACAATCAGAATGTGTAAACCCATCACATCTGTTCGGTAGAAGCTATCAAGATTTAATCCTCGGTGAATAAGACTAAAATTTGGCAATCCTGCACAGGATAGTTGGTAATCGAACACGGATATGTAATCCTGTAAATTCTTGAATCCTGATTCAGACAATCAACGCCTATACAAATGCTGCCCCTCTGGGGCTTGAGTGCGGTGGACAACGCGTATCTACAAAGATACCGTCCTTCTGGGACTAAAGACCTTCAAGTGAATAGATTCTTAAAATCCGAGAAATCCGGGTCATCCGCGATAATCCGCGCTTCAGACAACCTACCACAAAACCGAATCAATCTCCGCTATAACCGAAATCGTCTCCGCGACAGCCACCAAAATTGCACGATACTGCCGCACCTCTGCATGGCTCAATACTGCTCCGCGCCGGTCTTTTAGCCACTTCTCACAAACTTGATACGCGCCGATTTCATATTCCCATACTTCTTTAGAGACATCCGTGAAATATTGGGTCGGATTGATCCAAACGCGTCCATCTAAATAGCGCGCTTTTTCGACAACGCCGTCGCCTTCACCCTCGAACCGATGGCGCGTCGGGATTTGCACGTCTTTTAATAGATGCCAATCTATCAGACGCTGTCCTAACGCTGCAAGTGTACGGAACTGGTCAATATTTTGTGGCATCGGGATTTTCGGAAAATCGTATTTTAGGAACTCATAATAGCGTTGGCGATAGGTCGGACTATACAAGATTGCATAGATGTAGGCGAGGGTCTCCTCCGGTGAAACGCCTTCCGGTAGGTTAAACGGTGCAGTCTGTGGAAGTCCTAACGCCTCTGAGATCGCTGTGAGGAAAGTGGGTTTGAAATTGAGCGATCGTTCTGTCGAGATCCGTAATTCCTCTGGATTTGGATACAAATAGAGTGGAAATACATGTCCGGACTCGCTGGTAGTGTTTGAGATATAACAATTTTCAGTGATTTTGTCGGTTATCAAGACGTGTTGCCATGCTGGACTTTTGACGATGCGGCAGACGCTGAGAGCAAGGTTTTCGGTAAACAGATGAGGCATGTTCTCAGGACGTGGCATACAATGAAAACCTTTTGATTGTCCAGTGTAGTAGGTCCAGCGTGTGTCAAGCGGACGATAGTTTATAGGTTTAACGTGCTGATTTTCATCTGGATGATTACGCAGGTCAGTTTGGGCAAGATGGACTTTCCAATCACGGGTATCCTTACGCAGGTTATATTTTTTTCGCGCTTCATCTTCAGAAAGTGAAACAAAGTCGGATACAGTTTCACGCACCTTTTCAGGAGTCCGATGAACTGTCAATTTATCTCGTGCGGTGACAATTCCAATCGAACTGGTTTGAAAGATGTCAGTAATTTTACATCCTTCTTCGTATTCTGCACTGTAGCCGGTTGCTTGCGGCACAAAAAGGTAGTAGGGTGATGTCGGTTGTAACTCATACCATTCTGTCGATTGTATATCGGTCTCTGAAAGGGTGTTATATTTATCTTCTCGTGATCCCCACATATCTGCATAATGGACCTTCGCCTGTGTAGGATTATCGCGTTCTTTGACACACAAGACGATGCAAACTCCTTGTGAAATGTCAAAAACGTTTTCGTCTCTCTGTGCCATCGGAACGGCTTCTGTCTTTCTGCTGCTGCCGTGTAAGTTGAGCAGGTAAATGGTGTTGAAACCTTCTAATAGACTTTGCCGCATACCACGAACAGTAGATCCATCAAGGAAATTATTATTGACAATATAACTGATAATACCTTCACCGTTTTTATCAATTCGCCACTGTGCCCATCGAATAAACTTCACATAATCATCCTGTAGTGCTTTTGAGGTATCTTCACCAAGCGGTTCTCCATCTACCAGTTTGTAATCTTCAATGAGTTCGCCAATAAAAGTTAAATTTGCCCCTATACGGCTTGGATTAGCGGAATGACGCTGATAGGGTGGATTGCCGAGGATGACGAGGATGGGTTCGTCTCGTTTTACGGACAACGCTGCGTTTGCTTCGTCGGTAATGAACTCGGCAAACGGTAGCGATTCCTGCATCTCTTGCGGTTGCTCCAGTGTATTGGTGAGATAGATGCGGAGACGTTCATCGGCGCGCCAGCCTTGTGATTGTAGGAACAGACTCAACTTCAGATGCGCGATGGTATACGGTGCGACGAGCAGCTCAAATCCGAAGAGTCGTTTGACTAATTGGACGTTGATGTATTGCGTCCACTCCCCCGTGCCGTAGGTGTCGGTGACGGAGGCTCGGATATGCTCAAGCACTGCTAACAAGAAGCCGCCTGTTCCTGTCGCTGGGTCGAGGATGAGGGTGTCGTCATCGGCGAGACCGTCGGGTCTGTTGAGTTCCGTTTTGAGCAGGCTATCGACGGATTTGACGATATAGGAGATAACCTGTGGTGGTGTGTAGTAGACACCGCGATCGACACGTCGTTGCGGATCATATTCGGCGAGGAAGGTCTCGTAGAAGTGGATGACCGGGTCTTCGAGACGGTTTCTTGCAGTAAACGCTGTGCGGAGCAGCTCGGTCGGAACGTTTCGGAGAAGGGTTGCGATGTCGTCGAGAATGTAGGTTACATTCGTTTCCAGTCTCGGCGATGCGACGTGGTAAAAGAGTTGTGCAAGGAACGGGTTCGAGCGTGGGAGTGCCTCTGCTGCGGTGTAACGTGAGAAGTTCGTGGCGTTCGGGAGTGTGCAGCGTGCGGCGAACAACCCGTACGCGAGCGTTTGCGCGTACATATCTGCGAAGTCATCGGGTGTCAACGTCGCGATGAGGAGTTCCTTGAATGCGGTGAACATCCCGTAGATTTGACTGTTTTCGTCGGTGAGTGTCGTAGCGATCTGTGTCTGGAGTTCCCGCGTCCGTCTGGCGAGGTGTCTTGCGAGTACCTCTGGCGAAGTGATCGGGATGTGTCCAGCGTTCAGGAACTGTTCCAATAACCGCTCTATGTTTTCAGGTGTGTCTTGGATGTTTGCTGTTATGCGTTGTTGTCCATCGCGCCACAACTGGAAGTCGAGGAAATTGGTGAGGATAAAGTTATCCAAATTTTCGATGAAACGTTGGTTCTGTTCTCTGGCGTGTCCGGTCAGGTTGTCAAGGACTCTGCCATATCCCTCTGCTTCGATATAACCGATGGGTAGCAGCCCCTCCATAGCGATGAAATCGGGTCTCCCGATCTGATTGCGTCCTCTCGGTTCTTGTGTGAGTGTGACGGCACCTCTATCAAAACAGTCAGCGTCTCGAAATACGCCTTCGAGGAATGTTTGGAGATGTGGGTATAGCGAAAGTTCTGGGGTCGCTTCGTCGGAGTTTTGGGTACGGTGGATGTTTTGTAGATATTGGTTGCAGTGTGTTTGGAAACTCATATTTTGTTGTAATTAGCCAGTCTTGCAAATCTTAAGATGTTGTTGTAAATCCTGTTGCGCATTATACACTTTTTACCCTTCGAGTGCAAGTTATTTTTGGGTGTGGAAATATTTTGTCAAGCGTTGTCTAAATGCAGGTTACAAACTATGCTATAGGTGTACATTGTTAAGACATTTTTAAAAAAAACATGAAGTAAATTTATAATGACTTTATCAGATAGAAAGAAAGCAGATAAGTGTCTGGAGAAATGTTATGAAGATAAATTCCAAGTTTCACATTTCAGTTTTGATTGTGGTAGCGATGATTTTCAGTGTGCCTTTTGTTAGCGTTGCGCAACAGAATTCGAGTCGTGGTGGAGCAGAAGTTGCTGCGGCAGAAGATGCTCAGGCTATTGTTCTTGAAGCGAAAGCTGCTGCGGAACGTGATGTAAACAACGATTTTAATGTGAGTCTATTTCAGTGGTCTATTTGTGGTACTGCCGTTGTCACTCTCTCTGGGATGGGAGGAGCTCTCTTAGGATGTGTGGTGGGCGAAGCACTTAATCCTCCTCCTCAACCATCTGAGGGTGCTGGCCCTATTTGTGCAGTTGTTTCTACAGGAATGATATATGGATGTTTAGGAGGGTGGGGGACTGGTTTTATGGGATCCCTCTATGGAATATATAAATTGGGAGGTAGGGTGCCGTCTGAACGTCTCATCGGGAAATCGCCTGAATATATTGAAGTTTATGCAAAAATCTATAAGCGAAAAATTGGATTGGATCGAGCAGCAACAGCAGCGGTTGGATCTGTGATGCTTCATGGGCTGTTCCTTGGGTGGATAATTGACACTCTTTAGAATACAAGCGTTAGGTATCCAATAAAGATGATATTTTCACGTCTCAGTCTCTCCATGATAATTGCTTTCTTCTTGGTACTATATCCATTTGCGAATAGCCAAGCGTTCGATGGCAAACGTAAAGGTTTCTTTTTTGGTGTCGGCACAGGACCTGGAATATCAGTCGAATCAAATAGAGGCTCGTATCCTGTTGGCATAACTGGTTTCACTCTGGACTACAAAATTGGCTATGCCCCTTCAGAACGATTCCTCATCTATTTAACACTCCGTCCTTCATTTGGTGGAGGCTATAGCTATAATTATTATAATCAAGGTAATTTCCGCCGCGAGGATTTATTTGCTTATAGCGATGTAACGTGCGGTTTGGGATTTATGCTATTTCCGAGCCAAAGTAACAATTTTTATTTTTCTGGCTGTTTTGGGTTGGGAACAACCATAGACTACAACTATCTCACCACGGATTCAATTGGCTTCGGCGTATCAGGAGGCATTGGGTATGAGATTGTTCCAAACTTAGCAGTTGATCTTACATTGGACTACCGTCGTCTCACTTATGTGGGTGGTTATGAGGATTTTGATGTGGTTTCTACTTTTTCCTCTGAGGTATTTGAATATCCGCCAGATAATATTGTGACGCTCTCACTTGCTTTTAACTTTTTGTTCTACTAATGCACAGTTTATTATGCTTCAGGACTTACGCAATTTTGATCATAGCAGGTGCTGTGAGATGGAGATCCCTATAAAAAACGTCGTCATTTTCGGGGCACAGACTAACAGTCTATGCTACAAAAGAGCGGCATGCGTAAGTCCTGTTCTTTTTATTTTTATTTTTTTGATCGATTTCATCCGATAGAACAGTTTGATTTATCTGAGTTTTAGTTAAACCCAAGGGGTTAGGTAACCCAACCACTACGGATCCTCATGCGGTGTCGAAATAATTAAGGGGTTCAACATAGTCGTTTTGTACAAGGGGTAGCAAGGTATCCACAAGACAAGTTGAATAAAAAACAGATGAAAATAAACTCACTTTTTCATATTTTATCTTTTTTTCTGGCAGTGTTGACCTTCAGTATGCCTTTTGTCACCATTGCCGGGCAGAATTCAGCAACGCTTGAAAGCGGAGTGGATACGGTAGAAAATGTAGTGATGAAGGCAAAAGCCGATGCAGAACAGGATGCAAATAGCGATACCAATAAAATTTTTTGGTTCGGTTCGGGGGTTGCTGCTTTCGCTATCGGCTGTCCTGTTGGTGGGTGCCTTGGATGCGGTGTCGGTTCAATAGTTGATCCAAGTTATTTCTACGATACGCCAGGACAGGGAATTGGATGTATTATAGGTCTCACGACGGGTGTACTAATTCCGCTCGTTAGGATCTATAATCATCTGCCACATCCACCCCCTGAGCGGTTAATCGGGAAATCGCCTGAATATATTGAGTTCTACGCCGATGCCTATAAATCGAAAACGAGATCGCTTCGGACAAAGTTGGCAGCAGCCGGTGCTGCTACCGGATGCGGGTTAATGATTCTCGGTTGTTTAGTAGGTACAGAGTGGTAAAACCTAAAGTCACGTATTGGCACATGCTAACCATAACCTTGTCACTGAAACTTGATAACCGTTATGATATATGTTATCCTTTAAGTAGAAGGAGGTTTCGTAATGGTTACCCGGGAAGAGATTCAAGCGACATGTGATGACATTGTGCGCGAATTCGCACCGCTACAAGTGATTCTTTTCGGCTCCTATGCGTACGGTACGCCTACCGAGGACTCGGATGTAGACCTCCTTGTTGTGATGGATGTTCCGAAATCGGAGTTTAGTCGTAAGGCTACTGAAATTCGTCAACGTATTTCATATGATCCAAAAATGACCGGTTCATGCTAAGAAAAAATGACTTTTTGAAGCAAGTAAAGTATAATTTGCGTTTGTAATGCATCGTCATTAAGGAGGAATTCAATGAAACTAAGTTCACCGTTCCATATTTTGGTTTTTTATATGGCATTCTTGGTGTTTAGTATGCCTCTTGTCACACTTGCACAACAGGGCTCGGTGCATGCTGAGGCTATAGCTGCGGCTGAAGTGGATGCTGAGGCTAACGTCAACAGACCCTTATGGTTTGCTGTTGGTTGTTTATTTACGAGTTTAGGGACTGTTGGTGCTTATGTCATAGAACCCTCTCCACCCGCTAGTAGGTTGATAGGGAAATCCCCCGAATATGTCGCTTTTTATACCGAAGCTTACAAGGCAAAAGCCAAAGGTATTCAGGGTCGGACTGCCCTGACAGGATGCCTGATTAGTGGCGCAGTATCCGTTGTTTCATATATCTTTTTGGTAGGTGTTTTTCTTGCTGCCGAGTCAACCTATTAATCTCCAAGTGCTCTGGGACAGGCATGGCGTACGAATCGCTATCGTGCCTGAGTAGATCTAAAAGACTACTTAGTTAACCGTCCAGCGACACATTGCGAAAGGTACAGGGAAAACAGATGCGTAAAAATCTACAATATTCTATTCTGCTTTTAGTCACAGTCCTCCTTGCTAACAATACACTCTATGCCACCCCTCTGAAAACGCTCTCGTTAGACTTTAAGCGCGAATTGACCGAAAACGACAAGACAGAACACATTGCTGGGACGCTTCACTATGACCTCAAATCATCGCGCGTCGTTGTTGAAGTCACAAAACCGCTCAAGCAGATAATGATTGTGAAGGATAAAGTCCTGGAAATTTATTATCCTGATCAAAAACAGGCATTCCGTTTTATTTCTGAGGGTAGGATTCCATTACCGTTTGTCGAATCCATCATCCAATCTACACAAGCTGAATACGGATTAACCGCTATCGGGTATTCTTTGGATAAGCACGATGTCGTGGACAAAGTGCTTTATACGCATTGGAAACCACCTGAAAAGGCAAAAGATACACTCGGTGTCGTTATCCTCGGTATGCGCGACGATCAACTCATTTCAGCAGAAATCAAAAATCCGGCTGGATATATCATCGGTAGATCTCGCTATCAGCACCATAAAAAAATCGGTATTAACTATATCCCGATGACAGTTACTTCCAGTACATACGACGAGAAATCCGAAGTTCTACAAAATGAGCAGATCGTTTATAGCAACCCACAAGTGAATGCAGAGACCCCAAACCCGATCCTCAATTTCACGATTCCGAAGTCTGTGGAGGTTAAAGAGATCAAATGGTAAATCATCCCGTTTATTGTTCGCTTATCCTGTTCTGTGTGTACTGTTTATCTGTTGTTATCTTCGTTTCACCTATATTTGCGGCGGGCGAGGCTGCTGATCTGGCGTTTATTCGTGAAGTCAATCCGCTTACAACACCGAAAAAGCAGGAGGTCGTCCGTTTCAATCCGCAAGAGACATCGGAACTGAAACTCGTTGCGACTGGACTGATTCGTCTGTATCAGAAATTCGTTTCAAGTCAAGACGGTCCGTCATGCCAGTTCTTACCGAGTTGTTCGCGTTTCGGTATGGGGTGTATACAAGAACACGGTTTTGTCCGCGGTATACTGCTCACGGCTGACAGACTCATCCGATGCAATGGTTCTCGATCGAACCATTATCGTAGAGATAGCCTGACAGGTAAATATATTGACCCCGTTTCGGATTACGCGGAACTAAAATGATGAACAATAAACAAAAACTAAAATTCGCGTTCATATTTTTCCTCAGTCCTCTCTTCCTATCTGTTGTGAGTGCCGAGACGCCTCCCGATTACTATAGCCCCGAAAACGTACGTAAGTTCGCTGACTTCCTATATGAACAGGGTGACTATCTCCGCGCCGTCGGTGAGTACCAACGCTATCTTTTTTATCGCCCCCAAGAAAGCGAGGCGATTCATTATAGGATTGCGGTCTGTTATCGCTTCGGCGGTAAATCGGCACAAGCGATCCAAGGTTTTGAAGCACTTTTGCAAAGATACCCGGAAGGTGAATATACAAGTCAGATCTATTACCAGATTGGGGCGACCTATTTTTTAATGGATCAGTATGATCAGTCTGCACGATATTTAAGTGACGTGCTCCCTCGTATAACGGACAGACGACAACATGCGGAAGCGGAGCAGCTCATCGGACTCTCTTATCTGAGGCAAAAACGGTGGTCTGATGCAGGCGAGGTTTTTAGAGGTTTACAGGGATCAGATATAATGCGGGTTAGAGAGAAGGCGGCGGTGTATAACATTTACGCTGAGAACGGAGAGAAGTTACCCACCCGCAGTCCTTTTTTGGCAGGGGTGCTCTCTACGATTGTACCCGGTGCAGGACGGCTCTATACCGGTCGTTTTGCTGATGCTCTGAACACGTTGTTTACTGTTGGGTTCACAGGTTGGCAGGCTTACGACGGTTTCCGTAGAGACGGACTCTCATCGGCAAAAGGTTGGACGCTCGGCACGCTCTGCGGTATTTTCTATGTTGGTAACATCTACGGTTCCGTGATTTCCGCCCGCGTTTACAATCGGCACATAACAGATGAGTTCTTGGCGACGTTGTTTATAGAGTTGCCGTATTAACATGGTTTTCGGTACTCAGTTAAGAGGTGCATTTGCGTATCGCAAACTAACAGTTTACGCTACAATCCTCGTCTGTCAAGCACCGATTTTCTTCAATCTTTATCGGTCTTCAGGAATATCTCCCCGTCGAAATCCGGAATCTCATGGCGCGAATAACGTTTACCGGTGCTAACGGCTATGACAGGTTCATCAAAAGTAATCGTTCTCGCAGCATCGCTACGATTATAGATTGCCCAACCGTTCTCAAACGCTCGGATAAAAAGGCCGGTTATGTCTTGGTACTGAATGGCTTTGTCTTGTGTTGGCTGTCCGAGATCAGCATCCCAGAAGTCGTACCAGTTGTGGAGATGGTCGGGAACAGGTATGGCGTTGTCGTCGCCAAACAGGACATAACCGTCTGAGTGCGTTAGACTCAGTGTCGTGATCATGCGCATCCATCGTAGATTTTCTGTACTGTTCCGCTCTGCGACGCGTGTGTTTAAGTCTGCCATATAATCCGTCACAACGCGCCAACCTTCTAAACAGTTGATGCGTGGTTCTCGCAGATGTTGTTCAGCCCAGAGGAGCGTCTTTTCCATCTGTAGAATCTGGTCAAGGTTATACCCCTTGTCGTGTTCCGATTTATAGCACTCCATGAAGAGGCCGTTGATGTCCGGTGCCGATTTTGGAATCTGTCGCATATTCGCATTGACGAGGATTAAGAAGTCGTCCGCCACCTGTTCTCGAATTTTGCGTAGGATCGCCAGCCTTGCCTCTAATTCAGCCTCGCGTGTGAGAATAGTGTCTGACCAGTCATCAACGACGACTGGACTAGTGGCGTAATCCTCGTTCCACCAATCGAGCAGGATCCCATCAAAGAGACCGGACGTGTCGAGTGCGACGGCTTGTTTGACCATCAAGTTCTGCATCTCTGGGTTCGTGAAATCTATGAGGTAGCCGAGAACGTCATCGTCTTCGTCAATCTTTCCGTCGCCATTGGTATCTTCACCCCATCCGATGACTGGCTTCCCGTTTTTATCTCTGAGCCAATACGGAGAATCTGGCGGGAAATACCCGACCTCCCACCAATTTTCGACGTTCGCTTCGTTTTGGCGCGACACATATCTCGCGTCTCGGTATCGGATTTCGACAAGCAGTAAAAGGTTAGGGTTTAAGGACAGCAGTTCCTGTTTTCTTTGGCGTGCTGCATCAAGTTGACTTGGATTCAATACTGTTGCTAATCCTGAATAGGGTCGCGCTTCTGATATATTCCAAACGACTCTGAGCAACGTATATGGATGTGCGAAAGCGAGATCGTGTTGTGCGAGTCGATGAAGTTCATCCAAGTCGGGTCTGTTTTCGATGCCGTTCCATGCCTGAAAGATAGAGGGGTAATCCCGCTGTGTGTCGGCTATACTTGCATATATACCCCCGAAAATGAGGAGGAGCAGCACGGATTGCATCGTAATTGCTTTCGGCATTGTGCAGAATCCCTCTCTATCGTGCAAAGTCTGTCTTCAGTTTTCCCCAGGTTGTTGTCAACTTACCCTGTGGTTGGACTGCTAACACGCCTTCAATGCCTTTGTTCATCAGTTCCTTGATCTCTGCTTCGGAGCGTGCGATGTTGGAGATTCGGACTTCGTCCATCCGTCCCTCTAAGAACGGTCCTGCCCCGCGTCCGAGCCATAAAACGTCGTCATTTGGGGTAATATTACCGCCGATTTTGCCTTCGCCGTCTAATGCCCCGTCGATATAAATCTTGCCTTCCCCGGATTTTCCGTCGTAAGTGCCAGCGATATGCGTCCACTTTCTCAAGGGCATATCTGTTTTACCGGCAACGACTGCGGCACCCCATGCGTGGGCATCTGTGGTCATTCGGAGTAAGACTTTTTTGTCGCTCCGGGGTCCCACTTTATAGGTGGTCTCTTTCGTGGCACCTGTGCCACCGGCAGTTGACCACGCCTCCAGGTAGAGCCACATTTCCACGGTAAGCCCTTCAGTCAAGTCTAAGCTATCGCTGTCGGGTATTTCGACAAAATCTCTGGGGCCGTTTCCACCGAAGGCGAGTCCACCGCCGGCGTTGCCATTATCCCATTTCGGTCCCATGAGTTTGCCGTCGTTTCCGTAGTCAGAGCGGTCTTTGACAGTGTTCCCGTTACCTGTCTCGAATGTGTAAAGAAGGACGGTATGTTCATCTTGTGCGAAACTATGTAATCCGATTCCGGTTGTTAACAAAACAGTCAGAGCTATGTAAAACATTGTGGATATAGCGTTTCTCATGGTAAATCTCTCCTTTTTATTTCTACTCAGTTGTCAATACCCAGTACACAGAGGTATGGTTTTTGAGTTTCTTATCTTTCGTTATTGCTATTATATCATAGATAGGTGTAACGTTCAATTGGTTAATAGTTGTTAGTTATCAGTACGGTTTTCTACGAAAACCTTTCAGTTATCAGTTAAAGAGGTGTGTTGTGGCAGTAGAATCATCTATAACTACCACAGAGTATCTCTTAACTAAGTACTGAGTACTGATAACCAGTCCTCTGATAACTGATAACTGACAACTGCGTACTGCATTGTCAAATTGTTCTTGCCTTATTTTCTTTAAGCGTTATACTAACGGTATAAAAACATAGCGGGCGGGTTTCGCTCTGAACTTCGGGTCGAAATAAAATAAGGATTTAAGATGCAACACATCTCACAACACAACGATTGGCTAGTTCAACCCTTTCACCAACCTGCTTCAGTAGAAGAAAGGGACAACCGATTGATTCTCAGCAACGGACTCATCCGACGGACATTCGTCACTTCACCTAATTTCGCAACGGTTGATTATACCAACCAAATTACCGGTAGCAGTCTTCTGCGTGGCATCAAACCAGAGGCGATCCTTACGATTAACGGAGACGAATTTGAGGTGGGTGGCTTGAAAGGGCAGCCTGACTACGCCTATCTCGATTCGGATTGGATTGCAGACTTGACCAATGACGAGAACGCATTTCAATTTCGCGAATATCGAGTCGGTGAACCTGAAGCGTGCTACCCGTGGGTAAAAAGGCGTTCTGCTACACCATCAGTCTATCCACCAGAGGGTGTAACACTGACGGTTGTGTTCTCGCCGCCGCCATCCCTTGGCTCCCTTCAGGTTTGCGTGCATTATGAACTATACCGAGGCATTCCAGTGCTGTCCAAGTGGGTTACTGTTCACAATGAGAGCCAAAAACAGATTCAATTGGATGCCTTAAGCTGTGAAATCCTTGCGGTCAACGAGCAAGAGAAGCATCTGCTACATGTCGAGAGCGATTATGCCTTCAGTCGGATGGAGACGACACAGTGGGGGCCAGATGCGGATTATCTAACACAAGTCGATTATCGCTATCAGATGCCGTTGTTGATGACGAGCCACTATCCACTCGGTCCGGGGGTGCTTCTGCAACCGGGAGAGACTTTCAAAAGTTTTCGGACTTTCGAGATTCTGCATGACAGTGATGATCGTGAGCGACAGGGACTTGCGCGGCGCAAGATGTACCGCACGGTCGCGCCACAGGTTACAGAGAACCCGATTCTGATGCACGTTCGGAGTGCCGACCCTGATGCTGTCCGTTTGGCGATTGATCAGTGTGCCGAAGTTGGATTTGAGATGGTGATTATGACCTTTGGGAGCGGTTTCAATATTGAGAGCGAAGACAGGGAATACATCGCCACTATGAAAGGATTAGCGGATTATGCACATCGTAAAGGCGTTCAACTCGGTGGTTATACGTTGATGTGTGCGTCGCGGGGTGTCGGTGCCGATTTCAACTGTGTTGATCCGGAGACAGGAGAACCCGGAAGTCGGTTTGGACAGAGTGCTTGTCTGGCGAGCAAATGGGCAGATGGCTATTTTGAGCGAGTGTTGAATTTCATGGATGCTACTGGAATGGATATCATAGAAACTGATGGTCCTTATCATGGTGATGTCTGTGCCTCAACGACGCATGCATACCATAGGGGCTTGGCGGATTCACAGTTGCGCCAGTGGGAAGCGTGCGTCGGTTTTTACCACGAATGCCGAAAACGGGGTATCTATATCAATTCGCCGGATCAATATTATCTCAACGGTTCCAACAAATGCGGTATGGGGTATCGCGAAACGAATTTCAGTTTACCGCGCGATCGGCAAATCTTAATCTCTCGGCAGAACATCTACGATGCAACCTATCAGAAGACCCCGAGTATGGGTTGGATGTTCGTTCCGTTAGTAGAATACCACGGGGGTGGTGCAGCTGCGACATTTGAACCGCTGTGCGATCACCTTGAGGATTATGAATCACATCTCGCGCAAAATTTTGGGAGCGGTGTGATGGCATGCTATCGGGGTCCTCGGCTTTTCGATGCTGAAGAGACGAAAACCGTCGTTAAGAGATGGGTTGACTTCTACAAGAGGTATCACCTGATACTGAATTCTGACCTGATTCATGTGCGCCGTCCAGATGGTCGTTCCATTGATTGTATGCTCCACGCCAACGCGCAGATCAGTCCCTGCGGACTCGCGATGCTCTATAATCCTACGCGGACGGTGCAAGAGATGACTTTGAAGTTACCGCTCTATTATACTGGTTTGTCTAACGTTGCTAAGATTCGCGAAGGCGAAGGAGAACTGAAACGTTATGAAATCGACCGGAATTATAACGTTGAAATTCCGATTAAGATGGCACCGAAGAGCGTTAGTTACCTCGTTATTGAATCTGAAACATAAGTCCGATTTAACTTTCCAACTGGAGGTAAAAAATGAGAGGCGTCCAATCAGCAAAAGCAATTTGGTTATATGGGACCTTGATCTGCCTCAGTCTTTTGAGCGCGGATCTAAGTTCTGCCAAGCTCGATTCGGAATCAGTTTTAGGGATATGGTTTTTTGATGAAGGTAAAGGGGGTACGGCAATGGATTCGTCCAAAAATGGCAATGACGGAGAGATTATTGGTGCCCAGTGGGTCGCTGGTAAATTCGGCGAGGCACTAAAGTTTGAGGATGGAGCTCATGTTGCCGTTGGTGATTTTTCTGATTACGAGGATAAAGTGTCGATCGTCGCTTTGATTAAAACGCCTGCAGCCCCTGCGTGGTCTGACATCATCGTAGGTCCCTGCGGCGACGTTATCTTGACATTAAGGGACCACAAACTAAATTTCGCTGGACAGTGTGCTCAACCGATTCCGCATAATACGTGGTCTAAAACCCTGTTGAACGATGATAAATGGCATCAGATTGCAGGTACTTATGACGGTAAGACAGTGAAGGTCTATGTTGATGGTGAGTTAGAAGCATCTAATGCTGCTGCAGGTCCATTTAAAACAGGAGCTAAGTATATCGGTTCAAGAGACGACAAGCAGGAGGCGTACACGGGTCTCATTGATGAGATCGCATTTTTTAATGTTGCCCTCTCAGATGATGATGTGAAAGCGATTGCAGACAGTGGATTATCTATTGCGCTCGGTTTTGCAGCGGTTTCTCCTCAAGCGAAGTTGGCTACGGTTTGGGCGAAATTGAAAGTAGGACGGTAACCTACGAAAGGGACGCTATTTTTTGAACAAATCCAGCTCTTATTTGCCTAATCTAACAGAGGCAGATGAACCAAAAACTTCTAACCGTTAGTGAGTGGGGAGAACCATGGAACGGAAATACTTTATCATAGCACTTTTGGCTTGCGTGTTGGCGTTTTCGACGATAGTCGTGCTAAACACCTGGACACAGAGCAAACTTACAGTAGACGAGAGACGATTTGATTTCGACTTGAATGGTGAACTCAGTGCCGACGAACAGCGTCTCATGTTTAGAGTGACGCGGCTTGAAGCGGAGAGAGGGAACAAGTTCAGCACAAGCGAAATCCGTCAAATGCGGAGTGGGGAGCGGGAACGTTCTCGTGGTAGGGGTGGATTCGGTAGAGGCGGCCGCGGTTCGAGGGGACCTTCAGGACCGAGGTTGAACCCGGAACAGGTTGCCTTCAGAGACGGCACAGCCACAATCCCTGACCGCGAGACCTTCGAGAAACTATCCTATCAAGGCAGAGAAGTCCGTATTGATACGCAACTTACTGGCATCGAGTTTGTAAAATTTCAGATTGAAAATACGCATACAGAGACCCCACAACTTTACTTCATGAACACGGAGACGCACCGTTCTCACGGTAGTTTCATGAACGCTGCCGGTTTGGGACGCGGGCAAGGGCAGATGCGCGGTGTGCTGAGTTATCGTCCGCTTTTCACGTCCCCGAATGGTGAACCGGGTGTTTATACTTTTGAGTTTAATCCGAACGACGCTTTTTCGTTTGAAGAGATCAAACTTGCGCACGACTTGCTTGTATCGAAGATGCCGATACTGAAAGATAGACTCGGTTATTGCCCGTTGTGGGGCGCGATCGGTATTTATAATCGAGAAAAGGCATTCTATGACGCAGCGGAATTCCCTGTCTATTTTGAGGACGACCTTTATGCGAATATCGGTTACCTTCCGCTGAATCAGGCAGCATCGTTCGGTCTGCTACGTGTGTTGGCGTTGGATGAGCGTCCAACGCCACGCGACATCGTTATCTGTAAGACTTTACCGAACGAGATGCCGCGGGTCGCAGGGGTGATTACCGGTGTTCGGCAGACCCCGCTTTCGCACGTTAACCTCCGTGCGATTCAGGACAAAGTTCCGAACGCTTTCATCACTAAAGCGTGGGAGAACGCGTCAATTGCGCCGCTTATCGGGAAATATGTCTACTATGCCGTCAACGCTGACGGTTTTGAAATTAGAGAAGCGACCCTTAAAGAGGTGGAGACGCATTTTGCAGATCTGCGTCCATCAAAAACACAGAAACCTAAGCGAGACCTCTCTGTTACGAAGATTCTACGGCTTAACGATATTGGGTTTTCGGATGCGTCCTGTTTCGGTGTAAAGACAGCGAATGTCGCAACGCTGCGGACGTTCGGGTTCCCTGAAGAAACGGTGCCGGATGGGTTCGGCATTCCGTTCCACTTTTATGATGCGTTTATGAAGCACAACGGGTTCTACACGAAGGTTGAGGCGTTACTCGATGATCCAGCGTTCCAGAGTGCCTACGATATACGTGCAGCTGAACTGAAAAAGTTTAGGGATGAAATTGAGAAAGGTGAAATGCCGGCGTGGATGCTCGATGCGATTGCGAAGCTGCATAACGCATTCCCGGTAGGTACATCCCTCCGATGCCGTTCCAGCACGAATAACGAGGACTTACCCAGTTTCAGCGGTGCGGGTTTATATGACTCCTACACACACCATCCAGACGAAGGGCACTTATCAAAGTCTATTAGACAGGTATTCGCAAGTCTCTGGAATTACCGGGCTTTTGAAGCACGCGATTTCTACCGTATTGACCACCTCACTACAGCTATGGGCGTGCTTGTTCATCCTAATTTTACAGATGAATTAGCGAATGGCGTTGCTGTCACCGATGATGTCGTCTATCAGACGATCGGCAATTACTACCTCAACACGCAAGTCGGTGAGGATCTCGTGACGAATCCTGAAGAGCGATCTATTCCAGAAGAAATTTTGTTAGATTGGTCGGATAGCAACAATTATCGGGTGGTGTCGATGTCTAATCGGACGATGGGTGGTGGTCGGATCTTGTCGGATGCCCACCTGCGTCAACTCAGTAGTTATCTCGGGTTAATCCACTACAAGTTCAATCAACGCTATGGTCATGTTGGACAGGCGAAAAACCGCGCTATGGAAATTGAGTTCAAGATTACGAGCGACGGTAGGCTTTCAATCAAGCAGGTGAGGCCGTGGGGACAGTGATATAGTATAGAAATCGTGAGCCGAGGGTGCTTCTACAGAAAAACCACGATATAAGAATCGCTAGCGTGAAGAAATCCGCAGAAATCCGCAGAAATCCGCAGAAACACGCAGAAACACCCAAGCAAATACCCCTATCAAAAACCCCTATCAAATACCCCAAGCAAAAACACTCGCTCCTACACTCTTACAAAAGAGCATGTCAAAATTGGCATGCGCGCTTTAGCGCGCATGCCTCGGTTTTAGGGTCGGATTGGCGACATGCGTCAATCGGTTTTGAGATTTCCCCATGTTACGGCGAGTTTATCTGCTGGGTCTACAGCGAGGATTGCGTTGAAGCCGGAATTCATAAACTCCTGAATTTCCGCTTGAGACTTCACCTCGTTAGAAACCCAGAGTTCATCCATACCGCCGACGAAATGAGATGATCCAGAAGTGCGTCGGTATCCGATATCTAGGCTGGGTTCTCCTGAAACGTCGATGACCCCGCCTCCGGCGATTGGACCGCCGTCGTCTTCTTCACCGTTGACATAGATAATTGCCTCTTTGCCGTCCCATGTTGCGGCGACGTGGCTCCATTCACCTTCAGCGATTGTCGTTTGACCGATAAAGTCTTTGACGTGATATGTCGTCCAGACGAGTTTCTTTGAGCCGTGGAATCCGAATTTCCAACCTGCCCCGCCGTCCATCTCTACAATATTCTGCCAACCGGTAATGCCATCAGGGTTAACCCACGCCCCTACGCTCATTGGGTGTGAGAGTTCTTTCAAAGGTCCGGCGTTTTCGATTGTGATAAACGTTCCACCATCAAACTCGAATGCCTTGTCAAATTCGCCATCAATCCAAGACGCTTTTCCATCAACCATCCCATCGTTTCCGTTGCCTGAGAGGTCAGTGAGCGTGTCTCCGTTTCCGTCGTCAAACGTAGCGAGGAACACAATATCTTTCGGAAGTTCGGCGTATGCGCTTCCGATACATATTGTTAAGATTAGAAGTGAATAAACTAAGGTTCGCATTTTCGGCTCCTTATTCAGGGATTTGTCAGTAAAAAAATTACTGACTGCAGCGCAATAGTGATGTGAACATTAACGATATACTACGGTTTCAGAATGCCACAAACTGAAAGTTTGTGCTACAAATCGCCTCCTTTGATCCTGTTTGGCTGAAAACGTTCCAAATATTTCAATGGCTATTAATGATGACAAATTTAGCAAAAATTGTCAATCAAAATGTTATGCCGGTGTGCCAAGTCTATTGAGTTCAAGATTACGAGTGTCGGTAGACTCTCAATCAAACAGACGCGCCCGTGTGGACAGTGACATCGTGCTAATTCGTTTTCTTAATTTCTGCCCAGGCTGTGAGAAATCTATCCAGGGCTGCTACATTCAGCCCCTGGGGGGTGAATTGCTCAACAGTTGGCAGAATTGCGGGTCCCAATCCTTCTGCAACACCGCCGACAGCATAGATTTGGTTCGCGATAGTGCCACTGCCCAAGAAAACGCGTGCTGTTGGCATCTCTGAAGCTTCTGTCCATGTATCATTAGCGAATTCGTAGACTTCAACAGTTGTTAACCCGGGTCCTTGAACAACAGATGTTCCGCCAATCGCATAAATCTGTGAACCTATCACGCCTACTGCCAAAGCTGTTCGGGGTGTTGGCATATCCGTCTTCTGGCTCCATGTATCTGTGGTCGGGTCATACGCTTCAACGGTTGAAAGTACAGGTCCTTGCACAGTAGGTGTCCCCCCGATGAGGTATATTTTTCCATCAACGCTTGCGGCTGCCATGCCTGAACGCGCTTCTGGCATATCTGCCTTTTTCGTCCATGTATCGGTCGCCGGATCATATTCTTCAACACTCGGTAATATGGGACCAATATTTTGTGCAACGCCGCCGATGGCGTAAATTTTACCATCTACGGCAGTCGCGGTGAAAAAGGATCGGGGTGTTGGCATATCCGCTTTTTGTGTCCATGTATCTGTTTTTGGATCATATTCTTCGACTGTTCCGAGCGCGGGGGCTTGCCCGTTCCATCCGCCGATAGCGTATATTTTCCCACCGACTACGGAGGTTACAACACCGGCACGTGCCGATGGCAGACTCGTTTTTTGTCCCCATTTGTCCTCATCCGGGTTGTAGGCATCAACAAAGTCAACGGGGTCAGCAAGCATCCCACCTATCGTATAAATAGTGCCATTAACGGCAGTTGCGGAGAAAAAGAGCCTGGGAATTGGCATATCTGCTTTTTTCGCCCAGTCTTGGGCATTCGCAGCATGCATGAAAGTAAAAGTGAATAGGGTGGCGAGTAGCCACCGCCAATAAGAAGATGGAGATTTGTTTGATCTTATCATAAGTTCTCTTTTCATTAGAAATCTTAAAAGTTCCGAATTCCTGAACGGAATTGCGTTAGTAAAGTTAATTTAGGAATGATGCCCATCGGTCGCATTCTGATAGACAGTCCATTAGAATGTACGCCGAGGTACACCACAACTTTATTGCGTAACCCAAGTTGCTACTTACAATGTTTTAGACAAACATGTACCGTTTTTGATTGAAAATTCAAGAAATTTTTCTAATACTGCTATTTTATCGGTTCACCCTAAATGTGTGAATCAAAAACACCGGTTTATGGATTCCACCAGTAGGTGATTTTTCCGACGATGGTCCAGTCAAGGAGTTCAGCACCGCCGTCACGGGTATCGTAATTCTGGTTGAAGACGAGATAAAAATCGCTACCCGGGCGGTAGATGTAATTGATGAGGAAGTTGGCAGCGAGCACGTCCTTATCGGTACTCCATTGCGCGAACAACTTTGTGAATAGCGTTGTTGAGAAGGAATAGCCGATACGTCCACCGATAACGTTGGCATCGAATTCTGTCTCTGGGAACGCAATGCGGTTGAATTCGATGAACGGTTCTATGCTGAATTTCGCGCTCGGTCTGAAGGTTGCGTCTAACAGCACCCCGCGTCTACTGCCGTGATAAAATTGTCCGAGTTCTAAGCGTACCTCCCCGAAAATCATCCGACTGCTGCTGCTCTGAATGGATGCTTGAAACGAAGTAAAGTTATACTCATCGCTTGGAATTTTCTCACCTTCAAGTATGAATCCGCTTTGAAGATTTTCCGTTGTATTCTTGAGTTGGAATCCGATACTATCACCCGCTTCAAGTGAGAATTGTGTGTCAAAGGTTATATCTTGGGTTTCCAATTCGTTCTCTCGTGTCAAAACGAGGTCAATCTCCGGCCCGATTTGAATCTCGCGAATCCCGAACTTTCGGGGCCAGGGTGTGTATTGTGCCAACCCTTGGATTCGTCGGACACCCTTCCGTAGAACGAACCCGACTTCGGGGTTGAAGTCCTCACCGATGTCTGTGTATGAACCATCAAGTTGGAAGATATTTGTTCGCCAATTTGTTCCAAAGTAGAAAGCGTTGCTGTTTCCTGAGACATCGGCTTCAAAGGTCCGGGACCAGAAACCTCTGACATCAATCTCTCGCGTCGGACGGTATGAAAAGTCGAGTCCTGCTGTTCGATTGTAGGCATCGGCATCTTGTTTGTTGACAAAGATACCTCCGACGGTTGATCCGGCTAAAACATCTCGGTTCACGCGGACTACAGAATAATTCGTGCGTGGCTCATCTACAAGCGGTTCACCTATGCGAAACACATCATCCTTAAAGGCGTTCGTCAATACGTTCAGAATCCCGATACCATAGCGCCCGATTTTTCCGGTCATTTTGCCGCCGCCAAGAATCGGAACTGCGTGTGTTTTGGCGAGTCCGATTTGACGGCTATAAAAGAGCAGGATCGGTGGCGGTCTGCTAGGACCCGCACGTGGGATTCCAACATCAAAGATACTCGCACCCTCTAAAAAGAACGGTCGCTGCTCTGGGAAAAATAGGCTGAAACGGGTAAGGTTCACCTGTTCTTGGTCCGCCTCAACTTGTGCGAAGTCGGTGTTAAAGGTTAAATCAGCGGTTAGGTTCGGTGTTACGCCATATTTCAGGTCTAATCCGGCATCAAATACGCTTTCGGTGCCGTTCTCCGCTTCAGAGGCATAGCTTGCTCCCGGCAACATGTAGGGTAGTAACTCAAGATTTCTTGAGGGTGATACTCCCTCTAATCCTTCAAATGTTCCGAAGTACTCCGTGCGATATTTCCCAAGTGGCCCGTAAGTTTTCGGTGCGGGGTGCCATGCGCCGATCTCATTTTTGCGTGCGATTTCGCGCCCGAAGTTTATGCCCCAATCCATGGCATCGCTGCGTTCAAAACGGAGTTGACTGAACGGAATCGCTATTTCTACTGTCCAGTTGTCCTCGTTGATTCTACAACGGCATTCCCAGACGATATCCCAACTTCCGTTGCGAGTACTTCCACTGTTTGAGACGGCTGCATCTTCCATTCCACCCATCGGGGTGAATCGAAAGAAAACAGCGTTTCGCCTGTCGTTGTAGGTATCGAGTAGGAGGAATCCGTAGTCGTTGGAACGCAAACCGGTTGAATCCCGACGCATATCGTTGGCGACGATTTTATCCATTTCTGAATCATAGAATATAAATCCGAAGTACAGTTTCTTATCATCATACATAATTCGGATTTCAGATGGTTCAGTTACGGGTTCACCTTCGTCGGGTTGGATTTGGTATAACTCCCGGATGGGTTCAACATTTTGCCACGCGGGTTCGTCAAGCACGCCATCGACCTTGATTTCTTCGGAGATACGTTGTGCTGACATACGTGGTGGCTCTCGCTCGGTCTGTGCTTCAGCAACGATAGGCACGAATAGCGGAGATATACAGAGTAGGATCAAAACTGTCGCCCATCGCCGAGGTAGCCGAAATTGAACGTTAATAGTGAAGTTTAACATTATAGCAGAGGACCTCCTGTTTAGCGGACTTTGTATGACCGGCGTTGTTGTTTGAAGGTGTCAGTTAAATGCTAAAACCGCATTAGCTGTATTATTTGACGGTCGGTCTAATAATACCTCCGTATGCGGTAATAATAGCATAATCAGGGAATTATGCCAATATTTCTTCTCAGATTAACGACGATAGATGCTGACTTCCATTCCGTCTCGCCTTCCAGGTCGCCGTTGATTTCCAGGTTGCCGTCGGTTTCCGGGTCGCCGTCGGCTTTCAAACCAGTGTGTTTCGGAGTCATAGTTGGTACGGACGTGTTCCAGATAGTCCGCCATCTGGTCTGCCCTACCGACGTTATCAGCAACGATCGTTGCCGGACTGGTTAGCCGGGATTCAATGGCTCGAAAACAGGGATAGTAACCATCTTTGTTGTTGTCAAGGAACAGAAAATCGACGGGTTCTTGGATGGTTTTGAGTACCTCTGCGGCATCGCCGATGCGTGAATCGACGAGGTCTGCGACACCTGCCCTCTCAAAGTTTGCGCGTGCCCGTTCTGCATTCGCTGCCTCTATTTCGACGGTGATTAAACGTCCGGTGCCTAAGTTTTTTAGGACACGTAGAATCCATAACCCGGAATAGCCGATGGCAGTTCCGCACTCTACAATCAGCGTCGGTTTCGCGTTTTCGACGCAACTGGCGAGCAATTTTGCCTTGTCAGGTCCGAGCATCGGCACGCGTTCTGCGCGGCACTGTTCCTCGACTTCCGCTAAAACTTGTTCAAACATTATAGGTCTCCATTTTTATTTTTCATTATGTTAATCAAATAATCCGTCAATCACATTATGATGATCGGTGGAAGCGTAATGTTCCCGAAGCGTCTTAGATACACGGTTCAAGGCAAAGATGCCGTAGTCGTTCCCATTTGGGGCGCGGGTAATTGTATGGATATGGTCTAAACTGCTTTCATTGTTAAATTCGATCCAGACGGCAGGGTTGAAAACACGGTAGTAGATTGGCTCGTTGAGAGTCGTGCCGCCGATCCAGACGAAATAGGTATCTTCGAGTCTGGCATCGATATCCGCCATCCAGATGTCTGCAAACTCGGTTTCAAGATTGTAGACATAAGTTTTGATAAGATTCCGAAGGTGCTCTTTTTGGGTCGCGTTCATCTCTGATGCCTTCAAACCGACCCCCACAAATTTGGAATAGTCGTGATTCAGGAATGGATCGGTTGATCTGCCAGGACCGACTTGGAGTCCTCGACGACCGGTTTGAATTGCTTTCGTTCTCTGTTTCTCGTCGAGACTGTTGAGTAAAACGAAGGCGTTCCCTTTTTCATTTCCGAGCACTTCGGTTCCGTTGACGGTTGCGGGTCGAGTGCCGATGAAGGCAGGGACAATAAAGACGGCATCGCCGTGTACCAAAAAATTGAGTGCCAAGTGATGACCGTCCAACTGGAAGCCCCATGAACCATCAGTCTCTGGGTTTCCAAATAGGGCGATGTAATAACGGTTTGATGTCCAGAAGCTGCGGCTGATGTTGCTGATATGCGCTTCGGTCTCTTTTGTAATGAGAGAGACTTTGGTATAGCCATCGTCACTCAAGAATACGCTCAAAACTTCATAGAAGCGTGTCAACTGATCTATGGATAACGCATCGAAGGAGATACCACCGCGATCATCGTTCCTCCCTGCGGGTGTATTCGTCCACGAATAAGATTCTTTATGTCCGAGTGGGAAAGATGCATCGGCAAGGAGTTCACTGTCTAACGATGCCCGAAAATTCTTCATTGCACTTGTCAAAGCGACAATAGAGGGTTTTGTAGAGATCTCGGCGATCCCTTCCGTTGCGTTTTCTGTTTCAACGGTCTGGGCATCGAGCATAGTGATTGTCAGTGCTATGATACATGCCATTAACATCACAATAAAAATGAGTAAAATTTTGCGTAACATGGAATCCTCCCAAGTTTTAAAATTATAGTGGGAATTTCTCATTAATCAGCATGAGCGGTTCTTGATTTGCGAGTATCAAGTAGGCACGACTGATAAAAGTCTGGTTTTCAAGATGTGTGATAGCTAACGGCAGATTCTTTAGCGTCTCAATCCCGCACCAGAGTAATTCACGCCGGGTCTCTAAACCACTTCGCTGCAGCAGCTTACCCAATCCATATTTATTGGATTCTAAACCCTCCAAAATGGATTTCGGTAGACGTTTCAACGCAATTAGTGAGTCTGCGTACGTATGAATTATGGGTGGTGATTCCGTCTCTTGATGCGTTTGGAGTGTTATTTGTCGTGAGATGACTTCTTCACCAGCAGACAGTTGAAGCCACTTGTTTTCAGTAAATAAAGTCTGCTTCTTTTGCTGAAGCAGAACGACCTCTACCGGCGCGAATATATACGCTTCGATGAACCGAGTGACCGTTCCGTCGGTAACGATCAGTCCGCGTTGGAAAGGTGTGAGACGAGCGAAATTGATTTCTTTTAATGTGGAGGGTTTTTCATCTTGTGCGATGAAGAGTGATTTCATGCGTGTATTAATAATGAAGGCACCTAATTTTTTCGTTATGTCCGTTTCCATGATCAAGGTTCTCTTTCTTTACGGAGGAAACACGCCATTTAAAAGTGGTGTGTTCAGGTTTGTTATATTGTTAGACACAGGAATTTGAAAAATGTTCGTAAATACGGCATAGCTGTCAGTTATTCGTACACAATTGTCAGAGGACGTGTCGAAAAAATACGTTTGACAAATCAGCCGTGAAGGTTTATGCTATAGACGAAACCGTATCTTATAATTAGGTGAACGTTATGATTCCCGATGGTGTTTACATAGGGAAAGCAATAGCGTATATAAAATATTGAACAACGTTATATCTCTTTTCTTACTCAGCCCTGTTTTAATCTTCTGCAGTTTCACGGCAAGTGCGGAAGAGCTTCCGCTATCTCTCGGCAGACATCTCGCCGAGGTAGGCAATTACGATACTGCGATTACCGAGTATAAACGTTTCCTCTTTTTCCATCCAGATGATCCGCGCACGAGTGAAGTGTATTACAACATCGGTCTCGCTTATAGAGCGCAAAGTTTATGGACAGAAGCGATTGCTGCGCTACGCACTGCAACACATTATGCTATGGACCGAGAATCAAAATCGGAATATCAATTAACACTTGCAGTGACGTTGATTGCCACCAAGAACTACGATCTCGCTGAATTGGAATTGATTAAGGTAATGCTGAGAAACCCATCCGCCCCCCTTCACCGCCGCATGCTTTTCCTGCAAACCGTTTTGTATATTTACCAATTCCGATGGGAGGACGCGCGTAGCGTCGGACGTGAATATACCACCGATGAACAACTTGAAATACTCTTCGATGCGGCAGTTAATGTCCCCCAAAAATCCGCCAACGTTGCGAGCGTGTTATCAAAGGTGCTACCCGGTCTCGGACATATCTATGTCGGCGATTGGCGGGACGGATTAAATGCACTCCTCCTGAACGGAGCATTCGGTTTCCTCACGATTGATGCCGTATTAGATGAACATTATACAGACGCTGCGTTATGGGTTGGTCTCGTTCTCTTGCGTTACTATAGAGGGAACACCTTCCGTGCTAAGACAGCAGTAGAACAGTTTAATCTACAAAAGTCTCGCCAGGCTGCTGAAACACTTTTGCAGCGCCTCCAAGAGATTGTCAATCCCCCCAAAAAATGACGCTTCTACACCTCCGAACGTTTCTGTAGGACGTACACAACTGCAACGAGTACAAGTGCAAGAAGGAACGTCCAGATGTTGTAGATGTATGCCAGAAACGCCGCGAGCGCGAGCAGTATCCATTCATACCAGTGCGTTTTACGGACGAAGTAGCCCATCGTGACGATTGAGAAGATGATCGTGCCGACGATAGCCGTTACCACGGACAGAACATATTGAAGCGATGTTCCGCCTGTAAATAGTATGTGCGTATATGCGAACAGTAGTGGCATGATATAGAGCAGTTTCGCGAACTTGAAGCATGTCCATCCGGTTTTCCATGGATCTGCCCGTGCGATTGCGGCGCCGGCATAAGCCCCTAATGCTACCGGCGGTGTGATATTAGAATCTTGACTGAGCCAGAAGATAATCAGATGTGCAGCGACAATCGGGATGCCCATCTCTGGGGCGGTTAGGATCGGCACGGCGAGTTCGGAAGTAATCAAATACGCGGCGGTGACAGGAATCCCCATCCCCAAGATGAGAGAGGCAGCGGCGAGGAGTAGCACAGCGATTGCTTTGTTATCACCTGCGACCGATAAGACTAAATCGGGGAATATCCGTCCCAATCCGGTTAAATCTATGACAGCGACGATGATGCCGATGGTGCCGACAGCGCCGCCAATCGCGAGTGAGTTCTTTGCACCGGTTACCATCGCTTCCCATATCCGTTTTGGTGTTAAGCGGGTCTCTGGACGGAAGTAGCTCACACCGATTGTGACGAGAATTGCGAAAAACGCTGCTTTATAGGCAGTGTAGCCAGCGACCAAAATTCCGATGAGCGTCAGCAACGGTAGTGAGTAGTACCAACCACTTTTAAGGAGCGGTACGAGTTTCGGGGTTTCTTCCTCTGGTATCCGTTCGAGACCTTGCTTCTTTGCTTCAAAATGTACCATCACCCAAACGGAGAGAAAATAGAGGATTGCTGGCACGATGGATAAGAGTGCGATTTGACTGTACGGCAAGCCTGTCCGTTCTGCCATTAGGAACGCGCCTGCGCCCATTACGGGTGGCAAGAATTGTCCGCCTACGGAAGCGGAAGCCTCGACTGCCCCGGCGACGTGTGGACGAAAGCCTGTCCGTTTCATCAGTGGGATGGTGAATGTGCCAGTGGCGACGGTATTTGCGATTGCACTGCCGGCAACAGACCCGAAAAAGCCGGATGTCATCACGGAGACTTTCGCGGCACCGCCCGTCGAACGTCCTGTGATAGACATCGGTAGGTTGATGAAGAATTGCCCGACCCCGGATTTCTCTAAAAATGCACCGAAGAAGATAAACAGGATTACGTAGGTTGCCATGACGTTTGCCATGATGCCGAAGACCCCGGCTTGGCTGAAAAAGGCGTATTCAATAATTCGGCGGAGTGGGAAACCTTTATGTGCGATGGCATCCGGCATAGACCGCCCGAAGAGTGCGTATAGGATACCGACGATGGCGATAATTGGGAGTGCCCAACCGACTGTCCGCCGGCTGACCTCAAAACTGATAACAATTGCAATCGCGCCGACAATAATATCGAGTGGGTTGTAATTGCCGGCGCGGTCTGCGAGGTTCGGGTATTCTACGATCCAATAACCGATGGTGAAAACGCTGCCTGCGACGAGTAGTAAATCCAGCACCGAGGGGCGGGATATAGGGGAGTTTTTTCGGCATCGGTAGACGACGGCGATCAGGGCAAAGGTGAGGAGCAGATAAAAACCGAGATGGTACTGCTCGCTGGCACTGCCGAAACCGGCACTGTAGAGATAGAATAGAACGAGAACGGCTGCACCGAATTCAAATATCCACTTGTATGTTTTTTTTAATTCGGGTCGCTGCAAGGATTCATAGTTGGCAGTGTCATTCGTTTCGGTTTGGGTCATCATCGGATTACATTTTGAAAGAGAGGAGCCGTACCCGCGACCAAACGGCTTCCAAATTCATTACCGCCCCTCAAGATATAGATTGTACATTCAGACGATCCGTTATACCTGTTGTGTTTATTATACCGTATCAGTGCGTCTCAGTCAAATTGTTTATCAGAACTGGAAATCTTTCAAATAGCATTTTCTCAAGAAAATTGGAGGGATTAGCAACTAATATGATATTAGCAGACAATCGTCGATCTCTAAAACTAAAATTTTAACGCTTCAAAGGGAGACACTTATGAAACACATCCGTAAATTACTGCTCGGTTTTCTCGTTTTTGGGTTAATTCTTTCATGTGCGCGAACCCGTCAACGTCCTGAATTGCACCCCATATACACGATGCCACACGTTCCGGCAATGGGCAAGGGTATACCTTTTAGTGTCGCTGAAGGTTTTGATGCCGAAAAAGTAGAAGGTTCTACGGTCCGGGTGGTATACGGTGAGAGTTCTTCACCGATGATTAGTAGCGGTTTTTTCGTGGCAAATAACAAAATCGCAACGAACATCCACGTTGTTGCAGATGCGGATCTTGCTTCTTTGCACGTGAGTATCAATAACGTGGTGCATGCAATTCGAGGTGTCACAGCGTTTGATGCCAATAACGACCTCGTCATTTTGGAGATAACGGGTGAAGGCGTACCGCTTGCCCTCGGCGACAGCGACGCGATTAGTGGGGGTGAGACTGTTTTCTGCACCGGCTATGTAGGTCATGATAAGTTCAATGCTATGGAAAACACCGTTCTTCCGGGAAGGCTGAGTGGGGGTTGGCTTCGGGTAACACCGACTACCCTTCCGGGGAATAGTGGCGGTCCTGTGGTAGATGCTGAGGGTAAAGTCATCGGTATTAATGTTGCCGGTAGTGGTCCTATCGGTTATGTCATTGGGTCGAATGTTCTCAAAGAACTACTCAAGCAGACCGGACCGGTAGAACCTTTAGCAGAATGGCGGCAGAGAGACCCCATACGCGCCTATACCTACATCGTTAAGGCATCCGGTGCATTCTATGATGCTGATTACGCGGGTGCGGTAGATGCGATTGATGAATTTATTTCGTTAATCCCTGCGTATGCTAACATGGATGCTAGCTATAGCAATCGTGGGTACGCCAGAACCCTCCTTGGTCACTCTAAATTTGAGGAAGATGCCTTAGAGGCAGCGCAAGCGGACTATCGTGTAGCGATTCAGGACTTTGATAAAGCCATTCGCCTCAACTCGAAGGGTGTTGCGGTGTATGTCAATCGTGGGTTTGCGAAAATTGCCTTTGGGCACTCCGAACTGATAAGTGGACATGCAGCAGCGGCACAACAATATTATCGTGCAGCGATTGAAGATTATAATAAAGCTATCAATTCCGATCCAGAATTTCTCGTGTACACGGATCGCGGCGTGGCGAAGGTCTCTTTGGGCGTTTCCGCAACCCACGAAGGACAGATAACAGCAGCAGAACGGCACTATTACGCCGCAATTGCCGACTTTGATAAGGCGATCAGTATCAACCAGCGCGATACTTATGCCTATATTATTCGAGGCTATGCGAAAATTCTCTTGGGGGATTATGAGTCTAATAATGGCAATATAGCGGATGCCCGAAAACTATATAAATCAGCAATAAAGGATGGTAATTCCGCAATTAATTCAGACTTTCAAACCGTTTACGGCTACCATATACGGGGTATTGCGAATGCAGCACTTGATGACTACGGTAGCGCAATTGAAGATTTTGATAAAAGTGTCAGCCTCAAACCTGATTTTGCCAGAGCTTACTACAATCGTGCGCTTGTAAAAGTGTTGCTTGGAAAAAGAGGCGCAGCGAAGGCGGATTTCAAAAAGGCGAAGGAACTTGATTCGAGTGTTAGAAAATAAATGAACATGTAAACATTTGCTGACTGCTGACGGCTAATGACAGGACGATTTAGTTTTCGGTTTTGCTTTTGATTTTCGTTTACATAAGTTGACGTTTTCTTATGAAAGATCGCGAGCGTGAAGAAATACCCAAGCAAAAACACTCGCTCCTACCAGGGAGGCATATTCACAGATATAAAGTGAGTATGGAAAACTAAATACCTTTGCGGCTAACGAAAACTTTGATTGCCAAACAAGGGATAGACCTGCTATACTTATCTGAAGCTCTAAGCGGAAGAAGCAGAAATAATGCGCAACACCAAACTCGAACCCCGTACCAAAATCTTGACGATGCTCATCGCTGGTTGTCTCGTCATCCTACTGGACAGTCCGACGGCGTTACTTGTCTGTTTCCTCGGTAGCCTCACACTGGTTGCGTTATCGGGACCGACGTGGCGGCAGATCGGGTTGCTCTGTGCGTTCCTCTTTTTTACGACGTGGGGACTCATTTACAGTCAAGCGATCTTCTATAACGAATTTCCGCGCACCGTGCTTTTCACACTCGTACCCGCCGATTTTCCGTTTATTGGGAAGATGACAGGCGGTATCCGCGTTTATCGAGAAGGACTTTTTCACGGGATTATCCAATCGCTCCGTTTTAACACGACGCTCGTGATTGGATGCTATATTGTCTGGACGACGCAGCCGAGGGATCTTCTACTGGCACTGTCGCAATTACGTGTGCCTGCGACGCTCGCTTTCATGGTGACGACGGCACTGCATTTCGTGCCAGTGATTGCGAACGAAGCATCCGCAGTGTTCCGCTCGCAGCGATTGCGGGGGTTCCGCTATCTCCGACTCAATCTCTTCGCGACGTGTCGCGGTGTCCTGAATAGTTTTCGTCCGATCTTGGCGGGGAATATACGGCACGCGACGCATCTCGGTGAGTCGGTTGAGAGTCGTGGGTTCTCACCAGAAACGGCAGCACAGCGCACCTCACTCCGAACACTGAAGATGGGCGGATGGGATTTTAGCCTGCTCGCGGTATTAGGTGCCTGTTTAATCGGTATCGTTGGATTGAAGCTGCTCTATTTCTTTTATGCGAACGGCATCTATTACGCGTCGTGGTTACGGGATGTGTATACGTTCACTCGTGAGGTTTTGTGAGATGGCTATTTTTTGCAAAGCTCGCGAAGTGAGGCGGTCCGTTCCGTTCCACCGGGGAGATACGCCAGAATCAGTCCATCAATCGGTAGACTCCGATCTGCGACAACGCCTGTGCTCCGTTCCGCGGTTACGCCTTTTGAGAGTAGCAGGTAGTATGTATCTTTTTTCCACCCGGGTGTCGTAAAGAAATTGCCTTGTCCTTTTGAAATAACCACATCGGCTTCTGACAGGGCGTTGAAGAATTCTGGGGTTCCGTGATAGAGGTTCGTCCCGATCGTTCTTGCGCCTGATGAGATGAGTCTAAGGGTTCCGTTCTGAACGGCTGCCTGCAGTGCTCGGAATTGCGGATAGTTCACGATCTCACATAGGTCAGCAACCGTTGCGTCGTTGCTGGCGTTATCGGCTTTTCCAGCAACCGTGATCCGGTGTCCGCATTCAACGAGGTCTTGAATGAAAGCGATGTCAAAAATGACTTCACCGTCGTTATCGACAAGCCAGAGAATCTCTTGTGGTGTGCCGTTGATAATCTGATCGCTAAACTGTTCATAGGAGTCGATAGCGAAAGGTGCTTCAACCGCAGCACGCAGGACTTCAGTGAAATAGTTCGGGTTCGCTTTGAGTCTTCTCATTACTCGTTCGCTGTTATAATCGACGATATTCCCTGTGACGACCAGTTTCAAACGCTTCGACCAATCGTCATCCCAGAACTCCGGTAGCAGTTCCAAGGCGGTCTGTCGTGCTTTGCGTTTATCGGAGTCGTAAGGGTTCAGGTTTCCAGTATAGAGGGTTACCATCTCGAAGACGCTGCCCCATATCTCTTCAGAGGTGAGAGATTCAATGAGATAGTCACCGTTTGCGCGGCGGACATCCAAAAGCGTTTTTACTGCCTCGGACACGGTCTCTTGTAGGTGTGGTATATGGGTCGCACGCGGAATCAGCTCAGTGGAACTGTGGGATAGGATATGCTGGCGCAAGTTTTCCCAATCCGGTAGCTCCTTTTTCTCACCAAATGTGAAGACCCCTGGACGATAGCCGGTTGGCACAATCTGATCGAAAACGGGTTTCGGTACCGATGGCGGCACTTGCGCGGGTGGAACGCCGAGTGTCCGATCTGCCAGTGTAATGCCGGCAGGGATGACCGTCCCGTGTGCTATAACTGCTGTAAGTTGGACACCGTTCCCGATGCTCACAGCGTCAAACGTGGAATTTTTGATTGTGCTTCCGGTTGCGAGTCCACGGACGGGTTCCGCCAAATTTTTTGGGATCGGATTCGATTCAAACGTGGCATCGTTCGCGGAGACATCTTCTAACCCGACCGCGTCTCCTACTGTTGTCGCGCCGCGCAGCGTAACGTTTTCAAGTCTACAGTAGTCCCCAATCCGAACCTGTTCTCCAATATGTACTCGACCGAGGAGGTAGCACGCCGTACCGATGTCGATCTTTTCAGACTCCAGCGTAATTTGTGAGCTCGGATCGACGCGAACCCCCTTTCGTGCCAGAGATTCCCGCGTCTGCGCAAACAGTTCCGCTTCACCGGTTAGGACGTTTGACCAGCGGTTCACGCCAGACAGGACTTCTCCGCGGTAGATGAAAGCGTTTGTTTTTAACCCGTCTTCATAGCAGTGGCGGATGAGGTCGACGTGATGAAGTTCATCGTTCCGGTTTGGGTGCGGTTGCAACCGGTGTATCCGTTCTAACAGAGCATTTTTCCGAATCAGTGTGATGCCTGTGTTGGTATATGCTTCGCCGTTATGCCAACGGTCCCACATCTCCTGTTTCTCTGCGTCCGTCATATCGTACCACTCTTTGGTCCCCGTGAGTCTTCCGTCAGCATCAAAGAAGAGTCCACCTTTGTCGACGACGGTTTCAGGGATTTTACCGCATAGGGTAACGTCTGCGCCGGAGAGGAAGTGTGCGAGCAGCGTCTGTGCGAAGATGGCGGGTTCCAAGAAGGGTTCATCGCCGAAGGCTACGCCGATCCATTCTGCGTCGGCGTCTTGGAGTGCTGGCAGTGCTGCCTGTAGTGCCCCGCCGGTGCCGTTCATCTCTTCTTGGATACATTGGATAGTGTTCTCACCTAATAACCGTCCCGCAGATTCACTGTTCTCAATACGGGATGCCATCTGTGGGTTGATCACAACAATATCGGGACGGTTGCCGGGGAGGTAGCGTCGTGAACGTTGGAGTGTGTTTTGCTCACCAAACATAATGTCGAGCGTTTTGCTCAAGCGTCCGGTAGGGTCGATCCGCGTGCCTTTACCGGCGGCGAGCACGACCCACTGCGGTGTGAGGTCGTTTTCAAGTGTATCTGCAGGAACCGTGGCGAGGAACGTTTCGAGTGTATCTGTATCTGCGGAGATCGCCGTGAGCGTCTCTTCTAATTCGGAACCGAGTAGGTTTTCGAGGAGGTGTGTTTTCATTTAGTCCTTACTGTCCAATTCCGCTTGGATGTTTTGGAATTGTGCTAACGCAGCTTCTAAATTCTCAGTGATTTCTGCGACTAATACATCAGGCGATGGAAGGTCTGCTGCGTCTTCAAGCGAATCCTCCCTCAGCCAGAAAAGGTCAAGGTTAACATGCTCACGTTCGATGAGTTCTGCATAACTAAAAGCGCGAAATCGCTCCGTTTCGACCCGATCCTCGCGATTGTCTGGATTGTAGATGTTGATAAAATCTTGCAGATCGGTGTCTTGCAAGGGATTTGTTTTAAGTGTAAAGTTTTTATTGGTCCGTAGGTCATAGATCCAGAGTTTCTGGGTCCACGGTTCCTCACGCGCCGGTCTTTTATCGAAAAAGAGTACGTTTGCTTTAACGCCTTGGGCATAGAAAATTCCAGTAGGGAGTCTTAAAAGGGTATGGACATCAAACTGATTGAGCAGCTGCTGACGAATCATCTCGCCCGCGCCTCGTTCAAAAAGGACATTATCTGGGAGAACAACGGCAGCACGTCCATCTGTTTTAAGAATCGTTTTGATATGTTGGAGGAAGTTGAACTGTTTATTGGAAGTTGTCGCCCAGAAATCGTCGCGTTCATAAGTGAGATTGCTTCTTTTACTGCCATCAGCAGCGATTGTAATACTGCTCCTATTTCCGAAGGGTGGATTTGTAAGTACTATGTCGTAGCGATCTCCAGTGTCTCGACTTAGGCTATCAGCGGTTGTAATTGGACTCTCTTGCCCGCCGATGTCGTGCAAGTATAGGTTCATTACACAAAGGCGAACGACGTTATCAACGATGTCATTACCTGAGAATGTGTTAAATTTAAGGAAATTCTTCTGTTCGCGATCCATCGTACTGCCAAAATTTTCGGAAATGTGGTCGTATGCTGCGAGGAAGAAACCGCCGGTACCGCATGCTGGATCACAGATCGTTTGCATCGGTTCGGGATGCATCACGGTAACCATCGCCTTGATGAGCGGACGCGGTGTAAAGTACTGACCGGCACCGCTTTTCGTATCTTCGGCGTTTTTCTGTAGAAGTCCTTCGTAGATTGTGCCTTTGATGTCGGCAGTCATCCCGCTCCAATTTTCAGCGTTGATGAGATGAATAAGACGTTGCAAGTTCGCGGGGGTTTGGATCCGGTTCTGCGATTTGCGGAAGATTACGCCGAGTAAGCCTTCGGCATTACTCAGTTCTCGGAGGATTTTGACATATTGCGTTTCTAACTCGGCACCACTTTCGCTAAGGAGGCTCTCCCAATCTAAATCTGCTGGGATTGTTGACGGTTTGTTAAACGGTGGTTTCGTCTGTTCGTCGGCGAGTTTGAGGAAGAGTAGATAGGTGAGTTGTTCTACGTAATCGCCGTAACTGACCCCATCATCTCGGAGGACATTACAGAAATTCCAGAGTTTCTGGACAATCGTTGCGGATTCGTTTGACATGAATTAACCTTCTTTCAGAGCAGTTGCAAAGTTGGGCAGAAAGACATGACCCTTTAAAAATTCCTTGAGTGTTCCGAGTTTCGCCGCTTCTTCTAAGTGTATTTCGATAACTTCAAGGAGGTTTTTTTGTGCTTCTTCAATATTCCTTCCACAACTCACAACATCTAACTCTGGACAGTAGGCGGTGTACATATTGCCTTCTTTCCAAATTTCTTCTGTTACTACCAGATTTTTCATCGTGGCCTCCACTTTATGACAATATTAGTTGTTGGACATAATCTCCGTAGCTGACCCCTGTCATCTCGGAGGACGTTGCAGAAATTCCAAAGTTTTTGGACAATAGGTTTCGTCTAATTCGTGTTGCACCCGTTTTCTATAGTGGATCCTATAATTAATGAGACATTCTGTGCCGAGGAAACTAACGGTCTCCTATCTTCTCGGTAACTGCTTCGGCGCGCGATAGAAAGACACGTTCGGCTGCTGTGATTTTTGTCATAAAGGCACTTTAATTTTTTTTGTACGCAAAAATCTGCGTCATATTTTTTTTCTACGATGGGTTGGGGTCTATCGGTTCAAGTTCGGGCGTTTCAGGTTCTGGTTGTGATCGCAGATGTCCGTTTATCAGGGACTTTAAGAGACAGTGCGTCTGTCCTTAAAATGTTACACCTGTGTAACATTGGGTATGGATGTGCCATTGCGATAAACTTAGTCATTGTAAGGGTTCAGAGGCAATTGTGTTATGGTTTCGTATTTGAAAAAAAGGCGAAAAGTGTAACATTTTCGATTTGCGTTTGCGGCGACTCTGAGTCGTTAGGCAAAAGGAGTTTCGTTTTAACGGAGTCTACGTTTTGTGCTCCTTTGTGTGGGTGAAGGGTTATTTTTATCTTTTTGCTTGAGATTAATATCATTCAATTAGTATGTATATGATAACATATATAATGTAGAGAAGCAAATTTATTTTTTATTTATAGTGGATCCGATAATTAATATTTTATTCTCTGGTTTCGGCGAGCGAAGTGTCTGGAAGAAAAAATAAAACGGGTAAGAATTTCGTCTTGTAAAATAGCGTCCACATCATGTCCTTCGTTGGAAAAGTTCAGGTAATATTGTTAGAAAATTAGGTAGTAAGAACTGATCTGATAACGGACAAGTCCCTGCAATCTCATGCTGATCATCTAAAACTACGACGAAGTTAACATGATGGTCGCCATATAGACTCATTGTAATAATAACCCAAGTTGCCACTTGTAAATCCATGGGATATCCTTTATAGTGTTTTTAACGCAAAAACAAAAGGAGAACCCCATGGACTTGACTATTGTAGCACTTTATACGATTTGTGACGATCTTTTAATCTCAATCGGGCA
>JAJDTJ010000099.1 GCA_022827225.1 Candidatus Poribacteria bacterium | reverse complement strand
GTTTTTGCCACCTTATTCACCCGATTACAACCCGATTGAACACGACTTTGCGAATATAAAACGTCTCAGAGAATACAATGCTGATAGAACTATTGATGAAGTCATAAACATGTATCTTTAATTCTAACGCTTACTATAGTTCCAAATTAGATCAATTATCGGATTGTCTAAATTTTTGAATCTTTTTTTAAAGCCGGCGCGGTTACAAACCGCGTCTCCCGGACCTGGGGTTCAAAACCAGCATCTACCACTGCACCTGGCAAAATTCCTCGTAATCAATCAATTCATGAATGGTAGGATCCTCACCGCACATTGGGCACCCACTATCTTGACGGAGTTTCAATCGGTTGAAATTCATCGTTAGCGCGTCAAAAAGCAGAAGCGTTCCGATTAAGGAATCGCCAATGTCCAGCAGGATTTTAATCGCTTCAACAGCCTGGATTGTCCCGATGATACCCGGTAACACGCCGAAGACACCTGCCTCTTGGCAGCTCGGTACCATTCCCGCTGGTGGCGGTTCCGGATAGAGGCATCGGTAGCACGGACCCTTGCCCGGATAGAGTACGGTAACTTGCCCTTCAAACTGGAAGATGCTGCCGTGTACAATCGGTTTACCCAACATAACGGCTGCGTCGTTGAGGAGGTAACGCGTCGGTAGGTTGTCACACCCGTCTACAATCAGATCGTATTGTTCCAAAATCTGGAAAGCGTTTTCGGAGTTAATCCGCTCATTGTAAGGAACGACTTTGACATCGGGGTTCATCTCCGTGATCGTGGCTTCTGCTGATTTCGTTTTTGGGATGCCGATGTCGCTGGTGCCGTGCAAAATTTGGCGTTGCAAATTACTGAGATCGACGACATCATCGTCAATAATACCGAGCGTGCCGACCCCCGCGGCGGCGAGATAGACACCGACGGGAGAGCCGAGTCCACCAGCACCGATGAGCAGTACTTTCGATTCAAGCAGCCGCGTCTGCCCCATCCCACCGACCTCTTTGAGGATGATATGTCGGCTGTAGCGTTCAATCTGTTCCTTGCTGAAGTTAAACATCTTAGGCTCCCAAATTAGCGAGGAGTTCCGAAACCGGTTTGTCCGAATTCGCTGAAATTCGTAAGGCGAACCGTTCGCGCGTATCTTCGGAGGTGCGCTCTATCGTGAAATCGTCATCGCCGTACATCTGCTGCAGGACAGGTGTCAGGTCTGCCTGAACGGCTTCTGCTGTTTCCACTGTATTCGGAGCGATATGGCGGTTGTTTATCATGAACAAGAGGTTGGAGCCGTTGAAATGCACCGCATCTTCCAATTCCGCCGACGCTTCGAGTTGTTCGCATTTCGAGAGCACCTCAGCGAGTGCTTGACGAATCTTATCGGCGTTATCGCCGTCAACGGCATGCTTCCGATTGTAGAGGAATCCGTGCTCATGATAAGCGTTGTCAATGCTATAGTTCGCCTGTTTCAAAATCAATAACACACCCGGTCCTGCTTCAACATGCGAGTAATCAGCGTAGTTCAGATAATCGTCTGAATCCGCTTCCTTCATCCAACGGTTGAAGACCTTGATGAAGTTCGTGTAATTGATTTTGCTATCTTCGGTTTTGAAAACCTTGACGTTAATCTGTTGTAGATCCATTCTGAAAAAAAGTTCCTTTCATGCGTGAGTAAAAATCATGCGTGAGTAAAAAGGTTGTTAGGGGTGCCCATTTACTATAAGAAACGCAAGTTGCCACCTATTTCAGACATAGCACTCCGCTGGAGGGCAAGAGGTTAAACACACAATTTTCTATAGACATACCACCCCTCTGGGGTGGGGAAAGCGTCTGAAAAACTGTGTTGAAACGGGCAAAAGTTGTTAGTAGCAACTTGGGTTAAGAGTAATCTGCGAAGAGGTGAAACTTTTTTTTCCCGAGGCCTGAGAAGACTCACGACCAAAACAACGCCGCTAACACCCAAGGCAATGTAAAGACCGATCTCTTGCGCGACCACCGCATCCAGGTCAGGTCGGAACTTTTCAATAACGGACGGAAGAATCTTACTCAGAACCATGCCGAGGATCGCACAAATCAGCAGAGAAATAAGCGTGTTTTGACCCTGTGGTGTCCCCATCGGACTCAGTTTTTTCAGTTTTTTCTGCGTACTTTTATTCGGCATAAAAATCAGCATAAAAATTTCCTCGTAACTTCCAACCAACCACTAAAATACAACCATTGGCAATTAACAATTTAAATTAAAGGCAGCTGCTCCGAAACCGACTCCACAGGTTGAATCGGATAGTCACCATCGAAACACGTCGTGCAAAAATCGCTCGGTGATTTCACCGATTTTAGTAACCCGTCAATACTCAGATAACCGAGACTGTCGGCACGGATGTAACTACGTATATCTTCAACTGTGTGTGAACTTGCAATCAACTCGTCCCGTGTTGGTGTGTCCACACCATAGAAACAAGGGAACTTATTCGGTGGAGAAGCGATGCGGAGATGAACCGCCGTCGCACCACCTTGCCGAACGATTTTGACCAACGTCCGACTGTTCGTCCCACGCATAATCGAATCATCTACAAGGACAACACGCTTGCCACTCAACACATCGCGCACAGGGTTCAACTTCACTTTAACCATCAACTCACGGATATCCTGTGCCGGATTCATAAAAGACCGACCAACGAAAGTGTTCCGAGACAAACCTAAATCAAACGGGATCCCAGACTCCTCAGCATATCCAAGGGCAGCAATCGTCGCCGAATCGGGAACAGGAATAACGACATCTGCTTTGACAGGGTGCTCGCGCGCCAACTGCCTACCGAACTCCCGACGCGTATTATTCACGCTCGCACCAAACATCATGCTATCCGGACGCGCAAGATAAATATATTCAAAGATGCATTGCGATAACTCTGACCGTCGTTTATGAAAACGCAACGACTCCAAACCGCGATGCGCAGAACGTATAAATACCAGTTCCCCAGGGGCCACCTCACGCATCGGCTCCGCTTCAACCACATCAAAGGCACACGTCTCAGAAGCCAACACATACGCATCCCCAAGCCTACCGATCCATAGCGGACGGAACCCATAAGCATCGCGAGCACCCATCAGCGTGTCTGTATCCATACACACAAACGAATACGCACCCCGAACACTGCGAAGCGCATCAAAAATCCTGTGTTCTAACGCTTGTTTCCGAGAATGCGCTATCAAGTGGAAAATCACTTCCGTGTCCAAACTTGTACTGAAAATAGAACCCACATCTTCCAGATGGTTCCGCACGTGGACCGCATTGACAAGGTTACCGTTGTGACCAAGAGCAAGGGGACCCTGCTTGTAATTCCTGACCAACGGCTGCGCATTCTCAAGCGTACTTGACCCCGCCGTTGAATATCGGTTGTGCCCTATCGCTATATGACCATTTAACGCTGCTAACACCTCATCCGTAAATACAGAATGAACAAGCCCCATACCGTGGTGATACGTAAGTCTCTCGCCATCCGAGGCAACAATCCCGCTGCTCTCTTGCCCCCGATGTTGAAGCGCACGTAAACCCAAATACGTCAACTCTACTGCTCGGGGATGACCAAAGACACCAAAGACACCACATTCGTCCTTCGGTTTATCATCATATTGCATTTTGATGGGTAAAACCTCCAGTATGCGCGCTTAATTGACTTCTCGCACCTGATTATCAAAGAAGCCTTCCACAGATTTATTTTTGTCCACACCGTCCTCGCTATCTTCAACCGGCGCTATCCGGTATGCTAATATCGCACCGATAGGGATAGCAAGGATATACCAAATTTCGACAGGTAAACCGAGCGATACCCACCCGCGCATCGGTAACGAAACAACATACGCAAGCGTCTTTAACACCGGGATCACTAACGCCAGAATTAAGTTCGGTTTACCAAATATTTCCCACGGCACGTTAAGCAGCGCAAGCAAACCGACAACAGCAGGCGGCCCCAAAAACGCACCTGAACAGAGCCGTTTTAACGGCACATCTACACCGAATTTCAAACTCACAAAACGCATACCTACGCTCGCACCTGCGACAACAACACCGTACGTAACACCGAGCGCAATGAGCAGAAACAGACCCACCCAGAAACCGTGATTAATTCGAGCACCGATCAGTATCCCCCAAATGAAATCCTCAAATACAAAAAGGCAGAACCAACCACCTACAAATCCAAGGATACCACCTGTTAAAATCTGTACAAGGGTTAACCTGATACTTTCCTTTTTCATATTTTACAACCAACTCGCTTTCTCCAAATGTATTAATTTTATTGTATCACGATGACAAATTATTGTCAAAACAATCTTTGATCCAATCCTCAAGAATTGATTTGACACAATTTTGATTCTGCATTAAACTATTGCCACAGAATGCAATTCTTACGTTCAATTTTTTATCGTGAACGACGGCTGCACTGCCGTTTCCAAAGGAGGCTCTCATGTCGAAAGTCCTTGTTCTATCAGGTGAAAACCACCGTTTCAACGCAAGCGCAAGTGTCATCCACGATTTTCTTTCCCAAGATGCCGACATTTCAGCAACGCTAACCGAGGACAAAGGCATCTTAGCATCATCGGAATTGAATACCTACGATGCGTGTGTCTTTGGCACAGGCTTCACACGTACCGAACGCAAAGAGGACGGATCCGTCGCACGCGTATCCGATTTGGCACCCGCTGAAGAAGAGGGGTTATTCCGATTCGTCAGCGAAGGAAAAGGATTGGTCGGTATCCATGGAACTGCATGGTGGATCGGTGGTCGCGCCGTAGACCTTATCGGCGGAGCTGCCAATTGGCACCCACCCGGCTCAACATTTACGGTCCATATTGAGGACAGCGAGCATCCAACAACCCAAGGTGTTGAAGATTTTGATGTCGAAGATGAAATTTATATCTCCGCACATGACCCCCATATCCATGTCCTGGCATCCGCCGAATGGTTCGGTAAAGCACACCCCATGGCATGGGTAAAACCCTACGGCTCAGGGCGCGTTTTCTACACCACCTTAGGCCACGGACCAGGCACCTTTGAGCGCGCAGGCATGCAGAAATTCCTCACGCAAGGCGTGAAATGGGCAGCAGCACCATAGAAATCTTGTGTGGCGCGGTATAGCAACCTCGCCACACAACCAACCCAAACACCATGCACACACTAAAAATCACAGACCTAAAAATCACGGACATAGAAACCGAAGTCGTTCAAGTAAACCATCGCGGAAATTGGCTCTTCGTCAAGGTGCACGCCGACAACGGGATAACCGGCATCGGCGAGGCTTCTCACGGTAGAGATGACGACCGCGTTCGACACACTATCGACACCCTCAAACCCACGCTCATCGGATGGAACCCATTCCAACTCGAATCATTTCGACAACGTTTCTATCGCGACACCGAAAGCCACACCTATCATACCGCATGCAGCGGAATTGAGCAGGCGATGTGGGATTTGATCGGCAAGACCTTAAACCTACCAAGCTATCAGTTGTTAGGCGGTCCGTGTCGAAAAAAGGTACGCCTCTACGCCAATATTAACCGCGCCACTCTGGACCGCAGTCCCTCTGGGTTCGCTAACAACGCAGAACGCGCTGTTGCCGAAGGGTTCACCGCGATAAAATGCGCACCCTTCGACGATGTCTCCGTCTCAAATATATCGCAGGGCAACCTAACACCCGCCATCTGCCGCGGTATCGAGCGTATCCGCACAATTCGCACCGCAATCGGGCGAGACATCGATCTAATGGTCGATTGCCACAGCCGTTTTAATCCCGGTATGATTATCCAAGTCGCAAAAGAATTAGAGGACTTACACCTCTTTTGGATTGAGGACGCAGTCTCACTGAATAATCTCGATGCATTCGCACACATGAGCCGCTCTATCGGGATCCCAATCGCAACAGGCGAACGGCTACGAACCCTCACCGAGTTTGATAGATTGCTAACCGAAACACACGTCGATTATATCTTACCGGATGTCAAACATGTCGGCGGAATTTCGGGATTGAAAAAAATCGCTACACTTGCCGCTGCACGAAACGTTATGGTAACACCTCACAACCCCAGCGGGCCCGTCGCAACTGCCGCGAGTGTGCACTGTATGGCGAGCGTGCCGAATTTCGCGATCCTCGAATACGCATGGGGAGAAGTCGAATGGCGCGCCGATCTCATTGAACCCCCAGAGAAAATAGTCAACGGATTTATCGAACTAACTGACCACGCAGGATTAGGCATCACACTATAACAAGCCTATAACACATCAGGAGCGATATAATGATATTTCGTAATATTGGAAATCTGAAAATCACGGCAGGAACCCTCCCGTTTTGCTGCCTTCTAATTGTTGTTACCCTTACCGGATGTCTCGGAGGCTTGCAAACAACGACGACACAAACCAACGAAACCGCATCGACTACAGAAGCGGAAACGTCGCAAGCACTTGCGGCCCTCCAAATTTCAACACCGAAAATGAACTATGCAGCAAACGAAGCTATCCCACTGAACCTCAACATTCAGAACGGGAAATTCGATCTGCTCGTCCCGTTTGTCAGCGTTGCAACGAGAGGCGCATTTTCAAAAATAACCGTGACAGACGCGAACGGACAAACCGTTGAACCCCAACATCTCATTACACAAGAGAACCCGCAAAAATACGTCGTCGGTAACGATGGAAAGAGCGTCCGATGCGTCCAAGGGTTTGAACTCAAAGCATCCGAAAATCAGGAACTCTCAATGAAAGACATCCAGAAATATTTTCAACTACAACCCGGCACTTACACCGTGACCCTCGCAATCGACTTGGAGGTATACCAAGAATCTATAATCGAAGAGCACCCCGAAGTCCTTGAGCTCAGAAAAGATCTCGCACGTATTCAGAACGACCCAAGCCTCCAAGCCGCCGCAAAAGCGGATGCCGTCAGCTACTATCAAGAACAGATTAAGTTTATCCAAGAAAGACACAAGGATGTGGCTAAGGATATTTATCTACCTGTCAAATCTCGGCGTGGAAAGGCAACGCTTGTATCAAACGGTATCACCCTAACCGTGGAGCCGGAAACGAACTCATCAAACCTGCAAAAACAAGATGAAACACCACCACAGATTGACAAATCTGATACTGCACCGCCGAAGAAACAGATCGGATTCGCAGACATTATCAATCGGCGTGCATCCGAACAAGTTGTACCAAAGTACAAAACCAGAGCGACCCCTCAATATCCGAAAAGCGCCAAGGAAGCAAAAAAGGATGGCACTGTTGTCCTACAACTAACCATTGATGAAAACGGCGTACCAAAAAACATTGTGGCACTGACAAACCTCGGGTTTGGACTCGAAGCGGCAGCGATCGAGGCGTTGAAGAAAAGCACTTTTCATCCAGCAATGAAGAACGGTAAACCCATCAGCAAGGAGGTTGAAATACCCTATGCTTTTAAGATTGAGGATGTTGCTTCACCATAGAACTGATGCTTAAAATTTTACTTGCAAATCAATGTAAAATGATATATAATTTTAACCAACGAAACCGTATATGCACGAAAGTTCTCGCAACACCGCAGGTCTCAAGGATAATCCAGAATGCTTTTTAACTTCGCAAATGTCCTAATCTTCTTGATTGTCGGCTGTCTATTTGTCGTCCTAAATCTCACGATCTCTCGCCTCCTACACACCAAATTATTCTCAGGCGAAAAGTACATCCCTTATGAATGCGGTGAAGACCCAATCGGCGATACGCGGATCAAGTTTAACACCCGCTTCTATGTCATCGCGCTCATCTTCCTGATTTTCGATGTCGAAGCCGTATTCCTTTTCCCCTGGGCAGTCGTTTTTCGGGAGTTCGGACTCTTCGCGTTCCTGGAGATGCTCGTCTTCATCGCTATACTGTTGGTCGGGCTCGCTTACGTCTGGGCAAAAGGCGACCTCGAATGGATACGATCCACCCAGCTTGAAGTCCAATCCCTCCGGAGGGAAGAAATACATGATAATTAATGAGAAACTCGATAAAAACGTAATTGTCACCTCGGTTGACGCTGTCGCTAACTGGGCACGTTCGTCAGCACTCTGGCCGATGACCTTCGGACTCGCATGCTGTGCTATTGAATTCATGGCGACCGCCGCCTCTAACTACGACCTCGACCGATTCGGCGCAGGCGTACCACGCGCAACACCACGACAGTCCGACCTTATGGTCATCTCTGGAACTGTTACACTTAAAATGGCAACACGGATTCGACGACTCTATGAACAGATGCCAGAACCCAAGTACGTCATCTCTATGGGCAGCTGCGCAACAAGCGGCGGACCCTACTGGCAACACGGATACCACGTCCTCAAAGGCGTTGACCGCATTATACCCGTCGATGTCTACGTACCCGGATGCCCACCACGACCAGAAGCGCTTATTGAAGGACTCCTCAAACTACAAGAAAAAATTAAAACGCAAACCGTCGCCAAACGCGAAAACGTCCCATTCTTGAAAAGACTCTTCACCAAAACGGAATGGTATGAACTTGAAGGGACCGAACCTACGACTGAGGCAGAAATACCAACTGAGGAAAACGATAACCCAGAAGAAACCACTACCTAAGACCCTAAACCATCTAACGGTAGGAGCGACTTGTAGTCGCGACTCTCGTAGGCCCGACTTGTAGTCGCGATCCGCGATCATGGAGTAAAATCACGTGAAACCCGAAGAAATCTATGAAGCATTAACCACACAGTTTGGTGAAACCGTTCTCGCCTTCGACAACGAAACGGCTGGTGACCCAAGCATCCGCATCGCCCCCGCAGCAATCGCTGAGGTATGCGAATACCTCGCCAAAACCGATACATTGGCGTTTGATTCCTTGATGTGCCTCAGCGGCGTAGATTTAAATGCAAAGGACGAAGATTTTGCTGTCGTTTATCATCTCTATGCAATGAAACACCGGCATAGTGTCGTGCTAAAAACGACAGTCCCAAAAACCGACCCACACCTGCCAAGCGTCTCGCATATCTGGAAAACCGCAGACTGGCACGAACGCGAGACTTATGATCTCTACGGAATTGTCTTTCAGGGACACAACGACCTCCGCCGTATCCTACTGCCCGACGATTGGGAGGGATACCCTCTACGTAAAGATTATAAGGAGCCAGAAATTTACCGCGGTATGCGGGTGCCGTATTAGCTGATATTTTCACGGGACTTCGGGCGTGAGGTTTCCCACTGCTTTAGCTGTGGGAGGAAAGCCCGCTAATTTGTTATTTTTTTCTTGATTTTTCGTCAAAATGTATTATAATTATAGTATCGTGTTGGCAAGCATGAATAGCGTTACTGCCCCCTTCCCAGTAACGGGTGGGGACCCCGGTAACGTGCTTGCCTCCCACTATTCAGGGGATAAATGCACGATACACGATCTACCATGAGATTGACTTTCAAATACCCTGTGTACCCAACGAAAGCACAGGATATAACATTGTTTGAGTGGCTTGACCACTTGTGCGAACTTCAGAACTCTGCTCGCCATGACCGCAAAGTTGCTTGGGAGACGGAAGGTGAACGCGTTTTTCTTAACGACCAACAAAAGAAGTTGACTGTTGCTCGTGAAAAATATGCGGATTTTCGCGCTGTTCCACAAGATATGCAAGCGTGTGCTTTGGAACGCATGGATAAAGCGTTTGATGGTTTTTATAGACGCTGTAAAAACGGTGCTGCAAAAAAAGGGTATCCAAGGCACCGCAAACGGATTAAGTCTATGACGTGGAAACTTCGTAAACACAGGGTCAAGAATAAATCTACGGGTGAATATGAACGTGTTCGCCAGAATCCGATCCGAGAAACCGAATGGAAACACGACCGTTTGAAAGTGCCAAAACTTGGTGAAGTCAAGATATACATGCACCGCCCTCTTGAAGGCGACCCGAAAGAAGTGACACTGGTGAAAAAAGCGTCTGGCTGGTATGCTCATATTACCTGTGAACTTCCGGATACGCCGAAAGTTGAACCGACGGCTGCTATCGCTGTTGACGTTGGCACAACGCACTACCTGACGACTTCCGAAGGCGAAAAGGAAGATAACCCAAAATGGTATCGCCAAGCCGAAGGGTTGCTCCGCAAACACGCTAAAGACCTATCGCGTAAAAAGTTAGGGTCTAACCGCAGAAAGAAACAACAACAGAAACTCGCTTTGCACCATGAGCGGACTTCTAACAGACGCAAAGACTTTATCGGAAAACTTGTTTACAAACTTTATCATCATAAAGAAAAGAATGTATTGGTATCCGAAAACCTAAATACCTCGAATATGGTTCAGAACAAACACCTCAGCAAGAGCATATCCGATGCGTCTTGGGCAACCTTCTTTAAGTGGTGTGCGGACATAGCCGAAAGAGACGGTCTGCACTTCCACCAAGTCGATCCCAAGAACACTTCGCAAACCTGCTCAAGTTGTGGCAAGAAGTCGGTAAAGAAACTCTCTTTAGGGATACGCACTTTTGATTGTAGTTTTTGTGGCAACTCGTTAGACCGAGATCACAACGCTGCAATAAACATACTTTTCAGGGCAGCTGCTGCCTTTCGTGGAGAGCGGTGGGTTACCCCCCTCTATGAAGCGAGAAACAAGAACGAAGCACGAGACACGGGCTTTAAACACGTCGAACAATTATTTCTGTTTGACGCTGTTACAAGCTCAAGTCTTTAGGCTTGGGTAGTTGACTTTGTCTGGTGTTGCACACAACCGAAAATGTTACACTTTTCAGTTTTTTCTCGAGAAAACCTCGGAACACAAAACGCCTCAGAATTCAGGCAGCACGCGGGTTTGTAGCCTAAAACACTAAACATGCAATGTTACACTGGTGTAACATTTTCCCGTAGAAATACGGCACAATCTTTCGCAGAGAAAACAGCGTTGAGATTTGACATTACACCGCAAAAATGGTATCATATATAGTGGAGTGTGATTTAGTCAATCATATCAACATGTGGGTGAGCAAATAAAGAAAAATAAAAGAGAGTCACAAATAATAACCGATGAGAGAAAAAGGAGAGAACAAATCACTCCAAACTTGCCTAGTCACCATAGGGAGAGCATATCTCCACCATAGGACGGGGCCGCCCTCTCATCGGTTATCATCCCTACAAAGTTATCAAAGTTATCAAGAGCTCTCAAAGCATAATTTCATAACGCTTTTCAATTCCATCTCGGTGAACCCACCACCGCAACTTTTACCTCAACCGCGCTGCTGGAAACGGCAAGGTGGGAAGCAGAAGAACAATACGAATGCTCATTAGGTAATACGAACTTACGCGCGGTTTGGAAAAGGCTGTGAACCGGTAAAGGTTCGCGGCTACCTTACAAATAGACAAGAATTGGTCATAAATCTACATTCGTTTTAAGTTTTGCAGAACCGACATTATGGAAAACACACAACAAACCGAAAGCAAAATCATAGAACTAAAGCCGTTCGCCGATGAAATGGTCGTGAACATGGGACCTCAACACCCAAGCACACACGGCGTGCTACGCTTGGAATTAAGATTGGATGGTGAGGTCGTCCGTGAAGCAATTCCACATATCGGTTATCTGCATCGCTGTTTTGAGAAACACTCGGAGAACCTCTCTTACCCCCAAATCATACCCTTTACCGACCGGATGGACTACGTCGCAGCAATGAACCAAAATTGGGGATTCTGCCTCGCTGTCGAGAAATTGATGGCAGCCGATGAAAGCAAGGAATTTGAGGTGCCAGAGCGGGCGGAATATCTACGCGTACTTATCTGTGAGCTAAACCGTATCGCAAGCCATCTCCTCTCTTTCGGAACCTATGGGATGGACATCGGAGCATTTACGCCGTTCCTCTACGCCTTCCGAGACCGTGAACGGCTGCTCCTCCTTTTCGAGAAGGTCTGCGGCGCACGACTCACCTATAATTATGTTCGGATCGGCGGCGTCTCCGAAATCATTCCAATCGAACCCGGTTCTATTGCTGAGCAGAATTATTTGGACGAGATAGAAGCGTTTTTAGACTATTTTGAACCGATGATTGACGAGTACAACGAACTCCTAACGAAAAACAGTATCTTCACAGAACGCACAACTGGCGTCGCCGTTATGTCAGCAGAGATGGCACTCAGCTACGGCGCAACCGGACCCAACCTCCGAGGTTCCGGTGTCGATTGGGACCTCCGGCGAGACGAACCCTATTCTATCTACGACAGATTTGAATTTGATGTCCCTGTTGCTGCAGATGTACCAGAACTCGGTGCAGTGGTCGGTGACTGTTGGAGCCGCTACAAAATACGCATGGATGAGATGAAACAGTCCGTCCGGATTGTACGGCAGATTTTAGCCGAAGGACTCCCCGATGGCCCAGTTATGGCAGATCTAAAAGCCGTCCGTCCGCCGCAAGGCGAGATTTATTTTCGCAGTGAAGCACCCCGCGGCGAACTCGGATTCTATATCGTCAGCGACGGAACACCGAAACCCGTCCGCGTCAAAGGACGCTCCCCATGCTTTAGTGCCTTAAGCGCACTGCAAGAACTCAGCCACGGCTTGATGGTCGCAGATATTATCGCAATTATCGGCAGTATCGATATCGTAATGGGAGAAGTCGATCGGTAAATCGAATAAGGAGATTGGATGTCGGATTTTAGGGCAATGTTTACAGGTTTCACAGATTTCAACGCATCTGAAGGGTTCTTCCCCAACATAAACCTACAAGAGAAACTCAATTGGGCAGAGGAATTCGTACAGAACGTTTTAATCCCGCGATTGCCAGAAGCGGTCGCTGCACATTTTCCTGTAGAGTTAGGCACGGTTCTCGTCATGTTCGCTTTCGCAGGTATTTTCGTTGCAGTTGTCCCACTACTCCCTTTAGTATTGGTGCTTGCAGAACGAAAAGTCGCCGCCCGTTTCCAAAATCGGACAGGTCCCATGCGGGTCGGACCGTGGGGCACACTTCAAACGTTAGCCGACGGTATAAAACTCATCTTCAAAGAGGATTTCATCCCACCACAGGGTGATAGATTCCTTTTCCTACTTGCCCCTTATGTCATTTTCGCATGTTCTTTCGCTGTTTTTGCCGCCATTCCGTTCGGTCAAAACATATTGGTCAGCGACTTTAACATCGGTATCTTCTACATCATGGCGATCTCCTCTGTAATTGTGATGGGTGTGATTATGGCAGGCTGGTCATCAAACAGCAAATGGTCACTGTTAGGGTCTTTACGCTCCGCCGCCCAAATCGTCAGTTATGAAATCCCGCTCGGTCTCTCTATCCTGACAGTCGTTATGCTCGTGGAGAGTTTGAGCATGACAGAGATCGTCGCAAGCCAATCCAACGGCATTTTTAGCTGGCTCATTTTTCGGACACCCTTTACCTTTATCGCATTCTTTATCTTCTTTATATCCGCTATCGCTGAGGTAAACAGGACACCGTTTGATCTGCCGGAAGCCGAGTCCGAAATCGTCGCCGGTTTCCATACCGAATATAGCGGAATGCGGTTCGCACTCTTCTTTATCGCTGAGTACGCAAACATGTTCGCCGTCAGTGCAATCGCTGTAACGCTCTTCCTCGGTGGTTGGGAAGGCGCCTTACCCGGATACGATATCCTCGGTGGGTTCCCAGGTTTTGTTATCAAAACCCTCGCACTCGTCTTCCTAATGATGTGGCTGAGATGGACGTTGCCGCGCCTACGGGTAGATCAACTCATGAACCTCTGCTGGAAGTACTTCATCCCGATCGCCTTCTTCAACATCTTAGGCACCGGTATCTGGGGATTGATTTTTGAAGAGGACAGCGTGTGGAGTATCGGTATTAGTTGTGCAATCATCTACATTGGGCTTATCAGCGCGTACATGATTGCTGGACGAGTGATGGCACAAAAGCCAGAACCACAACCCAACTCGGTGTAAACAAAAACAGTTCCTTACTGCATGTAGACTTGAAAATCATTGTAAAGCAGAGGTAAAACGATGACAACTGTTACCCAAAGTTGGAAAAATACGAAACAAGAAAAAATCGCATGGATTAAAAAAGATCTACCTACTATTCTTATAATCCTGCTTTTTACAGCTGATAATATGGTTACTCAGCGTATCAGTGGGCATTGGGTCCCTATTTTGGGATTCGTTTTAGGCGCGAGCCTAATGTGCTTCGGTTTCTTCCAAGTATTCCCACTGTTCAGTGAAATAAGAATTAAAGAGGTCGCAGGGAGAGAAAAAATCGCATGGATATCCGGAATTTCGCTCTTAATTATCGGTGGTGTGATCGCAATACTGAACAATTCAATAGCACTGGTCTTTAACATTCAGTGGCTGTATGCTTCCTGGAGTGCCATTGTTTTCGGGATAAGCTTGGTATGTCTCGGTTATTGGACGATGACGCTATTCAGTGAACTATTCAAAGGCGACCGGATATGGAAATATATAGGAATCTTTATTCACATTGGGCTGTTCGCTGGATCGCTTTTCAAATTCGGGTTCGGGTGGTAATCTAAATCCACTGTATGTATCCAAACTACACACTTACGAGGAACATCACTATGGACAGATATATACGAAACATCTACAGAGGCGTTTATACCGTGCTCGTCGGTATGCGGGTGACAATCAGGCAGTTCTTTGAACCGAACGTCACGCATCAATACCCATACGAACACGACTATGAAAAGAAACAGAACGTCCGAGAAATTCCGAAGGGGTACCGCGGGCAGCTCTATAACCGCACCGAAGACTGTATCGGATGCAAAAAGTGCGAAATGATCTGTCCCGTCGATTGTATTATGATTGACGCTACCAAACTCCCGAAAGGTGAACAACTCTGGGATAGCATGAACGTCATTCACCTCAAAGACGGACGCGAAATCATCGGTATCATTGAAGGCGACGACAAAAAAGCAAAATCGGAAGATTCAATAACCGTCACAAATATCACCTCTCGCCAAGGTTCACAGGAAGTCATAGATCGCCTTGAACCATCAGGAGATGAGAACCGAATTCAGACATTCTCAAGCGACGAAATATCACGGGTTGTTACGCGAAACCCCGTCGTTTTCTATCTGGACAAGTTTGATATCGACATGTCTCTCTGCATGTATTGTGGACTTTGCACCGAAGTCTGCCCGACAGAGTGCCTTACAATGAAAGACACCCTTGAAGGAATTGAGTACTCCAAATTCGATCGATCAGAACTCATCTTCAACTTTGACAAGCAGTCAATGTACGATAAAAGTAACACAGAAGAAGTGAATGCCGCAGATTAGAAATATTAGCACCAAACACGTAGCTTGAAACGAAGTGGAAAGCGGGCTTAAGGAAGGACCGTCATAAACCAAACCACCGTGCCTTAACCGCAAGGTAAGTTAGAGATATTAGCACTAAACACGTAGCTTGAAACGAAGTGGAAAGCGGATTTAAGGAAGGACGCTATAAGCCAAACCACCGTGCCTTAACCGCAAGGTAAATTAAAAACATGGAATTTACACTTAAAACCTTTATTTTTTATGGATTCGCGCTTATGACAGTCGCCTCGGCGCTCCTTGTCGTCACCGTGCGCAACATCGTCCACGCAGCGTTTTCGCTTATGGTAACGCTTTTCGGTGTCGCAGGACTCTATGTCTTTTTGCAGGCAGATTTCCTCGCCGCAACACAAGTCATCGTCTATGTCGGCGGTATCCTCGTCCTCATCCTATTCGGGGTCATGATGACAAGCGGACACTTTGAGATGCCCCGCCAGATTAAAAGCCGTATTGAGCGCGGGCAGCTTCTACTCGGTGGCGTTGTTGCGTTAGCACTCTTTATGCTACTTCTGACTGTCATCGCCAATACGCCCGCATGGAAGAATCTCATTGACGACGGGACAGAACTTCCACCGACCACTGAAAAGATCGGTGAATTCATTCTCGCTGGAGAATTTCTCCTGCCGTTCGAGGTCGTCTCCGTGCTGCTGTTAGTCGCCTTAATCGGAGCCGCCCTGATTTCTCGAAAGGAGGTAAGGGACTAAGATAGCTGTCAGCCATCAGTCACAAGAGTCTTTGTTAAACGAAAACCTCTTTACTAAAAGCCGATAGCCAATAGCCATTAAAAAATGACCTTACAACACTATCTCGTTATCAGTGCGATTCTGTTTACGCTCGGTATCTTCGCTGTCTTGACGCGTCGAAATGCCATCAGTATTTTGATGGGCATCGAACTTATTCTTAATTCATGTAATCTAAATTTCGCAGCGTTCTCGCGTTTCGTGACACCATCGGATGACATCAATGGACAGATTATCGCTATTTTTGGGATCGTGCTCGCTGCAGCGGAAGCCGCTGTCTTTTTAGCAATTATTCTCGCAATCTACCGCGAATTCGGCAGCATACGTCCAGACGAAGTGGATACCCTGAAAGGTTAAAATAAGGTATCCAATTAATTATGGGTTTTGCTATAACACAAAAACTGTAGTCCGTAATGAAATGGAGGACGGATCCTTTGCACTAACGCCTGAAATAACGGATCCACCTGATTAACCGCAAGGAAAATTAAAAATACTGATTGACCGCAAGGAAAATTAAAAATATGATTGTTTCTTTAATAAGTCTCATCTTACTTTGCCCGCTTGCTGCCTTTGCGGTTTTCGGACTTTTAGGCTTGGCAAATCGGCGTTTCCCGCGACAGGACTATCTCTCCACCGCGGCAATGCTCATTGCACTCGCCTGCTCGTTCTTGCTCCTACGAGAAGTGGTACCCAAACCTGAAGCACACACCCTCAATTGGATATCACTCGGCGATGTCACCTTTTCAATGGGTTTCTACTTGGACAGTGTCACCGTAATCATGCTGATTGTCGTCACACTCGTCAGCAGCCTCGTCCATATCTTCTCTATAGGCTACATGCACGGGGATCCAAGATACCCAAGGTTCTTCGCTTATCTATCGCTCTTCTCCTTTTCAATGTTATTCTTGGTTGTGTCGGACAACCTACTCGGCATCTACATCGGTTGGGAACTCGTCGGACTCTGCTCCTATCTGCTCATCGGTTTCTGGTTTGAGAAAGACTCCGCCGCGAACGCATGTAAAAAAGCGTTCCTAACCACACGCGTCGGCGATGTCGGCATGTTCATCGGTATGATGATGCTTTTCGCAAAATTTAAGACGCTCTCCCTCTACGACGGAGAAACAGATGGTATTTTCACGCTCGCTGCCAACTTAAACACCGGCGATATGGTATGGCTCTCTATCGCGGGGATTCTTATCTTCTGCGGTGCCATCGGTAAATCCGCACAGATGCCACTCCACACCTGGCTCCCCGATGCAATGGAAGGTCCCACACCCGTCAGCGCACTGATCCACGCCGCCACGATGGTCGCCGCTGGTGTCTATCTCACGGCTCGGATGTTCCCAATCCTAACGGAAACCTCCTCTCTCGTCATCGCTTATGTGGGTGGTATTACGGCACTCGTCGCAGCGACAATCGCTATCGTTCGGTTCGACATCAAACGCGTCTTGGCATACTCCACCATCAGCCAATTGGGATATATGATGCTCGCAATCGGTGTCGGTAGTTACGTCGCCGGACTCTTTCATCTGACAACGCACGCCTTTTTCAAGGCACTGCTCTTCCTCGGTTCAGGTAGCGTCATCCACGCCTTCCACGCCATGCACGCACACGGACACGACGATGAACACGCACACGAACACAACGAAGATGCTGAGACAGAACACGTCCTCGGTTCCGAGATACCCTCTGACCAAGATATGCGGAACATGGGCGGACTCCGCCACAAAATGCCGATTACCTTTATCACCATGCTTATCGCAACGCTGTCTATCTCCGGGGTGCCGTTTATCTTCTCCGGGTTCTGGAGTAAAGATAAAATTTTAGCCGGTGTGCTTGGACGGGCTATGGAATGGAACTCCGCACACCACTACATCCTGTTCGTAATAGCACTCCTTGCTGCCGGAATTACAGCGTTCTATATGTTCCGACTGATCTTTATGACCTTTTTCGGTGAACCCCGCAACCAAGAAATGCACGACATGGCACACGAATCCCCGCTATCAATGACAGTGCCGCTCATCGTCTTGGCAATACTGAGTTTTCCTGTCGTGAATACACTCTGGTTCAACAAAGACTATGTAAAACCACCACCACAACCACATCTGCATGCACCGACGCATGCACAGGTCGCACCAGACACCAAAACAGGTGGAACAGGCTTTGCACTTTCGATCTTCGGTGTCTCCGAAGCAGTGGCAGCCGAAGAAGACGCTGGACACGGCACACAAGACGCACACGCAGATGACGGACATCACGGACACGGTCCGGCACATACTATTGCGATGATCCTATCTATCTGTGTCGCAGGGTTAGGTATATTCCTGTCATGGCTGTTCTACCAGAGGCGAACTTTGTCTGCCGAGTCCGTCGCAACGACGTTCCGCCCCGTCTACAACCTGTTCTGGCACAAATACTATTTTGACGAGTTTTACGACGGTGTACTGGTCGCGTTGACGGTCTGGAAAGCAAGGCTCTTTGCACAATTCGATGGGAGCGTTGTGGATGGCATCGTCAACGGTGTCGGGGTTGTAACGCGAGATATCCTCGCCGCTTTCGTCGGATTTTTCGATAACCGCGTCGTTGATGGGCTCGTCAACCGCGTCGCACAAGTCACGTGGGTAGTCGGTGGAAGAATTCGACGTATTCAGACCGGTGCAATCCAGACTTACCTTTTCGTCGTACTGGCAGGGATTGTGTTGCTAATCTTAATTTTCCGGGCGTTGTAGCTGCCCTTTTGATGGGACAAGGAGGATTCCCACGAGATGTTATTGTCGCTAATGATTTTTATCCCACTGCTCGGGATGATTGCTGTTTTACTGCTGCCGCGTGAGTCGGAGGAACTGATTAAACGCGTTACGCTCATTTTTACGCTCATTCCACTCGCACTTGCAGTCGTCTTATTCATTTCCTACGACCGATCAACCGCTGGCACGCAGTACGTCGTTAATGTCCCTTGGATTGATGCATTCAATATCCAGTATCACATCGGCATCGACGGGCTCAGCGTCACACTACTGCTCCTTACGGCACTCTTAGGCCCGATCTGCGTTATCGCATCCTGGCGCAACATCGAAAAAGGTATCAAGGCGTATATGGCACTGTTCCTCCTGCTTGAAACAGGGATGCTCGGTTTCTTCGCCGCATTAGACCTATTTCTGTTCTACGTTTTCTTTGAACTGACTTTACTACCGATGTATTTCCTAATCGGGATCTGGGGTGGACCCCGCCGCGAATACGCCGCGATTAAGTTCTTCCTATATACCCTCTTCGGTAGCGTACTCATGCTCGTCGCAATGATAGCCGTCTATCTCAATAGCAATATCGTTAATGGGGTGGCTGAAGGCTTGCGAACATTTGACATTCCAACACTCATCGCTTTAGCCTCCACTGAAGGACATGCCCTCGCCAATCTAGACTTCCAAATCTGGGTGTTCCTCGGTTTCTTTATCGGGTTCGCTGTTAAAGTACCGATCTTCCCATTCCACACCTGGCTCCCCGATGCACACGTCGAAGCACCGACTGCCATCAGTGTTATCCTCGCAGGTATCCTCCTAAAAATGGGAACTTATGGATTGGTTCGAGTGAATATGGCGATGTTTCCACTCGGTTTGGACCATTTTACCAACGGGATCGGTTTCTGGGGCAACAGCCTCGCACTTCTTGGATTTATCAATATCGTCTACGGCTCCTTCTGCGCACTCGCACAAACCGACTTTAAGAAACTAGTCGCCTACTCCAGTATCGGACACATGGGGTTTGTTATCTTGGGACTTGCTGCGCGAAACGATACTGGCATCACAGGCGCAATCCTCCAGATGTTTAACCACGGTGTCATCAGCGCAATGCTCTTCCTACTCGTCGGTGTACTCTACGATAGGGCACACCACCGTGAAATTAATGGATTTGGCGGACTCGGAACCAGAATGCCTGTCTACACCGGTATTACAACGCTCGCGTTCATGGCTTCTTTAGGGCTACCCGGCTTAAGCGGATTCGTCGGCGAGGCACTCTCCTTACTCGGTGCCTACAGCGAATTCAAGTGGTTGACCATTTTGTCCACAATCGGTATTGTCGTCGGTGCCGCGTACTTCCTCTGGACACTTCAGAGGGTCTTCTTAGGAAATCTCAATCCGAAATATGAAGACCTCCCAGAAATCAACGGACGCGAAATCCTGACTTTGGTACCACTTGCGATTTTAACGATCCTACTCGGTGTTTGGCCCAACCTCGCTATTGATATGTTCAGAGAATCGGTTACCAATCTCGTAAACGTCCTACAGGCGATATAGGAGGTTTGTGGAAAGTATGCAACCTTTAAGTAATATTGACAGCCTCCTACATTTCAGCCCAGAAATCTTACTCGTAATCTTTGCCGCTGCTGTTATCATTCTTGATCTTATTGTAAAGGATGACGAGAGTGTCGCAGTCGCCTACCTTTCTCTTGTCGGGCTCGGATGTGTATGTGCTGCCGTCCTTATCATACACTTTTCCTTCAGAAATCCTGTTTCTCTTTTTGAAGGAATGATCCGACTTGATGAATTTTCCACCTTTTTCAAGATTCTACTCCTGTTTGCAACTGCCGCAACGATCCTTTTTTCACTCCGTTCTGAGGAACTTGACGAGCGGCTGAAGGGCGAATACTACGCACTTTTGTTAGCCATTACCCTCGGCATGTTTCTCATGGCATCCGCAACGAATCTGTTGATGATATTTATCGCGTTGGAGACAGTAAGCCTTACCTCCTATATTCTCGCCGGGTTCTTGACGCATAGCCCGCGCTCAAGTGAAGCCGCCTTCAAATACATCACGTATGGCGCAGTCGCATCCGGAACAATGCTTTTCGGACTCTCGCTCCTCTTCGGAATGGCTGGCACAGGCGATCTGACACAAATCGGCGGACAACTCACCGAACATCTCGCCTCAGGAGCGGTAGCACCCCTCGCCGTACTGATTGCAATCACCTTCGTCCTTGCTGGCGTAGGTTACAAAATAGCCTCCGTGCCGTTTCACATGTGGTCCCCTGACGTTTACGAAGGCGCACCTATCCCGATAACTGCCTTCTTATCCGTCGCCTCAAAGTCTGCAGGATTCGCACTGTTCATCAGGTTTTTCTATACCGGGTTTGGTGCTACTGGACTGATGGAAGCCGTTGACTGGCCCCTCATGTTAGCAATCGTCTCCGCCTTAACGATGACCGTCGGGAACCTCGCAGCACTCCCACAACAGAACGTGAAACGCCTATTAGCATACTCAAGCATCGCACACGGCGGGTACCTTTTGATGGGAGGTGTGTTACTCACCTCCGAAGGTATCGAGGCGATCCTTTTCTACCTCATCGTCTACCTCTTTATGAATTTAGGGGCATTCTACGTCGTTGTCCTCGTTGCAAATGAGATGGGAAGTGAAACAATTGAGGGATATCGCGGACTCGGTTCACGCGCACCATTGATCGCCATCGCCATGGTCATCTTCCTCGCTTCCCTCACTGGCATCCCACCATTTGCCGGGTTCTTCGGGAAATGGTTACTTTTCACAGCAGTCCTCGAACAGGGGTATTACTGGCTTGCATTTGTCGGTTTACTAAACAGCGTGGTCTCCCTCTACTATTATGCCCGTATCTTTAAAGCAATGTATTTTGAAGATGCAGATGAGGAAACCGATCGCGTCGCTTTCTCTACCGGCACATTCGCCTTGTTAAGCGTATTTGTAATCCCAACAATTTTCATCGGGTTCCTGAACATCTTCTACACATTCTCAAATGTCTCGGTCTCGGTCCTGCCGATGCAATAAGCGACCTGCATTCAGACAACAATTGACCAAATATTTACATATCTGCTATTCACGAAAAAATTGACAAACGCGATTTCTTAAGGTATACTTAAACATAGCACGCCGCAAAAGTGGGTCAATGCCCGGTCGTCTAATGGTAGGACGCATGGCTCTGGACCATGTGGTGAAGGTTCGAGTCCTTCCCGGGCAGTCATCTTGTGTTGCTAACAGAGAGGCGAAAAGTGAAACCGGTAGATTCCTCACCCGATGATTACATCGCGAGCCAAGAACCAGACATCCAAGAGGTTTTAAACGAGATTCATACACGAATCAAAAAAGCACTGCCTCGCCAGGACTGCTGTATGTGGGAGGGCATTTTTTGGGGCGGTAGTGAACAACGAATCATCGGTTACGGTAATTATACCTATCTACGTTCCGATAAAACGCAAGTTGAATGGTTCATCATTGGGTTGACACGACAGAAAAATTACTTCAGTGTCTATGTTAACGCAGTCGATGACGGACAATATCTGACTGAACGTTACGGACCCCGACTCGGAAAAGTCAAAACTGGAAAAAGTAGCATCACTTTCCGCCACCTTGCAGATGTTAATCTTGACGTGTTAAGCGAGATGGTTGAACACGCCGGAAAAATAATGATTTCTGACAGCCATTCGTGAACATTAGGCAGCAGTCCAGCACGAATACGTAATTCCGACCATAATAATAAGCCGCTATCGTCTAGGGGTTAGGACGGATGGTTCTCAGCCATCAAACCGGGGTTCGAATCCCCGTAGCGGTATCTTCTCACCCATAGGGCGGGATTAATGTAGTCCCGCCCGTTGTCTTGCGTCCCCAAATGCCTTCTGCGTTAAAATCCGACACATTGGAGAAACAAAAATGCACGATACACCGAAGCACACCAACCGCCTCATCCACGAAACAAGTCCATATCTACTCCAACACGCACATAACCCCGTTGACTGGTATCCGTGGGGTGAAGAAGCATTAACACGTGCCAAACAAGAGCAGAAACCTATCCTCCTCAGTATCGGCTACTCCGCATGCCACTGGTGCCACGTCATGGAACGTGAATCCTTTGAAAACGAAGACATCGCAGCGATCATGAACCAACTTTTCATCAACATCAAAGTTGACAGAGAAGAACGTCCCGATTTAGATGAAATCTACATGAACGCCGTCCAAATGATGACCCGTCAAGGCGGATGGCCCATGACCGTTTTCCTCACACCCGACCTTAAACCCTTCTACGGCGGCACCTATTATCCACCCACCGACCGATACGGAAGACCCGGATTCCCAAAGGTGATGGAAGCCGTAATAGAAGCATTCAACGACAAAAAGGCACAAGTTTTAGAACAGGCTGACCAATTCACGGCACAGCTCAATCGGATAAGCAACGTCGTCGATCCACACGAACACGAACTCACAGAAGAACTCATGACAAACGCATTCCAACACTACCGCTCGCAATTCGATTCGCAATACGGCGGATTCGGTACCGCACCCAAATTCCCACCCAGCATGGGACTCCCTTTCCTACTACGCTACTGGCACCACAGCGGCAACGCCAACGCTTTAGAGATGGTCGAACTCACCTTGGAAAAAATGGCGCGCGGCGGTATGTACGACCAACTCGGCGGCGGCTTCCACCGATACTCCACCGATGCACACTGGCTCGTCCCACACTTTGAGAAAATGCTTTACGACAATGCCCAACTCGTCGTCGCCTATTTCGAGGCATACCAAGCCACCCAAAAACCGTTCTATCGCCACATAGCCACCGAGACGCTCGACTACGTGCTCCGAGAGATGTACGACGCAGAAAACGGAGGTTTCTACTCCACACAAGATGCAGACAGCGAAGGTGTAGAAGGCAAATTCTTCGTCTGGGAACCCAACGATGTCGAAGACATCATCGGCGAAGAAAACGCTGAAATCTTCTGTGAGTACTACGACATCACGCTACACGGCAATTTTGAAGGCGAAAATATCCTTCACGTACAAGCACCGCCCGACATCTTTGCCCGAAAACTGCAAATGGATCTCGGAGAACTGGAAGCACTCCTCGCAGACGCGAGACAGAAACTCTTTGAAGAGAGAGAGAAACGGATTAAACCCGGACTTGACGACAAAATCCTGACCAGTTGGAACGGCATCATGATCCGAGGCATGGCGATGGGATACCAATTAACTGGGAAGCCCGAATACCTTGAGGCGTGCGAAAAATCCGCCGAATTCGTCTTGACAACGCTATCGCAAGACAACGGTCTCCTTTTACGTACCTATCGTGCAGGCAAAAGCCATCTCAACGCCTATCTTGAGGATTATTCCTACTTCATCGCCGGACTCATCGCACTCTACGAAGCCTGCTTTGAACCGCGATGGCTCACCGAAGCAGAACGCCTCGCAAACATCATGATTGACCAGTTCGGAGACGACGCAGGTGACGGATTCTTCTTCACCGGCAAAGCGCACGAAACGCTGATCGTCCAATCCAAATCCGCCTACGACGGTGCCACACCTTCCGGTGCCTCTATGGCGATCCATGGTCTCTTACGACTCGCCAAGCACCTCGACAGCCCTGAATTCCACAACAAAGCCGTTGAAACCTTGAAGCTCTACTTCCATCAGATGGAACGGATGCCTTCAGGGTCCGGGCAACTGCTCTGTGAATTAGCGTTTCTGCTGTCCACGCCCAAGGAAATCGCTATCGTCGGTAAAAAAGGGGATCCAAAGACAGAAGCGATGTTAACAGCGTTGCACGGTATCTATCAACCCAACAAAATCGTAGCCTCAAGCGAGTCCGCAGATGAACAGACGTTACCCCTTCTCGCCGGCAAAACCCAAGTTGACAATACCGCGACAGCCTACATCTGCGAAAATTACGCCTGCCAAGCACCAACAACAGATGTTGAGGCATTTCTAGGGTTGTTACATTAAGCCTTAATCCTTGTATTATCTGTGGAGGTTCAGTTAGAAGCATGTAAGAAATATACAGAGCAATTGCATAAAATTTTTGCAGCACCCGAAGGTACATTTCAGGATAGCGAATTTCACCTCGTGACATTAGTAAGTTAAGTGATCCACAACCCTGAAAAGTAGTATATCTCCTTTACAAAAATATGGAGCAAAACAATGGCACACACAAACGAAGCAACAATCGACCTCGACTGGCACCCACTCTCCGATGAAGATATCCGCCACTTTGACGACAACGGCTATCTCATCGTCCGCAATGTGCTGGACTCAGATACCATCGGCGAACTCATTGAGGCAAGCGACCGGCTCATAGCGAGCGATCGGCGCGAGAACCGTCAACAAAATTTCGACGGATTATACGACAGCTTCCGAAATAGCATCTCTATTGACGATGCCTTAATACCACTTCTTACGCAGAAGACCATCCTCCCCGTTGTCGTCCAGCTGCTCGGCGCCCACTTGCAACTCATGACCTCACACTTGATATACAAACACCCCGACCCACCGGGCACACCCGATACCGCTCGCAGACCCGGTTGGCATCGAGACTACGCCATGGCAACGACAACACACGGCAACAAGGTACCACGCATCTTGCTAAAATGCGCCTACTACTTCACCGATCTGAGTGAACCCAATTCTGGCGTAACACTTGTCGCACCCGGTAGCAACCATCTCCTCGAACGCGTTCCCATACCAAAAGGACAGGCGGATCCCGAAGGCGCAGTTGAAGCGAGTTTACAGCCCGGGGATTGCCTACTATTTGAAAACCGGACCTTTCATGCAGGAGCTGCGAACTTAACCGACCAGATCCGTAAAGGTATAATGGTCGGCTACGGATACCGATGGTTGATGCCGATGGACTATCGGACACAGGAACAGACGTTGTTAGATAAACTCACGCCACTTGAGCAGTATCTGGTTGGTGAACCCTTCACAAAAACAAAAGAATTCATTCCGAGTGGCAGTGAAAGTCCACTCACAGAGTGGTGTGAGCAGCACGGCGCACCAGCAGTTAGACCCGTTCATTAGGCCCGCTTACGTCAACGTAACAACATCTTTCTTAACAATCTCTTTCGTGTGGTAATGGTCTGCACGGGAAATGAGTTCCAACGTCTCCGGCGAGAGTCGGTCCCTCACCTCTTCAGACACCCGACTCTCACCACGGTGTTGCGGTCTATAGCGTAAGGTCAGGATGCAACGATACCGATCCTTCGGTTTCCAAGGCAACGCACCGTGTGTCAGAAGTTCAGAGATAATCACAACATCTCCGGCTTTTGGCGTGACGTTAACGACCCCTGGCGGAATAGCACCAGCGTCTTCAATCTTTCCGTTATTGAAAAGATGTTCCGGTCGATCAAAAACCGTCTTGTGTGTACCGGGAACAACAAGCAAGCCACCATCTCCCGGATGCACGTCATACAGATACGGAAAAACCACAAAATCATCGCAAAAAATACGACCCTCCCGGACCTCATAGCGATTACAATGCCACCCAAAATCTTCTCGTGCGCAATGCAAGCGGAGCCCTTCCGCCGACTCCGATACACCCGCCCGATCCGCAATCATCGTTCCACGAAAGAGTTGCAGTTTATCCCTTGTCAACTCCTTGATGATGGGCCACGTTGATCGGTGCATTGTGAGTGCTTCTAATGGCTTCGCAAACGCAAAGCCGTTCGGGAGGTTTTTATTGCTGGAGTCAAATCCGGGTGGGAGTTCCTCGGTAGGTGTCCTGATATATTCATTCGCTGCCGTTTGCGCCGCTTTCAATTCTTCATCGCTCAGAACATTCTTCAGGTGAAGGTATCCAGTCACATCAAATAGATACCGTTGTTCAGGGGTCATCATCCTGCTTTTCTCCTTTAGAGATCACACAACTGAATTATTAGGGCTTACGCATGCTGCTCTTTCGTAGCAAGTGGTTGTTGGTTGTTGGTTGTTGGTAAGAGGGTTTCTCTTAACCCTTAACCCTTAACCAACTACAGTTTGTGCTACCAGAACGCTGTGTTTACCGAGAAATCTCATCTAACAGAACAGGCTGCAGTCAAAATTGCGTCCGTCCTGATTATAAAATGAATAAACCTTATCTGTCTGATGGAGCCGCTGCAGCACCTAAGGATTTATAAAGACTCACACCTAAAAATAGACTCACACCTAAAAATAGTGGAAATCCGGTGACTCACCCTCCCACACAGGCCAGTCACTCTCCTGCAGCTGCTTGAATAACGTATCAAACGCCTCGCTACCGTCATCCTCCCATTCGTCGAGACGCACACCAGGAGCATACGATTCGTCCACGCCCTGTTTCATGAGCCGTTCCGCCTGTTGCAAGTTTCGGTAGTAGTGCTTTATACCACCCGGCAAAGTGACAACAGAGATATGTCTATCCCATCTCGGCTCAGGCGTTTCGGAATATCGTTGCACTGCCTCTTCATCTAATATCACACCCAAACCGGGACCCTCTGGCACCCGCATAAATCCGCGCTGAACTTCGTGCGGCGTAACAATCAAATCGTCCTGGTATGCGTGACTGGCAGTGACACCCGGCAGCGTGGCAGTCGGCATCACGGCTCCCAGATGACACGCAAACGCTGCCGTGATACCCGTGCCGACATACTGTAACAGAATCGGTGTGTTTGCTGCAGCAAAAGCCCACCCCGATGCCAGCGCACTCTTCACACTTTCATGGCTACACAGGGCACCGTCAAAATCCCCGGCACGCAATCCAATCCAAGGACCCGAAGGTTGACGCGATGCACCCTCTCGGATAACACCGACACCGTGCAGATAAAACGGAATCCGAATCTCTCGATGCAACCGCCGCCAACCCTCTACATCGTACGCAAAAATCGGCTCCTCAAGACCTTTGACAACCGGAACCTTCTCCAGTTCCCGCAGGATAGGCAGTGCCTTCTCAACATTGATGAGCGAGCCGTTGAAGTCAAATTCCACACGAAAGTCCGGAGGTGCTACCGTCTGAATTGCCTTCGATTGCTCAACGACATCATAGAACGCCCGCGCTTTGCATTTGAGACCCCGATACCCCTGTTTAACAGCAACTTGAACCTCAACGATGGTATCTTCAGGAGACATACACGGCATCCACCAACCCATTGCAACCCACTGCCGAACCTGCTGCCCCATCAGTTTCCACGCTGGCAAGCCAAGATGTTTACCCATCAGGTCGTAGCACGCCATGTCAAGATTAAAACGTCCCTCACCCATAACATGATCGAACGGGTTGGTGCCAAGATAGGTATCCAACACCTCTTGGTCAAAAGGCGGTCCAGGGTTCTCTCCGAGACCGATGAGACCGGTATCGGTATGGAATTTATAGACCGTGACCAACTCGGTCATCGCGAAGTGGTAGTATTGCTTACGAATCCGTTCCTCATAAGGCACACGCAACGGAATCGCTTCAATCTCGGTAATTTTCATCGGAAATATTAAGCAAGTTACCTGACGGATTGCCTATCTCCTTGTATTCTCGGGAACTATCTTTCACTTTAGATTGTTCTAACTGTTTCTTTGCGTTCCCAATATTCTACCAAAACCAGTGAAAAGAGTCAAAACTAAAACACTGAAATCGGTATACCTCTTTTCCGTAGGTCTGGAACTCTATACCCATAGGCACGTTCTATTTGATACAATGTATCAAGGTGCGTTATTATACATACAACTCACTGACTAAATTGGGAAAAGATTTGCATTTTAATTCAATATAAGGTATACTCTATTTTAGGCATTTTAACGACGTAGAACCCGACTAGAAAGGAGGTTGTCATGCCTAATATTAATAATGAATTTTGAAAACTTCGGGAAAGTTTTCAAAAATTTGGGCAAGTATTTAATGAAATGGAAGGTACCTACCTAATTCAATCGTTTTCCTCTACGACAGAAGAAGAATACACACCCGATCCTGAGCACTTAGACGGCCTCTACAGAGCGTGTGAATTTGGCATGTTAAATGAACGGCATAAAGCAAAGAAAAAGGCAGAGAAACTCAAGAAAGAGCAGGATGCCTGAACTCTTACCTCAGAGAATAGAAAAGTGAGGGAAATCCCAAATGCCTTCAAAATTATCGTTGAAACCACAAGGAAGGTTATATCGCTTATCTGTTTGGTCTGAAAGGTTCTGAGCGAAAGCGAACTTAAGCGGGTGTTCCCATGGCAGAGACGCTTGAAACATTAGCAAAAAGGGTAAATCAATTGGAAAAGGTGGTTGCAGATATGACACTGCAACTTTCTGGACTCGTTGATACATCAGAGCCTGCGGAGCCAAAGAGGCGAAAGACAACGGCTAAACAATATGAGACACAAGCCATTCAGAAAATGCGTGAACATCTCGAAATTGCCGATATAGAACTCATGCCACTTGAAGAACTTCGCAAGAGTATGGCACGCCACGGCATTCGTGCAGAAGATAACGAGTTTAGCCGTGCAATTATTGAAGAACGTGAGAAAAAGGAGGTGGACCATCATGGTATTTAGTAATTTCAAGGCCATCTCAGACGTTCAAGAGCAATTCAGGATTACTTACGTGGCAGATAACTTTCTCGGAGCGGAGGAAATCTTGAATCCTTCAGAGCAATTTCTGAGCGAACTCGAGTTTAACATGAAATATATCAATGTCTACGCCTCGGAGGGAGCTCGGTGTGAAAATGTTATCTACCCAATCCTAAGGGAAGTTTATAAAGGATATGCCGATAGCTACGCGCTCTGGGTAAAAAAAAACATCACCTACGATGAGACCTTGAGCGGCACACCGGATTACTTTATCGCTACAAAATCCGAATTGGGTATGACAGTTGTCGGTATCCCTTTGATAATACTGGTTGAGGCGAAGAAAAACGATTTTGAGCAGGGTTGGGGGCAGTGCCTCGCGGAACTGGTAGCCGCGCAAAAAATAAACGATGCGCCAGATGTCCCCGTATACGGCATTGTCAGCGATGGTGAACGATGGCAATTTGGGCAACTTGTTGACGGCAGTTTCACACAAAACAGAACAACTTTCAGTATAGATAACTTGCCAGCTCTTTTCGGAGCGATTAATGCTGTCTTCAAAGCAGCAAGTGAAACAGTTGGTGGGCAAAATTAGTTATTGCGCCATATCTCTTTTTTTCCTGAATTTAATCGAAAAATAGTATATGATTGAAGCGTAAATACTAACGTGTCACATTAATAAGCCATAAACCGGACTTCCAGCATCCTCCTTGCGGAGCAAACATTGAAAAATTGGTCGGGATTTCTCCAATTTCTATTGTGCGGCATTATGATCAGCGGTTTCGTCGGGTGTGATTCACCTAACGCTAAGAAACAACCTTATGAAACGTTCGTCTTTCAAGTCGATGAATCCCGACTCGAACCTACAGTGACAGATGAAACACTCAGAATCAAAATCGCTGCACCGAGAAATTGGAAAATGATTGATGACGCAATGCTCCAGCAAGTTACCAACAAATTGGACTCCCAACGCATACAAGGAATACAGATGGTACCGCGCTGGATTTTCTTGAATGAAGATTCGCAGGCGATGTGTGTCGTATCAAAATTAAAAGGGGTCGAAATCGCACCAGATGAAACTTTATTAAAAACCTTTACAACTGCTTACCAGAACCAATTTCCGAAGGCAACGGTTCAGCAGGCAGTTTTCATAAAAGATGCTTTTCGCATCCATCAATTAATGGTTATCGCTACCGATTTTGTACGTATCAAACTGATATGTGACGCACCGGAAACCCTCGTTTTTCAGGTCGATTATCACATTCCGAAAAGTGTTTACCAAACCGAACTGCGATCCATTGAATCATCAATCGGTTCCATTAACCTAATTGAGAAAAAACAGTAGACGCGCCATAAAAGCGCGTATCACACGGAGGAATTTATCATGTTCAGAAGACTTTCTGCCGCTTTCCTTATTGTAGGAATGTTATTCGTCATCGGCTGTTCAGCGCACGTCCATAAAGTCGGGAACGGAGCACAAGGTTACAATGTCACAGAAGCACGCCAATGGTATATCGTATGGGGGCTGGTGCCAATCAACGACGTTGACACAAACGCTATGGCAGGTGAAGCAACCGATTATGAAATTACAACTTCATATACGCCAATTGACTTCATCATCGGTGTCGTTGCCGGTTCCATCACGATCTCGTCTCGAACAGTGAGCGTGCGAAAATAACTCATAGCAGATTCTTAAAACCTCTGGGTAAAGTCAATGCCTTTTTACGTTTTGGCGCTGACTTTACCTTACCGAAACAAAGATTGCTGTTTGATACACTGTGAATTTTGACAACAATTACTAAGGAAATCCCAAATGCAATCATTCAAGATTATCGTTGAAAAACACAAGGAAGGTTATGTTGCCTATCCCCTCGGTCTTAAAGGTGTTGTCGTGGCGGAAGGAGATACCTACGAGGATGCTGTCGCTGACGCGACTTCTGCAATTGAATTCTACATTGAGACTTTTGGTACAGAAGCCCTTGAACTCGAAGAACCTGTTTTAGATGTCTTCATAACGGAAGCAGGGGTTGCTGTTTGATGCAACACTTTCCGGTTTATGCACGCAGTCTGGGACCTCCAGAGCCGATTTTCTGGAGGCTTACGAACAAACGTAAACCCTACGGCACCAACTGCACTTTAATCGAATCCGTTCCCTTCTGAACCATCTCAAACCCTGCAAGATAGTCCACCAACGGCAATTGATGCGTTACGATATGCTCCACCTCAATTAGACCGCGATGGATATAATCAATCGCCAGCGGATACGCATACGGTCCCAAGTGCGAACCGTGGATATTCAACTCCTTCGTGTCGCCGATGATCGTCCAATCTACAGTCACAGGTTCCCGCATCACACTGAACTCTACAAATGTGCCTGCCTTCCGAATCATGTGTAATCCCTGCTCAACCGCCTTCGGGTGCCCCGTCGCCTCAATATAGACATCACACCCGTAACCTTCCGTCAAATCCAACACCTCTTGGACGACATCCGTTTCTGATGGGTTAATCCCGATATCGGCACCCAATTTCTTGGCGACCTCTAACCGATTCGGCATCAGATCAACAGCGATAAGCACCCCCGGATTTTTCAACTTCGCCGCGCCAATCATACCGAGACCGAGTGTCCCCGCACCCGCCACCACGACGACATCTCCAAACTCAATATTGCCGCGTTGCACAGCGTGAATCGAGCAAGCGAGCGGTTCAATCACCGCCGCATTCGCTGTCGGAATAGCAGAAGGCACCTTGTAGACAAGCGAACGCGCCGGAAACTTCATATAGTCCGCCATACCACCGTTGACAACCGGTTGAAACCCGTAGATATTGTGGACTTGACAGAGCCAATACTTCCCAGTCCGGCAATACCGACATTCCCAACACGGCACAATCTGCTCCGCGATAGCCGTATCGCCGATCTGGAGACCGTACTTCTCACCCGCGCCTTCACCGAGTTCGACAACCTCACCGATGAATTCGTGCCCAGCAATAACCGGTGCTTCTACGTATGGCTGGCGGTGTTCGTCACCCCAGAAGAGCGGCGCACCTGTATAGCACTTAATGTCGCTTGCACAGATACCGCAGGCGTTCACCTTAACCACAACTTCACCAGGACCCGCCACCGGCATCGCAACCTCTTCGAGACGGTAGTCGAAAGGTTCACGACACATAATCGCACGCATCGTTTTTGACATCTGCCTTACGCCGCCTTGCGTTGTATTAACCGTCGTCTCGCACTTGCACGGGCAAGCCCGGCATCCAGCGTAATATGACGCTCATCGGTCATACCGAGATTGATCGCATGCGCCGTTTCAAGGTTAAAACCCCACTCAATCCATTCCGGCATATCCGCCTCCGGAATATTGCCAGCAACAACCACCTTCATGATACTAATGCCTTTACCCGCATTGTATGCACGTTGGATGTATTCCAGATGCCCGTCAATCGAACCACCTTCCAACATCCTACCCTCTTTATTCGCTGTCGTCAGAATAACTTCAATTTCTGGATGGTCTATCACGGCATCCATGACGGGACCTGTATAGACGTGCGTGGAGCAACCAATGACGCGGATTTTGCCAGCCGCTTTCGCCTCTCGGAACGCATCAAGCGCACCCTCACGCATAACTAAATCCTCCGGCGAAGAGACAGCATGTAACAACATGACATCTATATACTCAGTCTGCAATTCACGCAACGCTTTCGTGATACTCGCAGCAGCACCATCATAATTCTTTGCAGGCGTTTTCGTCTGGATGACGACCTCTTCTCTGTCAATCTGGTGGATAGCCTCTCCAAGATGCGGTTGTGTGCCATACCCTTCGGCAGTATCCCAAAAGGTAATGCCTTCATCAAGTGCCTTCAACATCAGTTTGCTACCGGCTTCGTAGGTATCACAAGTATCCTTAAGCCGTCCGGCACCGTAGCAGAGCCGTGAAATCTCTAAACCCGTGTTTCCATAAGTTAAATATTCCATCGTGTCCTCCACATCCAAACTTGTTGAAAAAATTGCAACTATGTAATCCCATAAACCCGTTCAGACTACTTTTGATATACTTTAACCGAATTCCAGTGAAAAATGCAATACTTTTCTATGCATCGCTTTTCTCTTGGCAACAAATCCATTTTCGGGTATTATAAAGAAATCATTGGAAACATCCAAATCGCTTCACTGTCGGAAACCTTCAGTGTTTGAGTGGAAGGACTTGGTTGAGAGGTAGCGAGATTGGCACTCATCTTTCGATGCTTCATCCAAGAACCCGCTATTCCCCACTGAACGCCGACTACTGATGGCTGACTGCTATAAAAAATATGAAATTCAGTGGACGCACTCTTTTCAACAACACAACTATCGAAATCGCTCTGTGTGACAACCGTGTACAATCAATTCGTCAAGTCAGCACTACCGACGGTAACATACAGATCGCCCCTGCACCGATAGACATTCAGGTGAACGGTTTCGCAGGCTTTGATCTCAATACCGAGACCGTTACACCCAAGGACGTTTGCGCGATGGTGCGTGCACTCTGGCGAGTCGGCACCGGCTTTTTATGTCCGACAATTGTCACCGGCTCGTTTGATAGAATATGCAATTCCATGCGTGCCATTGTAGATGCTTGTAAAACGGATCCGTTAATCAATTACGCCGTCCTTGGAATCCATCTCGAAGGTCCCTATATCTCCGCCGAAGACGGGCCACGAGGCGCGCATCCGCTGGCACACGTCAGGGATCCAGATTGGAACGAATTCCAGCGGTGGCAGGACATCGCCGAAGGGAAAATCCGCATCGTAACCCTCGCACCCGAGAAAAAAGGAGCCATCCCGTTTATTGAAAAACTGGTGGCGGACGGGATCGTGGTCGCTTTAGGACACACCAACGCCTCGGCAGACGATATCCACGCCGCAATCGACGCTGGCGCAAAACTCTCTACGCACCTCGGCAACGGCGCACACGCCCTTATCCGCCGACATCCCAACTATATCTGGGAACAACTCGGCGCCGATGAACTCTGGGCAAGCCTCATCGTCGATGGACACCATCTACCGCCCGCCGTCGCCAAATCAATGATACGTGCAAAAACGCTCAACCGATGCATCCTTGTCAGCGACGCTGTAGCTCTCGCAGGCATGAAACCCGGTATCTATGAGTTCGCCGAAAGAGCCGTGGAATTGACTGCTGAACGGTGTGTCCGCTTAGTCGGAACAGAATACCTTGCCGGTTCTGCCATCGAACTGGCGCGCGGCATCGAAAACAGCGTCCAATTCGCCAGAATATCTCTCGAAGAATCGGTTGCACTCGCCACGTTACAACCGATGCGTCTGCTCAACGCAGAACAACACGTAGAGGAGAAAACGAACCTGATCCTCTTTGAATGGGATGCAGCACAATGTAACATAGACCTGATAGCCACAATTGTCGCAGATGAACTTGTGTATCATGCTGAAGCATAACAATAACACAATATCGAAGGGAATACACAATGGAAGGTTATTACGGGATTGGAGAGGAAACCAAGATGCTAACGCCTGCAGAAATCAACGCCTTTGTTGAAAACGGTTATATCATCCGTAAAAACGCGCTATCCACAACAGACATCGAATCCTACCGCAGTGCTATTGATCGAGTACTCCACAAGTGCCGTATTGAAGGTCTACACGCTGAACACCTACGTTATATAGATGCGGAACGCGATGACATCTGGGGGGTCAATAACATTTTCCATCCAAGCATTCGTGAGCCAGCACTTATAGACGCACTTGCGCATCCACAGATACTCGACGTTATCGAGGCACTCATTGGAAAACGATTAAGGTATCACCTCTGCACCCTGCTTGTCAACTCCGAGCGGAAACCCTACCATATCAGATGGCATCGAGATACCGCAGCCGATGGAGAAATCCCGCTTGAACGTCTCCTCAGCGGTTTAAGAAACCACGTGCAGCTCAACGGCGCACTCTACAACGATGAAACTCTCTACATCGTTCCCGGCAGTCATCGACGGGAACTGACAGATGCTGAACGCAAAGTCCTACAAGAGACACCGATGGCAGAAATGCCTAACCAACTCGCTGTCAAGTTAGAAGCAGGCGATATCGTCTTTTACAATTCCAGGATAATTCACAAAGGCTACAACCTTACAAGTGCGAAGCGACAGACCTTACACTACGCCGTTCTCGTGGCACCACCGGAAGGGACACCGCCAAATGATAAAGGGGTAGAGAGTCAAGCGTGGCTCGACGAACCTAATTTTCTCAGCAGTCTCCCACCACGACTCAAACCATTATTTGACAACTGGCTGAAGTACGGCTAATGGCTTAATTTTTATGGCAGACCATCGCTGTGATCCAACAGAACCGTTTGAGGAAAGGAAGGCATTTAAGGAGAGATGTATCAATCGCTTTGAGCAAACGGAGGGACATTCTATAAAACGTTGGAATAGCGATACACTTCTGCCAGAACAGGGCACCCACCGCAGAGAGATGAAATTCGCGGTGCTCCAAATTCTCGAATTCAGCCCCGACGGTCCCAACATCGCGTATCGAGAAATAACGTAACTTACCGGAATATTTCAGAAACATCTTCCGATACAGCCACACCATCGGGTGATAACGCATATTTTCGATGAAGATCGCTTTCCCACCAGGCTTGAGAACCCGGTAACACTCTTTGGCAGTTTGCGCGTGTTCCGTAAACACCAACACCGATTTGGAGATAATGAAATCGAAGGTATTATCCGGAAAAGCGAGGTGCATCGCATCCATCAAGGCAAAGTTAACAGACTCGACGACATCGTGTTCCGAGGCACGTGCCTTCGCTTCAGAAAGCCGAAAAGGCAACAGATCAATGCCGATAACGGATGCACCCCGCTTCGCTAACAGCGTCGCTGTGCCACCTGTACCAGTGCCTAATTCCAGCACCTTTTTACCGTCCAAGCCCCCCATTTTCGGAAGAATATACTCGAAAACAGGGAGATAGAAATCCTCCCACCAGAGTAGAAGGTCTGTTTCAACACTATCGGAACGACTGGTGGGTCGCTGTCCTTTAAGTGTCAACATATTTTTCAATTTTAGCATAAAAAGCGCGCAGCTTGAAACGAAGTGGAAAGCGGGTTTACGGAAAAACACTTTCGATTTTTGGGGAAACACCCAAGCAAAAACACCCGCCTCAACCAACCGCAAAAAAAATTAAGAAATTTTCCCCATCTTCCGTAGAGCGTCAATGCAACGTTCAGCACATTCGATCGGCGGGTACGGATAACTCTCTTGTTCAACAATATACCATTCAGTGCCACCGACGGTCTCACAAGCATGGAACACATCATCCCAAGGCATATCACCTTCACCAATGAGTGCCTGGTTATTTGTACTCGAAAACTCTTTAATATGCACCAGCTTCGACCTACCCGGATACCGGTCAATAAATGATACGGGGTCGGAACCGGCGCGAAGCGTATGACCGATGTCAATTTGCAGCACGACATCATCGCGGGTGTTACCGCCAAACGTATCCCAGGGCACTTCTCCATCTATTGGCATGAATTCACCTGTGTGGTTGTGGTAACCCGTAAACAGCCCTTGGTCAGCGATTTTTTCGGCGATGCCGTTGAAAACTTCGGCTGTATCAAGCCATGCCTGCCGAGAACCTTGGTATTCTCCAGGTAATCCGGGCACAATCAGATACGGGTTGCCAAGAATCTGGTTGAACTCAACCGTTTTAGCGAGTTCGTCACCAAGGAGTGTGTTTATCCCGGTATGCGTCCCAGCAACTTTCAACCCGAGATCATCGCACATTCCGCGTAATTCTTCCGCAGTCCGGTCGTAATAACCAGCAAACTCAACACCTTCATACCCCATCTGCGCAACGGCTTGGAGCGTCAAAGATAGGTCGCCAGCACAATCGTCTCTGACGGAATATAACTGTAATGCAATCGGAATTCTATTGCTCATTAAATATTCATTCTCCACTGTTATCGGCGCAGCCCTAACCACACCCATAGAAATTATGACATCGGTAAGTTGACGACTTGACCACTATCTGATGATACCAAGCCTGCTTCAAGAATCTCTTGCGCATCCCGACTCACTTTAGGACTGCACAAGCCTTCAATCGGTTCACCTGTTTCTAAGCAGTGAATAAGGTATTCTGGCGCGTTACGCCGACCTTCTGGGATCGGTTCGGGATCCACCACCTCGGCATCGCTACCTGCCCGATGCAGATGGACTTGGTTACCACTTACCATCAGCGCACCTTCAGTACCGTAAACCACAGGATTCGGTGTAACATAACCGACCTTCTGCGTCCAGGATGCCTCCGTGATACCGAAAGCGTTGCCGTACTTCATAACGATGACGGCATTATCATCCGGCACAGGATAGTCTTTGACGAAGGTGCCACGAAACGCCGTCACCTGTTCCGGCAGACCGAGCAGGTAAGCACACATATCCGCACAATAGCAACAATAATCCATCAACGCGCCTGCGCCATTTTTTTCCTCATCGTAAAGCCACTCGTAGAAGTAACGCGAGCATCCGATCTCCTTCGGACCGTTGTGTGCGGAACGCCATTTGAAATAGAAAAGGTCTCCGATCGCACCGTCTTTGATGAGAGTCATCGCCGTATTGAGTGCCGGACTCCAAGCAGTGGGCCAATTCACCATAAGCAGGATACCAGCATCCGCCGCTGCAGCAAGCATACGGTCCGCCTGCGAGAGACGCGCCGCCATCGGTTTTTCAGAAACGACGTGGATACCTTTCGCCGCCGCAGCTTCAACAATGTCAACACCCGCACTGTTTTCAGCAGATGCTTGGACTATGTCTAACGCCTCTTTCTCTATCATCTCCTGCCAAGAATCATAGATGTTCTCAACACCGGCTTCCGTTTCAAATTGTGTACGCAATTCCGCATTGACATCGCCTGCCGCAACGATTTCGACGTTTGGGTGTGCCTTCCAATGGCGAAGTTCACCCCACACATGGTCATGCACGAGCGACGCGAAGCCAACGCGATATGTTTTTGACATCAATAATGCCTCCTATGAGCGCGCCGTATCAGCACGCAACGTTTCGACAATAAGTTAACTGTTTTCCGAAGTTCGGCTACTCTTCAGCCCGAACCGCAATTTTAATCGCGGTTTCGCCGTTAATGCGATAACCGCCATCAAGCGCTTTAAAGCCGTCTTCAACCTGTGAAAGCGGCAGTTGATGGCTAATCATATCGGCGAAAGGCAGAACGCTCTGCTCAAGCAGCGGTAAACCGCGAACGAAGTGTTCGTAAGTACTGCCCCAAATCGCCTCCACACGCAGATTTTTACGCATCAGCAACTGGTTAATGTTGAAGTCAATCGACCCCATATCCACGAAGTGACCGACCTCAACAAAAGTACCGCTGCGTCGAGTGTAACCCAATCCCTCCGGTGTGGCGGGGAGAAAACCGGCACATTCAAAGACGACATCCGCACCTTCTTTGCGCGGAGTCTCCGCTTTCACAAGTTCTGTCCGCTCCTCAACAGAGGTGACTTCCTCGATATTAATCGTTACGTCTGCACCGAGCCGTTTGGCGAGTTCCAATCGTCCGGCAGGTCCACCAACCATAATCGCCTTGGCAGCGCCGCTCAACTTAGCGCACGCAAGCGTTACGAGACCAATAGCACCAGAGCCTTGAACAACGACCGTATCACCGAGTTTTATCCCGCCGCGCATCGCAGCGTGAACGCCGACAGTAAACGGTTCTGTCAACACAGCAACCTCAGGTGAAGCATCGGTCTTCATGAAACAGGTATTTCCAAGACAGAGGTACATATAATCCGCAAATCCACCGCGAAAATGCGGTGCCTCGTCGGGATTCCACTGGAACCCGTAGGCACCGTAATTCGTACCAGGTGCAAAGATAACCCTGTCACCTTCTTTAACCGGTTTGCCGACATAATCGGTCTCCACACCTTCACCGAGTACCTCGATAATACCGACGTTTTCATGCCCCAATAGCACTTCCTGTTGGAAACCGTTCTGCCAGTTGTGCAGATCCGTCCCGCAGATACCCGCTAACTCTTGACGCAATAGAACCGTGTTCGGAGCAGGCTCCGGCACCGGATACTCACGTATTTCAAAATCTTTGCCGTGCGCAACGACGGCTCTCCCCATCCGACGCATATCTATTTCTCCTCAGGTTGGTTTTGTCAAGAAGCCTCTTTTAAGCCCGCCCCCATCTGGCGAGCCTCAGACATATTTCCGCTTCTTGCGTGAAATCAATACAATCGCTATAATAGCAACAACCACAATCGGGAACCAAAACGCTTTAACGAAGCTCCAGAAAATGGTAAATCCGATCCAAAGTAGGACTTCAATCCCGACGATCATCGCTGTTTTGTTCCATGGAAAGTCCGCACCGTACTGCTTTTTCAACCGACTCGCGTATACCCATGAAACACCTAAAGTGCCGATTATAGCAAGAAAAAATAGCAAATTAACGAGATCTTGGATGCTATTCAAAATGAAACCCATGACAATTTTGCTCCTTTTAAGTTTGATTTACTATTATAACCCAAGTTGCTACCTTTATCCAAATAGCTGTTTTATACTCGTTGCGATGACAAACAAAAGCACTTTCAACTCAAAACCGGCTGCTGACACCGCATGAATCGACTTGGGAAAAAGTTGTTCAATGAGACTGATT
>JAJDTJ010000008.1 GCA_022827225.1 Candidatus Poribacteria bacterium | reverse complement strand
CGGGCGTTTAGGAAGCTAACTCTATGCTTCCCGGATAGAACCTCAAACACTTCCGATTAAGGAAGTAGAACGAGCGTTCTTATGTTTTCGAGTTACTTGGACACGGATATAATCAACGTGTCCCATAAGGCAGTCACTTCCAACTTAACCTTTGTATATTTAGACGATTTAGGAACAAAAATGTTTAGGAAAAATGTCGTAATTTTAGGCAAGATTTTATTAACATGGGAGGTTAGCGGGCTTTCCTCCCAAACCTAAAGGATTGGGCTTCTCCCCCGAAGTCTCGTGAAAATATTGATTATTGCGATCCGCGCAGAGGTAAGCTCAAGACGCCACGGTGTTCTGTACCGACGTAGAGGACCCCTCCGGCAACAACGAGGGAAGTCACCCGTTCTGGTATTTCTGGCGCGATTTGAATCCAAGTGCTTGTGTTTTTGTCCAATTGATAGGCACTCGTTTGGTTAATGCCGTAGAGGGTTGTGCTATCAACTGCTAAGTGGCGCATAGCAATCGGTGTCTGTCCGGCATCCGTAAGCACGTGCCAATTTTTTCCATCGTCTGATATAGCGATCCCGTCTGTTGTTGACACATACACTGTGCTATCTACAAAGCCGATCTCTTTGAAATGCGGTAATTTTTCCAGGAGCTGCGTGTGTGACACCGATTTATTAAGCGGTAAAGGGAATTGAGCGGTAACATCTGTCCAAGTGTTTCCACTATCCAGCGATTGAAAGAGGCTGCCGTTACTTTTGCCAAGGTAGACAATTGCGCCTGAAGCGGCGACTTGGAGGCCGTTAGTGGCGTAAAATCCGTCGAACACAGGAGCGTCTTGCATACCGGTGTCGTACCATTTACGGTCGTCGCGGGACCATCGGTAGAGTTTGCGTTCATATTCGATGTAAAACGTGTTACCGGTGAGAGCGAACTCACCTGTTGTTCTTGTAGTCCCTTCTTGGATACCGAGGAGATAGCGAGTCAACTCCCTCTGATCCATCTCATTGCGTTCAAGGGCAATTCCGGTGTCTGCTATGTTCTCCAATTTTTCGCCGTGGCGCCAGTACACATAAACTGGCATGCCTTCAATATGGCTCAATGTATCCGTATTTGGAGATAAGCGGAGTAGGCAGTTTGTGCTTCCGCCGTGTTTCGCTCTCATGTAAAGCGAGTTTCCTATCCCTGTCATATTTGATAATCCGAGTGCACTGATCGGTTTACTGATCGGTTTCTTTTTATTAGCAGGTTTTGGGAGAAATAACTCTGTTAAGATATAGGTCCACCGTTCCCCGCCATCAGTAGATTTCGTGATACCATCATCCGTCATGGCATAGAGTACATTGTTAACTTGTGCGAGTTGGCGGACATGGGTTTCTGCGATGCCTATTGAAAACGGGTGCCAGGTGTAGCCTGCATCAGTGGAGCGTTTGATGCCACTTGCTGTGAAACGGGAGCGTCCGACAAGGACTTGGCTAGCGATAAAGAAAGTACGCTCATCTAAGGCGACTGCTGGGTTCCAGCCACTCGTAAATGTGGGGTTATGCCAGCTGAGGTCCTCCCATGTATTGCCAGCATCCGTGGAGTGTAATAACTGCCCGGAATCCAAAATGACAACAGTTTCATCTATCGCGACAAGGTTGGGTGATATTGGAGACCTCCCCCATGATTGGTGGTGTGGCGTTATATCAGTCCAGGAGTCTCCGAAGTCATCTGAGGTGAGCAGCGAACTAAATTGCTGCCCCTTCTGCCTTCCGGTTCTGAGGTAAATTCTATCGCCAGCAACTGTTAAAGCGTCAATAAGTTGTGCGTCTGCGACGGGCAATTTCTCCCATACACCGGCATTAAGCCGGTAGAGCCCCTTGTGCGTTCCCAAAAATAGTACATTTTCGATAGCGGCAGCATCTTGTATTTTAGGTGCTGTCAACCCGTTGTTAAACGCGTGCCATGTGTTGCCAGCATCTGTCGAACGAAACACACCCTTTGAAAGGATGAGGTATATTTCATACGGGGCATCTTGTGGACTGCGAACTTGGCTGGTATCCGTGATGAGCAGAGCGACAGGGTAGCCGTGTGGGCGCTCACCGAGAGGCGACCATGTTACACCGCGGTCGGTTGACGCTAATAGGTCTGTTTTTGTGGCGATATAGAGGGTATCACCGCGTTCTGCCATTGATTTGGTAGCATAGACAGACGGAAGTGAGTCGTTAATGAGCGTCCATTCGTTTTTGTCATCACCTGTTAATCGGTAGAGTCCAACGTCTCCAATGGCATAAACTTCTTTTTCAGATGATACAAAGAGTTCTTTAACATCTCCACCTACCGGTCCTTTTTTCTGGATCCACTGTGGTTTGGTCTGTTGTCTCTCTATGGTATCCGCTTGGTCGGCTGCGAGTCGTCTCTCGCCGGTTTTGGAACCTGTACCGCTGCCGTTTCCGTCGTTACCGGGCACCCCATATTGGTTTCTCACATCCTGTTTTAGTTCCAAAGCGAGCAGGACAGGGTCCTCGACTAATTCGATTGTCATCTCCGATGTCGCGTTTAAGTTGTAAGGCTGTTGAAAGCGGGATAGTGCACGCGGGCCCGTCCCGATCATCAAGATAACCAAAAAGGTTGATGCGAGTGAGAGTCCCCAGGGCAGCCAGGGTTTGCTCACGGGCGGGGATGCCGGTTTGATGCGCCCGATCTCTTGCACGATATTTTCTGTTAGGTTTGGTGAGAGTTGGAAATTGTTGAAGACGTCCTGAATTATGGATTCTTCTTTTTCCAAGCGTTCGCGGGCGCGACGGAGCCGACTCCTAACGGTGTTCGGCGATACGCCCAAAAACGCGCTAATCTCATCACTCGTCATTTCTGCGAGATAAAACAGCGTGACAACGGTGCGTTCGCTTTCTGGGAGCCTTTTCAGAAGGCGTTTGACGAGTTCGGATTGGTGTTCAGTCGCCGATGCCGCGCGGCGGTCTGCCTTATACTGCGTGTAGCAGATTTCTTCGAGTTCAGCAGTGGACATAGCATCCAGGGATTTTGTCGGTAGCTGCTTTTTGCGGAGCCACGAAAAACAGTGCCGCGTCGCAATCACATAGAGCCAGCCGGGGAACTGCTCTGGACGTTTCAGTGTTGAGAGTCTTTTGTAAACCTTTAAAAAGACATCCTGCGTGAGTTCTTCGGCGATATGGAAATCGCCGATCTTCCGCCAGACGAGGGCATGAACCGATTTCTGATATTTATTAACGAGCGCGGTAAATGCGTCTTGATCGCCATCTAAAACACGGTGAATGAGATCTACATCATTTGCCTTCATTTATATCTCCTCGCAGAAAATATTGGCTTCATGATATAGTGACGCATATAAAAGTGAAAATGGTGCATAAAATGCAATTCATTGGCAGATTGCCGGTTTAATGATGTGAGGGCGAGGTTGCTAGAGGGAAATCCGCAGAAATCCGCAGAAATACCCAAGCAATACGCAGAAATACCCAAGCAAAAACACCCCAAGCAAATACACCTCGCCAGCAGAAAGGAGATCAAGGTCCCATGGATGGAAAAGTGGCGAAAATAGTTATTGATGGTCACGCTGAAAACGGAGCACGCCGTTTTGCTTTGTGCCGATGTAGAACGTATCGCCATCAACGGCAAACGAGATTGCTGTATGTGGTAGTTCTGGAATAATCTGTTTCCATGTGTTTGTCTGGTTGTCCGCCTCATAGATACCACTTTCACAGATACCGTAAATCGTTGCGCTATCGACTGCCATTCGGTCCATGGTGCGTCTATTCCCCTCAGCATCGGTGAGGATATTCCATGTCTCGCTGTCGCTTGAACGCATGACACCGATATCCGTTGAGACGTAGACTGTTGATCCCGCGAAGCGTATCTCCTTGAAGTGTCCAAATGTGAAGGCGAGGTTCTGGGTGACGTTGTTCCATGTGTCTCCGCCGTCTTCGGATACGAAAAGTTCACCGTCCCGTTTCCCTGCATAAACCGTGTTTCCAGAAACCGCGAGGGCGAGCCCTTTTCTGCCGATAGGTGAGATTTCTGCGTGATCTTCCAAACCTGTGTCGTGCCACGCCGTTTCGTCGAGCTGCCATCTGTAAAGTTTATGTTTGTATTCCATGAAAATGGTATCGTCGGCGGTGGTAAACGTTCCATTCGTCTCCTGTTCTTCTTGGATTCGCTCTTGTGTGGCATTCAACTGATTCATGACTTTACCAATATCGGCACGGTTCTTTACCGCCTCCATACGCTTTTTCTCCCATTCCATGTATAAGGTGTCTTCCGCAAAATCCGGGGCATCTGCAACCGGTAGAAACACATCACCGGCATCAGAGAGATGAAGGAGCGTGACACCATCAGGATCACTATTGCTTATATAAAGAACACCGTCGGCTGTGGCAACTTTCGTTGTAAAGGCATTAAAACCGTTATGAAGATAAGGCGGCAGAAAAGGATGGAAAGCTTTTTCGTTAGCGCTTATTAAGTTGACAGGTTTCCATGATTCGCCACCATCTGCGGATTTGAGCATTTTCGTAGGTGTTAAAACGTAGAGAACATTTTCAAATACAACCAGATTTTGAACGTTGGACTTCACGATTCCGGTCATAAAGGGCTGCCACGTGAGACCGCCATCGGTGGAGCGTCTTATTCCGATGCTGAGGCTACCGGCGTAAAGATTGTTTTCGTCTAACGCGATAGCAGGAAATATGCTAATCGTGTTTAAGTCTCCGCCAAGCGTTATCCATGTTTTGCCACCATCTTGGGAGCGTAAACCGTAACCGGACAATATCAGTGTATCTCCGACTGTAACGACCTCAGCATGGCGTATAAAACGTCCGCGGCTAATCGGGCTAATATCGGTCCAGGAATCGCCGAGGTCGGTCGAAGCGAAAACTGTTGTAGATGCCGACGGTTCGGGTCCGAGCTCCGGTGTTGGTAGCTGGGTCGAACGGATTGTCCCGACGTAGAGGCTATCTTCGGTGGCTGCCAACGATTTGATACCGTCTAATGTCGGCACCGGCAATTTTTCCCAGGCATCGGTGAATCGGAAAAGGCCCCAACTTGTACCCATAAACAGGGTGTTGTCAATGGCGAGTGCGTCCCATATACGGAAAACCATGTTGTTTATGGCGAAGCGGTCCCAGTCAGCAGAATTAGGGGGGCGGACCTCTTCGAGTTTGTTATCGGCTAAGGCTTGCCGGGCTAAGGCTCGCAAGGTTTCTCCTATAGGCTCCCACGGCTTACTGGCATCCTCAGACCGAAAACGAAAGACCTCTGTTTTGTGAACGAGGTAGATCGCTGTATCGGTGGTAACCAACGCAACTGCACGTCCTTCGGGCAGTGCGCCGAGGGTATTCCATGTCTTACCTTCATCGGTTGAGGCTAAGAGTTCATTCGGTGTAAGCAGATAGAGCGTATCGTCGCGTTCCGCCATGACCTGGTTGAACTCGCGATTCGGACCGCTGGCACTGACAAATGTCCACGCATCTGCTTCTTCTGTGAGTCGATAGAGGTCTGTTTTTGTAATGGCATAAAGGGTTCGGTCGGATGTAAGGAAGAGTCCTGCTCTTAAAACGCCGCCCGGTCCCTTTGTTTGAATCCACTGCGGTTTTGCTGCTGGTAGGTCGGTCTCGTCTGCTTGCGCGGCTGCGAGGAGCAGAGGTTCTGCTTGGAATCCGGCACCACTATTTTTCCCTTGTGTATCGGTTCGTCCGAATCGGGTGCGTGCGTCGGGTTTGCGTGCCAATTCAAGGACAACAGATGCGTCAATGAGTTCGACGGTCATCTCTGATGTCGCGTCTAAACTGTAGGGTTGTTGAAAACGGGACAAAGCTCGCGTGCCGAATCCGATCATCAGGATAACCAAAAAGGTTGATGCGAATGAGAACCCCCACGGTATCCACGGCTTGTTCACGGAAGGCGATACCGGTTTGATACGTGCGATTTCGCGCGTGATATTCTCGGTTAAGGTTGGCGATACTTGGAAAATGCCAGAGGCATCGCGGAGGAGATGCTCCTGGTTCGCCAATCGTTTCCGAGCCCGATGGAGCCGACTCTTAACCGTGTTCGGCGATACGCCCAAGAATTCGCTAATTTCTTCACAAGACATCTCCGCCAGATAATGCAACGTGACAACGGTGCGCTCGCTCTCCGGCAGCTTTCGCAAAAGGTGTTTGACAACTTCGCGCTGCCGTTCAAGGGAGATCTGTTCACTGTGTGCTGATTCATGTTGGAGATAAGAGAGCTCCTCCAATTCCGACGTTGGCATCGTGTCTAACGACGTTGTCGGCAGCTGCTTCTTTCGGTACCACGCGATACAGTGTCGCGAAGCGATCACATAGAGCCAGCCCGGGAAATGATCCGTGGGTTTCAGGGTTGATAGTTTCTTGTAAACTTTCAGGAAAATATCCTGTGTGAGTTCTTCGGCAATATGAAAATCACCTATTTTCCGCCAGACGAGGGTGTGTACCCATTTCTGGTATTTGGTCACGAGTGTCGTGAACGCGTTCTGGTCGCCGTCTAAAGTGCGCCGGATCAGGGCGAAATCACTGGTTTTCATATATCTCTCCAAAAAAATAATACTCTTGTAACTTATAAACGCGTCTACGCGACCGAAAGGTTGCATAAAATGCAATGCGTCCGATGTGAGAATTAGGCAAGTAAGGAGCAGCAGGATCTGCAGCCATAGAATAGGCTGGATACCTATTTTTTCTTCAGGGCACCCCAAACAGTTGGTAACTTATCTGTCTGGTCAACAGCGAGTCCTGTAGTGGATTGATAATTGTGCATGATTTCTGCTTCAGTTAGGGTTCGATCGTAAATGCGGACTTCATCAATAATCCCGTTGAAAAAGCCTTCAGCTCTACCAAGATTATTTCCTGCGCCGAGATACACAGGTTCAGAGAATGGCCCATATTTGTACTGAGCCTTCGGACCTATTGGAATAAACTCTGAAATCCGATTCAGTGTCCCATCAATAAAAAGTGCGCGTTCCCTCGATTCTGTACCTTTTTCATCTACAGTCTTATTCGTATAGACGAGGTGATGCCATTCGCCATCTGAAATCGGAAATTCGCCCCTAAGAATGGTAAATGAACACCCATCTTTATTTTTGAAAAAAGATGCTAAATAAAGTAGACTGAGATCCTCTGCAAAAATAATCTGAGGACCAAAAGGATCCTGCTTACGCTCCTCGAGATTAACCATCTTTCTGTTAATATCTACTAAAGTTTGGACAATTTTAAGAATTAAGGTGTTTTAAAGCAGAAAAAGAGGTATCCTTTCATAAACAGACAAAAGTTTTGAAAGGAACGTAAAAAATGGACCTCCTTCTCTGCTTAGGAGATATTCTATCGGATTTTC
>JAJDTJ010000116.1 GCA_022827225.1 Candidatus Poribacteria bacterium | reverse complement strand
GCAAATAGCGGTCTCAAGATTTTTTGCCAAGTTCAATGAAAAAACAAACTCACAGAATATTAATGTCCGTTTTCAAGACGATACACCCCTGCCTTTTGACAAGGCAGCATAAGTTTACAATATCGTCCAAACTTTAGTATGTATATGATAACATATATAATGTAGAGAAGCAAATTTATTTTTTATTTATAGTGGGTCCCATAATTAATGAGACATTCTGTGCCCAGGAAACCAACGGTCTCCTATGCTTGCTAGAAAGAAAACACCAGACAGGGCTCGTGTTACGGTCTGTTTAGGACTTGAAATATTTCTTTAATTCTAAACTTTACAATAAATACCCCTGGTAATCGAGATGCTTTTCTTTCCAGGTTGAGATAGTCGTTTGAAACGATGTTTTTTTCAAGGTTTCAATCTCGTAATCGAGATACTTTTCTTTTCAAGATGGCACTGCCCAAGCCGGTTGGGTTACTTATTTGTATTCGTTTCAATCTCGTAATCGAGATACTTTTCTTTTCAAGTGGTTGAGTATATTACATGCTATCGATGCGTGTGGGATCATCGTTTCAATCTCGTAATCGAGATACTTTTCTTTTCAAGGACACAGCCGAAGGTATAGAGTATCCTATTGTAGAGGTTTCAATCTCGTAATCGAGATACTTTTCTTTTCAAGCGTCCGCCAAGATTTTAAGGACATGGTGATTGAACTGTTTCAATCTCGTAATCGAGATACTTTTCTTTTCAAGAAGGAAGAACCAATGAACCAAGCAACCGCGACTTTCACAGTTTCAATCTCGTAATCGAGATACTTTTCTTTTCAAGCTTATCGCTTGTGTTCGGTAAAGCAGCTGCGTCGGATTTGAGTTTCAATCTCGTAATCGAGATACTTTTCTTTTCAAGCCTCGGTCGGGGGCGGGTTGTCGTTGTTGTTTGTCGGCTGTTTCAATCTCGTAATCGAGATACTTTTCTTTTCTAGAGTGGAGGCGATGCGACATATACACCCTTTGCAGAAGCGTTTCAATCTCGTAATCGAGATACTTTTCTTTTCAAGCAAACTGCACTGTAAATGGGCGATACACCGGTTCGAGATGTTTCAATCTCGTAATCGAGATACTTTTCTTTTCAAGGCTCCGAAACGCTCCGACCGACGTGTCCGGTGCTGGGTTTCAATCTCGTAATCGAGATACTTTTCTTTTCAAGGCACTCACGGGTGGCGTGCCAAGCGGGTATCGGTATCGTTTCAATCTCGTAATCGAGATACTTTTCTTTTCAAGGTAGCGGACGGATACGGTTATCAAAGACGATATGCAGTTTCAATCTCGTAATCGAGATACTTTTCTTTTCAAGGCACACGCCATTAGGCTACCACAAATCCTACACGAGTTGAGTTTCAATCTCGTAATCGAGATGCTTTTCTTTTCAAGACCCCCGTCTCCGTTATCGAATCCGTTCCTTGCCGCGTTTCAATCTCGTAATCGAGATACTTTTCTTTTCAAGTCCTTTCCTTGAGGCTCTCCGTCAAATACGGGACATTGCTTTGTTTCAATCTCGTAATCGAGATACTTTTCTTTTCAAGTTATAGCAGATAGCAAACGGAGAATGCAATGCATTATCTGTTTCAATCTCGTAATCGAGATACTTTTCTTTTCAAGTCGAAAACCTGCTTTTTTATAGCGGGTGCAGATTTGGTTTCAATCTCGTAATCGAGATACTTTTCTTTTCAAGTTTACCAGCGTTGCCGTTCACGAGTAAGCACACAAATATAATTTTCGTTTCAATCTCGTAATCGAGATACTTTTCTTTTCAAGGCTAAGAACGTGGGTTGCGAATGATATTGTCTTTTTCCGTTTCAATCTCGTAATCGAGATACTTTTCTTTTCAAGCCATACAGAGCAACCCCACCGCTGACGGATACGATTGTTTCAATCTCGTAATCGAGATACCTTTCTTTTCAAGGAAAAAACAGGGCTTGTCGATGGACACGCACGATTATGTTTCAATCTCGTAATCGAGATACTTTTCTTTTCAAGTCAATCGCTGAAGGCTGCCGTAACTGGAAATGGTCGGTTTCAATCTCGTAATCGAGATACTTTTCTTTTCAAGTAAAAGAACCGAATCCGATTGGGTTGGTCTTGGATTGTTTCAATCTCGTAATCGAGATACTTTTCTTTTCAAGAAGGCGCGCTTTCACGGAAGCACATCGACGACTTGACGTTTCAATCTCGTAATCGAGATACTTTTCTTTTCAAGATGGTGTGGGGTGTTGATGGGGGTTATTTTGAAGCTGTTGTTTCAATCTCGTAATCGAGATACTTTTCTTTTCAAGGATTATCGTCAATAACCACGCCATAGAGAGTTATGTCAGTTTCAATCTCGTAATCGAGATACTTTTCTTTTCAAGGAAACGTCTGTGGCGCATTGACGGCAGCCTGTTCCGCGTTTCAATCTCGTAATCGAGATACTTTTCTTTTCAAGAAACGCAAGAAATACCCTCACCAATACACAGCTATCACTGTTTCAATCTCGTAATCGAGATACTTTTCTTTTCAAGAAGTCGTGGATTGGTTTGGTGGCACAGGTGATAAGCCTCCGTTTCAATCTCGTAATCGAGATACTTTTCTTTTCAAGTCTGTAAAACACGCGTCAAGCACGCACCCCATCATGTTTCAATCTCGTAATCGAGATACTTTTCTTTTCAAGAGACGCGCCCGATTTAGATTATTTGGACGATCTCAATTGTTTCAATCTCGTAATCGAGATACTTTTCTTTTCAAGCCGAACCAGAACCCACACCGCCACCAGAACCGCCCCCGTTTCAATCTCGTAATCGAGATACTTTTCTTTTCAAGGGTTGATTAGTATCGGATGATATGCCAAAGTGTTACCTGTTTCAATCTCGTAATCGAGATACTTTTCTTTTCAAGACTCGGAAAATGGGTTATCGAATCCATTTCGACCCGAGTTTCAATCTCGTAATCGAGATACTTTTCTTTTCAAGGGAGATATGAGGGTACTGCTCCTGATATTTCCGAAGGTTTCAATCTCGTAATCGAGATACTTTTCTTTTCAAGTCCCAATACCGACGCCGAGCAAAAACAGGCATTGCAGGTTTCAATCTCGTAATCGAGATACTTTTCTTTTCAAGGCAGGTATCGAGATAGGTCGGTTGCTGTGAAAATGAGTTTCAATCTCGTAATCGAGATACTTTTCTTTTCAAGGCCTGTCTGCCACGCTCCACGCCTGCCGCAGAGACACGTTTCAATCTCGTAATCGAGATACTTTTCTTTTCAAGAAAGCGTCGAAGTTGTGGGTGTGCCATACGCGTATTGTTTCAATCTCGTAATCGAGATACTTTTCTTTTCAAGCTGACCGGCACTTACGATGAAGATTTACTGGTGAGATGTTTCAATCTCGTAATCGAGATACTTTTCTTTTCAAGGAAACGTGAGAATCCATAAATGAATGCGAAAATCAGTTTCAATCTCGTAATCGAGATACTTTTCTTTTCAAGGGGAAAGTCTACACGCAAGAAGTCAACTCAACTGTATGTTTCAATCTCGTAATCGAGATACTTTTCTTTTCAAGTGCGTGCGCCGGTGGTCAGCGGAACAGGCATTAGAGTTTCAATCTCGTAATCGAGATACTTTTCTTTTCAAGTCATGCTCAAGGCTCAACGCGGAACCGAAATCGCTCAAAGTTTCAATCTCGTAATCGAGATACTTTTCTTTTCAAGGTTGGAGGCTTGGCTGGCTACTGGGGCAACACAACAATGTTTCAATCTCGTAATCGAGATACTTTTCTTTTCAAGTATTCCTGGTATCTCTGGCGGTATCTGCTGGATAAGTTTCAATCTCGTAATCGAGATACTTTTCTTTTCAAGCATGATAACAGCTGCGAGACAGAACGCGAGGGCAGTGAGTTTCAATCTCGTAATCGAGATACTTTTCTTTTCAAGTTCTGCAAAAGGGCACATCAAGAAGGTTGCGAAACCTGCGTTTCAATCTCGTAATCGAGATACTTTTCTTTTCAAGTCGCCGAGTCGGGAGAGTACTTTTTTATCAACCATCTATGTTTCAATCTCGTAATCGAGATACTTTTCTTTTCAAGTCGCACGACATCATCAATCAACTGAATGTCGTCGGTGTTTCAATCTCGTAATCGAGATACTTTTCTTTTCAAGAGTAAATCTATCGGTATCGGGTGTCCATTATCGGTTGAAGTTTCAATCTCGTAATCGAGATACTTTTCTTTTCAAGCCACGACAAAGGGTGCCTCACGTGATCCTGATGATTAGTTTCAATCTCGTAATCGAGATACTTTTCTTTTCAAGAGCCGTCCATCAGAACCCTTGCCGCACGTGCCTCAACCATAGGCGTTTCTGTGATCGCTGAATTTTTTCCCAACCACAGATACCGAATGTATGCCAGTAAATGGATAAAACCACGACTCATAAGGATTCTAACCCTTCTGTGAGGGAGCAAGGTTTTTTGGTCTCCTTCCGCTCACAGAAATAATCTCAGAACTTACGCAAGATCGGTTCGTTTACTTGCAGGATTGGAAGATAGGAAGGGTGGAGGAAGTTCCGCCCTCCTTCCGATTGTTCAGGTAAAAAAAGAATTGCGTGTAAGTTACAATAATTTTACACGATATAGGACTGCTTGTCAAGACCTTTTTTTAGACCTATCCGATCAATCTGTTTCTCACACGCCGCGCAGAGATGATAAAAGGTGATTGTATCCTCCTGCAAATCAATCACCTTCTCCAAACGATCTTGGAGACGTAGAAGCGCGCGCCGATCGGTGTTGCACTCGAACACGCTAAACTGGATGCGACTCCCAAAATCTTTGAGGATTTTAGCGACTCTGTTTCGACGTTTGTCGTCGGTAATATCGTAAGCAACTGTGTAATGCATCGACAACTCCTCATTAAACGCTCACTTCCAAAGTCCGTATAGGTTGGAAAGTTGGAAGGATGGAAGATTGGAAGGGTGGAATTGGAAGATTGGAAGATTGGAAGGGTGGAAGTTTTACCTATTCTTCCATCCTTCCCGTTGAACCAGTACGTATTCAATTCATGAACTCGGCGTGGAAGTTTTACCTATTCTTCCATCCTTCCCCTCTTCCTCCCTTCCATCTCTCCTTTTTTCCATTATTTTTTACCGCACTGTCAGCGGCGTATATTGGTCGATTTCGTCTGTCAGATACTTCGCGAGCAGACGGACTTGTAATTCCATTGCTCTACGAAATGTGAGTTTATATTTGAAGACAGGATGCGTAATCGTCTCATTTTTCCGGGTTTCGTACGCCGCATAGAACACTTTCCGTCGATGATCTTTGAGATACCAACCCCCATGCGATTGTCTGAAATCCTCAAGTTTGATACGTCGGTTGTTGATTAGCGTAATCACGACAGAGTCTGCGATAATGGGTCGGAATTCCTCCATCAAATCGAGCGCGAGGCACGGTTTTCCATACTTAAGCTGGTGGAAGAAACCGATATATGGGTCTAACCCGACGGTCTGGATCGCTGAGATAAGATCCGCAGTTAGCAAAGAATAGGCGAAACTCAGGAGCGCGTTGATTGGATCTGTCGGTGGACGACGACTCCGACGTTGGAAGTCGAAACCCATCTCTGATTTCAGCATAAAGTTGAATGCACCGAAATAAGCGGCAGAAGCGTTGCCTTCTATGCCAAGCAATTCCGGCAGTTCTGTCGCTTTCTGAATGCGTTTTTCCATCGCTTGTATCGCCTTGATATGGTCGAGCAGAGGCTCCATCGCTGAATCTGTGGTATCTGTGGATTGCCATTTCCGACGTTGGAGCATCATCCGCATGTTCGCCACTTTTCCGCGTACAAATGCCTTTGAGAGATCAAGGCAGGCATCCGGGTTATTTGCGACCTTATGCTGTGCACACCGTAAAAGCGAATTCCGGGATACCTGCGGTGTCAATGCACCGTGGTAGCGTCCATAAGCGGAGAGAAAGACGACAGGGATACCTTCGTGTAGGAGCGTTTGCATCGCCGGTGTGGTGAGGTTGACATTCCCAGAGATGACGACCTGTCCCAGATGGATGAGTGGGATGTCCCGGATCGTCTCGTTCTCTTTGACGACGAGGAGACGTTCGCCTGTCTTCTTGATAGCACATCCCTGCTCATCAACATAAAGCACATTATCAATACCGAGTGCCGGTTTGATGCGTTTTGGACGTTCATCTAACTCCTGCAGATAAGCGATCTCATCCGGTAAGCAAATCGGACGGACGCTGCAACCGTTGCATCGGTTATCGTGTATCGGTTTCGGAATCTTTCGAGAATCTAAGAGCGAGCGTGCTTCGGCTACATAGCGAAGCGTTGTCTCTCGGAGTTCGGCATCAAACGGGACTTTTCGTCTGCGTTTAGAACCGATATAGAAGATATAACCGTGTGGGATCGACACCCCCGTTTTTTCTTCTAACAAAAGTCCTTGCAGACAGAGTTGTACCTGATCGTTAAGCCAGTTGCCTGTGCCTGCCTTCTTGAATTCAACTGGATACGGGATGCCGTCCTTCTCCTCAACGAGATCGGTATAGCCAGCGACACCGAGATCATCAGACGCGAGATATTGCCGTCGCGATACCGTCTTGTCTCCCTTTTTTCGATCTGTTACAGCTGTGTGGACGTGTTCATGTTTAATTTTCCCCTCTTCAACATGATCGTTGATTACTTGATGCCCTTCAACAGATTCATAGTAGAACCGCCGAGCACAGAAGACATAGGTGTTTATCTGCGAGATGGGGATATAATTTTCAGGCATGGTTATTACTCCTATTTAACTGGATGGAAGGGTGGAAGGGTGGAAGAGGGGAAGAATGGAAGGATGGAAGAGGGGCAGGGTGGAAGATTGGTAGATCCCAACCCTCCACTTTTCCTGTCTTCCCATCATCACACATTCAACATTCCTGTCTTCTTGTTCTTTACCTTCCGATCTTCCATTCTTCCCGGTTTCCGCTTTTCTTCCGATCTTCCATTCTTCCCGCCTTCCTCTTTTCTGTCTTCTATTCGTCAATTTGGTTTAGAATGTAAGTAATTTCGTCTTCACGGAGAAAGAGGTTATCGTTCCATTCGCCTTTCTTTTGTTTTGCTTGTAGGGATTCGATTTGACGCAGTAGCGTGTTTTCCATTGCGTAATGCTGTTCATCAATCGCATCAAATGTCGTCTCTGAAAACTGTCCTGCTCGATAGCATGCGTAGCACCGAGAATAGACTTCCCCAGCAGATGCCAAGGCGACGTTGAGAAAGTAAAGGTATTCCTTCAAAGAGCGTCGGCAGTACCCTTCGGCAATATTGGCAGAGATTGACGATCCGGCATCTAAAATCTGTGCAACCAAACGATACGGAGAACCAGGAATTTCTTTGACTTTCTCACATAAGAAAGCGTACAATTCAATCGCCATTTGCCACGTTCTCAATTTACGATATCCACGGTTCACATTCTTTCGACGTTCCAACCGTTCATCCATATCCATCCTCCTCAAAAATATAAAACTTTAACCCTGTGAGCAGTAAAAAGTGAAGTGCCAAAACCCTCCATCCTCCCAATCTTCCATCCTTCCCCTCTTCCATCCTTCCACCTCCCAATCTTCCCTCTTCCATCCATCCATCCTTCCCGACTTCCCTCTTCCCCTCTTCCATCCTTTCATATCCTCCTCGTCTGCCCCATCCCCATCGTCGTTTTATAGCCCGTGCCGCAATAGAAGGCAAAGGCTGCTAAGCAGTTGACGGTTCGGAGCATCTCGGTGTCAAGCGAATCTTCCGGATAGAAAACACACGCACAGGTCCCGACCCATCCCATTTCAATATGTTTTCCGAAGTTGAGTTTCCGGGAGTCCGTATTCACGCTGGTCACCTGTCCATATTCCGTAACGAAAGCGAGGATTTCAGTTTTGTCAAATTCTATGGGTGCAAAGGCGTTCCATTTATTGACCCAGCTCTGGTAGCACCGAACGAGATCTACACAAGTATCGTTGCGGGTCTTCTGTCCGCGCGGTGTCATCATGCGGAAGGCAGTCGGCGAATAGAAACGGAAACTCATCCGGGTATCTGTTTTCGCGGATTCGGCGAGTTCTGCGTAGGTTTCGCTTTTACCCCAGCTGCGTTCCTCCGTAGCCTGTGAGACCATCTGTCTCACCTGAAAGACTGCCTCTCCCAAACGAATAGGTGGCATCGTGAGTGTCAAGAAGGCTTTCCCGAAGTGTTGAAACAGTTCGTCATCAAGGAACGTGAATCGGAGTTTACACTCCGTGCCTGCTCTGACGTGACAGAGATTACCGCGTTTCTCCATCTTCGCGATCAGTGGCGAGACGGTAAACGGTTTTTGTGCCGCGTGTGCGTGAACAGCTTCAGCGACCTCTGGATTGCTCTCTTTAAGGATAGAGAGGAACGCTGCGTGTGCGTGGTGTCCCATCGTTGGACGAAGTGTTACATCGGTCTCCGGTATAAGTGAGATTTGTGTGCTAATCGGCATGGGTGGTCTCCTTAATCAATGTCAAAAAGGGGCAACTGTTCACTACCTTGTGGAGGAGGTTCAAAAGATTTAGCAGGTTTTTGAGGTTCTGTATCAATTGGTTCCGCTGGTGGAAGTTGTATTTCATCTTCCGGCTGTGGTTTCTCAAAATCCTTTAGATAATGCAACCAAATTTCCTTAGGCTCGTCGTTCTCATCGGTTGTCCAATAGACAAAATTCCGACGATACCCACGAGTACCGCGATCTTCAAACACTTTTGGTGGTTCAACATACCCGAGTTCCTCGGAAAAATAAGAGTCGGGAACTTCAACAAAGAGTTCTTTAAAATAGATGCTTCCACTCCTATTAAGCTGAACAAATTTAAATTCCTCTCGCTGTTCATCGTAAAACCGCTGGTATACCTTAAAATCTGGGTTAATAGACTCATTATCTTCTCCTCTCGCTATACAACTTCGGATAGACACACTCACAGCGTTTTCTGGTCGGTGACTATCAGATGTTTCAGGCACCTTGGTTGTGAGGGTTAGTGAGGGTTCAAAACTCCGTGTAATCACAAGTCCTCTATCGTGCAAAGGCTTGTTCTCCAGCCGGGCCTCGTAGACGTATTCATATAACATGTCAAAGAGTACTTCCGCTCTATAGTCGGAGTACGGTTCGTATTTCATAAGTTCAAGAATGTCTCGCGGGCTGAACGTGTCTTTACTCTGCTGCTGCAGCATTTCAAGATATTCCTCCACTTTACCTTCATCAAGAATTGAGAGGAAAGGACGTATTTTGTCGCCGATAACAATAATTTCAGCGTCCTGAATTCTCCCTTTGCGGTTGCATCTGCCCGCGCGTTGGATAAGCGAATCAGGATTGCATAACTCGGTGATAAGCAGGTGCGCGTCAAGGTCGCATCCGACTTCAATAGCACTTGTTGTGAAAAGCAAGTAACCCGTATTGTCGTTCTCATGTTCCTTTAGTTTACGATATATCTTCTTGCGTTGCTGATTGGAAAGTCTACCGTGGTAAAGGAAAATGTTCTCTCCACCGTTCCGCTCTTTGATGTACTGGTAGACCGGAATGAGGTCTTCAATCGTTTCGATAGTAACAATAGTTCGCCTACCTAACTGGTAGTGCTGAGATACATAAGCACAAATTTCGTTTTTTACCGCTTTCGATTTTGCAGCAATATGTTTAATTGCCTTATTGGGGTACTGTCGATTTTGTTCTTTTTCCTGCCACCTTTCCAGTTTCAGTTGATTTTCTCCTATAATGTAATCAACCGTATCCAAGAAATTGAGTTCCTTCTGGTAGGTTTCAGGCATTGTTGCTGTCATAACAACCATATCCAAATTGGCTTTGTAGAGTGCCTTAATGAGTCGTTCAAAATTGACAAACGCAACCTGATCGTAGGCGTGTGCTTCGTCAAAACAGAAAAGATTTCGCCGTTGCGTGTGGTGAATACGGAATGGGTAGATGTAAGACTTCTTAGGTTCACCAAATCCGAAAAAGCGGTATAGAAATTTGTCAAACGTTGTAAGGATAACATCGCCATCGTAGAGATGACGTGTCCCTTTTTCCAATACTTTGCCATTTTGAAAAACAGTGCGAACAGATTCCGCGCCAGTATCAATAACAAGAGCATAAGACGCATCTGGCTTTTCGGATGCTCGCTGGAGATATTCTTCACACCGTCTAATTTGGTCGTCAACAAGGCTGCGTGAAGGAAAAATAAGGAAAAGGCGACGACCAGATTCAAGGCTTGGGATGAGTACAGCCTCCGTTTTCCCACTACCTGTGGGTGCTTTGAGCAGAAGGGCAGGATTCTGTTCTTTAGGGACAATGTAGTCAAAAAGTTCTTCTTGCATCGGATTTGGCTTAAATTTTGCAAGATTTTGATACGCCTTTATTGCGCTTTGCATAAAATCATCTCCTTCTGTTGACGTTCAGCTTTGCTGTGTGCGTTAGCAATCATTTCACGGAGAAAGTCAACACCCTTCCCACGATCATCCTCTTCCAGAGCCTTAGATATTTGACGACGATGTTCTTCGCAGACATCGAATTCATAATATGCAAGCGATAGCGGGATACCTTCACTATGAAATGGATAAGGGCTGACTTCTATTACGCTATCCTCTCGTTTGCGCGAGTGAAAATCCATGAAAACCCGCGGTTGAACATCGTCTGTGAAAGCGTAAGTCTCAAGTTCTGCCTCTATCTGATCACACATCTCTAAGATGTAGAGGTCAAATGGAAAGTTTTTAAATTTTGCGTCGGCTAACTCTTTCTCTGTCTTGAGTTCCGCTTGTGCTTTAACGATACCTTCAACAGAGAATTCATGGTGAAGTCGGATTAGAAGTTCAACATAACGATCAGGATCAGAAACCCTAAAGCGGTGTCCTGCAAAGGAATAACCGAGAGATTTACGCCCGTTTTCCTTGTAACTCCGGTAGGTTACGCGGAAGGTCTCCGGTTTTGCGGCATCGTGTTTCTCGGCAGCGCGTATTAGGTGTTCGCGAGTCGATTTCTCACTCTGTTTGAAAGCTGGATAGAAATCTCGTTTAAAATTTTTCACCAATGTGACTACATTTCCAACGTGGCTTTCTAAAGTGAGAACAATAACCTTTTTTATATCAGATCCACTCTCCGGTTGAAAGAAAACCCGTCCTACCTCTACAATACCCATTGCATTAACCATCTGACTCTCCTCCTTGCAATTCATCAATGAAGGACTTTGGAAGATGAACATTCCCATCAGTATAATAATCAAGTTCAATCTCCCCACGAACCTCTCCGGCGACAAATGGGATAAATCCTTCAATTGCACTCGGCTCTGGATGTGTAAGATTAGTGTTTTCGGAGGCACCAATTCTCCAAGCGTATCGGTACAGTGGAAACGCCTCACATGGAACGCCGACAAGTGCCTTACCGGGCAGGAGCGTATCAGACTTCGCTTGCGTTTGTTCCAAAATGAGTTGCGTAGGTCCAGAAACCCTATCCACAAAAGCGTACCCTTCCTTACCAATTTTACAACCGAAGTTTTCAACGGTTTTTAATTCGCTTAAGAGTTTCTGGTCCTCCGAAACCACATAACCGATGAGCTTTTCTGTGAAAAGGTATTCCCACGTGTGAAGTTGATAAACTTCTTTATTAGATTGGGGCCTAATGATTCGAGAAAAAGCGTTATGATTGAAAGATCTGATGCCTTGACGCTTTGTCGTATGGATCCGATACTCTCGCTCTTGTGGATATGCTCCAAGTGGACAAAGTTGAGGCGGTAAGGCGTAGTAATCTGGATCTTTGACAGCGGTTTCCGGTAGATGTCCAACTTCCAGCAGCTTCAAGCGGCGTAGGAAGCCAGACATCGTTGTGGGTGGTAGAAACGGGTACGTACTGATATGCAAGATAGACGAAGGCATCCGTCGGAATGTTAATCCTGATGTCGGTTTAATTACCAATTTCAGCATCCACATTGAGTTCCCCTTTCTCAAATTCTATTAAATACTCCGATAATTTGGCAATAGCAGCATCCCCGATGTATCGGTGAAAATTTCCCTCTGTCAATTCGCTAGCAGGTTCTTGTGCGCTTCCTCTTACCGAAAAGGCAGCATTTTTAAACTGTTCTTTTGCCATTTTAACATCCGTGATAGTAGGTGAAACAACAGGACGTTTGCCGAGTGGAGCAAGATATTTGTCAACGACAATCCAAGGTTCTTCTGCATCCTCTTTTGCCAGATCAGGGGCATCATAGATTTTAACACCTTTGGGATTGCCAGCACCCAATCGAGCCAAAGCACCCATAAAGGCATAGGCAACAGCAGAGAACTCAGTTTCCGTCATGCTGAGACAATGATTGTAGACAGGATAGAGAAGTCCAGGTTGATTGTACTCCCGTTTGAAAGGCGTTGGAGTTGGATCGGACTCAGGGGCTTTCCGTATCATTGAGGGATGCATTGCCCGTTGTTTCTCCTCAGGACTTAATTCCTGAATCGCTACGCCGCCACTATGCGTAAGCCGTCCGATGAGAGTCGTTGCAGGACGTTCTTCAGACTCGCCCTCAACCTTGGTCTTACTTGTGATGAGACCACCAAAAACACGGCAGATCGGACACTCGGCCTTACTACACGTATGCGGAATGCCACAGTTCAAGGAATCTCCTAACAATCCATTTCCAGTAGGTGCCCAAATCAAGGCGCGGCGTTCAACACCACGACGCTTTGTTGGGGAGATATAACATTTTTCGAGCCCATCATCTCCATTGGTTTCTTCACCATTACTGGGTGTAGGGATAGTGACCGTTTCGACGATGTTAACATTCACCTGCGTTTCATGACCAAAAAAGAGCTCTTGCCCACCTTCAAGGATTGCGTAAATATCAAAGTGGAAGCGCGGTTTGTCTGAATAGTTTTCAAGTCCAGATTTCACGTTAATTGCCATTTTGGTTAATCTCCTTTCTAATTGAATAGGGATGCGAATTTCGCGTAGAGGTTCAGTTTGAGTTGATAAGATAATTTCCGTTGCTGTGCCTTCTTACAATACTTCTGTGAGATGACGGTATAGGCGTTGAGAATATCGTCAAAGAAAATAGTTAGTGACTCTTGTCCTTTGTCGGTGCGCCCTTCGCGATTGGATAGATCCAAGTTGAGCGTTTCTTCCAATAATCGCTTCGCTTCTGTGTAACAGAAATAGTTATCGTCGTTGCAGTACATCGTGGCGCGTGTGCCGGGAAGAACATCAGAGGCTTCGTAGTTGAAAAAACTCGGATTCACAACTTTCTCAATGAGTTTTTTGACCTCACGTACCGTGTCAATATCCGGTTTTTTTCTTAACTCACCGCGGAGGTAGTCGCAATAAGCGTAAGTTAACCCAGTGAGGGCAGCGACATCACGGTAGAATTCTGCTTGTTTGGACATCAATTTATCTCCTTTTGAGGATCGTTCGAGTAAGGTACAGTGCTTTTCGCGGAGTTCCTCAAGACTCCGTTTTTCACTGTATGACCTATCATGGATTGGTGTAACTTCCGGATACTCTGCAGTTATAAGCGTGTAAATTGCAGAGATTACCTCATCTTTCCGGATAAGTCGAATCGCTTGGCATAGTCGCATATTGTCTCTGCGGTTCACAACAAGGCGAGGATTGAAACTCGCTTTGAGGCAACTGAGCCAAACAAGGTGGCGGGCTTTTAGCTGAATCTCCGATTCACCAGCGAAAAGTTTAAACTTCATTTTCTCAAGTGCCTCAGGTGGCAATGTTTGCGCGACTCGCCAAAGCGTATACTGCACCTGTCCTATCTTCTCCGATACGGGGGTTGACCTTACAAAATCGTTGCACCTAATTAGCAGATACCGTCCTGCAATCAGGTTCAATTCCCCAAGGGTTAGCATTTGGAGATATTTTTCGGGTGAAACCAATTCATTTTCTTCATCCGAGTACGACAAACGAACAATAATCGCGCCCGCCGCTAGCTTAATCGGACAACCGAAAGCAACTGCAAGACAATCAAGACATATAGGTGGCTGAACTTGTCCACTTCCAGATTGCAGCCTTTGCGATGGGTCCGAAAAGACAAATCGGTTCGCTTCTAGTTTCCCCTTAAAACGGCGGGCTTCGCTTTTGGAGGGCAAAAGTCGCCCACAACTGTAGCATCGATTTTTAGTAGTATCTCCAGCACCACGTATGTGGTCTCGTCCCATTTCGTCAACTGAAGCAAGCGGACAACCTATAGATCTAACTTGTTCGATCAGAATTTCAACAATCTTATCTTCAATCTTTCCCTTTTTTGCGCGAGGTTTTACCGTACCGTAAGAAAATTGGATTTTGCCAGTTGGGTTAAATCGGCGAGATAGCCGTAACGCTTTATCAAAAAGCTCTGCAACTTTATCGGATTCATCAGAACCCTGAACACTTGCCTGCAATTCATCGCGCAATTCTGTTAAGAGTTGCTTCAGTTCTTCCCGGTTCTCTTTCGCTGCCTGCTTCCGATCTTCGTCTGTTTTAGCTTTCTTATAGTTATCCGGATACCGTACAACTCTTTCCTCAAGTGTCGCGATGTAGAACGCGGCCTGCCAAAGTTTCATCGCTTCTGTCACCGATGGAAAATGGACATATCCAAAACCTCTATCTGTCAACTTCATGCTATTCACGAATAACGTAAAAGACTTATACAACTCCTTTTCCGAATAAGCAAATTCAACGAATCGCTGCCATTCATCCACAAGTTGAAAATCTATCTCTGGAATAAATAACGTAACCGTCAATTGATTTTCAGAGAGGCGTATGGCGCGCTTTTCCCGCTGTAGGAATTTCATGAACCGTTCAATTAGCGTGTCATAAGCCAGTCGAATCTGAATCTCCTGCGGAAGGACGGTCCGGTAATAATTGTAAACTTTGCCAATTTCTTTGCCCGCCAAGAAAACAATTTTATCTATATCCATAGAAGGTTTGCCGATTGAATTCGGGTTTGGGTCGGTTTCTGCTGGGTGAATTCTCCACTGGTGTTCGGCGTATCTGATGACGCGTAAAGCATCCATATCGTCCCACCACTGCTTGAGGTGCTGACTTTCGGCGCGGTAAGAGCGTATAAACGCGTCGAGTGCCTCTGGAGGTGAGGATGTTTCCATCGTCGATGCGAAGTGAGCCGCTAAGATTTTCGATCCGTGTTCTTTAATGTTAACCATGCGTTTCCCTCCTTTCTATTGTTCAGTTGTATTAATTATACCATATAAAATTTGCGTTTTACGCAAAAGACAAAAAATTAAACTTAAAAATGCAGAAAATTCGGTCTTTTTTTTTTAAAAAAATCAAATATCGCGCAAATTTCTTGACTTTTTATCGAAAAAAGGTTATACTATCATTAGATAATTCACTTGCAGAAGTAAAGTATCAGCCGAAAACTATTGCGTATGCTGAGCTGCCTACCGACCGGTCGGTAGGATAGGTTGCCCACCTTCTCACCAAGGTGGTTTTCTGCCCAATATCAGAAGTAAAATCACAGCCGAAAACTATTACGTATGTTGAGCTGTCTCCCAGCCGGCTGGGAGAATAGGTTGTCCACCCTCTAATAAGGGTGGTTTTCTGTTTTTAAAGCCTAATAAGCGTACCGTTTTGCTTTGCATCTGAAAAAATTTTTTCAAGATCAGGGGCTTTATGTTTGTCCCATTCTCCCAACGCACTAGCTATAGTGTCTGCTAACCTGATGAGGGGCTCGTTTTGTCTTTTTCTGATCCCTCTCACATCTTTGACGCGACGGCACCCTAACTGTCTCAAGCGAGTCTTGTACCTGCTGCATTTAGGTTCCGTCAACCCATCAACATGGACATATATACGAGAAGCGGAACGTTGCAACCTATGAACTACTCTTGCAATACCTTCAACTGTCGCTCCATCATAATCCGTTGTTTGACGAAAAATGCTATAAAAAAATTTGATATCAAAAGAGGGAGCCTTTTGAATTGCGGTCTGTAGGTAAGCCAAACGTTTATCTCTTTTCGCAGATGCCCATTTAGCTTTTCCCTTATCTGAAGTTTGTTCTATAGATGCCTAAAGCTGACGAGCTTCATCCATATTTTCTGCTACGACCATCACCCCCGCGACAATGAAAAATTCACCTCTCGTATGTTGTCCAGACTCGTCGAAGTGGAGATCAATTCGTTTTGGCTTCCGATCAATTGGGTTAAGATTGTTAGGCATTTGCTTTTTCTGTAAAAGTTTGTTAGTATCATACTGAAAATACTAATAACGTTATAATATTATACTATATTTTCTGTGTATGCGTCAATTTTTTTTCATCTCGCAATCGAGAGTCTTTTGCCAACATGTTAGTTAATGTAGCATACGTAGCATACGAAAATTCTAATTTTTCAATCTCGATTTTTCTTTTCAACCTTGATAGGGATCGAGAAACTTTTGCTAACATGGTACTATTATTATACACCGTTTCACTAAGCTTGTCAAAAAAAACGCAAAAGTTTCTAAGCCTTTTCCAAATCTCCGGAATAGATCTCATGCATCCGCTTCACAATCTTCCTAAACTCCGCCCGAAATTCTGGAGGATCCAAGACTTCCACAGCATCGCCGAGACTTAACACCCAAAATGTGAAATCTTCTTTGGGTACTTCATAACGGACGATCACAGAGCCGTCTGTACACTGTTCTATAATTTCTTGGGATCGGTGCCGTTCCTTTTCGGTCACGAGATATGCTTTGTGTGCCGCAATTTTCAGCGTCACGCAGATTGGATCGCCGCTAAAGAGTTCCCATCGAGATGCCAAATCCTCGGACAAGGAAAAATCTGCCGGCATTTCAAAGGTCTCATCCGTTAGTATAACCGTTTGAAAGCGGAGGATTTTGAAAGTTAGCGAGGCGTTTTCCGATTGATTGGATCGTGCCTCAAGATACCAATCTGATCTTCGGAAAAAGATGGCGTACGGGTGAAGCATGTGTCTAACAAATTCTGTTTTACCGCCCGGTTGATATGTCGCCCGAACTACCTTTTGCTCGTAAAGTGCCTCCTCCAAAACACGAAAGTGTTTCTCAGTGTCATTATCACCGTCACCACTATAGTCTTCCATATTCTCCGAGAGGCGCGTATGTTCCTCAGTTCCATCGTCATGATCCACACGCTCAAGTCGCGCTGGAATATCATTCCTCAATTTCGATTGGATATGTTCAGCAAGGGATGTGCCAAGTTTCTCCAAGACACTTTTGAGACGTTTGGCAAAGCGTTCCTCTTTTGCAAGCGGCGAGGCGGTAATCACCAATTCCAGAACCTGTGCCTCTTCGGATGTGATCCGGGGCCAACGTAGTTGACGTTCTGCTTCAATCCAATAGGAGCCTCTATCCTTTTTCAAGTCGTAGAAATCTCTGATAATTTTTAGGTCTTCGTAGATTCGCGTTGCATCAACGCCATAAAATTCAGCCAGATCACGGACTCTGATGCCTCTCGCTTTCTGGACTTTCTGAAGGCGTTCAATTATGTCCAAGATACGCCGCACCTGTTTTCTACCATCATTATAGCCCATACTTCTCTCCTGAGTGAATAGCCACCGGAACCTATCCCTATCAAGTGCAAAAACAGTCAAATATGTCTATGTTAACTAAAGTTTGGACAATTCGTATCCCATTTGGGTTGGATTCTCAAAGGTTGCTGGATTTTTCTACAAGTTGCATAGGAAACCCCAGAACTTCGGAAAAAATAACGAAATATCTCTGATGATCGGAAACTCGGACGAAAGTTCTACACTACAATGCTACAGGCTAACAGCCTATGCTACAAAAGAGGGTGTCCGTCCAGAAATCGCGACTATTTTAAAATTGTCCAAACTTTAGTATGTTAAGCATAGCATAAAAAATTGCCTGATGCAAATAGTTTGGACGCTCATTTTTATCCAAAAACCGATAAAAATATCCATCTCTTTCGACGATAGCGATACATGGACTCAGGCGCATACCATTTCTGAATAACCGGTTCGTCATCGCGCAATTCTACAGCCGACTCGCCCAAATGCGACGGGCATCATGCTACAAGGTGGTAACTTGTGGTAAGTATAACAAAAGAAAACGCTGGATGCAAACATTTCCATCATCTTAACAAATAGCCTGTTTCCATCCTTCCAATCTTCCACCATTCCACCCCCCTTCTTCCCTTCAAACCTGAAAAAATAAATTTGAATTCTCATATTATATATGTTATCATATATACATAAATCCGAATTAATTAAAAATATATAATCTTTAAAAGGAGCAGAGCGCGTAGATTCCAATAAGCACCGTCAAAACCGGATAGCAAAAATAAATCGCTGCCGACGACTTACTGATAACGCAACCAAATGTTACACTTTTCGCCAAATTATTTTTTTCGCAACCAAAAGCAAATTGCCTCTAAACCCTTACAACGACTGAGTTTATACCGATAAGCAATCTACATCCAATGTTACACAGGTGTAACATTTTAAGGACAGACGCACTGCCTCTTAAAGTCCTGATAAGCGGACACCTGCGATCGCAACCCGAACCTGAAACGCCCGAACCTGGACCGACAGACCCTAACCCATCGCAGAAAAAAATATGACGCAGATTTTTGCGTACAAAAAAAATTAAAGTGCCTTTAAGACAAAAATCTTTGGCTTTGATTTTCGTTTACATAAGTTGACGTTTTCTTACGGAAGATCGCGAGCGACAAAACACCGTTTTTGCTTGGGTGTTTTTGCTTGGGTGTTTCTGCGGATTTCTTGTAAGCAAAAACACTCGCTCCTACAGAAGATACTATACAATAAGATCGCGAGCGCAGCTCGCTCCTACAAGGGAAGACATATCCAAAGATATAAAGTGAATGTGTAAAACTAAATGGCCCTGTGATGGCTAACAACAATTCTTGACGAAAAGTGCTATCCAACATATAATAACCGTATGACACGAGGCATCTTTATTACAGGGACAGGCACGGAAATCGGGAAGACGGTCATCGCGGGTGGGTTGGCTGCAGCACTCAAACAGGCTGGGACTAACGTGGGTGTGATGAAACCGATTAGCACAGGTGATACTACCGACGCACAGTTTCTCAAACACGCTGCGCAAGTTGACGATGAACTCGCCATCATTAATCCGGTTTTCCTCCGAAACCCGTTGGCACCCTCTGTGGCAGCGCGGATAGAAAATAGAGACATCGATCTCCGAAGTGTTGAGACAGCTTTCGCAGCACTCGGAAAGCGATACGACTTCGTGATCGTCGAAGGTGTCGGCGGTATCGCCGTACCGATCCGAGACGATTTTCTTGTCGTCCAACTCATCCAGCAGCTACAACTACCGATACTGATCGTCGCAACGACCGGCTTAGGGACGTTAAATCATACGCTTTTAACCGTCGCATTCGCAGAGCAGTTTAACATCCATATCGCAGGTATCGTCCTCAACGGACTCCGTCAAGAGACAGCCGGACTCGCTGAAGCGACAAACCCGCTCGAAATCGAGAAATTAACAGGTGTCCCTGTTATCGGTGTTGTCCCTTACGAGAAACAGTTAGACACGCCTCAGCCGGACGTGACGTTTCTATCAGAGATTATCAACCAGCACGTAGCATGGAGAAAATTGGGGATAGTGTAATAATATGGAAACTGCAATTGTTCTCGCTGCAGGATCGGGACGTAAAGTCTGGCCCTATGGCGAATTCCGACAGAAATGTACGATCCCGATCGCCAATAAGCCGATCGTTCGCCGAGTTGTAGAGAACCTGTGTGAGGTCGGATGTCAACGGATTATCGTCGTTGTCGGACATCAGGCGCAACAGGTGCGCGGCGCAGTGGCGGATATACCCAATGTCGCTTTTGTCACACAGCAGACACTCGACGGCACAGCGAGTGCGGCATTGACAGCCGTAGAGCATCTCGAAGCACAGCCGTACCTCGTGATTCACGGGGATACTGTAACGACTTCCGAAAATATTCGTAATTTCATTGGCGCCTTTCGTGCGTCTGATGTAGAAGCAGCGGCACTTGTGCAACCGCTTGGTAGTGAAGATGCAAGCAATTATCTCTGCGCAGGGATCGGCACCACGGACGGAAGTAACGGCAGCCTCTCGACACTGACCGGCATTGAGGGGCATCCACGGGGCGGTTCTCATCGACTCTGCGGTGTATATGCCTTTCAGCACAGTGCGACGCCGTATCTCTTAAGGAACCCCGGCATCGTTACGAGGGTCCCGGTCGGTGGGATGCCGCCCCCTGAATCTGAAATCGCGCAGTCTTTGCAACTCATGATTGACGACGGCAGGACGGTTTTAGCAGTTCAGACATCGGATTTCTTTGTCGATGTTGATAAACCGTGGCATATCCTCGAAGCGAACAAGCGACTCGTTGATTACCTCACAAAAAAGGTTACGGAGAACCAGATAGCAGATGGCGCGAAAATTTCGGATGCTGCCGAGATCAATGGACACGTTGTGTTAGGAAAAAACACAGTCATTGGACCTCGTGTCGTCGTTAACGGCACGCTGATTGCCGGCGCGAATAACAACATCACGAACGGTGCGATTTTACACGGGAATATCTTCGTCGGGGATCAGTGCCGGATTAGCGACTATTGCGATGTCGGGAGCAGCACCATCGGGAATCAGTGTATTATCGGTCACGGTGCTGAGATGTCGGGAGTCCTGTTCGATAAGGTCTATCTGTATCACTATTGCGAGATGTCGGGTGTTTTCGGATGCGCCACGGATATCGGTGCAGCCACGGTATGCGGTACCCTCCGGTTTGATGACAAGGATACACCGATACAGGTAGAGGGACGTTATGAAGTGCCACCGTCCGGCGCGAACGCGACGTATATGGGCGATTATTGCCGCACTGGTGTGAACGCAATCATTATGCCGGGGCGACGGATCGGGTCTTACAGTGTCGTCGGCCCCGGTGTTATCTTATACGACGATGTACCGAGCAAAACTATGGTGATGGCGAAGCAGGAACTGATTACGAAACCCTGGGGCCCGGAACGTTATGGATGGTAAATGGATTATTTTCTTATTTTGTAGGAGCGAGGTGTGCTCGCGATAATCTGTGTCCTCTTTTTGTAGGAGCGAGCTGTGCTCGCGATCTTTTTCTACAATTGGACAGTGCTCGCGATAACCGTTAATTCGGGAGAAGCTCCTTCAGCAAATTCGTCAGCTCATCGTTGCCGGCAGCGAGTTCAAAGACGCGTTTGATTTTTTCATCACGGGTGTTATCGGATTCGGGGGACGCATCTGGTGACCAGAGTACCTCAACGGCTTTCGGGTTGAGCCGGTCATAAGTAACTTTGACGAGCGTGAAAGGATAGTTTTCTGGGATGATGATGATCCAGTCGATCGTTTCACCACGTCCAGAATACTGTCTATCGACGGTGAGTTTTGTGTCTTGGTGTGGAACGTTCTCTTTAATCCACTGCTTGCGATCGAGAGCGTCAGTCTCAAAATGTCCGACTTCCAACCAGTTGCGTCCTGCGCCGTTCGGTTTAGTGGTAATTTCGATGCGTTGCATGTCCGTTTCTCCGCGCTATGTTAGATTTTACTCGCAATCGGTGCGTTTAGATATATCCATGACGATAAGAAATTTTAGCATGTTATCCTGAAAAAGTCAAACAGTTCTTAAGTTAACGGTTGTCAGTACGGTTTTCTACGAAAACCTTTCAGTACTCAGTTAAAGAGAATACGGGTTAACAGATGGTTTCCCTTTTATAGTGGATTTCAGAATTAATGGAACACTCCAGAACGGACGAGGGAACCTTGAAGAAATACCCTATCAAAAATCGCCTACGAGGGGTGGTCTCTGCAATCACTGAAATGTCTTTTTAATTCTTGATTTTACTATACCTAACAACTGACAACCGACAACTGTTGACCTCTTCTAACTGAAAAATTTTCGCAGAAGAAATCGTACTAAAAACTGAAAACTGTGCTAAAATCCGCATAAAGTCGCTAAATATGGGGATTAAACGCAAAATTAATTTGCATTTTTGATAAAAAACAGGTATAATTGTAATAGGGAAGGGTGTTTTCGAGTGAAAACGCGCTAATGTTTGTATTTAACCTGCCGATTTGAAGGGACACGTCAAGATGCGAGTGGAAATGCGATATGGAACTGGCACGTTACCGATTGAGATCCCTGATAAGAATATTGCTGGGGTTCTTGAGATTTCGGAAAGTGCGCCGCTATCTGATGAAGATAGCGCTGTTCGGGCGGCAATTGCGCAACCGATTGCTTCGCCTCCGTTGCTTGAGATAGCGAAGGGGCGCGCGTCAGCATGTATCGTGATTTCGGACGTGACCCGTCCTGTCCCGAATAAGGTGATCCTCCCGCCAATATTGGAAACACTTGAACGCGCAGGTATACCCCGCGAAAAGATTACGATCCTCATCGCGACCGGTATCCATCGTCCGAATGAAGGCGAAGAACTTCAAGAGATGGTTGGACGTTCAATTATGGACACATACCGCATCGTCAACCATTTTTCCCAACAGCCTGAGAACCATGACTATTTAGGCGGCACAAAAAACGGAACACCGGTTTACATTGATAAGACTTACCTCGCATCGGACCTGAAGATTGCCACAGGGTTAATTGAACCGCACCTGATGGCAGGATATTCTGGGGGCCGAAAAGCGATCTGTCCTGGTGTCGCCTCAGTTGAAACGATGAAAGTGATGCACGGTCCCGAACTCATGGAGCATCCGAAATCGGCGGTTGGGATTTTGGACGGTAACCCGTTTCACATAGAAGCGACCGAGATCGCACTCATGGCAGGTGTTGACTTCAATCTTAACGTTGCGATAGATAAAAACCGTCGAATCACTGGCGTTTTTGCAGGAGACCTGGTTGAATCGCATCGTGTCGGTGCACAATTTGTAGAGAAACACGCCAAGGTTACGCTTCCTGCACCGGCGGATGCGGTTGTTGTTTCCAGCGCAGGCTACCCTTTAGATACAACGTTTTATCAAGCGATCAAAGGTCTTTTGACCGCTGTGGAAATTGTCAGGCAAGGTGGAAGTATTTTATTAGTCGCGGCGTGCAGCGAGGGCATCGGCAGCGAACCGTTTACGAACCTCATTTTCAAGACCGATGATTTAAGTGCCTTTGTACAAGGGCTTTACAATCCTGCGAACTTTGTTATCGACCAGTGGCAACTCGAAGAGTTGGCGAAGGTCGCTCGGAAAGCAGACATCTATTTTTATACCGATGGAATCCCATATCATCAGCGCGCGAAGTTATTCGTACATCCACTAAAAAGCGCGCAAGCGGGCATTGAGGAACTTCTAACCCGCTACGGTGAAGATGTCCAAATTGCTGTGATTCCTGAAGGTCCCTACGTTTTGGCGAAATTGGAAGAGGCTTAAACCGAGGCGAAAATAGCCGTCGAAAAAATTAGGCTATTAAGGCACTCTTCAATAACATGGATTTATGGTACCGAATAGCACAATGGTAAATTCTACAGTAGTTCTCAGAGCTTATAAGGACGGCTTGCACCTGATCATCAAGCCTCACCTATCTATAGCGGAAGTTGAAGTTGCGATTCAGCAAGAGATATCGCGTATGAATCGTTCTTTAGCGGGTGCAACTGTTCAAATAGACCTTAAATCTCCGACATTAAATGATGAGGAGATTGACTATCTGAGGTCTAAACTGCGGGAGAACTACGATTTGATAGTGCGAGGTGTTGACTTGGGGGATGATTCGGCTTCGCCGCCAATAGCTGCGGCACCGACGACGCATACGATCTCGCAGCGGGCAGATGTTCCATCTACCCGTGAGGGGGAGCCGTCTCGCGTTGTGCCGTATACGATTCGTTCTGGACAGATCGAGGAGTTTCCACAAGGGAGCCTGATTATTTACGGCGATGTCAATTCGGGGGGTGAGGTTAGAGCTGGCGGTGATATCGTCGTGCTCGGTACGTTGCGTGGCAGTGCGCGTGCTGGAACAAACGGTAGGTTATCCGCTGTAATTATTGCGATGGATTTCGCCCCGTTACAACTTCAGATTGGAAATTGTGTAAACCGATCTACGGCGAACCAGGAATCCCGAGGCTACCCAGAGATCGCACGGATCGGGGAAGAAAATGTCATTATTATTGAAAAATTTGTTAAGTTTTAATATAAGGAGGTTCCGGTTATGGGAAAAGTCATCGTTGTGACATCAGGCAAAGGGGGTGTCGGTAAAACGACCTCTGCGGCCAATTTAGGGACAGCACTTGCCCTCTTAGGTAAGAGCGTCGTACTTGTTGATGCAGATGTCGGGCTTCGGAATCTCGATATCGTCATGGGGCTTGAGAGTCGTGTTGTTTATACATCTATGGATGTCATCGAAAAGGAGTGCGAACTTAATAAAGCACTTGTTAGGGATCGCCGCGTCAATGGACTGATGTTGTTGGCAGCATCGCAAAAAAACAATAAGGACGATATGCAGCCTGAACATATGAAAGCGATCTGTGACAATTTGCGGACAACTTACGATTTTATCCTCGTTGACTCCCCAGCTGGTATTGAGCGCGGCTTCAGAAATGCTTCGGCAGGCGCCGATGAAGCCATCGTCGTTACAACGCCTGACGTCTCTGCGATTCGGGATGCCGACCGGATTATCGGATTGCTACAAAACGCCGAAATTGAACCCATCAATCTCGTCATAAATCGCTTCTCACCACAACTCGTCGGCAACGGGAGCATGATGGACCAAGCCGACGTATTGGATATTCTTAATATCGACTTGATCGGTGTTGTGCCAGAAGACAGTGGTGTCATTACATCTACAAACCGAGGTATACCGCTCGTTTATGAAGACGGTTCACCCGGCGCTCAGGCTTATATGCGGATCGCCCGGCGGCTCACAGGACAACGAATCCCGATTCCCGATTTAGAGCAAAAAGGCTTATTCAGTAGTCTCTTAAACTGGTTCACGAAAAATAGATAGATAAGGAGTCTTCCGATGAACTTAAGCATCAAACAACTCTTCGGACGCAAGCCGAAATCAAGTAATATTGCCAAACAGCGTCTGAAACTGGTCATCACGCAGGACAGGGTCGATGTCGATGACCGGTTTATGACAAGGCTACATCACGAATTAGCCGAAGTTTTGGCAAAGTACTTTGAATTTTCAGCCAGCTCTGTCAAGATGAACTTGAAGCAGGAAGGGAACTCTTATATTCTTGTCGCCGATTTTCCTTACACGAAGTTCCACGACATGAGCATGAGGAAATAGCCGTCGCATGAGGAGATTTATTAGGTTTTGCGAACATAGCCGTCGGTCATCGAATGCCGGAGCGAGCATCAGAGAATAATATCCCAAATCGCTTTTGCGACCCCGTTTTCATCGTTGGTGGTTGTAATATAATCTGCGCAATCACGGATGGGGGGGACCGCGTTTGCCATCGCTATGCCGAAACCTGCCGTCTTGAGTAAACTTTCATCGTTATAACTATCGCCAAAAGCGACGACCGTATCCATCGCTATGTCGAACCGCTTGGCGAGAGTTGTCAGCGCGCGGCCCTTAGTAACCACTGGATTCATAAATTCTATATATTCTGCTTGGGTCTGTGTAACGTAAAGTTTCTGTGCGTAATCGGTTTGAAACTTCCGCAAGAGCGGTTGCAATTTTTCAGATGTGTGGATGATAAGTAACTTCGTCGGTGTTTCGCCTGCTAATTCACGTAGGTCGCCAATCGGTGTTGCCGGAACGCCTGTTCGGGCTTCATATAAGTCGCTCCAGGCGTTTTGTTCGGCGACGTAGAGTTCATCGTTCAAGCAGTAATTGAGATGTAATCCGTGTTCGGCGCATTCATTAACAATCGCTATCGCGGCATCTGCTGGTACAGGCGTATGATGATAGACCTCGCCAGTTGTCGCATGTCGCACCATCCCCCCGTTGTAAGAGATGATAGGGTTTTTAAGCCCGATCTGATCGCTGATCGGTTGGATCGAACGGTGCATCCGTCCTGAAACCAATACGACGAGAATATCGTTTGTCGCGAGCTGCCGAAGTGCCTCGCGGTTTTCTGATGACAAGGTGTGTTCGCTACTCAGGAGTGTACCGTCTAAATCGAAAGCTGCTAAGCGGCACGGTATTTTCGTTGTCTCGCCTTCCATGTATCTTCTCCTCCATTTTTAGCTATAGAATTACCAGAGGGTTTGCTCCGTTTTTCGGTCAAAGAGGTGCATCTCCTTTTCATCAAAACGCAACCCGATCGTATCGCCTACCGCAACCCGGAATGTCGGATGTGTCCGAACGCGGAGGAGAATGGGGTCCTCGGTCTCGGAATGTGTACCGAGACGCATATCGAGAATATTGACTGCTCCGAGGGGTTCAATGAGATGTACCTGTGCAGGAATGTGCGGTTTGCTCGGTTGCTTCGCGGCTGTGATATGCTCAGGGCGGATACCGAATACCAAACCATTTTCTTCGGCATCTGACGTGATACGCGCTTGCCGTTGTGGAGAGATGTGGAGATGGACATCGGTATGACTGAGACGTAAAACGGATGCGCCATCTCGGTTTGTGGGTTCGGCATCGAGTAGGTTCATCGTCGGCATCCCCATAAACCCTGCGACGAAGAGGCTTTGGGGTCTGTTATAAATCTCGTGAGGTGTCCCGATCTGTTGTAAGACCCCTTCGTGGATGACAGCGATCCTATCGGCGAGGGACATGGCTTCAACTTGGTCATGTGTTACAAAGATAGTTGTTGCGCCGATCTCGTGTTGAAGTCGTTTAATCTCGGCGCGGGTATCAACCCGAATCTTTGCGTCTAAGTTCGCCATCGGTTCATCGAGGAGATAAACTTTCGGTTGACGGACCATTGCGCGTCCGAGGGCGACACGTTGCATCTCGCCGCCGCTGAGAACACTCGGTTTCCGTTTCAACATGTCCGATATTTGCAGGATTTCAGCAACACGCTTGACTTGCGCGTCAATTTCCGATTTTTCGACTTTGACTGCCTTGAGCGGAAAAGCGATGTTATCATAGACGTTCAGATGTGGGTAGAGTGCGTAGAATTGGAATACAAAAGCGATGTCCCGATCAGCAGGCGAGAGATCGTTGACCCGCTGCCCGTCAATGAAGATGTCGCCTTCTTCGGGGGTTTCCAATCCTGCGATGAGCCGAAGCGTTGTGGTTTTACCACACCCGGAGGGACCTAAAAAAACGACGAACTCTTTATCGTGAATTTCGAGATTAAAATCTTTGACAGCGACGACATCGCCGAAACGTTTTACAACATTTTCAAGTTTAATATGTGCCATAGAACTAAAAACTGAATGTGCTATTCATTAGAAAGTGCATGACCGCGCCTGAGATAAGCGGAACAGTGAGATTATCGTCAATCGGGAACGGGATGAGTTCAACAAGTGTAGCAACCAATGCCCCGATGACCGCTATAATAGGGTTCAATTTGACGAGCGCAATTGTGACGCAAACAATGAAACAGGCGGCGCTCCCCTCCAAACTCTTTCCGGCGATGAGTTTCGTTTTGCCCCACATTTTGCCGACCAGTGCAGCTGCCATATCCCCGAATATCATAAAAAAGATACAGACAAGCGCAAGCACCTTCGCAAAAAAGAGAATGGACAGAAAAACGCTCACCAGATAATAGGTCGCTCCTGTTACTGCGCCTTTACGCTCGTGGCTGCGGAGAAGCGGCGTAAGGGTTCGGAAGAAGATGTCCGCGAAACGCGGCGAGCACCATTTCGCCAATTCCACCGTAAACGCAAACCCTGTTAGCAGCCCGACTAAAATTAACATCGTCGGTTTATCCAAGAAGAGATAGATAACCGGTAGGGTAAGTCCTGCTAAATGAGTGCTTTTCCGCAGCAGTTCGCTTATCATCTAATCTACCTCCGATATAACTTAACAGCGTACGCTCAATTATTATAAGATTTATCTAAGAAAATAGCAAGGTTAATAGTTTTCAGTTGTCAGTACGATTTTTTTTACGAAAAAAATCTTTCAGTTATCAGGAAGAGGCGTTGGGATTATCAGAAATCTCTTGTAACTGATAACTGCGTCCTGTTAACTGTGTCCTCAGTATCTTTTCTATTTTTTTGGCAAAAAAATAACACATTTTTGTTGCATTCGGGTGTTACAATTCTTCTGAAGATTTCAAACTTGCCTAAAAGGATAAAAAACAGGACTTACGCAATTTTGACGATATGACGTTTCGTTAGCGGGTGAACTCTGAAAAAACAGAAACGTTCTCAGTGAACAGGAGACTAACGGTCTCCTATTCTACAAAAGAGCAACCTGCGTAAGTCCTAAAAAATAATATGAGAGGACTTCTTAATATGGGTTTGCGATCTCTATCCTTCAGCGGACGCTTTTGTATGGGGCTGTTGCTTTTAGTCATCGGCACATTACTCGCGCTCTGCGAAGTGAGTGCTGATAGCCATGAAACGCAACAACACGTCAGTGTAACCGGTATCGTCGTCGATAGTGAAACCGGTGTTCCGCTTACAGAAGTTACAATTCGGGTTGCTGATACGCAGATCCGAGTAACAACTGATGAAACGGGTGCGTTTGCGTTGGATTTACCGGCGGGTAGTTACAGGATTCAAGCGACTGCCCCGTTTTATAACACGTATACCGTTCCTGAGTTTGAAGTGAAAGTCGGAGAGACACCAGAACCGATTCAAATGTTACTGGTCCCGCAAGTGCTAAAACTTGATGCGATTAAGATGCCGGTACAACTGAGTCAAGCAAGTGAGCGCGGGTTGCTCGAACAACGGATGCGCAGTTCACGTATTGAAGACAGTATTAGTACAGAAGAGATGAGCCGACTTCCGGCATCGTCTGCAGGTGAGGCGATTAAACAGGTAACAGGGGTAAGCATTGTTGGGGGACGCTATGTGTTTGTACGGGGATTGGGTGAACGCTATAGTAATACACTCCTCAACAACGTCGAAATTCCGAGTCCGGAACCGAACAGGCGGGTCGTACCGATGGATATTTTTCCGGCGAGCCTGCTGGCGAGTTTGCAGACCGTAAAGACTTTTTCACCCGACCAACCGGGGGGTTTTGCTGGCGGTTCGGTGCAAGTATTCACTAAAGATTTTCCTGAAGAATTAACGATGTCTTTGTCTATGTCAACAGGTTTCAACACACAGGCAACTGGACAAGACGGTTTGACGTATCCGGGTGGCGATTTCGATTTTTTAGGGTTTGATGACGGTTCGCGGGCACTCCCGAGTGTTATTCAAGATGAGGCAGGCGATACACCGATTCGTGAGCGTGGACGTTTTACGACTGCAGGTTTTACACAGGAGAAGATTCAGGAGTTTGGACGATCTTTTGAGAACGTTTGGTCGCCGGAGTCGATAACAATACCAGTCAACCAAAGTTATAAATTCAGTCTCGGTAACAGTAATACCGTTTTCGGTAAGGAGTTCGGTTACTTAGGTGTCATCTCCTACGGCAACAGCCACAGTTACGGCACGCAGGTTCGTAACGCCTTCCGCCTTGGTCTTAACGAGACGCTTTCACCCGTAACCTCGTACAACGTTGAACGCACCGGGAACGAGGTAGATTGGGGGACGGTCCTAAACACGAGTCTCCGTTTTTCACCGCAACATCAGGTCAACCTCCGCTCACTTTTCACGCATACGGCGGAAGATGAGATCCGAACGTGGGAGGGTTTCAACGCTGACAGGAACACGGATATGGAGAGTACACGCCTCCGATACGTTGAACGCCAACTTTTCTCTGGGCAGTTAGCAGGGACGCACGATTTCAACTTTCGCGGACCGGAATTAGAGGAGCCCGCGCAACCGAGTGTGTCTATGGAGTGGCGGCTCACCTATTCGCGCGCCTCACGCGATGAACCTGATACACGCGAGAATATCTATGAAGAGAGAGATAACGGTTTCGTGTTCCGCGATGTCACACACAGTGGAAGCCGATTTTTCTTTGATCTTGAGGACAACGAGTATAACGCCCGCGTTGACTGGAAGGTTCCGATCGGCACAGATGGACTTTTCAAGTTTGGTGGGTTGCTACGAGATAGAGCACGGACATTTGATGTACGCAGATTTAGATTCTTACCTTCGGATCAGGTGGACGCTGTTGTGGACTTATCCGACCCGCCGGAGATACTCTTCCAATCCGAAAACATCGCACCGCGTGTCTTTGAGTTGCGTGAATCAACGCGTTCTACGGATAACTACCTCGCAGACCACAATATTTATTCAGGGTACCTGATGCTTGACCTGCCGCTGAGTCCGAAATGGCAAGTGATGAGCGGTGTCCGATTGGAATCTTCGGACCAGGCGGTTACGACGTTTGATCCGTTCGCTGCGACGCGCACGGAGATTAAGGCAAACTTGGAAACGCTTGATTGGCTGCCGGGCCTGAATGTAACGTATCGTATAGCAGAGCGGATGAACCTGCGTTTCGCTGCATCGCGAACGATTACGCGTCCCGATTTCCGTGAACTTGCCCCCTTTGAATTTACAGATTTTGTGGGCGGTAGAACGATTCTCGGTAACCCGGATTTGGAGCGGACACAGATCGACAATTTCGATTTCCGTTGGGAAGTCTTCCCACAGATCGGGGGTGTCGTGGCGATCAGTGCGTTCTATAAACGGTTCCAAAAACCGATTGAGCAGATCGTTCAACCGCAAGCGGAGGTCCGAATCACTTATGAAAACGCCGAAGGTGCGCACAACTACGGTTTAGAATTAGAGGCTCGCCAGAATTTGGGTGTTATTACAGCGGCTTTAAGCAATTTCTCGATTAACACCAACGCTGCGCTGATCTCCTCACAGGTGGTCTTGCCGGAGGGGGTCGGGATTCAGACTTCTTCCGAACGTCCACTGCAAGGACAATGCCCATACATTTTCAACGTCTCCGTCGGTTATGAAGATCCTAATTGGGGGGTTTCCAGTGCGATCGCATATAACATCTTTGGAAGTAGGCTTTCTGAAGTGGGGAACCACGGGGTACCGGACGTGTATGAACAGGCACGCGGTCAATTGGATGCCAGTTTCAGTCGAGTCGTTGCGGGTTACTTCAAGTTAAGTTTCTCGGCGAAGAACCTACTGAATCCAGACGTTTACTATAAGATGGGAGACGCAGATTACCTCCGTTACAAAATTGGGAGGTCTTTCTCGCTCGGCGTAAGTTACAATCTGTAGCGTATAGCGGTCAGTCGTCAGCCGTCGGAAACCGTCAGCAAGAGGACTTCTGTTAATTAGCCATCAGCAGTCAGCAGTCAGCAGTCAGCAAAGAGAGGTTAGTTTAATCAAAAACCTCTTATTGCTGAGAGCCGAAAGCCGAAAGCCATATAATCAAAAACCTCTTGTTACTAACGGCTGAAAGCCGATAGCCAATAGCCATTCCTAAAGTAAAAAAAAATCATAATATTGTCAATTTTCTGCAACAATTTATGGGTATCCTTTAATAACGAGGGAATCTATAACAGCGACGTAAAAAAAAGTAATAGCGATTTGGATCGCTGAATCGCGATGATGAGTGCCTGTCCGCAATAGCGGTTAGGACTCGAAAAAACAAAAAAGGAGCTTAGTTAGCTAATGTTAAATATTGGGTCTACCCCTGTTTTCAGTGGAAAACGGGGTTCGTATCAGAATTGGCTGTTCCAGTTAATCGCCATTTTCGCAGTTGGCATAACGTTGGCTTTTGTCGGTTGTGGAAGTGATGAGGAGATCGACGATACAGAAGACACTGGTATCGTGGAAGAGACCATTGAAGTCGATGGTCGCCAAGTCGTCGTTCTTGAAGGTAAATTGAAGGCCGACAGGACGCTCTCGGCGGATTACGATTATCTCCTGAAGGGTGCCGTGTTTGTTGAAGGCGGTGCAACGTTAACGATTGAACCGGGTGTTGAAATCTTCGGTGAGCAAGCGAGCAACGGTACACTGATTATCGCTCAAGGCTCTAAAATTATGGCAAACGGTACAGCGGATGCGCCCATTATTATGTCAAGTGACGCTGCAATTGGTAGTCGGGCACGTGGACAGTGGGGCGGCTTGATTATCAACGGTAGCGCGCCGACGAACCAAGGTGTAACCTTCGGTGAAGGCAATACTGGTGCCTTTGGCGGAAACAATCCTGCTGATAGCAGCGGTACACTGCGCTATGTCCGTCTCGAATACGCCGGTATCGAATTCAGCCCAGATAACGAACTGAACGGTATCGCCTTCCAAGGTGTCGGATCCGGTACGGTCGCAGAGTACATCCAAGTCCACATGAACCAAGATGATGGCATTGAGTTCTTCGGTGGCACTGTCAATCTTAAGTATGCTGTCGTGACGGGTGCCCGAGACGACTCCTTTGACTGGACAGACGGTTGGACAGGTAAAGGTCAATTCTGGGTTGCCCAGCAGTATGGTGATGATGCAGATAACGGGTTTGAAGTTGATAACAGCAGTAAAAATAACGAGGCGACCCCGCGTTCCGCTGCAACGATCTATAACGTAACGCTCGTCGGGGATCCGGCTGGACCGGAAAGCGACAACGGTATGCTGATCCGTGAAGGTGCGGCTGGCACGTACGCCAATTTCATTGTCACGGGTTTCAACAAAATCGGACTCGACATTGACGGCGAGTCGTCTATTGCGCAAGCGGAGAGCGGCGATCTGGTCGTCAAAAACAGTGTTTTCTTTGAAAATGGTAAAGCCAATTTCGGCGACGAAAAAGACGATGATGGGTTTGACGAAGCCGGTTATGCCGCCGATAACGGAAACAAAGCGGCAGACCCAGGCTTGGCGAATCCGTTCAGCAAAACGGCTCCGAACTTCACACCGGGTGCCGGTGCGAATGCTGTTTCCGCAGCATCACCGCCGTCTGATGGGTTCTTTGAACCGGTTAACTTTATCGGTGCTGTAAGCCCGTCCAACAACTGGTTATCAGGGTGGACAACGAGTGCGCAGAATTAGTGAAGGCTCAGTTCACATTTCTTGCTTGCTATTGACCGTATTGCTTGTTTGCAGCAGTACGGTCGGCTGTAAGGAACCGAATCTACACTCGCCAGGTCAACTCGGCCTGGCGGTCGTTGACGCGCTTAATAACAGAGACATAGAACAGTTGAACCGTTTGCGTGTGCAGCGCGAAGAATATCTGGATCGGATCTGGCCGGCATTCCCGGCAAGTCAACCGCCAAGTAATTTCCCGGGTGATTTTGCGTGGTCGAATCTGAATAAAAAATGTAACATCGGCATGAAAAAGTGGATAGCCCGTTATGGCGGTCAGAATCTAAAATTCATCGCCATCCGCTTTGACAGACCTACAGAGACCTATGAGGGTTTCCAACTTTTACGGGGTACCGTTTTGATGTTAAAAAACGCTGCTGGTGAAAAAGGGGAACTGAGGATTCTCGGCTCCGTCGTTGAGAAAGATAATAGGTATAAACTACTGAGTTACGAAGACTAATTACTGATATAGCGCACCCTTATAGAATACTGAAAGGAACAAGAGAAGAAAAATATGATGACAATTACTGACGTTCAGCGGCAGAATCGAGAAGCCGCCCAACAACGGAAAAAGAAAGCGATGCGAATCGCAAGTAGTTTTGCTATCGGATTGCATGTAGTCGGAATTATCTTCGGTGCCATCTACTTTATTCATAAGACGGTGTTAGTGAAGAACGACGACAAACTTGCAAGTGTCCTTGTCGCAGATTCAAAACCGAAACCGAAACGGCGCACGCCGCCGCGTACAACACGAAAACCGAAACCACCGAAATTTTCTAAGCTCCAAACCCCTAAAGGGCAACCTGTCACGACGAGTGCTAAAATCGCGGTGGGCAACGCACGCTTCACATTGCCGACGGATGATGTACCGACACGTCCTGTGATAGCACCGAGTGCAACTAACATCGGCAAAAATCTGTTTGCATCGTCCCGACAGGCGAGCATTGTTACAACGATGCCGAAATTTGAAGTACCGAAATTTGAGAGCACAAGCATCGTCGAGCGGATGGACGTGGGATCGACAATGGCACAAGTGGAATTCAACGATCCGGGTAACTTAGAACTCGCTTCGGTCAATTTAGGCGATGCGAAACAGTCATTTAACGCATTCTTAAAAGCGATCCGGGATCGGATAAAACAGGTGCAACGGTTCCCGCCCCGTGTCCGGGACTTTGAAGACGGGACATCGGCGACGGTTCGATTTACGCTTTTCAGAGACGGAACGATTCGGAACCCGGTCATTACCGATTCTTCTGGTTCAAGTGCGTTGGATAATGCGGCACTCGTTGCTGTCCGAAACGCTATACCGTACCCGTCTTTCCCTGAAGAGCAAGCGGGTAATAGCCTGCGCCTTGAAATTCCGATTATTTTCGAGTTAGCGAATTAACGAGAGTTATTTGTTTCGTGTGCTTCGGAACGCGCCGGACAATCGTTAGCGGTTTTGCCACAATAGCGTAACATAGGAAGGGACGGCTTTACGCCGTCCCTTTTTTGATCGAGTGTCCTTCACGGGCAAAACCCGCATCAATACTCTTCACATACTTTCGCTATCGTCCCGCATTTAGGGCTGTTGCTATTGAGCTTTACGTTCTCCCAGGTGTCGAGCCAGTTGTACGTGACGTTGTGAAAAACGTGCTGCGGCTCCCAGTCGACTATTATGGGGTCCGGATGATTTATATAGTCGATTTCCCTACGTTCATCAACCCAACAATCAACAATTATCCAGAGGGGCCTGTCAGGACAACGACAGACGTAATACGTCGTATGGTCGCGAACGTATATTACATTCGGGCCCTGCTTTTGCTGATTCTATCATGACAAGTAATGGAATCGCGAAAGCAAAGATAAAGGTGAAAAGGGTTAAGCTGCCAAGCAGCTTTCTCGATGTGCTAAACATTGTAAAATTCTCCTTTTATAGATAAGAGGGCAATTGGTAAAAACTCGTGTATGATCTTTACCGTTTGCCTTCTGAGTTAGATAGATTGCTAACTGTTATTGAAATGTTAGCATTTATTTTTAACACCTTTAGGAACTGAAGAGGGAAATAAAGAAACTCTATCCTATTGATTTGGATGCAACAGTTTTGTCGGGGCTAAATGACCTACTCATCCTCATCATCCAAGTCATTGAATTCTTCTTGCTCTACTAATAAAGCTTCTTGGAGCTGACGTAGTGTTTCTTCACTCGGAAAGAGCTGGAACAATGCGTGAGCATAAACAACGTATTCATCCAACGACACCCTTTCACCCACCTTCCATTTCTTCTCAACTTCTACGATGATGTCAATCTCTGGCACATCTCCAAACTGGTTAATGAGTTGTTCACGGTAGAGTTTAGCAAAAACTTCTGGATCATCTGTTTCTTCCATCGCTCCGAGCTTTTGAGGGGGGTTTTGCTTCGGCCAGAGACGCTGCCGGGCATCGAGGTAGGCGTTATACTCCTCAACGGTGACAGGCAACCCTAGTATTCTTTTCCGCTGATATTCTGCGATGGTGTGAACTTCCGGAATATCTCCGAACTGATTGATAAGCACGGCAAGAAAATATTCGTTGCGTAAGAGAGGGTCTCTCGTCTTATACCATTTTTCCGGAACATCGATTAGATCGTCGGTCTTTTCAGGTTCAGGTCGTTCTGCTATCAAATAAGACGAGGCTCCAAGTTCTTCCGTCTCTTCGGTATTGCCACAGCCAAAGAGTGTCAGCAAACTCCAAAAGCATAGAAAATAAAAAAGCAAGAAAGAAGTAACTCGTTTCATTTTTCTCTCTCCTTTCGCAGACTTTCAAGTGCCCGCAGGATACTTTTATTCGGCCAGAGGTGGTATTTTGCTTCAAGACTCTCAATATACTCATCAATGGTGACAGGTAACCCCAGTTCCCTTTTCCGCTGATATCCTGCAACAATGTGAACCTCGGGAATATCCCCAAACTGGTTAATTAATACAGCGCGAAAGTACGTGGAACGCAACTCGGGATCTTTCGTCAGGTGCCAGTTTGGAGGTGGGTAGACTTCGCTGTTTTCGCTGTTGTTGGTTGATTCTTCCATATCTGGCTGCTGCGCATCCAACTTTTTCCAGGGATCCTTTTTGGGTCGTGGTGCCTCAAACGTCCCATCGTCCCGCCAGTCATAAGTGTCGCTGCTTGAGGGTTCCTGCGCGGTGCGGAAATCTGGAGCAGTATCGTGGTTATGGTTGTGGTCATGACTATGATTGTGGTCTTGACCAGGAGCGTGGTTGTGAGCATCAGAACTAACGGTATCGTCTATGTTTGCTTGTGGTTTGCTCGGCTGGGTCGTTTTGTAGAGGATTATTGGCTCTTTTGGCGGATTATTCTGCAAAAAGACAAAAACCCCGATAAAAAAGATAATTAATCCCATAAAAATGACCCTTTTCCGATGCTTTTTCAAAAAAGCCATAGTGTGCCTCCTATCTTTTTTTCTTTAGTGCTTTGTCAAATTATAAATGATTGGTATATCGGGCGGGGAAACTCTGAAGAATATCCAAGCAAAACCCGCTACGAACACCTCTATCCATCATTTGAGTGTGGATAGAACGCTAAAAGAATTACTTGAAGGGAAATCTGATTGCCTGTCCGTATCACACACCCATTCTGTATCACATACCCTTTAATATGTGCTGAAATCTGCGAAGTGTCAACTTTTTTTTACGTTGCGCGTTTATGCATCTTCGCGAGGGCGGCTTTTTGGACTTTGGCAACCCACTCATGAGACCGTCCGAAGTGCTCGCCAACAGCCCGGAGACTCATCTCAACCCCATCATCGAACCCGAAGCGAAGACGGATTACTTCACGCTCCACCTCGGAAAGATGACACAAGAGTTGTTCGGCTGATACCGTGGTGTCTATCTCGTCAAATCCCGGGTCAATGCTGCCGATCATATCCGCCAGCGTCACGGCATCTTCGGCGTCTGATAGCGGCGCGTCAAGGCTTTCAACGCTGTATTCTGCACAGTCACGTAAAAAGGGAATTTCATCATCAGACAGGTTTATCGCCGCTGCGATATCCGTATCTGTCGCGCCTTCACCGAGTTGCCTGAGTGCCCGGCAAAACTTATTTACGGCGCGCCGCAATGGACTCGGCAGATGCAGGAGTTTCTGATTTTTTTTGAGATAACAGAGGATTTCGCCGAGGATAAAGTGGTGGGCGAATGTGGCGAGCCTGCCACGGTTCGGATCATATCTATCAATAGCCCTGATGAGACCTACCACGCCCTGATCGAAAAGGTCTTTCACATCAATGCCATAGTCTCTAAAACGGAAGGCAATCGATTTAACAAGCGGTAGATAGGACAAGATGAGCCGATCGCGTGCTTCGGGTGACCCGTCACGGACGAGGGAGTCCTCCTCTTCGGCAGACAATAGAACAGTGGAAGAAATAAAGCGATTAAGGGAGGCATAAAGCTTGTCAGGTTGAGAGATGTCACGTGTTGTTTTTCTCATGACTGTCTCCTTTCCATTTATAGAGCTTGCAAACTGTGCCTTACGATAAGGTAAAGGAGCAATCCGTTGAGAAGTTTATCCTTTACCTATCTGTCATAATGCATTATGAGGCTTCGCTTTAAGTAATGATATGTACCATTCGTGTTTCAAAAATTTGGCGAAAATATTATTGAATAGAAAACCGTTGAATGTTGTCAAATTTTGATCGGAGAAAACTTTGCTTTCTCTTAATATATTAATATAGGAATGAAACTGCAAAAGTTTAGGTCTAATTTGCACTTTTTCACGAATTTTTTCTAGAATTCACTGTTTTTCCTATTTTTTTTCAAATTTCCTAAATATACTTGTGAAATATTAATGTAATTCGAGTGTATATAGCAAAATCTATGAGGACAGATTAATTACGGGTTTTGCTATAATAACGGAAGTTGCTACCTATGTGATTTTAGACGCACGAACACTGTTTTTCAGTGAAAAGCGGTGATTTTTGCGAAAGATGGGGTGTGTTTCCTGCCATTTTCGGAGAACCCGAAGATGCACAGGAGACCAACAGTTTCCTATGCTACGAAGTGGCAGGGAGATGTGCAGGTGCTACAAAGTGGCGCGGAGATGTGCAGGAGACTAACGGTTTCCTATGCTACAAAGTGGCAGGGAGATGTGCAGGAGACCAACGATTTCCTATGCTACAAAGTGGCAGGAAGATGCACAGGCTAACAGCCTATGCTACAAAGTGGCAACTTGGGTTATAATACTGCTATTCTGCCACTACATAAGAGCTTCTGATGGGTTCCAAACATTTCAGAATGCGAACTTGTCCCTATCCGCTTTTGCCTTTTCTTCATTCACAAAGGCGAGTAGGATAAAACCGACAATAAAGAAAACCATCAATGAAATAATAGCGAGACGCGCCGTTCCAGTGATCTGTTTAACAAATCCGAATGTAAAGGGTCCCCAGATTGCTGAGAATTTGCTAAAGACGGAAAAGAACCCGTAAAACTCGGCACTTGCATTCTCTGGAATCATCGCGCCGTAGAAAGAGCGACTGAGTGCTTGTATACCCCCAAGCACTATCCCGACAACCATTCCCAAAACAAAAAATTCTGTCGCAGTTTGGATAAAATAACCGTAAATGACGACACCAGTCCATAGGACTAAAGAGACCATGACTGCCCGTTTTGCGCCGATACGAGTTGCAAGTTTACCGAATATCAACGCGCCGCCGATTGCAACAATCTGGACAAGCAAGAGCGTTACCATGAGCGATGTCGCCGATAACCCTAACTCTTCAGACCCGTAAATTGTTGCCATGCTTGTGACCGTGTGGGCACCATCATTGTAAACCATGTAGGCGATCACAAAAAGGGAGAGATGTTTAAAGTTTCCAACTTTTTTGGCAGTCGCGATTGTCCGGCTGATACCGAGCGACAGATAGGCAAGGGTTTTCGGTCGGTTGCGGTAATTTTCTGGCAGTGCTTGTTCTGTTCTGTCTTCTTTTAAATATAGTAGCGTTAGCACCGTCCACCCTGCCCACCAGATGCCTGCCATCGCCATACCGATGCGTACCGCCATCACTTGGCTAATCCCGATGGTCTCATGCATAGCGACGAGTGCAAGTGAGATACCGAACTGCAACGATCCACCGACGTATCCGAATGCATACCCTCTTGCAGAAACGGTATCAAGTTTATCTTCAGAAGCGATCTGTGGTAAAAACGCATCGTAGAAGACGTTACCACCGATAAAGCAGACTTGTGTGCTGATATACAGTGCGACCGCTAACCAGACATCCCCAGGACTGCAAAGATAGAGCAGGGTCGCGAACAGGCTTCCGGAGTAGGCAAAACCGGTGAGAAATCTCTTTTTAGCCGAAGAAAAGTCTGCGATAGCTCCCAGGACTGGCGCGAAGAGAAAGACAAGAAGCGCAGCGCCTCCGACCATAAACCCCCAGAGTGCTGTAGCACTGAAGGTTTGCCCGAAAATAGCAACGCCTTCTGCAGGGACAATGCCTTCTTTAAAATAGATGGGCAGCAGTGCAACACCGACTGTCGTAATATACGCAGAATTTGCCCAATCGTACATGCACCAGCCAAAGATTGATTTTCTATCGTTTTTCATATAGAGTGGATTGGGATACGTAAGCGCGTGAGGGTTCCACGCGCTTACTATCCGTATTTTGCGGAGATTAGACGAGATCGAAGCGATCAAGATTCATGACTTTATTCCACGCAGCCACGAAGTCATGCACAAATGCCTGTTGTGCGTCATCACACGCGTAGACTTCTGCGATGGCTCGGAGCTGAGAGTTTGATCCGAATACGAGATCGACACGGGTCCCTCTCCACTTGAGTTCGTCTGTTGCGCGATCGCGTCCCTCAAACACATTCTCAGACGTAGCGGATGGCGACCACTCGGTCTCCATATCAAGCAGGTTCACGAAGAAATCGGTGCTCAATGTTTCGGTCCGATCGGTGAAGATACCGAATCCGGACTGACAAACGTTTGTGTTCAGGACGCGCAAGCCGCCGACGAGAACTGTCATTTCAGGCGTGGTTAACGTCAGCATGTGCGCCCGATCCACCAGCAGTTCCTCGGCTGTTCTTTCGTGCCCATTTGCGAGGTAGTTGCGGAATCCATCTGCGGTCGGTTCAAGCACAGCAAATGATTCCACGTCGGTTTGCTCCTGCAACGCGTCCGTGCGTCCTGGTGTGAACGGCACTTCTACGGTGACACCGGCGTTCTTCGCGGCAGCTTCAACCGCTGCGCAACCCCCGAGAACGATCAGGTCAGCGAGTGAGACCTGCTTTCCATCGGACTGGGCGCTATTAAATTCGGTTTGAATCCCTTCGAGGGTCTGAAGTGCGTTCTGTAGTTCAGACGGATTGTTAACTTCCCAATCCTTCTGCGGTGCAAGGCGAATACGTGCCCCGTTAGCACCGCCGCGCTTGTCGGTCCCACGGAATGTTGCTGCAGATGCCCACGCAGTCGAGACCAGTTGCGAAATAGACAACCCTGATTCGAGACATTTTTCCTTAAGCGCAGCGATGTCTTGCGCCGCAACCAATTCATGATCGACATCAGGAACAGGATCTTGCCATAACTGCGGTTCCTCAGGAACCAAGGGACCGAGACAACGTGTACGGGGTCCCATGTCGCGGTGCGTCAGTTTGTACCATGCCTTCGCAAAAGCGTCTGCGAACTCGGCTGGGTTCTCGTAGAAGCGTTTGGAAATCTCAGCATAGATCGGGTCCGCCTTCAGGGATAGGTCGGTCGTAAGCATCATCGGGGCGTGCTTCTTTGACGGATCGTGAGCGTCCGGCACGGTGTTTTGTGCGGATTCATCTTTCGGAGTCCACTGCCATGCGCCGCCGGGCCCTTTTATCAATTCCCAGTCGTAGTTGAACAGGTTTTCAAAGAAACTATTATCCCATTTGATCGGAGTGGCGGTCCAAGCCCCCTCCAATCCGCTGGTAATCGTGTGGACCCCTTTACCGCTGCCGTAGGTGTTTTTCCAACCGAGTCCCTGCTCCTCAAGCGGTGCTCCTTCGGGTTCGGGACCTACGTACTGATCTGCATCAGCGGCACCGTGGGTTTTACCGAACGTGTGTCCACCGGCGATGAGCGCAACGGTCTCCTCGTCGTTCATTGCCATGCGCCGGAACGTCTCTCGAATGTCTATCGCTGCGGCGACTGGGTCCGGGGTGGCGTTCGGCCCCTGCGGATTCACATAGATTAAGCCCATCTGAACGGCACCGAGCGGATTCTCTAATTCCCTGTCGCCGGTGTAACGTTCATCTCCGAGCCATGTGGTCTCTGAGCCCCAATAGATATCTTCTTCGGGTTCCCAGACATCTTCCCGTCCGCCAGCGAATCCGAGCATCTTAAGTCCCATCGACTCAAGTGCACAGTTCCCAGTGAGAATTATCAGGTCCGCCCACGAAATTTTGCGTCCGTACTTCTGTTTGATTGGCCAGAGCAATCGAACTGCCTTATCGAGACTGGCGTTGTCGGGCCAACTGTTCAAGGGTGCGAAGCGCAATGTGCCGGAGGCTGCGCCGCCGCGTCCATCGCCGATACGGTAGGTGCCTGCACTGTGCCACGCCATCCGAATGAAGAGGGGACCATAGTGTCCGTAGTCGGCGGGCCACCAATCCTGGGATGCTGTCATCACATCATAGAGGTCCTGCCTCACTGCTTCCAAATCGAGCGTCTTGAACGCTTCGGCGTAATTGAAATCCGTTCCCAAAGGATTGGATGTTGGCGGGTTCTGGTGGAGTATCTTCAGATTCAACTGATCTGGCCACCAACGTTTGTTCGCTAAGGTGCCCTGGGCATGAGAATGACTCATCACTGGACATTTGCTTTCGTTGCTCATATTTCCTCCAATTATGTTCTGATTTTCTCTAATCTATTCTTTGAAGTATACCTGCCTCAAGAATCTGTTTAAAAATCCAAATTGATTTATAATCGGGAGACTTGCGTCCTAAATGTATTATCCATCAACACTGCCGAAATTCACCACTGCGCTGCCGTCTTGATCAAATTTTAGACAACCAGATTTATATTAGTGGTCAGACACGTAACATTGCGATTATGCCTATTACATTTGCCAGTGTGATGTTATTAATCATGCCACAATTTCCAACCAAAGTCAAATCTTTTTTGTTTTTTTCCCAGATAAGAATGTGCAGAATTTCGGTAATTGTGGTATAATAGAAGAAAGTTTTGAGATAACCTCGGATGTCAGTTTTGGCGAAGTTTGCAAGCGGAAATTGTAACACAAAACTCACTTCTTTACGCCGCAAGGGAAATTGAAAAAATGAAGATAGTTGATGTAAAAACGTATCTCGTTGACGTACCACCGCCACATTGGGGTGGAAGACACTGGATTTTCGTCAAGTTGGTAACCGACGAAGGGATTGAAGGCGTAGGCGAATGTACCTATCATACACGGCTCAACCATGTCGTCATTGAACTCATCAAGGACTGGGGTGAACGTTTCTTGATTGGGACCGACCCGTTTCGGATTGAGAAGATCTGGTCAACGCTTTATGAGGGTCCCTGTGTGCGGCATTCCGGTCCCCTGACGACACCAGCGATGAGTGCGATCGAGATGGCGTGTTGGGACATTGTCGGAAAGGCGTTAAATCAACCGATCTACAATCTATTAGGGGGCATGTTCCATGAGAAATTGCGTGCCTATTCCTATCTCTTACAATGGCGGCGCGGTGATTCTCCCGAAAAAACAGGTGAACTCGCCCTCTCTTATGTCGAGAAAGGTTTTACCGCTGTCAAGTTTGACCCTGTTGACCCGAACACCGCAGATAGATTGGAAACGCTTGATTATGCCGAGAGCGTCATCCGAGGGATTCGCGATGCCGTTGGCAATAGATGTGATATTCTGATCGGAACACACGGGCAGTTCAACACGAACAGTGCAATCCGTTTCGCGAAACGCGTTGAGCAGTATGATCCGCTCTGGTTTGAGGAACCGTTACCACCAGAAAATATCAAGGAGATGGCACGCGTTGCGCAGTCGACGAGCATCCCGATTGCCACTGGTGAACGTTTATTGACGAAATACGAATTCGTTGATTTGTTAGAGCAACAAGCGGCGTCGATCCTGCAGATGGATTTGACAATCACGGGGGGTATCCTTGAAGCGAAGAAGATTGCGTCTATGGGTGAGGCGCACTACGCGCAAATCGCGCCGCATCTCTACGGTGGTCCAATTGGGGGTGCGGCGAATATTCAGTTGGATGTCTGTAGTCCGAACTTCTTGATTCAGGAAGGCATTCATACGTGGGACGGTTTCCATGCCGAGATTCTCAAAGAACCGTTGCGGTGGGAAGATGGATATATCATTCCGTCAACGAAGCCGGGACTCGGTGTCGAATTGAATGACGCTGTTTTGGAGAGGCATTCGGTTGAGGTTTGAAAAATATTTTTCGATGATAAATGAATTGTCCTGCCAAAAATGGATTAAAGAAAATTGGATGTTAATTGGAAACGCAGTAAATGTGAGTATTTATCATGTACTTGGTTTGTTATTCATGCAGGCGCGGCTATCGCGTGCATCAAGAGAGTACTGATTTTGTTAAAAAACGGACCTGCTCAAATGGACATGTCCACGATATACGGTGCAGGTGTGGTCGGAAGATATATGTCGTTCCACGGGTTGATGCGACGCGTTGGAAGTCTATTGATCGCAAAGTGCTTTGGAAATATCCGGACGAACGCACGCCGGGGAAGTAAGTACGGGAGAATAAATAAGGGATGGCAATTGCAGAAACGCCGACGGGTACGCTTGACGCGTTACCCGATTCACTCGAAAAAACACTACAAGACTTGAATATACCGACCGAACAGATCCGATTTGCCGTTCAAAGCGACATCAACGCATCGGGCAGTTATGGCGAAGAGTGGTTCATACTGACAGATGCTGCAATATTTACCGTAACCGGTGGCGGTGAGGTGCTTCACTATATCCCTTATAAAAGCGTGTTAGCGATCCGCGCTGAAGTCGTGGTAGATGCCGGTCTCTTGGTGCTGGAAACAGAAGAAGGGACCGTGGACCTCATCCGCTATTCGAACGGTTTTGCACCGAAGTTCGGGTTCGTGGCGCGGTTCATCGGTGACGAGATTGAGTTCCGAAACGGTAAACGCGACGAAGCACCCGTTTGGGACTATAAGCCTGAGGAGCACGCCTGTAAAAACTGCGGACGCCTGCTACCGGACGAGTTCTCACCTTGTCCAGCCTGTACGAAGAAACACAAGGTGATGCTACGGATTTTGTCTTACATCCGTCCGTATCGCGGTAGGGCGATCCTCTATATTCTATTCCTTATCGTTGGAACACTCATTACATTAGCACCTCCGTATTTCACACGCATCCTTGTTGATGATATCTTGGCGTTGAGTGAGGCGCCTAACGCCGTCCCAGGAGCATCAGAGACGTGGTTGGGTGAAATATTCAGGGGTATTCAACCTTTGACTGTCGCGTTATCCGTGGCTGTAGGCATGCTGTTAGCCATAATGGTGATCAGTACAATTTTTTCAGTTTTCCAACAACGTCTGGGGGCTTGGCTGACGTTCCGTATCGCTGCAAATATCCGGGCACATGTTTACCAGCATCTTCACAATCTATCCATCCGATTTTTCGACAAACGCACAACAGGTACCGTTATCTCACACGTTACCGAGGATAGCGAGAGACTTCAGGATTTCATGTTAGAAGGACTTTCGTTTCTCAGTGTGCAGCTGTTTCTGTTCTTTGGGATTGGAGGTATGCTCTTCTTGATGAATTGGCGGGTTGCATGCTTTGTCTTAATTCCTATTCCGATAATCGTCTTGGGGGCTGGTTGGTTTTGGAAAAAAGTGCGAAGCCTTTGGCATCGTGCCTGGCGCCGCCGCTCAAAACTCTTTGATGTGGTCAATGATTCCGTATCTGGTATTCGGGTTGTCCGCGCCTTCGGACAACAACGCGGTGAGGTTAACCGATTTGGGACTGCTAATGTAGATACACGCGACTATGAGACCTATGCTGAGATGGTTTGGGCAACTTATTATCCGCCTTTGTTGTTTGCTGTCCAGTTGGGGACGCTCATCGTTTGGTACGTCGGTGGACTTGATATTATTACTGGACCCATGACGCTCGGAACCTTGTTCGCTTTTCACGGTTATCTTGGTATGTTTTATCAACCCTTACGCTATTTTAGTCCGCTTATCAATTGGGCATCGCGCGCGATGACAGCGGCGGAACGGCTTTTTGAGGTTATAGACTCGCAACCGGAACAGTTAGACGATGGCAGCCTTACGGCAATGCCGAATATCACTGGAGAGGTCAAATTTCATAATATGACCTTCGGCTACGATTCACACAAACCGGTGCTTCGAGACATTAACCTCCATGTCGAACCGGGTGAAATGATCGGACTTGTCGGACACTCTGGAGCGGGGAAATCGACGCTTATTAATTTGATCTGTCGGTTCTATACACCGGATTCTGGGCTGTTAGAGATTGATGGCGAAGATATTAGACAGATTAATCTTAAGGACTTACGTCAACAAATCGGTGTTGTGCTGCAGGACCCGTATCTATTCAGCGGTACGATAGCGGAGAACATCGCCTACGCGCATCCGGATGCCTCTATGGAGGATATTATTGCGGCAGCGAAAGCGGCAAATGCCCATGAATTTATCGTCAAGTTCCCCGATGGTTATGATACGGAAGTCGGTGAACGCGGTGGCAGTTTATCCGGTGGTGAACGGCAACGTATCTCAATCGCACGGGCGATTTTGCATAACCCACGCATCCTGATTCTCGACGAAGCCACCTCGTCTGTAGATGTGGAGACTGAAAAGAAGATTCAACAGGCAATTGACAGACTGGTGCAGAACCGGACGACCTTCGCGATTGCGCACCGGCTGTCAACGCTCCGAAATGCCGATCGACTCTTCGTGATCGAAAAAGGGAGAGGTGTCGAGTGCGGTTCTCATGAGGAACTCATGGAGAAACGGGGTATCTATTACAAACTTGTTGAAACCCAAAGGGAAGCTGCCGATATCCGCGCTCAAGCGCAAGCCGTGGAGAGATAAACATGGAGAATGAAAACGAAAAAAAAGAGGGCACACTTACTACAGATGACACGGCAAAATCGGAGTCATCTGAACCGGATGATTTTACGCCGCGCTACTTCGACGCAGCCGACCTAACATTCACGCGCGCTGAAGTCGGTACAGCACGGCTCGAAATTCAGGATGAAGCCTGTTATCTGCGGATAGTGGTGCGCCGGCTTATGCCACTCAGCAACCCTAACGGTTACATCTCACTCGCAGCCGACGAGGATACAGAAATCGGTATTCTCGTGAACCCGTCGGAACTTGCACCGGAGAGTCTGAAAATTCTACAAGAGGAGTTGGATAAACGGTATTTCACCCCGACAATCCAGAAGATTTATCGCGTGAAGGAGCAATTCGGTATCCATGAGTGGGAAGTTGAAACGGAACGCGGACGTATAACATTCTCGGTGCGCGGGTTGAATCAGAACATCAAACAGGTGCCACCAGCCCGGCTTTTTGTAACGGATGTGCGTGGCAATCGGTACGATATTCCGGATTATCGGGAGTTAGATGCACAGAGTTATCAGCAAATTCAGCGGCATCTCTAAGGATATCGAAGAAAAAAAAACGGAAGTTTCTATCTTCTTAGCGAAAAAGCGTAAGCCGTAATGAAATGGAGGCGGATCTATGGAGAAATATGTCAACGCTCAAACCTACTCTAACGAACCGCAAGGAAAATTAAAAATATGAGACAGCGACGTTTTCACGCAGTTATCACTTCGATCGGATTACACCTCCTCTTTGCTATAATTGCGGCGTTGCTGTTATCTGAACAGCGGATATTGGATAACGACACGTTTGAGGCGACACTTCTTAAACTGAATTCGACCCGAACGGAGATGGAGATTCGACCGACACACCGAACTGTTACGGCGAATCCGATGGCTACGACATCAGTTTCCGCACCTCGCACACCGGCGAAGGTATCGCGTATGCAACGGGTACCGACAGCGCGGACAGAGATCGTCCGACAAGTGCCGCAGCTGGAGGACCCGTTGGATCCTGTGGATGTAGGAGACGGCCCAACGCTCTCAAACGTTGAGACACCCGGTACATCATCCAGAGACGTATCCGTGGTGCCTGGCGGTGGCGCACCCACGATTGAAAGAACTATATCGCCTGTAGTAAGGAGTAGAGGTACAGGAGCAGCCGACACCGGACTTCCGGGACTCCTCGATGGGTCTTTACCGACAACTCGGTTAGATGATGGCGCTGATATTGTGATGCGAAATGTTGTGAAAATATCGAAGGAGAGATTGGGCGGTGTTCTTGAAGGGACGGGAAACGAAATTCGTGGGCATGTTCGACTCATTCGCCTCAAACACTCACTGTCGGATTGGTGGCAGGACCCGACGGCGATCCCCGCACTCATCAAGTGGTTAGAAAATCACACCCCGATTCGGGCGGACATGGATTTTGCTGGCGGTGCCCTACGACTCACCGATCCGCAGATTATGGATGCACCGCTTATCATTATGACCGGGCATGATAAGGATATTACTGTAGGTCGTGGGCTTGCAAAAGAGGGTCCACTGCAGACAGGTTTCACACCGGAAGAACGCGTCGCACTTCGGAAATATATCCTTGACAAAGGCGGTATGCTGTTCTTCGACGATTGCGGTTTCAACGGACTTTTCGCACATATCGTCGCCGATGAACTCAATGATATTTTTCCGGACTATCCGTTGGAGATTCTACCGCACGATCACGAAATCTACAGTATCCATTACCATTTGCCGAAACCACCGAACGGAGGCGACGTGTTCTGGGGGAATGAGAACAACGCACAACCGACCCAGTTCCGTTTTCAGAAGGGGATCATTGTTGACAATCGGTTGGCAGTGGTTTACAACCGAAAGGACTATATGTGTGCGATGGAGACCGCAGAAATCGAAAGCCGGACGATGTTACGGCTTCGGCGTTCGGCGGATGTCTATCGGTTCATGTCGAACTTGTTGATCTACGCGCTAAAGTATGGCGGAAATACGGACAGAACGGGATATACGGAATAGGTTGCAGCATCGGTTTCTTGTGTTAGCTTTGGAAGCTGCTTGTGATCGCCTCCGCGAGGTTTTTGGGAAAGTCGAAAAGCGATGTTAGGTTCGTCCGGATCAACATGCGTCTGATACCTCTATTGACGTTAACGAGTGCCGTACGTCCACCGTTTTGACGGATTTGCGTGCTGGAAGTGATGAGAACGCCTAATCCGGCACTATCCATTGTCTCGGCGCCCGCCAAATCGAAAATCAGCGTAGGTATCCCCTCTTGCGTCTCAAGTTTCTCAATATGTTCTTCAAGCATTGTTTTAAGCACGAGTGCATCTTGCCCGATAACCCTTCCTTGGATTTCTAAAAGTGTGAAATTTTTGTTTTGAATATTGACTTGCATGATTTCTCCTGAGTCATTGTTATCCTAAGATTTGGACGATTTTGTGTGTTTTGTGCTAAATTGTAGAGCAGGAGGTTGTCCGTCGGAAAACTTGGATGTTTTTGAAGGGACAATATCTTCTACCAGAACGATATTATAGCCGATTTCCGCTTTTCTTTCAAGTGCGTAATTTTTATTGTACCTATACTCTGGAATTTTTCCAACAAATCAACCTAAATCACTTTCGACAGCGTTAGATTGCGGGACCTGCATCTCAATATCAAAACCTTCTTTCCGGATGCGCTGGTTAAAGTAAAGAAGGGTGATACCGATAATCCAAATTGCAAATGAAATCGCATGGACAACAAGGTGTATGACAATCGAAATGGCGTAAAAAAATGGTGTAGTGGCTTCAAAAGATGTTCCGAATAGTCCCCATTCAAGAATATCAATAAAATCTATTTCACTGATAAGGCTTGTTGCAATAAGTATGAATCCGACGGAAATTTCAATTGTTGCGTGAACCGCGGTGCTCAACAAAAAGATTGCAAGGAACATGCCAAACATACGCCACCACATCCCATTGACGAGTTCACTACTCCGGCCCAGAGCGGTGCTTATGATATGCTTTTCAAACATGATTGTTCCGGGGAACAATCCCCAACGCACCGCAAAATAGATTGCAAACGGTATACCGATGATCGTAATTGTCAAAACCGCTACAACTAACGACCAAAGAAGAAAACAACACAGCAGCTGCCAAAACCTATCCATTGTTCGTTGCAAAACTGAATGAATTGTAATGTGCTCACCGAGGTAGGTTGCGCCGCTACCGATAACGATTCCACCTATACCGATAATAGAAAGCGTAACTGTGATTAGAACTGTTGCTATTCCCAATAAGGGAGAACGGTCAAAGAAAAACTCAGAAAAATCAACTAAAAGATGTGATGCAAGTTCTGCGAGGACAGAAAAAGCGACAAGTCCCAGGAATAGCGAAAAATGTTTCCGATAGAGACTAAATGTAGCATCCAGAATATCCCCAAATCCCATCGGTTTAAGGGCAGTTGTTACGGCAGTAGGTTCGCTATTGTGATTTCGCGATGTATCATTATGTTTTGGCATATTTCCTCCGATATTAATTATCAATCTTCCCGTCATCTGGTAGTAACTGTAACATGAAATTCAATTGAATGCCACGTGATAAATTGGTAAAACCTCACATATAGGATATCTAACCTAAAATTTGACATGTCAGTGGAATCGTAGTAAAATAGTCTGTAATGTGTGTTATGCCAAGACATTTGTTCGCTATAAAACTTTACGCTTTAGCATATTATCAGCAGGCATTGATGGTTAAATCGACGATTTGAGGTAAAACTAATGACATTAACAACGGAAAAAATTACAAGTATTCTCTCTGAAAGATCCGAATACCTTGCTGAGGCGTATGGCGTTAAGAGGATCGGCTTGTTTGGGTCTTATGCTAAAGGAACATACACTGAAGCCAGTGATATTGATATTATCGTCGAATTTGAAACACCATTGGGTTTTAAGTTCATGGACTTTGCGGATTATCTCGAAGAACTTCTCGGGAAACCGGTGGAGGTCCTTACTCTGGGTGGGCTTCAAGGGATTCGGAATCCGTATGTTGCCCAATCCATCAGAGAAAGTATTGTCTATGTCCAATAGAACAGATAAAGACTTGCTGCTTGATATACAAGAATCTATACGCAGGATAAAGTCCTACACCTATGAGATGACGTACGAAGAATTTCTTGCGGATACGCGAACACAAGATGCTGTTGTTCGCAATCTTGAAATTATTGGGGAAGCGACTAAAAAACTATCTATTGGACTCCGTAACCGATATCCAAGTGTTCCTTGGAAAGAGATGGCTGGCGCGAGAGATAGGCTTATTCATGATTATTTCGGTGTAGATATTGAAATCGTGTGGGAAATCTCTACTGCTGAGTTGTCGGATCTCACCTTACAAATTACGAAAATCTTACGCAGTAACTTCACTGCAAACGAAAAGAATTTCACTTAGATTTACACACCCACTTTGTCAAGGGTCGTGTTCGCTTTTAAAGCAGTCTTATCGAAGTCGCTATTCAGATATCTTTCGTACCGCCAGTTTGTCTATCCCCATGCGTCGCGTAAGAAGCGGATCCAATTGCCGTGCATGATGGTGGCGATGTCGTCGTCGCTATAGCCGCGGGTTGACATTATGCTCGGTATCTTCTGTAAATCGGCGATGGTGTCCAAATCGCTGGGGGACTGCTCCCGTCCATAACCGCCATCCAGGTCAGTGCCGATAGCCGCGTGCCGACAGTTACCCGCCAGTTGACAAACATAATCGATATGGTCAACGACATTGTTCAAAGTAACCTTGTCGTTCGGTGTTTCGCCGGTAACCCAACCTGGTTGGAGCATCCACGCATCAAAGGCGGCACCGATCACCCCATCTCGTTCAAAGATTGCCTTTAATTGTTCGTCGCTGAATTGGCGTTGATGCGGCACCAATGCACGACAGTTATTATGGCTGGCGAGAACCGATCCGTTGTAGTGATCCAGTGCCTCCCAGAACGCCTGATCGGAGCAGTGCGTGAGGTCGAGAACAACGCCTAAACGTTCCATCTCAGCGAGCAACGGACGACCGAGTTCGGTTAACCCGATTTCTGTGCCTGTACCACCGGCGTAGCGTCCGGGCCCGTAGTGCGTCAGTCCGAGCAGTCGCAACCCGTCATTAACCCAAGCCTCTAATTGCGTTGGATAAAGAATCGGATCGGCACCTTCCATACTGATGACGAATCCCAAGGCGGGTGCGTTATCGTAGTCGTTTGCGTCGCCTATTGCTGTGCTTTCCCACGTCTGCCAAGCGTTGATGTGTTTGTCTAATTGTTCTCGGTTTGTTATGATGCGGACGTATCCCATTCTTTCTAAGGCGCGGTAGTAAGCGAGTTGTCCTTGTGCGATGCCGTAGGATTGGGCAGGCGAAGCAAAATCGGAATGCGGGGAGGGTCTACCGGTCGAGCGGGCAAATAGTGTGACGAAACTCACAGCGATGCGTCCTTGACGCATCTCTGGGAGTGCGACAGTGCCTTGCGTGCGTCCTTTACCGGATGTCCGTGCCTCTTGCGTGCGAATTGTATAGGCGGAACTCAGTAAGTCTCGGTTGCCTTGTAAGGCGTTCATTGACAGATCGAGGTGTGCATCAATAATGAGCATAAAGCATCCTTCTTTGATGTGTTAGAAAATGTAAAGTTCATAGGACTTACACGCTCCACTATTCTACTGGGCATTTTGAATGGAAGATGGGAAGGATGGAAGAGTGGAAAAGGAAGTGCCCTTGCGTAAGTCATAGTTTATGTTAATTTTCATCCGGATACGTGGCGAGGTGTGCGCCGGGGGTGCCGTTTCGATAATCGCCGTCACAGGCATTGAGCATCCAACCACTGAGTTGGGTGACAAGGTCAGGATGATCTGCTGAAATGTCGTTCTCCTCGCGGTAGTCAGAGGGAAGATGATATAACTGGAAACTGTCCGTGCGGTTAATATACCGTAGTTTCCAACCCTCTGTCGTTACGAGTGCTGGCCCGAGTCGAGACGCATATATGATCCATTCGTGGTGTTGTTGGTCTTCATATCGTTCAAGCAGCGTCGGTAAAAACGACACGCCGTCTTTGTCTTCTGGCATCTCTGTCCCGATGAAATCTGCGAGGGTCGGCATTAGATCGTAGTTCGTGAGCATAAGATCCGACACACTGCCGGGTGTAACCTTTCCGGGAAAACGGACCATGTACGGGATGCGTGTGCCGCCTTCCCAACTTGAAAATTTCAATCCTGCCATACCGTCATTTCCGTTGAACACATCGCCACATGTTTCCGAATAGAATTTCGTTGTGATGTCGTCAAATTGGTTACCGTCCAAATCGGCTTGCCGCCCTGTCGTCCGTCCTTGCTGGCGGTAATATACCTCGTGTCCGTTATCAGAAGAAAAAACAATCATCGTACGGTCATCGATTCCGAGGCGTTCGAGTTCGTCCAAGATGATGCCGACGGTTTCATCCAACTTTAGGATCATAGAAGCGTATTCTTTTTCATACGTCGTCAATTCGGAAGACTGTTTGAGCGATGGGTGTATGTCAGGAACAGAGATCGGGCCGTGGGGTAACTGAGACGGATGATAGAGGAAGAAAGGTTCATCATGGTGGGTACGGAGGAACTCGACGATTTTCTCGTTGAAAATATCCTGTGAGTATACCGCTTTCCCATGACGATTCCGGCGAATCTCTATATTTTCAGGAGATTCCGAGTTTGGATGTTTCCCGCAGTCGGCGTGTGTGTTGCCATGAATGTTTGTCAGTTGTCCGTTCTCAAAGAGAAAAGGCGGATAAAAGCCGTGGCAACGTTGATGGTCGTAATAACCGTAGTGATACTGCCAACCGTGTCGGCGGATGCGTTCTGCTGTTGTCGCGAACCCCCATTCAAGTTTCCCGATCTGTCCGGTGGTATAACTTGCTTGCTCTGCGATTTCTGCCAGGAAAACATCGTCGGGACCTGCTTGGAGTCCGGTTGTATGAATCAACTCCGAAATCTCGCTGGGTGTGGTTTCACCCGTACTGATGCTTTCATAGATACCTGCTTTGGTATATGTCCATCTCCCTTGATGGCAATCGTGGATACCTGTCAGCATGCTGGCACGGGATGGTGCACAGAAGGCGCACCCGTATGCGTGGTCGAACTTCATCCCTTCGTTTGCGAGGCGGTCGATATTTGGGGTCTCGAAGTGTTGCTGCCCGTAGCAGCTGAGCATACCACGTCCGAGATCATCTGCGAAAATAAGAATAACATTCGGATTATTGTTCATAGGAGTGTTACCAAACTTTGGAAAAATCAAGTTTTTTCATGCAGAGATGACTGGAGCTCCGGTTTATGTATCTGTTCATAAAACAAATCGGGTAAATTCGCATGTAAGTCAGCATGTTCAATAGTTATCGCAACAAGATTTCCCGTAGCATCCAAATCTATATAGATATTCTCATTGATTTCTTTTGTTTCGGCAACGGGATGCGCTGAAAACTCAATCAATGCTGTGGCGGTGTCGTGAAAATACTTTACTTTCATTGTGAAATACCTTTAAAATTTCTATCGAAAAAAGCATTATGAACTGTTTCTCCATCCGAAAGCAAAATGACCCTGAGAAATTTACCTTCTTCTGGAATTTTTCTCCATTTTCTTATTCTTCCATCTGTTTGTATTTCTGTATAGATGGGATCCCTGATAGTCTCTTCAATCCACTCAGTCTTGATTCTGACACGGTCAGGTCTTTGCCTCATATGGAGAAAGTATTGCGTTGATTTCAAGTTTTGCAGCACCTCAATCAAATTCAAGTGAACAAATTAAGTTTTTTAAAGATATTACCCACGCTGGAGTGCGCGTTGCCTGTAGAGATGTTCAAACAGGTTACCTTCATGCGGGCTATCCCAAGAGATTTGATTTGTCGGAATCGCACCTAAATTGAGTCGGTCAATAAGTGGTGTTGCTATCAGGTCTTGCGTGAGCGATGTATCCTCTGTAATCGCAGTAGCGACCAACGTCGCGCCGATGGCTTCGACTAACGCTGTCGGTGGCACTTCTACAACACTCACAAACGGGAACGGGAATTCGGTGTTCGCTAACGGGTGTTCTGCATCCTCACACCATATCACGGTCGGTCTAAGGAAGGTGCAGCCATCTAATTCGACGACGCGGTCACCGGTTGTTAGCTCTATTGCTCCCGGTTCTTTGAGGTGTTGGTCGATAAGCGATGAGATACCGTGTGCGGCTTTCGGGTTTGCCCACGCTGCGATTCCTGCTTGTGGATGATTGAGGGGTCTCGGTTCGATGCGCGCCAAGCGTTCTGTCAACGCTTCGGCAATCTTGCGTCCGTGTGCCGTTACCCACACACCAGAGGCATTAATACAGGATCTCCCACCGTTTTTGGCGACCGACTCTACGATGAGATCGAGGTACTGCTTCCAGTTGTTCTGTTCACCCTCGTGGATGATGATTTTACTGCGTCCGGGTCCGTGGATTTCGACGCGGGGTGTGTTCAGCCACGGTGCTACGGTTGAACCGCCGCCGAAAAGCATGGAACGTCCGCATCGGACGAGGATTTCGTTGGCACCACTATAATCGGTTGGATAGAAACTGAACGCTTCTATGGGGGCACCCGCCGCGATGAACGCTTGTGCGATGCGGTAAGGGGTCCACGGTTCCTCGCGCCCCGGTTTTAGCACAACCGGCACTTTCAAGGCGATGGCAGGCACCCACAACGAATGCACACCGGGCGAATTACTCGGCAGGATAGCACCCAATGAATCCGTTTCGCAGACGTAACTCAGCGTGCGTCCATTTTGGACACCCCATCCGGTGTCAAGCACTTGCAAATCAAGCCCGCGGGTGAGTCCATCTAAAACGGTATCTATGTTTTCCATGACCCCTTGAATCTTGAGCAGGTTCTGTTGACAGAGTGCTTCAGGCAAGCCGGTCGTTCCAGAGACCTGCTGGATGTAATCCTTCGGGGATTGCTCGATTCCGTCAAGTGGCAGCGTCGCTGTTGAGAAAAGACGTGCTGCCGCTTTGCAGATGGAGATCATTTCGGCGATAGGGCGTTGTCCAAGTGCCTCTTTTTGGAGCGCGATGTCAACGAGATCCTTGGCAATCAAACCTCTGTTGGCTTGACTCACTTCGACTAAAGGTTCACCTGTCTTAATATGTGACACGCGGACGGTGTTCAGACTTCTGTAAGAGCGTCCGGCGCGTAGAATTGGGATGTGTATCATTTTAATAGTTCTCGGTTCGTCTGCTGCGCAGGCTTTCAGTTTTCAGTAGTTACAAGTTATAAGTTCGGTTTTTCTGCGAAAAACCTTTTGGTTAACAGTTAAAGAGGTTCTCTGTGGCAACCTTCGCAGAGAACGGAATTGTTCCAAGAACCTTCTTAACTTATAACTTATAACTTATAACCATTCCTCTGACAACTGATAACTATTCACCATGTGATTTTCGCTACCCATCCGGAGGCGGCATCGCAATAGAGGAAATCGTCGCCGTAGATAGATAAACCGTGCGGTTCAGGGTAATCTTCAGGGACCTCAATCACATCAAGCGGTGTGCCGTCTTCAAGGTCGAGTTTGACGATGACCCTATCAGAGGTATGGGTTGACCAAAGTCCATCTTCAACGCGAACCATGCCGTGTCCGCGTCCATGCGGCAACGGCAGCGTCTTTTGCACGGACCAGTCCGAAATCCTGACCTTATGTGTGACCTGATTCTTAAGTGTTTGGACCCAGAGATATCCTTCATCGTAGTGGTCGTATTCGATACCGTGTGTGCCGCCGCCATCAGGTATTGGGTAGCGTCCGAGCGTTTCACCGGTAGTCGGATCGACTTGGAAAATCTCACCTGTCTCGGCATCTGTATCCCGGACCGGACGCCAGCGTTCGCCGGATCCATTTGCGGCTAACCAGAGTGCGCCGTCACCGTATGTCATCCCGCTTGTGTTAGAGGATTCGCTCGGAATGTCTCGGATGAGTTTCGGCACGGTGTAATCTGGGTCTGATGTAATCTCAACCAATGCAACCCTATCGGTAATCTGGTCGACGATCCATAAACCGTCGTCCGTGACTTGCAAACCGTTCGGCACGGAATAGGGGGACCGGAAGACTTTTTCGATTTTCGTTATCATATTCAGACTCCTTTTTAGGGTCTATCCACTTGTGCTAAAGATGATTTTAGCCACGTTAAATATTGGGATTTCCGTTCTTTAGTGATTGGAAAGGACTTGTTAAACTCGTTTATCGGTAGATTTTGGATAAACGCTAATTCCGGTGTTAGAATCATGGGATCAACAGGATAAACAAAGTGCTCTTGGAGTTTTGTAGCTAAGGCGGCTGCAGCAGCCCCTTTGGTACCGTCCTGAAGATCCGGTAATTCTCTGAGTAAAACCCATGTATTGACAAACCTTGTGTTAAGCAACTTGATAACTCTCGCTGAGGAGAGCGGACCCGCTCTCAAACTTTTACCTGTCCCTCAGCAGGATTCATCATCAAGTGTACCAAATAAAACTAACGCGTGGATGGGACGATTTGTTTCTTTCGCGAGTTTAACCGTATCTTCAATTGGTGTCCACTCAATTTCAGCAAACTTGTAGAATGCAGTCGCTAACTTTTTGCGGGCTTCTTTCTCAGTAATGGCGGTTTCCCATGTTATCTCGTGTGTAGATAGCCCACTTGACAAGGTAGAGAGTTCCATGCGGGGAATAAAAGCTATGTCTGCTGCTCTGAACGCGTTAACATCTACATTGCTATTACGTGCGGGAAGAAACAGAGAAAAATCGACAACTGCTCCTTCCTTTAGGTTCAGTACCAGTCGTCCTGCAAATTGTGATGGCAACAAACGGATACCGGACGTGTCCAGCACGAACTGTGCATGAATTCGGAAGACAATCTCGGCGTAATTGGGCGAAATCGCCCGTAAACACGCTTTCGCACCGTCAGACTTAGGTGTTCTGTGCGAAAAGACGGTGATCTCCGTTGTTGCGCCCGAATGAAACTGACAAAGGAAAGGGAGAATCCCTTTCGGGTCAAGTTCCCAAATATCCCCCACATTAGCAGTCGAAGGCGGCAGAAAAACTTGAAAGTCAGTTTGGCTGTAGTTCCTCAATGGGAGGGCAGGTTTAGGATTGAAAAGTTCTAACACCTGTTCCCACTCCATATTTACTGGTTCTGGCAACCTTGCTTTGAACCTATCGAACTGTTCTTGTGTTAGTTGATGCAAGTTGTACGTAGCATCCGCGATTGACTCCCAATGTGCTTGTACTTGCAAACTCGCTGTCCTGCTAAGAACATCGCTAAAATCTACCATTATTTTATCTCCCGTTGTCGAAGTTCCGCATTTCAAATCAAGATGGCGGTGCTTCAGCGACTTTCGCAGCAATTTGCCGCAAAGAAGAATTTCAATTCCTTTTGAATTTTTTCCATGTTTATCTTCTTTGAAAGACTAATAAACACCCACGACGACACTTTCTTGGAGTTCTGTGAGCAGGCGGAGGTTCTCGACACCGTCCCAGGGGTATTCTGGTATCGGTTCGGCACGTTCGGCTTCGTCACGTTCAAGGAAACGTGGCACAAAAAATTCTTTCGTTAACGTGGTTAGCATGACGCGTCCGGTTTCGCCGTAATCGACGGTTTCCTCTGGGTTTTCTGGGTTGACCAGTTCAATGACAGCGCGCGGGTGCGGTGGATAGTAGATAATGGCGTAGTTATCTGCTGGGTCAAAAGGTTTGCAAGCAGCTAACCCCATGAGTGTATTGCCGTAGGTTGGGATAAAATCAATGCCGGGAACAAGTTCCTCGCGAGCGAAACGGTGGAACTGTGCGTCCATCTCGGTCCCACCACAAAAGATGCCTTTAATACCTGCTTTCGGCAAGGAAATCTTTTCACAGAGTGCCTCGAGCAGCTTCGGAGTCGTAAAAAGGCATTGAACATTTTCATGTGCTCGCAGCACATTGAGTGCCTGGGAGATGACGTGGTTCTTATAGGCATCCAGTTCTTCGTTTTTCCCATAACGCACGAGTTGGTTCACCCAGCGCGGGTCGAGATCGACGTGGAAACAGATGCCCCCGCGATGCTGCGCGAGATGCTCGACAGCGAGCCGTAAGCGCCGCGGTCCCGTGGGACCCAGCATGAGCCAGTCGCTACCGGGCGGGAAACCTTCATCGGAAAGCGTTTCACTGAAGATCTCATAGTCAATATGGAAGTCTCGGACGCTGATTCTGGACTTGGGTACGCCTGTTGAACCGCCGGTTTCAAAGACATAGATGGGTTCATCGGCGTAAGCCTTCGGTACCCAGCGTCGGACGGGACCGCCACGGAGCCATTCGTCTTGGAAATGTCCGAGACACTTGAGATCGGCATACCCACCGATCTCTTTTCGCGGATCAAAGTCGAGGTTTTCCGCGAACTCCAGCCAGAAGGGGCATCCGGTTTTTGGGCTGAAGTGCCATTTGACGATTTCTCGGACGTGTGCATCGAGTGCTTTTTGATTCTCAGTAATTTTTCGGGAAAGGTTCATTTTTTCTCTTCTATTGCAATCAGTGTGTTGCGGGTTACAATATAAAGCACGCCGTCTTTTGCGACCGGAGTTGTATAAACAGCACTGCCCATATTGGTTTCAAACAACACTTCCTCAGTTTTGCCAGCTTTCAGGATAACGACATCGCCATCCTCGTCGCCGAGGTAAACCTTGCCATCAACAACATAGGGCGAGCCCCAAATCGCGGCGAAGGTATCGTGTTTCCAAAAGAGGTCGCCGGTATTAACATCCAAGCAGTAGAGGAATCCGCTGAGGTCTGAGATATAAAGGAGTCCGTCAGCGATGGCTACCGTAGACATCGTGCGATTGAATTGCTCATCACCGAAGTGCCATATACCCGCGGTCTCGGTAACATCGCCGGTCTGGGAGGCATCGATGCACCAGAGGTGTCCTACACCTTCACCGTGTTCCGGGTCCTGTCCGACAGCAATAAAGACCTTGTCGTCATAAACAACAGGCGTTGAGATGATGTTGTTGCGTGTGCCGCGTCCGCCGAGTTCCCAGACAGAATTTTTCGGATTACAGTCAAACTTCCAGATAATGTCCCCAGTTTCCGGTGCGAAGGCGTAGACCCAGCCGTCACCGCCGGGAATGATAACTTGGGGGACACCCTTGATGACACCGTAAGCCGGGTTTGACCACTGCCCATGTAGTATATTTTCACCGGGGGAGGCATCCTCCCAGACAAGTTCTCCGGTGTTCTTATTCAATGCAATAAAGGATGGTGCGTCGGGTGAGGGAATGTGGATATGTCCTTCGTCAACACCGTTACTCGTTTCCAAGAAAAGCAGATCACCGACAGCAAGCGGTGAACAGGTCGCGAGATTGTGCGGAAAGACATCCAACTCATCCATCATATCGTAGATCCAGATGATGTCTGCGTCAATCTCGCTTGTTTCGGTTTCGTCGGTAAAAGGACCGTCGTTTTCACCATCAAGGAAGGCTTCGGTATCAACACAGACGACCTCACAACGGTTAGAGATATAGTAAAGCCGATCGCCTTCGATAAAGGGTGTGGAACAGATTCCCTGCAGGGGCCAGTCGTTAACTCTACCTGCGGGGAGTTTGGTGTGGGTGGATTGCCATAGGAATTTGCCATCGGATTCGCGAAATGCCATGAGATTTCCGCGATCGCCGGTTAGTTTTGGGTTGTAGAGTGCTTTATTGTTTGTTCCGACGAAGATTTTGCCACCGATGATGAGCGGTCCCGCGTAGCTCTGCGAACCGAGTTCCGCTGTCCATTTGATGTTCTCACCGGTTGTCAGGTCCCAACTTGCGGGAATGTTCTTTTCATCGGAGACCATGTTACGGCTTAGCGTCCCACCCCACAAGGCGATCTCTTTTTCCGCGGCGGCAGTGGATACCGCAAAAGCGAAAAGCATTGCGAGTTTTATGATGTAGATAACTCGTGATTTCCAAAAAGGTTTCAATTGAACGACTCCTTTGTTTTGATATTACGCATGGTGTTCGTTAGTGGGTTACCATACTTTGAGGTTGTCATAATAGATATCAGCTGGGGAGTTGCCATAGATACCTGGGCTTCCCTCGCGATTCGGCAGTGGGTCTTCAGCAGTGATTGTCCATTCTGCCGGTTCAGATTCGCCAGTTCGCCATACTTTTCCACGGATGATCGCTTTATCATCCTTAATTTCTACCATCATTTTCATTGTGTACCAGACATCTGTCTCCCAAGCGAAGTCAATTGTCTTCGCCATCCGTAAATCTGATGCCCATGAGCGGATTTGCAGGCGTTGGTGTCTACCCTGCATATCCAAAGTATATCGGTTCGCAATGAGCCCCATATCTGGTACTCTGCGTTTATTTTTTGTGCCCATTAGGTCAACTTGAATCTGATAGTCTTTCATCGTGGAGGGTCCAATGTAGACATTGGAGCGGTCCAAGCCACGCTGGGGGGGTGGTTTGACAAGTATTTTATTGCCATCCTTCTCACGCACAAAAAATTTACCGGTTGCGCCAATCCAGTGCGTCGGTATTTTTTCGAGTTCAATTGCCTCGAAATCCTCTGTCCACGGGAGTGATGGTATAACCCGGACGCGAGCGGTCGCTTTTATATCGCCCGATTGGACAGTGGCTGTGCCTGCATGCGCTCCGGCACTTGTATCAGGTGTAAACGTCCCCTCTTGAAGCGTACCCGTTAAACCCGCCTGGCTCCATTCCGTGGCACCGATTGCGCTTGTCTGTTTTCCGTCTGCATCGAATCCGATAACGCTGAACACAACAGGATCGCCTGATGTGAGCGTTTCCGCCGGGGTCAATAATAGTGAGACAGCAGGTGCGGTTGACATCTCAACGGGTTTTGGTGCCATCTCTTTACTAGCACAACCTGTGGCGAGAATGCACACCGTCAGGATAACGTAAAGTGGGATAAAATTTCTCATTATTCTTTCCTCCCAAGGCAGTAGAGGCGTTCTTCTGTCGTGAAATAGATACGTCCATCAGCGATGGCGGGTGAACCGAAAATTTCGACGTAATGCTCTTCATCAGCTCGACTTATCTCTTGCGTGCTTAAGGTTTCACACTTATCTTCGTCGGGTTGAAGGATCGCGAAACCGCCGTTGACTTCCGTAACATAGAGTTTTCCATCTGCCCAGACAGGAGAACCTTTGCCGACTTTGCCGATGTTGTGCATCCAGATGAGTTCACCCGTATCCGCATTAACTGCGTGCACGTTAGCGGAGTTATCCACGACATAGAGGTGTCCACCCTGAAGTGTAGGTGATGCGTATCCGACGTTAACCGCGTCATACCGCCAGAGTTCGTGTGTTTCGGTGACATCTCCGGTGCCGGTTGCGTCAATACACACGACGCGTCCCATCTCGGTATTATCTATGTTTTCTTCGCTATGTGAGGCGTAGACTTTCGTGCCTGAAACGATGACAGATGTATTGATACCGCGTTGACTGAGTTTGAATCCCCAGACCATCTCTCCGGTGTTCTGTTTCATTGCGTAGATGCTTCCGTCAGCGTTACCGCCAATAATGAGTTGTTGTCCGTTAATATTTGCAACGACGGGTGTGGAGTAGGTCGTGTCTAAGGGTCTACCGCCTGGGGTCGAGATCCAGATGAGTTCGCCGGTACGTTTATCGAAAGCGAAATAGCGATGGCGAGTCGCGGCTTGATCGCCCCATCCGGCGTTGAGATAACTGATAACGACGAGGTTGCCAGCAATAATTGGTGTGTGGACGCGGCCGCCGTAGCCGGATATCCGTCCATACTCCTCTGTGAGCGAACGCGACCAGCGGATGTTGCCATCTTTGTCGAAGCAGAAGAAGAGTCCTTGGACCCCGTGTGCATAGATATTTCCAGTTTCTGGGTCACCAGCGAGGCTTGTCCAACCGACACGGTTGAAGGTAATCGTCGTATGAAAGACGTTAAACTGATAATTCCAGAGGTGTTCGCCGGTTTCAGCGTCGAAGCAGGCGACACGCTCTTGTTCGGTGATGTCTTTACCGATACGTCCCATGACATAAACTCTGCCGTTGAGGACGATGGGTGTGGAGCGCCCGATAAATTCCGCTTCCCAGAGTAGGTTCTCACCTTCAACTGACCAAGCTGAAACTAATCCAGTTTCAGCAGAGGTGCCGTCTTGATTCGGACCGCGCCACGTTGGCCAATCGCTAGCGATGGCTTGCATCGGAATGGCAACAAGAACAAAGCAGATGAATAACCGACAAAAGATCGGTTTCTGATAACGCAAATTTCTGTTCCTCCTCGTGTATTTTACATGTATGTTCAATTTCTTCAGGACGGACGTAATTTTGACTACAGTCGGTTCTGTTCGCTGAGACTTTTCGGAAAACACAGCGGTCTGGTGCCATAGGAGACCAACGGTCTCCTATGGCACAAAAGAGCAACCTCGTAAGTCCTATTCTTAAGACGATAAGAGGGCCTTAATGTTTAACTTGGCACGCCTACGAAAAGCACGGTATTGTTTGCATTTACGGTGCATTGGGCGCGCCAAATCGTTTTGTCTTCAACATCTTTTGATACACTATTATACCATATCTGGTGTTTTTGGGAAAGGGTTTTAATCGGGGGTCGTTATGGGAGAAGTAGTTGTCAGCAAAATGGTTTCTATCAACAGTCAGAAAGCATCACTGAAAGCAGATAGATTCAGCATTTGTAGGCGGGATTTAGAAATTTAAAGGACAGAAAAATGTAAGAACATCACTTACCCTGAGCATCTGTTTTTCATTTTTTTTGATACTGCTTATTTTTCTTTTCTTACCTCTGGGGCTATCTCTTTGGCTTTTTTGAAGTCAATTTTCGCTGCGTCATGTTGTCCGAGTGCTGCTTTTGCGAGCCCACGGTTGTGGTAGGCGATGGCATACGCGGGATTAAGTTCGATGGCTTGGCTATAGTCTGCTATTGCGCCAGTGTAATCCTCAAGTTCGCGCTTCACATCCGCGCGATTGTTATATGCATAGGCATCCTCAGGTTTAAGTTCAATAGCTTGCGTGAAATCTTCTATCGCTCCCTCATGATCCCCAAATTCACGCTTCGCCCATCCACGATTATTGTAGGTGTAGTAGATATAGGAATCGTCAGGCGTAATCGTAGTTTTCCCCGAACCGTATTCAGAATATGTGTCGTATGTGAAAGAACCGTCCCCATCCTTAAGTTTTTCGATAGCGTGTGTATAATCTGCTATCGCACCCGCGTAGTCCCCTAACTTGCGTTTCGTATCGGCGAGATCTTCGTAGGCAAATACATCTTGGGGTCTTAGCTGGAGTGCTTGCGTATAGTCTTCTATCTTCCCTTGGTCATCACCGAGTTCAGCCCTTGCTTTTCCGCGGCTCTTATAGGCTTCGGCATCGTTTGGGTTGAGTTTGATAGCCTGTGTATAGTCCTCTATTGCGCCAGTGTAATCCTCAAGTTCGTGCTTCACGTCTGCACGATCTCTGTAAGCATAGGCAGGGTTAGGTCTGCGTTCGATAATATAGGTATAATCCGCTATTGCGCCGGCATAGTCCTCAAGTTTGCGTTTTGCATTTGCACGATCGCTGTAGATAGAGTAGATATAGGAATCGTCAGGCCTAATCGTAACTTTCCCTAAACCGTGCTCAGAATATGTGTCGTATGTGAAAGAACCGTCCCCATCTTTAAGTTTTTCGATAGCGTGTGTATAATCTGCTATCGCACCCGCGTAGTCTCCTAACTTGCGTTTCGTATTGGCGAGATCGTTGTAGGCAAATACATCCTGTGGTGCTAGCTGGAGTGCTTGCGTATAGTCTTCTATCTTCCCTTCGTCATCGCCGAGTTCGCCTCTTGCTTTTCCGCGGTTCTTATAGACTTCGGCATCGTTAGGGTTGAGTTTGATAGCCTGTGTATAGTCTTCTATCGCGCCTGCAAAAGCCCCGAGTTCAGCCTTTGCCTTGCCACGTTTTTTATAGGTATCAGCTGCATTAGGATTAATTTTTAGTGCCTGATTATAATCCGCTATTGCCCCTGTATGGTTACCGGAATCAGATTTCGCTTTCCCTCTATCCCTATAGAGCGCAGCATCTTCGGGATTCAACTTGATGGCTTGATTATAGTCTTCCATTGCCGCCAGAAGTTCTCCAAGTTTCAGTCTCGCTTGTGCTCTAAGTTTATAGATTTCAACATCATCAGGCGTAAGTTCAATCGCTTGATTGAAGTCTTTGATCGCACCTTCAGTGTTTCCATCATAATATTTTTTCCAACCCCGTTGATAGTGGGAGTATGCCTGAACAGTTTTCTGTTTCCGCCACTGTGCCAAAGGTTCCATAGATGTAGAACCAGCGAGTAACGCCTTGATTGCGTTTGAAGGTCGAGCATCGTAACCGTGTCCGACGTGGATTCCAATGGCTTCACCCTTACTGTTTAGCATGGGGCTCCCACTGTTCCCCGGATAGGCTTCGACTGTTGTTTTAAGCCATTTATCGCTACTGCGTATATCTTTTACAACGCCTTCTGTAACCTCGTATGCAGCCAAGTTGGGGTAGCCGGCGAGGAAGACAGTCTCACCGACCTGCAGTGTATCAATGTCAGCCAAAGGTAATGGAACCCCCTGACCTTGGATTTTCAGGATAGCAATATCGCTTTTAGCATCGAATGCGATAACACCTTCTACTGTCCAGATGGTTTCTTTGTGCCCTAATTTCGCAAAGATAGGCCCAATTGTCATCCCTGCAGCGACGTGAAAATTGGTTGCGATCTTATCGGGTGTTACAAAGAACCCTGTCCCACCGCCGGGTAACCCGACTAAGCGGACTGTAGACTCTTTTGCGTTGATTATGGCAGGTTTCTCAGGCTGTTCAGATTGATTGGCGCCGACCTGAAACGCGTCTGTCTCCCGATTAGCACGCCCACTATTTTTACCGGGTGTATCCGCGTTTCCGATCTGATTTCTCGGACTTAGTTTCTGCTTTGAAGCACGGACAATGGAGGTATCAATGAGCTCAACAGTCATCTCCGATGTTGCTTCAAAACTATAAGGTTGTTGAAAACGTGTTAGGTATTGGGTGGCACTTCCTATGAGTAGGACTACAAGGGCAGTCGTTGAGGCGGCGATCGCCCACGGTATCCACGGCTTCCCGCCTGCTGGCGCGGTCGGTTTAATACGGGCAATTTCTCGCAAGACGTTTTCGGTCAAAGTCGTGGTAAACTGGAAACCGCCCAAATTTTCTCGAACCATTTGTTCCTCCTTCTTCAATCGCTTGCGGGCGCGGTGGAGCCGACTTTTGACAGTGTTCGGTGATACACCCAAAAATTTACTAATATCTTCACAACTCATGTCGCCGAGATAGTGAAGCGTTACGACGGTGCGTTCGCTCTCTGGCAATTTTTGAAGGAGACGTTTGACGACTTCGCGTTGCCGTTCATTTACGATTTCTTCCTGTTGTTCGGCATAGTATTGGGTATAAGCCAACGCCTCTAATTCTTCTGACGACGTTCCTTCTAACGATTCCATCGGAATCCGCTTCTTTTTCAACCAAGCGAGACATCGGCGAGCGGCACTGACGTAAAGCCATCCGGCAAACAGATTCGGATTTTTTAGGGTTTGCAGTTTCTTGTAAACGTTAAGAAAGATATCCTGTGTAATCTCTTCAGCCGTGTGGAAGTCGCCAATTTTCCGCCATACAAGCGCGTGGACCTGCTTTTGGTACTTTTGCACGAGTGCGCTGAAAGCCCGCTGGTCGCCGTCTAAAGTCTGTTGAATCAATTCAGCATCGTTGTTCGGCATACGTCACCTCAAAAACATATTATCTCTTATAATATTAAGAGACGTGCTGCAGGTGGGAGGGTTGCATAAAATGCAAGATTTGAGGAAAAGACCCAATTTAGGATAGCAAAAGGGACTGCTAAATACAATATGTTGAACCCACAGATATCGTGAGGAAATCTTAACCTGCCCCTAGGTCCTTTAAAATGCGCTTCACAACCTGTTTCTGTTCTCCCTGAACTGCGGGTTGTTCCAATTCATAGACTTCATCCGAAATCAGATGTTTATGGGTTTCGATGGGGAGAGCACTATGTGATCCTTTATCAATATAGCGGTTGAAGATGGTATAGCGCGGGTAGTCTTCTGTCCAGCGTCTCGCGCCGTGGTAGAGTGCCTCTGTAAAGATGACACAATCACCAGCATTAACAGGAACGTTGATAACCGTAGGCGTTCCATCGTAAATTGAGATGTCCTCTGGGGGATCAAGGTTGCGTTTATGGCTTCCAAGTAGACAGACGAAACCTGTCCCTTCTGGAACATCCACTAATGAGATACCCGCGTTGAGGAAACCGGCGCGGGGTCCCAATTCATCCACACTGTAATCCTGACCGGCGGCATGGAAATGGATGTCGTCGGAGGTTTTATAGTTCTGGGTTAAGGCGCAGTCAACGAGGCACGGGGTCCCCCGCGTCAGTGCAATAATCACGCGCATAATCTCTCGGTTGAGGACCAACCGTTGGAACACTGGATCCCCATATTGGATATGATTGATCCAGTGTGCAATTGTGGGTGAAGTCTTGCCTGTCCGCGATGTAGAAGTCAGCGGCGGGGGCAGTTCATCAAGTGTCATATCGTGCCACCGGTTGCCGAGTTCAATCATGCGTTCAACATTTTCCGGCGGAACGACTTTACGGAGGATAATAAATCCGTGGTGGTCAAAGAACCATTTTTCGTGTGGTGTCAGCATTCAAATTCCTTATCGCACTGTGGTTAACGCTACCTTATTGTGCTGTCTTCAGGTTGCCCCAAACGACAGGCAGTTTCTTGGTTGCCTCAACGGACAGTCCAATTTCAAAATTCTGAGTCACTTCGTTTTCAGTGAGAGGTCGGTTGTAAATACGGACTTCGTCAATGATGCCGTTGTAAAACCTTTCTGCTTCGCCGCGATTGTTCCCCGCGCCCAAGTAGAGAGATTCCGTGAACGGCATAAAACCGTCGGATTTTGCCATGCTAAGTCTACTGATCAGTTTACCATCTATAAAGAGGAACCTTCCTTGCAACTGTTGTCCGTCTTTACCCACATAAGGCATGCCATGTACATAAACAAGATGATGCCATTCTCCATCCGAAATCGGGAACGACCATTCAGCAACTGAATACGTGCATCCATTCTGCTCTGATTTATAGGCAAAATAAAGACGAATGATACCGTTAGCGAACTTAACGTTATCAATGGCGTTCACCGGCCCTAAGGCTAAGTTGGGTCGCTCTGCCTGTGCGTTGAAATCAATGCCCCAACCCGTACCACATTTTCCATTGAGGACTTTGAAAAGTGTTGTCCAGCGTACTCTCTTGATGCTCGTTTTGATCCAAGCTTCAAAAGTCGATGTACCGACCTGACTTCCAAAATCACCGAGATTTGTCAGGTTAACATAATCGTCAGAGCCATCAAATTCCAAAGCACCGTTCACTCGACCAGCAACGAGTTTGGGATCTCCTACAATTGTTCCATCGTTTTTGCCCCAGACATCTTTGACTGTATTGTCGGCGATATCCTGGTGATCAAATGTCCAGTAACTCACAAGTCCATCTGTTACTGGTGCCGTGTTCCCGTTATGGGAAAACAAGATAATTGTAAGTGTGAATGTAAGGAGAAAGATGAGTTTTTTCATGGTAACTGCTCCTTTGAGTGTGCGAGAATCGCGCGGTAAGGACTGCCTACACACTGCACATTTATGAAATTTGCCGCTAAAAAATCTGATAGACAGATTATGTGCCAATCTATCCAATTCCGTCCTATCATTGTGTCTTCAGGTTGCCCCAAACGATAGGCAGCTTCTCGGCTGCTTCAACGGACAAGCCGATTTTCGATTCAAAGTTTCGGGTTACTTCGTCAGCGGTGAGCGGACGGTCATAAATGCGGACTTCATCAATAACGCCCGGGAAATGCCGGCTGGGGGCACCGCGATTATTCCCGGCTCCGATATAGACGGGTTGTACAAATGGAATAAAATTGTCGATCTCCTTTGCGTCACCGACGATGACCTCTTGCGGCTCGCCATCCATATAAATGCTGACTTCGGCTTTACCAGCATCCACGATTGCGAAAACGATATGGTGCCATTTTCCATCAGAGATCGGAAACTCAATTTCAACGGCGATAGCGTTGCAGCCTGCTGCTGATTTTTGACGGACATAGAAATGAATGATCCCTTCAGCAAACGGGAATCCGGCTAATGCGCTCCGGTTAGGCTCGATTGCCCATCCCATGTTACACCCTTCGTCAAGGACTTTGAAAAGCGTCGTCCAGTCATTTTTAAAACTGGTTTTCATCCAAACCTCAAATGTGGATGTCCCGATTTTCTCCCCGAAATCGCCGAGGTTCGTCAAGTTGACATAATCGTCAGAACCGTCGAATTCGAGTGCCTCTCCGACTTGTCCGTCAACGATTTTCGGGTTACCGACGATTTCGCCATCATTTTTCCCCCAGACATCTTTGGCTGTAACGCCGGTAATGTCTTGCTCATCAAACGTCCAATAGCTGACGAGTCCGTCTGTGACGACGGGTTGTGTATATCCGTTTTGGAGAGACGAGGTGATAATTACGGTGAATGTGAGAAGATACAGTAGATTTTTCATCGTGCGTTGCTCCTTGCGGAAGACGTTTCCGCATCTATGAAAATCCTTAGGAGAGTTGTGAGGTACATAGTGTGCTAAGAAACCGTGAAGTCATTATAACACCTTGATGAATTCTTATCAAATTTATTTTTATCCAAGTTGATACTTGCAAGTTGTATCAAAAATTGGTAAAATGGATTCTATATCGTGTTGCAAGTTACGCCGAGAAATAGAGGAGAAAAATTTATGCCGAAAATGACGGGTGCTCGATTTATTGCTGAAACTGTTCACGGTTACGGGATTACGCACGTTTTTTTTATGCCGTATATCGGACCGCGTGCGCTGATGGAGATGGAAAATCTTGGGATCAAACGGGTTCAGACGCATGGCGAGAAAGCGGCTGCGTATATGGCGGATGCGTACGCTCGTGTGAACCGCGCGCCGAGTCTCTGTATGGCGCAGTCGGTCGGTGCCGTTAACCTTGCCGCGGGGTTGCAAGATGCGTATCTCGCCTGTTCACCGGTGATTGCGCTGACAGGTCGGGAAAACCAAATCAACCAACAGCGGCACGCCTATCAAGAGGTGGATCACGTTAACCCGTTTTCGGCGGTTACGAAATATAGTGCTTATGTTGCGACACCGGAACAACTCCCGTTCTATCTACGTCAGGCGTTCCGTGCGGCGACAACGGGGACACCGGGCCCTGCACATCTTGATTTTGAAGGCATCGCAGGATCATCGGTTATTGATCGTGAAGGTGAGCTTGAGGTCATCATTGAGGAGGCGTTTACGCAACTCCCACCGTTTCGACCAGAGGCAGAACGAGAAAAAATAACAGAGGCTCTCAAGCTGCTCACCGCTGCGAAACGACCTATCATTGTGGCGGGTGGTGGCGTAACGGCTTCGGACGCACGTTCCGAACTCGTGGCACTTGCTGAGAAACTCTCAATCCCCGTAGCGACTTCCTTGAATGCGAAGGCGATGTTTCCGAGCGATCATCCGCTGGCAGTTGGGACTCCGGGATCGTACTCGCGGGCGTGTGCGAACCGAGCCGTCTGTGAGGCAGACCTTGTTTTCTTTATTGGCAGCCATACAGGGGGACAGGTAACCAACGGATACAGGATTCCACCGCAAGGGACACCGATTATACAACTTGATATTAATCCGGAGGAACTCGGACGGAACTATCCGATTCAGTTGGGGATGCAGGGAGATGTGAGGAATACACTGCGTCGGATGCTTGCAGCAGAAACTACGGTCCAGCGGACGGAATGGGTTAACCGTGTACAAGAATTGGTGACAAACTGGAGAGAAAACGTTAGCGAAAAAGTGAACTCCGAACGGTTGCCGATGCTACCGGAACGGCTGTGTCGTGAACTGACTGATTATCTGCCATCAGACGCGATCCTCGTATCCGATACTGGGCATTCAGGTATCTGGACGGGTACGATGATTGATTTTAAACATCCTGATCAGAGTTTCATACGGTGTTCAGGTTCGTTGGGATGGGGTGTCCCCGCGGCGATGGGTGCGAAGTGCGCACAACCCGACAGACCTGTGCTGTGCTTTACAGGAGACGGCGGTATCTGGTATCATCTGACGGAACTGGATACGGCGATGAAGTGCGGGATTAACGCCGTTATCGTTGTGAACAATAATCACTCGTTGAATCAGGAACAGGGCGGCGTTGAGTCGGTTTACGGTGGACGGACACCGGGTTCTGATGAGCTCTGGCTGTTCCCGGATGCGGATTTCGCGAAGATGGCGGTGTCGATGGGGTGTTTCGGGATTACGGTGAATAAGCCGAGTGAACTTGCGGGTGCGTTGGATCAGGCGTTTGCTTCGGGGCAGCCTGCAGTTGTGGATGTAAAGACGCACGTGGAAGGGATTGCGCCGCGGGCGTGGATGCCTTCTTAAATATGAATGTGAGACCACTATGTTTTGCACAGTCTACATTTTAAGGGCAGGTGTCTTTAGTGAACATGTGCGCATGCGTTTTTCGCGTATACACTTTGCCTCCAGCCAAATTCCTATCCTTAAAATCGTCAAACAAATCGCTATCGCCTTCTCGATAAGATATCAGCACTTTTACGTTTGCTATCAGAGCCAATGCAAGGACATGCTCATCGTTTGATGCTATTTCGTCTTTCAGTTCATCCGCCTTTTCTTGTACACCCTCAGATACCAACTTGAGTTGACCCGCTCGCATCATCTGGTCTCTCAGATGGCTCATTCCGCCTCGCTCCCATTCATCTTCAAATTTCTTCGTATTAGCGTAGACGATTTTGCCGTTTCTGTTATCCAACCATTTCCACACAGGCACCATATCTTCATCGTCCGGGTTTTTGAACTTATGAAAAGTATTCGTATCCAAGATCACACACATTAACTTAATCCTCGAATCCCATAAGGCGTTTAGACTCTTTTAGGAAAAATTTCCTATAATGAGGTGGTACACCCTCCATATTACCCACCTTATCAAAACTGATATTATGCACACTGACAATATTCCCTTTCGGTTCAAAATAGATCAAGGACACATCTTCGGGGTGGATGTTTCCCTTTCTAATTTCAATGCGCGCGCGGTCAATCATGTAGTCACTGTGCGTTTCAACGATGAATGACTGATTACCCTTGTTAGCCAATTTTACCAACAAAGAAGAGAATTCTGCCTGTGCTCTTGGATGCAAGTGGATCTCAGGCTGTTGTAATAAAGAAAAGAACGACTGCATTGGATCGCGCTGAGTATTTTTAGAAATACTGGGATTTAAAATCTGCACTAAAATTGGTAGAATCTGACTGACACCGTAGCCGACATCAGTGATATTTGCTTTAGGACCGCGCACTTTGACCTGTAGTTGGAATGGAGCACCCAAGGAGCGTCCAAAGTTTTTTACATCTATGTTCTCGAACAGTCCAGAATTCCTGCCAAACTCAACTAATTGTGTTTTCAATGCCTCCCAATTCTTTTTCTCAGTCGCTTCAATCCGCATTAAATACATAGGAACATCGCTGCCTTCTGGATCATCAAATTCTCTGGTGGGATCGTAGGTTCGTTTAGGACGTGAGCGGACTGGCGATGTACTAAATACAGACACCTCTCGAAAGATATCCCACGGACCGCATTCAAATTTTTTAGTTTTTTTCTTAAAATATTCTGAGAAAGTTATTTCATTCTTAGATTCTTGTGTGAAAGGAGGGAAAAAGAAAAAAACAGAAAACTCGTTCAATCTATCAGTATCACAAACTATTTTATATCGATTCTGTTCTTCATCAAAGGAATCTAAACGTAACACCCTACCCATTGCGTCTTCAGATCGAACAATAATTTCACCATCAGTGAGTTTCATTGTTATTGAATTAACGACTGGTTCTACGCTTGCTTTTTTTTCAACGAATTCAATTGTCTCTTCAATATCTTCATTATTGTATTTAGCAGTAAATCCAAGCTTAAAGTTTTTTTCTTTTTTCTTATTATTTCTGACAATATCCTTGAAGGTCCCCATGGAATAGGGGTTTGAATTAAAATCTGCACCATCACCCCGCAAATAATTTGCTAACACATGGAAACATGCAAGAGTAGTTGTTTTGCCGGTGCTGTTTTCACCGACTAAGAAAGTCAGCGGACGAATTTCAAGCGTCTGGCGTTCGCTGAAACAGCGGACCTCTTCCATTATGAATTGGGTTATGTTCATGTTGCCATCTCCACGACAGTCATCGTTTAGTTCTGATATCCTGTGACTTTCACGTTCCTAAACCGCGAGTTCTTCTCGGTGTTCAGGTTGCGGGAAGCGAAATTTTCCTTGTCGCCATTCTCTATAGATTAGGAAGATACCGAGCACCAATAAAGATTTGTATAGGAAGGATTTTATGTAGGAAACTGTCAATATGAATTCCCCAAGAGTCATACTTTGCGTTAACCAGTTACTGATTTCACCGGCTGTCCATTGATCTATATATGGGCGATAAAAGTGTTGAAAAATTGAACCGAAAATTCCACTCGTAAGAAGCAGTACGCTAATAAATATCACACCTTTTGACTTCGTCCGAAAGCACAAAAACAGCAGCAGCCCTATAAGAGCCAATTGGGCAATAATACTCAAACCGGCAATAATGTTAATAAACATCACTTGAACCTCCCGCAAACGCAAGTCGGGGTGTCGTCTTATTTTTGTTGAAAAAAATTATACCATAAACCTGTTGGTCATACCAGTTTAATCAGGTTTTCGTTTTTGGCATTCAGTTTTCGGTTTCCATCAGCATTTATGGTGGGTCTTAGAATTAATTGGACATTCTCAAACAGTGTGAATGCCACTAACGGGCATTCACACTGGCACAAACTAAAAGTTTATGCTACAAAGATGTTCACTTATTTCCAGGCTTCATCATAGTTATCAGTGGTCAGTAAGCGGCAGGCGCGGTTAAAAACCGCGCCTACTTTGGTAATGAACCCGCCTCTATTGTGTTTGGAGGTCAAATTGCTCTAACGGGATTCAGGGGCTGAACTATTGATTTTTAAATCCGTAAACGGTTTTCCGGCGGGGTCGGTAATCCGTAAAAAGAATTCCCACTTTACTTCTTCGTTACAGACCTTGACGAGGATACTATTTTCGCCGGGCTTGAGCGTCACGGGAATCGTATAACGGTCAATTCTGGCGCTATAGGCATTCGTATTTGTGAATACCTCTTTGCCGTTGAGAAATACTTTCCCTTGGTCGTCGCTATCGAAACGGATTTGTGCCTCGCGTTCATCAGGTGAGGTAACAGTTGCGAACGCATAAGCGACACACCAATTAACATTCTCTCCAAGATCGATATAGCCATCCAGGGTATTATCGGTGCTTCTTTGCCAACTCACTTGCCGGTCTATACCATCGTATTTTGCGGTTGTGTCAATGTGGGTTGCGTTTTCAGGGATGTACGCCTTGGCGTAGCCGATTCCGTTTGTATTATCAAATGGACCGAGAATTAACCACTTATCTTCGGGGATAATGCCAGTTTGTTGAATATAGTTTTTTGCTTTCTCTGGCATGGCATTTTCACGACAGAACTCCGCCAACTTAAGGTGAACATCTAATGGGACACTCAGATTGTTAGACATGACATTCATTAATTCATCCAACATCTCGACGTAACGTCCTTTGTTTTTAACGTGCTTACCGGTTCGAGACATCCATGAAGTCAACCAACGTCCAAATGCTTCCTGTTCCGTAGTGTTTAGCTCCTGTTTGAGTTGCTCCAATGCCTCTTCATATCTGTCATTGATGACGTACGCCTGCGCTAATGTTGCCGTGTAACTCGATCCTGAGCTCATCTGCGATGCGCGTATAGCGTATTCTAACCCTTTGTCCGGCAAGATTCCTTTGTCGAGAATCAACCTTGCGAGTGTAAGATAGCCAGCGGGGCTTTGTCGCCGGTTCGCCTCTTTCTCTCGAATTGCTAACCATTCAGCATATAATGTATCTGCTTTTTCGGTATCGTCTGTCTCTTTGTAAGCATCGGCTAACAATTCAAGCAAAGTGGGACTTGCTTCTATTTTCGGTTTTAACGCTTCGAGGGCAGCAATTCCGTTATCCTTCTGATCTTTGTCAGCGTAGAGTTTCCAGATACTTCGGATTGCGGACTCGTGTTCAGTCTCTTCAAGCGGTGCGTCCAAAGCCTGACGATACACCGCTTCCGCTTCTGACAACCGATTCGATTTGACATGGGTTTGTGCTAACAGCTCATAGAGTTCATAAGCGGACGGTTCGAGGTGAATCGCCTTTTGATATGCTGCGGCTGCCTGTGCTAATTGCGCTGTGCTGGCAATCGTTACGACTGGACGGGTATAAGATGCGAGTTTGGCATCCCCGACTAGTTTACCGCTGTTTTTGTTAGGTGAGACATCAGGGACATTCTGATCGGTTACTTCATCGAATTTCCAATAGGCGACTAAGCCGGGTTCGTTCCCTTTCAACTGTGTGTTCATGTTTGAAAGGATTTCTGCTTCAGTCAGTGCAACATTCCAGACAGAGACGCCATCAATTTGTCCCACAAAAGAGGCGTGTGTTGTCCACTCTTCCTCATGTGAACTACCGATTCGGACCGGCAGACGACTTTCATAAATGTTTTGATTCTGTCTATAGTCTCGGGATCCGACTTCAACCCCGTCAATAAAGAGTCTAATGATATTTCTTGGTGCATCAATGACACCAGCGATGTGGTACCATCTGTTAAGCGTAATGGCGCCTGGGGGTGAAAAAGCGTACTTTTCCGCTTCACCACTTGGCGATGAAGCGAATTGAACCCGACCATCATTGCGTAGCCAGAGAGCGTAGCTTCGGTTACTGATCTCTGGTGTCCGCTTGTCCCCTTTGTAAAGAATAGGGGTGTACCTGTTCGGAAAATCGGTCGGTTTAATCCAAGTCGTCACAGTCACCTGTTGACTGATATTGTTCAGCGTAGCACTATCGGCAATTTCTACGAAACTTCCGTCTCCAGTTAAGTCGAGTGCCGTATCCTCGATAATTTCATCTGTCGGACGGTGTTTTTGGTAGAGGTCTCCGATTTTTTTTTGCCACTGTGCGTCATCAGGCTGAAGTTCGCTGATCTTCTGGTATTGTGCGATGGCTTGGTCAACCTTTTCGCTTAATTCGTAACTTTCGGCAAGTGCGAAATGTGCCGCGAGGTCATCAGGGGTTTCCTGAATTTTCTGTAGTTGTTCGGGAATCTGCTTTTCATAGAGGTTGCCTTCAGTGTAAGCTTGACGTATTTTTTTCTCTGCCATTTCTCGCATCGCGTCGGAGTTGGTAAGACTCGCCATCTGTTTATAGGCGTCAACGGCCTCTTCATAGCGTTTTGCCCCGAGGTAACTCTTTCCAAGGATATCGTATAAATATTCCGACAGCCCAGGAATCATGCCACCCACCCGTGAGCTTTTCGCCATTGCTTCTTCAGCGAGTTTGACCGCCGTGTCGTACAGTTCACCGTCAGCACAGATGGAGGCAAGTGTCATATAGTGGAAAACATTGAATTGTGGGTGTGGGTTTGTTGCAATCGCGATCTCGCCTTGACTGATCATCTCTTTTGCGAGGTCTGGTTGGCCACTTTTCTTGAGAGCAACAGCAGCATAGAAAAAGCTGCGTGTCTTCCCGGGATGTGCTTTGCAAAGTGCTTGATACGCTTCTGCTGCCTTCTTATAGTTGCCAGCATTCCAAGAAATTTCAGCCACCATTTCAAGAACTGCTGGATTATTTGCGTCGTTTTCGAGTTTGTTCTTAAAGAGGCTCTCCAATTCCTCAAGTTTTCCTTGATCTTTATAGGCATTAATCAAGGTCTCGCGTGCTTCATCTCCGCCGGAACTAATTTTGAAACCGGACGAACCCGTACTGATTGATATACTCCCTACCGGACTCGATTGAACTTGGTTTTCATAGCGTTCTATTGCCGAATCGTTATCGTCGATCTGCACATATAGTTTCAGTAACTCGTTGGAGATGCTTTCTCGTTCGTAGCTCTGCGTCGTCATATCCAACGCTTTCTTATAAGCGTCAATTGCTTTTTCAGATTCGCCGGCGTTTCGATAGTTTTGTGCGCGTTCTCGTTGCATATCAAGCGTGATTGTGCCGGCCTCTTCCGCCTGCTTAAGTATCTCTTCTAACTTTCCCTGTCGCCGATAGACGTTCATGAGCTGCCGTTCAATACTGCGTTGTTCCCACTCACGTCCAGCGTATTGGATGGCATCCTTGAACGCTTTTTCAGCTGCATCGAGATCATCTTTACGGAGATAGAGTTGCCCCAATTGGCGATAGGTTTGTCCGTCACTGGGATTCAGTTCAACGGCTTTTTTATAGGTATTAATGGCATCGTCAATACGGTCTTCGGCAGCGTAGAATTTCGCTAGTCGAACACGGTGGACACCGTTTTCTGGTTCCGCTGCAATGTATTGCTGCGCGAGTTGAAGTGCTTCAGCGTTTTTGTCGGCGGCTTGGTAAGCATCAACGAGTCCATCTTGATACTTTGTGTTCTCGGGATCTGCGTCCAGTAAAGCCACCCAAATTTCTATCGCCTTATCGTGCTTCTTTTGACGTGAATAGAGATTTGCGAGTTGTGCCCGTGATTCCAGGTCCTCAGGCATTACCTCTGCGATTTTCTCGTAAATTTCGATTGCTTTTTTGATCTCGTTCTGTTGGACATATTGTTGTGCTAATGTTCGCTGCGTCGCGACGTTGAATCTCTCCGTTTTTTCAGACGTGGTGGTTGTTTTCGTCAATCCATCACGTTGCCGTTTGATTTGCATCAGTTGTCGCTGCGCTTGTTCCCGGCCCCATTGTTGCGTTGAGAAGTCATTGATAATCTCAGTCAAGAGCGCCTCAGCATCGTCCCACATTTTGTGTTGCACATATGTATTCGCGATGGCTTCCTTCTCATACGAACTGCTCCTTCTTAACAAGCGGAGTGTACCCATCTTGCGAAATATGTCTTGTGCTTTCTCTGTTTCGCCCTGCTTAGCGTAGGATGTGCCAAGTTTTTGATAGGTTTCGACAAGGTGCCATGTATCTTGCTGATCGATTTTGGTAACCGTAGATTCAAGCAAACGACGCTCACGGTCTCTGTCATTTGCTGTTCGGTAAGCGTCCGCGAGATTGTTCAGCCAGTGTGGCTCTACCGATACCGAATCATTGAGGAGTTTGTCAACGAGTGCGTCTGATCCTTCGAGATCATCAGCGGCAATCTTCATTGCGGCGACGTGGTAAATCAGGGATGCGTCATCCGGTTTCTCAGCAAGTTTCGTTTCATATTCCGTCAGCAATTCTTCTATTTGACCTGATGCTTTGTAGAACTGGGTTAATTTTGATACGATTTCTACCTGGGCATGTGGGTCTTGTGAGAGTGTTGTATCCTTTGCTTCCAGTTTTTCGCGCAGGATCTGTCTCGCCTTTTCGCGCTCGCCAGCAGCGACGTAAGCGGAGGCTAAAGCGATATAGGACTGAGATCGGTTCGGCTGCACGGCAATGATTTTTTCATAGAGTTCAATAGCTGCTTTGGGTCTATTGCTTTCAAGGTACTGACTTGCAACGCTTTGTGCGAAACTGTTGGCATAGTTGGTTCCGACAGATGGAACGATCATATCTTTGGCGAGCGAAACGAGTTCATCAACCTTGCCTGCTTTAAAGAACGTTTCCATGACCTGATGATAGTTGTAACCGAGTGCGTTCGGGTTCTCTTTCAGGAGTCGTAGGTATTGTGCTGCAGCTTCTTTCGCTTTTCCGTTTCGGTCTAACATCTGTGCGTATCGCTGCCGCGTCATGCTATCTTTGGGACGTAGGGTCAGTGCCGCCTCGTATGCTTCGGACGCTTTTTCTATCTGATTTATCTGTTCATAGAACGTTGCCAACTTGACTTGTGCCTGGAACGAATTCGGGTCCTTCTGAGCAGCTGCAACCAACTGCGGTTCACGGTCTCGGAGTTCTTTAGAACGTCCTGCGAGTTGGACGGCTCGTTGCAGGTCCCATCGATGCAATGTTCGTCCGTATCGGTCGCGCTGGTTGGCGAACCGCATCGCGCGCTCAGCAATACGGGAGGCGTCCTGTCCTCGTCCTAAGTCCTCTAAATGCCGACTCAAATCCACAAGGAAGTTCGGATCGCTTTCACCCATCGCAAGGTTCATGGCTTTCTTAGCAATGGCAATAGCGTATTGCGTGAGTCCATATTGTTGGAGTGTTTGCGAGAATTGATGAAGTTCTCGAGCCCCACTTGGTGAATTGAGTACCCTTGTTACCAATTCACGTACAGCGACGGTATCTCCGACTTGTGCCGCGATCTGCAATGTGAGTTCATAGTACTGCTTGCGGTTTCTTGGATCAACTTCAGCGAGTTCAGTGAGCAATTCGAGTGCGGTCGCGTGTTCTCCAGTTTGAATCGCGGGAAAGATAGTGTTCAGTTTGAGCGTGAGATCCTCAGGAAATTCCTTTTGGAGCGAGGAGAGGATTTCTTGTGCTTTGTCGCGCTGCCCTGACCACCAATAGCAATAACTGAGTGCTAAAGCTGGGTAAACGCGATCCTTACCTGTTGCAGTGTCTAACGCAACCTGGAATTTTTTGTACAGCGCTGCTTGTTTGTTGTGGGCCCACAACTGCGTGAAAACCTGCTGGAGGAACTCTAAACGGTTTTGGTTGTAGTAAGTCGTCGGTGACGGATACTTGGTTTGTAAAGGTGTGTATCCGGAGTAAAAGCGATTGGAATATGTTAAGGCGGCGACACGCCGTGCATTGGTTGCTTGCGGTTTGGTTCGCTCAAAGAACGTCCAGAACAGCTCAACCGCTTTGTCCGTTTGCCCTTCACGCAGATAAGCCGTCGCAAGACTTTGATAGATATTTTTATATTCTTGCCACTGCTGCGAAGCAGACGTGAGTTGACCGAAAAGGGCTAATTGAGGTGTCTGTGATGGCTGTTGTTGCGTCGTTGCGGGTGGCGAGACCGGAAGCTGGGCGAGGATACTTTCAGCAGCCGCTGTCTTGCCCATCTGAGTGAGCGTATTAACGATTCTCGCCGCGGTTTTGAGGTCGGTCACTTTCGCACCTTTGAGTTCCGCCGCCAATTTTTCGGCATCTTCTTTCTGTCCCTGGCGATAGAAATTACTGGCGTATTGCGCTATATACCAGAACCGTGCTTCGGGGGTTAAGCCCGTCATTTCGTTGAGGGATTTCTTTAGCGTCTCATAATCGGGTCTGTGTTCCATGAACCTGTTCAACCGGACGCTTTGATAGACGGGATCGTTGGGTGATGCAGCAATTAGCCGATCAATAGTGTCCTTGGTTTTATCGGTGTTTTGGGTTAAGATGTAGATGTGTGCCAGCGTTTCGAGATTCTTTATGTTTTTCGGGTCTGCGTCAGCTTGTGCTTCAAATAGTTCGATAAACTCAGTCAATCTCCGTTGTTGTTGCGCGATCGTTATCAACTGTACGAGTGCTCCTGCTTGTGCCTCTCCAAAGTTTTTGGGTACCCATCGAGTTTGCTGTCTACCGCTGATTTGAAAGGGGAATCGCTGAATTTGGGAAATGAGCCTTTGTGGAAGGTCGAACCTGTCTGTATTAATGCCTGGGGGTGCCGATGTTGTGCGGGATGCTGTTGTTCCGGTGTTCTGAGACGGTTCGGGCATATCAAGGATTTGTTGGAAGTGCGAACGTGCGCGGTCGTATTCGTTTATTTCGACCAACGCTGCGCCGAGTTGATATAGCGTAATATGTGCGTTCGTACCTGTCACCTTTTCAGCTGCTCGGTCGAGAACAGAGACCGCCTCATCGAGTAGCCCGTGGCGGATCAGCAGAGAAGCGAGTTTAATCTCTGCCTCGAATGGTTGATTTTTGGTATGGAGAAGTTTCGTCCATGCCTGAATCGCTTCTTGTTCCCGTCCAACATCAAACAGTAATTCGCCGAGTCGCTGCCGATGCGTGGGATTCGGTTGTGCCTTGACGAGTCGCTGCTGGTAGGAGAGTGCGTCCTGTGTATCGCCGAGGTCAAGACTGATTTTGACGAGTTGTGCCAAGAGATCCGGGTTCTCGCGATCCCGATCTAATGCGCGTGCGAGTTGGAAACGTGCGTTTGGTAAATCGCCCTCGATCTTATAGATTTCCGCCAATGCAACGACGGGGCCTGCATCAGATGTGTTCGTTGTCGCTATCTGTTTCAACTTTTCTTCCAACTCGCCGCGCCGTCCCAAATCGTAATATACCTCTGAAAGCGGTTTGAGAAAAGCGAGTTTATCGTTGACGCTTGTGCTTAATTCCCAGCATCGCCAGTACTGTTCGAGTGCTTGTCGGGGGTTACCGGAAAGTTTGTAGATTTCTGCGAGTTCGGAACGGATGTTGGTGGCTTCTGGTCGCAAGCGAATTGCCTGTTTGAAACTGTCAATAGCGGTTTGATAATCTGCTGCTTGTGTAGCGATCTGTGCCAGCATCTGATGCCCTTCGGGGTTCCGCGGGCTATGCGCAACGGCTTGCTTTGCGGCCTCCGTTGCAGCATCAAAATTCATAATCTCAAGATAGGAGCTCGCAATATTTGTATAGTATTCGCGGGCATTTGCGGCATCAATTTTAGTTAGGGTGGTGTATATAGCGTTAGCGTCCTCGCGCCGTCCTTGTAAAGTGTAGATTTCGGCGAGCCAACGGTTGATAAGCACATCATCGGGGTGGGCGTTTTTCGCTTTCAAAAGGACCTCAAGGGCATAGGAGGTATTCCCTAACTTGAGGTACATTTTGACGAGCTGCTTGTACTGGGTGAAGGTATCAGCAGAGGTAGTGCTTGGTGTTTCAAGTGTCGCTTCCAAATCCTCAATTTTTTCGACCAGTGTCCCTTGTCGCCGATAGATTTCGATTCGCTGGTTATCCATCTGTTCAGCAAAAAAATCGTTTGGTGCGAGTTTCGAGGCTTCAGTGTATTCCGTTAACGCTTCGTCATAATCTTTGTTCTCGAGGAGTCGTTTTGCCAATGCCTCACGATAGCGGTATACGTCCGGTGCCAACTCGACAGCCTTTCGACTTGCTGCGATGGCTTCAGTACCGGTGTTTAGTATCCGCGCTTTACTATCAAGCAAATTTGCGAGTCGGTCATAATTTTCGGCGACTGCCTTACCGCCAGCGACCATCTGATTCCACGTCTCTAAAGTTTTTACCCGATCGCCCTGACGAAAGTAGAATTCACCGAAATACTCAATGTAATCAAGATTGTCGGGCGCAAGCGAAAGTGCTGATTGATAGGCTGCGACGGCATCGTCTACCCATTCGTGATTGGCATAAATTTCTGCGAGGATGAGGTGCGTGCTTGCGTTATCAGGGTCACGAGCGAGCATGCGCTGATAGGTTGCTCTTGCTTTGTCTTCGTTATCTAATTGCAAGTATAATTCTCCGAGTTCGCGATAGATGCCGAAATCGTCCGGTTGCTGTTCGCTGAGGGATTCGTAGGCTGCAGCGGCATCCTCATATTTTTCAGCGTTACGGAGTGCAGTAATCAGGTTCAAACGGAGTCCAGCGTCTGTAGGAGCAAGTTCAAGTGCCTTTTGATAGGCTGCGATTCCCTCGTCCAACTGTTGGTTTTCAATGTATACAGAAGCCAGCAAACCGATTAATTCGGGGTCGTTCGATGTCTGTTGAAGTTTTTCATTATAGTGTGCGATTAAACCTTCCCAGTTCCCATCTGCTGCATGAATGCCTATAATACGGTGTTGAAGATCCTTGCGGAGCCAGTTTCCCGGTGCAGTCAATTCCAATGCGGCTTCGTAGCTTTGGATAGCTGCCTCGTAATCACCTTTCTCTTCGTGAATGTTGCCGATTTCCCGGTGGCTGAGGCAGATTCGGTAGGGGTCCTCTGTTTTAAGTGCGATAATCGCCTGATGTTGCGTGACGGCTTGATCGTAGAGTTGTTGCTCTCGGAAGAGGTCGGCGAGCTCAATGCGGGAAAAGATGTTTTCTGGGTCGAGTTCGGAGATTTTTGTCCACGCCGAAATTGCCTCGTCTACACGGTCTCGATTGAAATAAGCACGTCCGAGTGCCTTATAGATCGCCATCAATTCCTCAGGGGATGCAGTTTGTGTCTGCTCAGATAGTTCTGCGGCTTTCGTCAATTCTCGGATTGCGTCTTCATGCCTACGCAGGGTTGCGTACATCTGTCCTAATGCGAAACGCGGATAATAATTGTCGGGGGCAAGTTCAACGGCGCGTTGGTATGCTGCGAGTGTCTCTGTGTCTTTTCCGAGGCGTTTGTGAATATGTCCTAAGATGAGTTGGAGGCTTGAATTGTTGGGGTCGGCTTCCGTCTCTGCCTGATAATCGGCGACCATGGCATCTAAGCCAGCGCCTTCAAGGTAAAATTGGTAGAGTCGATCGAATGTACTCCCCTCTTTTGGGTTTCGACTGAGCATCAATTTGTAGCGTTCGATAATTTTTTCGTCTTGGGTATCTTGTGCAAAAGTAATTGCGGAAAAGTAGGGGATGCAGGAAATAAGAAAGAATAGGCACGCGATGATTGAGCATTTCTTTTTTATGAACATAAATATCTCCGTGAAAAAGCAGGCAGTATTGGAAAAGCCTAATTTTTTAGGTTTTTAAACCGATTCTCCAAAAACAAATTTAAATATTTTGGGGTTACTTATAATGACACACCGTAAGGGCGAAAAAGGTGCATTATTTTATGTGAGAAAACTTCAATTGGATTCGCTAAAGACCTCCATTCCGGCGGAACCGTCTGCGATTTTTCGGATTTGCTTTTCAAACCCGGGCGGTGAAAGTGTCCATGTAATCCAGAGGGGTTCATCGCCTGTGTTGACAAAGCGGTGTTCGACATTCGGTGGCAGATAGATGACTGTGCCGGGTTTCAGGTCGGCGACTTCATCACCGACGAAGGCTTTGCCTTGTCCGCCGTAAACAAAAATAATTTCCTCGGCTTCGCTATGCGAGTGGAGTGGGATTTCGCTATTCGGATCAATTTCTTCCAACCCCATAGCGAAATGTTCGGTATTCGTGGTGTTCGGTTGGATGAGTGTGTACAGCGTCCGCGGTGCCTCACCTTCAATACGGACGACTTCGGCATCCTCTTTGTTGAAGATATGTTTCATTTTTTTCTCCCTAAATAAAAAGTTTCGAGCGGTAGTTTCCAGCCATTAAGCGAACCAATAGGAATATAGACTGGCGTTCCTGAGTTGAAAACGTAGGCGCACCTCTCTGCCTTTAAGTGCCTCTAACGAACCGTTGAATTTAACCGGTGCGTCCAACTGATCGCCAACGATTTGCTGAGATGTGTAATTCTCTAAGAGGGTCCCAATATCATCGGTAACCGCGACAGTGATGTAGCCTTGACTTGCATCGACGTTGAGGTGTAATTCTGTGCCATTGAGTGTCAACGGTTTTGTCAACATATAGCCTTCCGTTTCACCGGCATCGAGTGAGACGAATCCGTCGCGTCGGAGTGTCGCCAAGCCGAGCATGGATTTGTGTTTGCGTTCCACCTGCTTGAATTTCCTGCCGGTGTGGGGTCCGTTCACGCCGCCGTAATAGAAGTAGATTTGGTGGTTGTGTAGGATGAAATTCTGACTGATTCGCGCCATACCGTCTTCCCAACTGCCGGGTTGTCCGAGTGTTAGAAAAGTCTGTCGGTCTAAAACGCGTTGCCAGTTGATACCATCACGGCTCGTCGCGAGTGATGTGTCAATCGTGCCATCAACGCCTTCACGATAGATCCAGATCATACCGAGATAGATGCCTTCGTAGATGTTGATCGGCATGCCGTAAATCTGTGTGCCTTCTTCATCAACTTCGTCACATTCAAAGACGCGTTCGGGTTGGCTAAAGTGGATCGCATCGGTGCTTTCGGCACGAGCGGTTTTACGTCCGCCTGCGCCGAATCGTCCGAAGACAACGTATTTCTGTATCTTGGGGTCCCAGACCAAGGATTGCGTTGTGTCACTATCAAGTGGGATAACAGGATTAGATTCGCAGTTTGTCCAGTGAACACCGTCTGGCGAAAACGACATCCACATACCGTCTCCCTCACCGCGTCCCCAGATCGTGCGCCCTTCGTGTTCAACAAAAGTGTCGATCCCACCGTGTTCCCAATAGAAACCTTTGTAACGGCGAGCGGGATCGGTTTCGTGTTCATCGTAGAGGATAGCCATCCCCTCGCAGTTTGTGCGTCCAACGTCAATCAGATTGTTTTCGGTGCTGCCTTCAAAATCGACTTGGTTTAGGATCGGTTTTTCCCAGTGTACGCCATCGGTTGAGGTGGCGTAAGCGAGAAGCGTTATATTGCCGAGTGCGTTGCGTTGACGGATTTGCACTATGCCGTCCACGTAAGGTCCTGTGAGATACCACATTTTGAAGAGTGAATCCTGCGGGTCGTAGAGCACCGTGCCGTAGAGGGATGCGACACTCTCCCATGGGTTCTCGCCGCGTAGAATTGGGTTATTCGGATGCCGTTGCGGTTGGTGCATCTGGCGATACAATCCTTCGATTCGGGTGATATGGTGCAGATCCAGGAAAAGGTAGCGGTGTTCCATGTGAAGACTCCTTAGAGATTCCAACCCTTTTGTGCAGACATGTTATCATAAATTTGAAGGTGAGTCTATGGAAAAATAGGGAGTCTTTCAGGACCATTTGACAATCTAAAATCGGTGTGTTATGCTTTTATGAGGAACTTTGATATAAGAATTTAGTTCCGTAGGCGTGGTTTAAATCCTACTACAAGTGTCAATTTAAGAAAGCCGCCTCATCGTAGGTTGGGTTGAACGGAAATTTACGAAAAATCGTCCACGGAAAATGACTTTCAAGCTTTGTGATGGGCTAAAATCGCCAGGATACCGGTGAAACCCAACGCATTACAAAGGAAATTCGGAAATGAAAATCACACGACGCATTCTGCTCACACTTCTTTTCCTTTCACTCCAGTTCATTCCATATCTCTCCGCGGAAGACTATAATCGGTGGCATCTTCCTGAGGGTGCGAAACTTCGGTTTGGAAAAGGCATACTACATGATATAAAATTTACTCCAGATGGGGACCGAATCGCGGTTGCAACCAGCATCGGAATTTGGATATATGATGCACAGACCGGTCAAGAAATCTCGCTTCTCACAGGCCACACGGGTAGGGTTACCTCATTGGGTTTCCCGGCGGACGGACGCTTTCTGGCAAGTGGAAGTGCTGATGGAACAATCCGATTGTGGGATATAGATACCGGCAAACAGATTGCCCTTCTTACAGGACATCGAGGTCGGATACAAAACATCGCGGTATCACCAGACGGAAGAAGCCTCGTCAGTAGTGATACATGGAAAAGCACACTTATCCTTTGGGACACAGAGGCTGGCGAACAGATTAAACGACACAGCGGATTCCGGGATGACCCGATCCGCCGGTTCCGAACTTTCTTTTCTTTACGACGGTGGACATCAAAGCCCAATGTGAATATGATTGACGCGGGGGATCCTAGTTTTATTGACGCACTTGCTTTTTCACCTGATGGAACAACCTTCGCGAGTGGACATGGCGACGGGGTCCGGATATGGAGTGCAGCGTCAGGACGAAAACTTTCAACGCTCAGGAAACACACATATATGGATATTCGTATGGATATTCGACACATACGGAGTTTAGCATTTTCACCCGATGGTAAAACGCTTGCCAGTAGTTCTCCAAATGCAACCTTGTTACATACACTCCAAAAAGGCGAACCGCTGTCACACAAAGGAGTCCATCACGCGCATTTTCCTGAAAATTTGGTGTTTTCGCCAGATGGTACGAGACTTATTGGCACGGGTGGGTACTATGAGGAGGATAGAGATACTTTCCATAAGGGATGGGATACTCACATCCATGTATGGAAGGTGGACACCGGCGCACTGTTAACTTCATTTCCTACACACGATAAAAGTAAGAGAGTAGAAGCGTTGGCACTCTCACCGGATGGGGGGACTCTCCTGACCGGTGGTTGGGAGGGCGCGATTCACTCGTGGGACCTGGCAACAGGGACATATTCTACTTTCACTACAGGACACGGTAGAGGGGACAGGGCATTGGAGTTTTTGAAAGATGGGCGGACACTGACCAGTTGGAAGAGTGGAGATCAGCAGAAGTTTTGGGATACAACCACGGGTGCCCAAATCGGAGTCCCTGTACCGCAAACAACCAGCGAAAAACAGGTGATGCGCTCACCAAATCGCGCGATCTCTGCAAAAATTGATGGAGATCGAAAGTACATTCAGGTCCGGGACGCTGCAACCGGCAGCGAAATGTATCGAATCACGGGGCATAAGGGGAAAATCTGGACGTACGCGCATTCACCCGATGGAAAAACGCTTGCCAGTACAGGCGAAGATATGACGATCCGGTTGTGGGATGTTGTCACAGGCGACGAAATGCTAAGACTCCATACCCACACACACGTAACCGTCGCTATAGCGTTCTCACCTGATGGAAAAACCCTTGCCGGTGGGAGTGTGTATGATCACACCCAAGGCGGTTCAAATCTTATTCGTCTGTGGGAGCTCCCGAATGGAGGTGTTCTGACAACCCTCCATGGACATACAGGTAATGTGAATGCCTTGCGGTTTTCACCTGATGGAAAAACCCTTGCCAGCAGCAGTGGTGATGGCACTATCCTCCTATGGGATTTGGATAAAATCGCAGAGTCAGAATAGTAGATGCTTACAGCCTACGCAACTCTTCAAAGAGATCCAACTGTTGTCGGTAATCTGGTGGAAGGGACCGAATCTCTTGATACCCCTCAAAGAAAATCGTCTGTTCATCCTCACTAAAGTGGCGTGAAAGCGTCAGAATATCTGATATATAATAACCGAATCCGAACTCCATCACGTCAATTGGGCAGGGTTGTCCTTCGGAGATAATGATATTGTGCGGTTCCAGGTCCGAGTGGATTAGCCCCAAAACGTCTCGTCCTTCACCTTGTTGTGTAACAAACTGTGAGAAGCGTGAGGAAAGAGCGGAAAGCTTGGCAAGTTCCTTTGCGGAAGCGTCCGTATCACTTCCGAGTGATGCTTCAATTTTCTCGTTAATCCAGTCTTTATCGTACCGAGGACGGGTGAACCATTCGGGGAGCTCTAAGGTCTCCGATACATGGTGCATGCGACCTACCATGCTCCCAAGCCTCCGAATCAGTTTTGGTGTTTTTTCTTCTGTGGGGAGTGTGTTAAGCGTCTCACCGGGAATCCAGTTGTATACAGTCGCGTAGCGCGAGGGTAGGTCGTTTGGGGCGGAGCACTGAATCATTTCGCCATCCCGTCCAGGGACAGAGGCGAGGGGCCTGATTTGTCCTGTGTTCCAAAGCGCATTTAACCAATGAATCTCAGATCGAATTTTATCAATAGAGGTTCCAGCCTGATAGATTCTCAGTGTGAATCGAGCATCCGCAGTGTGCAAGAAAAACAACATATTCGCAAAATCAAATCCGATCCCACTGATTTGGAATGAAACGTTATTCAATTCATACAACGTAACAGCCGCTTTTGCGTAGTGCCAATCGGTGATAAGGTATTGTAGAATGTTTCTGTTATAAACGATCAAAATGCCGTTGTCGCAAGCGTGTCGTGTTGATTCGGATATAAACAATCGTTGTTCACCATCGAGTGAATCCAAGAAGGCAAGGATGGCGGGATCAATCTGCGGGTGTGGGTCAGAGATTGCTTCAAGCCAATACTGTCTGCATTTATCATGGCAATCGATTCGATAGACCGGTAGGGATGGATCTCGGTACCAATCGGGTGAATTTTCGATGGCGTATTCAACTTGAGTCCCACAAAACGGGCATGACCTCTTTTCTGCCATGGTGGTGCTTCTCCTTTAATTTATTGAAGGGTTTTATAGTGAAACCTATAATTAATTTGAGCACACTGGCACAACCTAACAGGTTATGCTACAAAGATGCCTATTTATTTTCGGATTCACTATAAAATCCGTTAGCGGATATGTTATCATAGACTTGAAGGTAAGTCTATAGAAAACAGAGGGGCCTCAGCTCAAAGCATATGCACTATTCGCTGGATTTATGGTATAATTCCACTAACAGAAAGCGGGCAAATCGAGCAACACGGATACAATCCGCCTCCCTCTCACTACCTGTGAAGAAATAGAATTTTCAACCTCCTTTACATGTTCACGGATCTATCGGCGAAGTTCACAGTCAAGAATTGACGGAATTGTGAAACTTTTTTATTTTAAGTAGCATCATTAATAATTATGAACATTCCTTTTTCCAGAGGTATCCGATGAAAAACGACGATGCTCAACTCATCCAACGCGTCCTTGATGGCGATGATACTGCGTTCTCCGTACTTGTGAAAAAACACCAAAAATCGGTGCACGCGCTGGCGTGGCGGAAAACTGGAGATTTTCATGTCGCCGAAGAGATTACGCAAGACACCTTTCTGAAAGCGTATCAGAACCTTTCGACGCTCAAGGAACCCCAGAAGTTTGCGGGTTGGCTCTATGTGATAGCGGCGAACTACTGCAAGATGTGGAAGCGTAAGAAACGTTTGTTAACACAGTCGTTGGAAGACACAAGCAGCGCAGAATTAGAAAATGCGACGTATTCTGGATATGTCATTGCGGAAAATGAACGGACAACCGCAGAAGCGCAGCGCGAAGTCGTCAAGAAGCTGCTTGCCACACTTCAGGAGAGTGACCGGATCGTCATCACGCTCTACTACCTTGGGGGAATGACGTACGAAGAGATAAGTGAGTTCTTGGGTGTATCGGTAAGTGCGATTAAGAATCGTCTCTACCGGGCGCGGCAACGATTAAAAAAGGAGGAACCGATGATACGAGAGGCTTTAGGCAATTTCCAGATCGCACCGAATCTAACAGAGACTATCATGCGTGAAATTTCGCGTCTGAAACCGGTCGCGCCGCCGAGCAGTAAGCCAGTTGTGCCGTGGGTGCTCGCTGCGTCTACGTTGGCAGTTGTATTTTTGATGTTAGGTGTTGGTAGTCAATACTTGTCGCGTTTCCAAAAGCCGTATAGTTTCGATGCTGCGTCAGAGATGACGGTGGAATTGATTGAGGCACCTATTGTGCTAAACCTCGAATCCAAGCCGGATGTTCGGAGGCAGTTGGGAAATATCAGGACACCGAGCAAAAGTGATACCGGCAACCAGCAGCCTAACAATGTTTCGGCATCGGTTGCAGACGCAGAATCAGAGGAGACAGATACAGACTATCCTCAATGGCAGCTTCCTGAAGATGCTAAATTTCGACTCGGAAAAGGCACACTACATGACATCAAGTATACACCCGATGGTAACCGCATCGCAGTCGCAACAGATATAGGCATCTGGATATACGAGGCGCAGACAGGAAAGGAACTTACGCTCCTGACAGGGCATACGGGAAGTGTCACCGCCATAGATTTCCCGATGGATGGACGCTTTCTTGCAAGCGGAAGTTTTGATGGGACAGTCCGGTTGTGGGATATAGATACCGGCAAACAGATCGAGGTTTTCGCCGGACATAGCGGTGGCATTCAAGACATCGCAGTATCGCCCGACGGAAAAACCGTCGTCAGTGGTGACTCCTGGGACAGCACACTCATCCTCTGGGATACAGAGACCGGCGAACAACTTGAACGCCATACCACATATACAGATAACCTGATCCGTAGGTTCAAAATTTGGATTGATAAGCATAGAACCTTGATATATCCAAATGCAATTAAAACACTAGCATTTTCACCGGATGGAGAGATTTTTGCAAGTGGACATTGGGATGGCATTCTGCGACTCTGGGATGCAGAAACTGGACGAAAATTTTCAACCCTAAGAGAGCACAAACGTGGACGTATTGAAGGGTTGGCATTTTCGCCTGACGGGAAAATGCTTGCCAGCAGTTCAACAGATGACATCATATTACATACGCTCCAAAAAGGTAAACCACAGTTCCACCTTACAATAAAGCATTTAGTAGATTTTGGGATTAATTACACACTTTTCATTATCAGAACAGCGTTTGTAGTAGGGCAATTCATTGCCCGTCACTTCAAAATATGTGCAAATAATTACGGGATCTACTAATTTCACAGGGCACTTGGCGTTCTCTCCCGATAGTAAAACCCTCATCGGCTTCGACTGGCGGTCTTGGCGTGGAGAAAACGAAGACCTCCATGTATGGGACACAGCCACAGGTAAACGTCTTCAATCCATTTACACAAAACATACGGATCAACATGAAGCCTTAGCAATTTCCCCTCATCGCGATATTGTCTTGACGGGCAGCTGGGATGGCACAATTCACCAGTGGGAGATGGCAACAGGAACATATCTTTCTACTTTCGCCACAGGGCACGGTAGAGGTACCAGGACCCTGGCGTTTTCTGAAGATGGACAGACGCTTATCAGTGATACGCGGGTGCGTTGGGGGCACGAAGATCATCAACATCTGTTTTGGGATACAACCACGGGTGTCCAAATCTCAGCCCCTGACCTTAAAGAAGTGCTTGGAAAACGATCTCGGAATTTACCCAATCCTATCATCACTGCTAAGATTGACAAAGATTACAAGTACATTCAGGTACAGGAGGTCGCAACCGGTCGCGAAATGTATCGAATCACGGGACATAAAGGCGATATCTGGACGTTCGCGTTTTCACCCGATAGGAAAATCCTTGCGAGTGGGAGCGAGGATGCAACGGTCCGGCTGTGGGATGCCATCACCGGTAACGAAATACTGACACTTCCGACTTATACAAATGAGGTTTTCGCTGTGGCATTCTCACCTGATGGGAAAATCCTCGCCGGTGGCAGTGTGTACGACAGCCAGTTAGGCAGATCAGACCTTATTCGTTTGTGGGAAATTCCAAGTGGACGGATACTGACAACTCTCACTGGACACACAAGTACCGTCAGGGTATTGCGATTCTCACCTGATGGAAAAACCCTCGCAAGTAGCAGTGATGATGGAACGATTCTCCTATGGGATTTGGGTAAGAGCCTTCAGGTAGAAAAATAAAGGTTGCATTTATCCAATAATGCCGAATTTGAACATCGGATTTACGGTGTGAGTGCGCCTTCTTCGAGCCGCTGCGCCCCGTACTTTTCCAATTCTGCTTGCTCCGCCGGTGTCAAGGTTTCTTGCTCGGAGAGTGCCTCTGCAATCCTGTGGAATCTGTCAACGTCCCGCAATCCCATGATCGTTAGATGGACACTTTTATGGCTGAGCACATAGCGATAGAATTGCTCTGGCGCAGGTGCGTCAGTGTCTCCAAAAAGTCTGTCATTACGCGAGGCGTTCATAATGACGACCCCGGTATTGTGTTTGTCGGCAGCAGGGAAAACTGTCTCTTCCGGTGTTTTCATCGCACAATTATACCAACAGAGGACGGTGTCGAAGAATCCTGTGGCAACGGCGTGTTGGACCTCGACCCAATCGTGTCCGGTAACACCGATAAAGCGGATAAGTCCTTCATCTCGCGCTTTCTGAACCATCTCCAATGCGCCACCGGGTGCTAATGCTTGGTCTCGTTCCTCTTTGGTGTTCAGGTGATGCAGTTGGTAGATGTCGATGTAATCAACGCCGAGCAGCCGTAGCGATGTTTCAAGTTCTGTCCGCGCGCCTTTTGCATCGCGCTTAGCGGTTTTCGTTGCAAGAATGAGTTTATCGCGTTGTCCCTTTATAGCGGTTCCGATGACCTTTTCATCCTCGCCATCTCTGTAGGATCGTGCCGTATCCATATAATTGATACCAGCATCAATCGCTTTCCGGTAGCCGTCAACGGATTCACAATACGCGCCCCCGCTACCGAGTCGAGTAACCCTCAAACCTGTGCGTCCTAAGACTGTTTTCGGAATTTCATAAGCCATTATGTTACCTCAAAAGTTGTCGCTTAACGCTTGCGTTCAAGGACAGGAAACACAGTCAATCAAAATAGTGTGCATAGCAAGAGTATAGGAGGTTCTGGTGTAAAAGTCAATCTTTTTAACGCCTGACATTTTGGTTACAGTAAAACCTATAATTAATTGAGCACATTCAAACAGTCTGAATGCCTGTTATAGGCATTCAGACTGGCACAACCTAACAGGTTATGCTACAAAGATGTCTATTTATTTTTCGGATCCACTATACACAAACACACTAATCGCTCAAAATGCGGGTGCCATCTCCCACGCCTGAACGGATCGGAAATGTGCCTGTCCACCACGGCTCACTAATTTTACACCGGTGCTATCGGCGCGCGTCGGGTAAACCCGTTGCGTAATGCACTGTCTACCGTTCGCGAAGACTTCAACCACGGACTTATCGACATAGATACGGAGCTGGAGGGTTTCGTTGTCTTTTAGCGTGAATGGGGCACGCTCTGCATCGACAAATCGCTCCGATTCTGGCAATCTCTCATTACCACCCCCGCTCCGGTAGCGCGGATATTGGATGGCTTCGTTTAACGTAGAACGACTGATGTCGATTTTTAAGGTGCCTTCCGCTGGGACGTATATAATCCCAGTGTGTTCGGCTTGATTTGGTGAGCAGAGCACTTCAACGCCGATTTCGGTCGCATCGCCGGGATCAATTTCGACAGCCAGCTCGAGGCAGTTTCCTTGAATATCGGGCAAATTTACTTCGGCATCAGCGTTCAAGGTAATATTTTCATATATGCGTGGATTCATCCGTAAGCATTCCAACTCTGGGACCGGTTCAATCAGCAAACTCCCGTCTGTTGTGAGGGACAGGATTCGTGGCAGAGTCATAACGCCTGACCAACCGGAAGCGCGTTCTTGTTCAACACCACGGATTTCGCGAATCCAATCGAAGAAGATACGGCGACCTTGTTCGTCTAACAGCGAGCGCGGTCCGCCGAGCAGTCCGCCCTCCCAACTCATCCGCCCATAGTTTTCAACATGAAACCGTTCATCTTCAAATCTGCCGAGGTAATACTGTGTGCCTTGCCAATGGCTACAAAACAGCAACATGTGCTTATCGCCCAACGGATAAAAATCGGGAACAGCACAATCTTCAGCTTCATTTGTCCACTCGCGCCGCGATTGGTAAAAGGAGTGCACAAATTCCCAGTCTACCAAGTTAGCTGATTTAAACAGAGCTGTTCCATCTCCGATTTGTCCCGGGACCGTATTCCCGATAAGGGCGTAATAGGTATCGCCTTCCAGCCAAGCACAGGGGTCATACACGATATATTCGCCGTGTCCTTTGTCACCCGGTTTTGGGACTGGGATCACTGGATTTGCCGGATGCTTATCCCAGATGATGAGCAAGTCATCATCGCTGGTTGCGATACACGTTCCATCGGGGACCCCATGGTAGATGAATGCCGGAATACCCTCTCGACTCACGAGGGCACCGCCGCTAAAGCATCCGTCGCGATCGGGGCCGTCAAGGTCGGGTGTTAAAGCGATCGGATGATGCACCCAATGCACCAGATCGACGCTCGATGCGTGTCCCCACTGCATCCATTTCCAATATCCACCTTCAGGGTTGTGTTGATAGAAGATATGGTAGCGTCCCTTCCAGAAGATTGAACCGTTGATATCGTTCATCCAACCGAACGGTGGGGTGAAGTGGTAACGTGGGCGGTAAGGATCGTCCGTATACATCGCGCCGAGTTCTCGGGTAGCGTGGATGAGTGTTTCTGTCTTTTCGATAGCTGTGCTCATGGTATTATTGTTCCTGGCAAATCAGTCGGTGAACCAGAAGGCGTAAAGTTCCGCCTGTAGCAGAGAGAAGCGAAGGCGCACGGTCTTTCCGTGAAGTTCGGTGAGGTCCGGTTTCTCCTTCCAGCGCACCGGTTCGTCAATACTATCGACCATCGCCGGAATACTTTCGTCGAAGGTGTACCCCGGGAGGGGTTGTCCATCATTGGCATTGAGGATCTCTACCTTAACCCGGCCGCGCCAAGAATCCACATTAATGCATAGTTCTCTGTCCTCTATAACGAGCGGTTTGGTTAGTACCGATCCCCATTCTATCCCACCTTTGAGCGACACAAAACCGTCAACACGAAGTTTCGCGAGTGCCATGGCAAAGTTGTTGAGATATTTTCTGCCCATTATGTCTGCCAGCGGCTGACTGCGGTGCCGAACCCCAAGATAGTAGAACCAGAGTTCATTGTTGCGTCTGATCGGTCCGTTGACGACCGAGATCTGCCCTGTATCGTAAGCACTTCCATCGCCTATAGGTGATAGCTCGATAAATGGTTTGCGGTTTGCGACTCGCTCCCACTTTCGCAAATCTCGACTCGAAGCGAGCTCTACTGATTTACGACTGTCCACATTTTCGTAGAGCGGTGGGTGCTTGCCTGTCCAGTGGTGCATCACCGGTAATCCGAGATATAAACTCTCGTAGCGAAATACAGGGAAATTATAAACGTCGGTACGCCATTCTTCAGGGCGGTTGTATATGGGGGTAAGATAATCAGGATCTTCAATGAATTTGCGTATCCGTTCTTCGCCGTTCTCTTGATCAATTTGGTCGGCGTGAAAAATCAGTTCTATCCCGCTCCAGTTTTCAAAGTCCTCGCTGGTACTCAAGCAGAAGCTGCGCCCGTAAGGCGATCTGCCATCGGGTCCAGCGTGTTTAACTGTCGCGATAAATAGTCCATTCTCTTGGTCATAACCGAAGTGTGCCTCGTCCGAACTCGGAACGGGTGGCACCTCAAGGTAAGTCCAATGAAGGCAATCCGGTGAGACGGCTGGTGTCAGCCCGCCTCCTTTTCCCCATCCCATGCCTTTGTAGCGGCGTTGTTCATCGGGGTCCTGGGGGTCGTAGATCGGTGCCAGGGGCACGCCTGTCGGTAGGATATTGTTCTCTGTACCAATCGCGGTGCCTCGCCATGTGAGGGCATCATAATCTTGAAGTCCCAAAGTTGGCTTCTCCCAGTTCACACCGTCTTCCGAGGTTGCATAGCAGATGAAACTCCGCCCACCAACCGGCGCGCCGGTTACGTCGAGCTTGACCTCTGAGTTATCTGCCTCTGAACTGGCGTAGTAGAGTGTCTTAAAAACGGCTTCATTCGGAACCCATGCGGGGGTTGTCCACATCATAATACCGCAGTTCTCCCAGCGGTGTTCTGGACGAAGCACTACGTTTTTGTCAAACTTTTGTAGTGGGTGCAGTTTCCGAGCGAGATTGTCGATTTCCTCAACAATATGGTCATCAATAAATAAGGTTTTCATCACGGGACCTCGTATCAGATGGCACTTTCTTTTTCCGCTTCAACTTTCGTTTCAAGCTGCTGTCTTTCAGTATCGGTTAATTGATTCACGAAAATTGCCTCTTTATTTTTTTAATTTCAGCGGTTCTAATCCTGTCTGTTCTTCAAGCAGGACAAGACATCGTATAAATTTGAGATTGTGTAATCTGGTTGTTCGTCTACTATTTTTGGTATCGGTTCGTTTGACTTGCGGTTGATGAAGACGCTTGTCATGCCTGCCCGGTTGGCACCGACGATGTCGTTTTGAATGGTATCGCCGACAAACATTGCCGCTTCTGGTAAAACGTCAGCACGCTCACAAGCGACTTTGAAAATTTCGAGGTTCGGTTTTCTGACACCGATTTCACCGGATATTGTCAACGACTGGATACGTTCGCTGAGTCGAAGGTATCGGACTTTAGAGAGTTGGCTATCGGTGTGTTCATCGTGTGCACCGTTTGTAACGATGCCGACATGGTATGCGTGTAGTTCCTCGAGGACTGCGACATCCTCGTAAAGATATAGACTTGTGAGGTAACGCGAACAGAAAAAGTCGTTGAGCTCTTCCATGATTTTATCTATGGGCAAACCTAATTCTTCAAATAGACACTGGAAACGTGAATCTCTCACCTCTGCCATGGCGCATTTCCCTGTGTTGAGTCTGTGAAAGAGTTTCTCGTGAACCGTTCTCCATGCCTCTGTAATAGCCTCTTCTGAAACGTGTGGATGATGCTTGCATAACAGTTGAAATGTTTCTCTTTGCGCGATGCTCCACGCTGTATCGGAGTCGCAGAGCGTGCCGTCAAGATCAAAGAATACTGCTTTAATTTTTTTTATGTTTTGCTTCCATTTCACGTATGAAAAACTCCATTTGCTCTGGACCTTTGCGGTTTTGTTGAAAAGAAGAAATAGCCTCTGATGCGATCTTCACAGATTTCTTCTCTTTATCAATTCCTATATACTTCCGATCTTCGGTAATTGCCGCTATTGCTGTTGTTCCACTTCCGATGAAGCAATCTAACACGACATCATCAGTTTCTGAGAACAATTTTATGATCCTTCTGGGCAGCTCAATAGGGAACTTTGAATCGTGATCAGCATTGCTTCGGACAGAAGGGATTTCCCAAACTGCCCTTGATCCCCAATTTACCCATTCTTGTTTCGTCAATCGGGAACGGTCCACCTTTGTAGTTCCTGGCTTCCAAAAAATGTAGATATACTCAAATTCATCAACAGCTCGGTAAGAGATGGTATGCCATCTCGAATTTTCCCATGCTGCATCTTTAACCCAGATGCGCCGGTCATATAAATAGAAACCTGCCTCATTTGCAGCTGCCTCAATAAGACCGCCGACCAAAAACAGGCGTGTTTGTGTTTGGTACTTCCCGCCTCTGATGTTATTTCCATTAAGTCTTCGATCAATTGTTTGTTCGCTACACTCAAAATGCGCTGCGAGTTGGTCCCTATTCCAAGTCGGATGTTTTTTCTTTGCTTCTAAAATTTGTTCTTTGGTTACGCCTATTTTTCTGCGGGATACGTTTTCTGCCATGATTTTCGGCATTGATGCATCTTTGAAGCATAAAATGTCAGCAATATTGATAGTTAGGAATCCCCCCGGTTTTATAATTGGGAAGTGAAGTTTGATGACTTCACTCAGTAAATCTTCCCAGTCGGAAAAAGACAAGTTTTTCTCGTAGGCTTTCCCGACAAAATATGGAGGCGACCAAACACTGAGTGCTATTGATTCGGGTCTAATTTTTTTCAAAAGAGTTCTGGAATCACCGTGATAAATGTGATTTTCTGTTATGAATTCCGAGTTATCTACGATTGCCATTTTCCTTTGCACTCCTTAGTAATTTCATCATAGTTTATAGTTTGAACTCGCCACGATGCCTTTTCTTTCAATTTAGTAAAACTGACACGAACTCTGAAATCTTCTCCACGGGTCGGAGCATTCCGGCCGGCTAGCCATATACCATCATCAACAGTAGGATTATATCTATCTTGTAATTTTCCATTGGGAATAGCCATGATTTTAACCTCTTTTAGATGATGTATGTCTGGCTTGTCTTCATACAAAAAATGTATCAAACAAGTTGTCGTCAGGTAATGGTGATCTCCATATTCAGATATTTCTGGCAGAAGTCCTTTTTCATTTACAGCCTGGCCACTTCTTTTTTGTCTTACCCACATAGAGGTTTGAGACATCTGTATAGTGGCGGAGCGATTCTCTTTTTCTGCTTTTGAATCTATAAAGAGAGCTTGTCTTACTGTTTTTTCTGGCAAAATAATATATCTGGCACGTTTGTAATCAACATTTCCATAGATTCTCTGTTGGACATTAAATCCCGGAAGGCGGTCGAGCAATTCTCTTGTAATATCTTCCGCAATATCCTTTACATTATCCGGTGACTTTAAGAACACTTCATGTGCTTCCATTCCAAAATCAAGAACTGCTTGAAAAACCCAACGTAGTGTGAGTTTTTCAATCTCTTCAATTTCATCTAAATCTAAATTTGAGAGTGTTTCTTCATTCATATTATAACCAGCCCGATGATGTTTTAACTCCTGATGGAAAGGTGCTACCTGCAAACAGCGTGCTTACCTAAATATCCAGAACATGTAACCCAATACAAATACGATCCAAACCCATGCGCCTATTTTCATCACGCGGCTTTTCCAACCCGTTTTTGTGAAATTATAGGCAATGTGGTTGAGTAGCAGCACCATAGCAATCATAAGATTGAGGATGGATATATTTTTAATATCCGAATTTAGCGATTTAATGAATAAAAAGGCATTGAAAGCAAGCAGACAAAGAATAATTGCGAGAAAACTGTACTTCCAAAGGGGGGTTGGTATAAATTCAGTCTTTGCTGATGCGGTTTTAAAGGTTTCAGGTAGGTCGGGGTTCGTTTTTCGGAGATGTTGTTGGCGTTCTTGTTCCTCTTGAATTTTTGTCTCAAGTTCTTGTTTTTCAGTGTCGGTTAATTGTTTCATGAAAGATTACCTCCGCTGAGTGATTTGAGAGACGTGACGAAAGCCAGACACTTTTCGTCACGTTCCATCGGCTCGACGGCAAACCCCATAGAGAGTTTGAGTTGATGGTTTTCAGGATAATTCTCGCCGCTGACGGCTCGGACTTGGTAGCAAAAACGCGATTGCGTGCTCATCTGTAGGTTCACTTGGAAATCTTTATCATTCCCCAAGTGAGTGCGAGTTTCTGGGTTGGTTCAACAGCAAGTCCTACGGCATCCCGGTTCTGTTCGATCTCCGCTTGACTGAGACCGCGGTTGTAGAGGCGAAGTTCGTCAAGGAGCCCGTTGAAAGGGAGCCCATCCGATTTTCTGGCACCCATCCAAAAGTTCTCTCCATTATGTTTGAGAACACCTTCAAATTTTTTCTTACTGTCCTCTTTACCATCAATATAAATTATGGCTTCAGAACCGTCGTAAACGCCAGCGACGTGATGCCATTTATCTAAGGCGGGCTCTGCTTGGCTGTGAAAGGGCCACGTCTCTAAGGCACCGTTCCAGAGATTGAAATCGACACGAGTTTGGTCTGACCAGGCAATCACATAAGAGTTATTTCCTGACCTTGATATACCTGCAATAATCGCCCAGCCGGCTTTTTCAGGTTTTATCCACATCTCCAACGTCATCTGATCGCCAATGTCGGTTAAACTCTTATCTGTTCCGCAGTCGACATGCCCGCCACTAAATTTGAGTGCCTCACCAACCTTACCATTAACCACCTCGACATTCCCAGCCATTGTTCCATCGTTGGCACCAAAAACATCCTTAACCGTTTTATCTTCGACCAACGCTTTGTTAAAGGACCAGTAACTCACCAGTCCATCGGTAATTGCCTGACGCGCGTGTGTTGTATTTGTAGCCATTAAAACAGTCGCTATAACGACTATAACCAACTCAGGTCTCGGAATTTTGTTAATCATTTGTTCCTCCTGTTTTGGCATATTGGATGCTTTCCGGTAATATTAACGCAAGTTGCCACCTATTTATGGACATAGCACTCCTACGGAGTGCGATCGCTTAAATACGCCGTTTCTATAGACATAGCACTCCTACGGATGAAGAAGTGGTAAGTTATAAGTTATAAGTTATAAGTTAAGAGATTGTGTACTGTTATAATAAACCTCTTAACCTACCACTTATAACTCTAAAGGGTCCAAAAAACCGTGTTACAATACGCAGAAATACCCAAGCAAAAACATCAAAATTCGTTGGTAGCAACTTGGATTATAGTAAAGCACGAAAATAAATTGATACACCACGCCACATTGCCTGATTGTAGGGGCTGGGTGACCCAGCCCCTACGATCAACCGCGCGTCCAAATAATTATGGGCTTTACTATAATATTACTAACGGATTGGTAAAAAACTGTCCCTTCAAACAACAAAATATGCTTAATGACGGTAGGCTTCACCAATCAAATTATTAGCAGCACGGACGGGACGGAAAAGTGTCTGCCGTTTGGCAGGCATCTCCTCAAGCAATTTCGGATGCGGGTCCCAATCGTGCCATTTGCTATTGACGGTGTTGTAACAGCTGAAAATAGCGAGGCGGTCGTTCTCTTCGTTTGTCCACGTGTGCGTGCTATGTGTCAACGCCTCCGTGAAAAAGAGGAGCGAACCAGCAGGACACTCATAAGTATCCCAAATAAGCGAATCTTGACTGCGGATTGTGTCGGGTGCTGTGTAGACGGCTTTATGGCTCGCTGTAATAAAGAGGGTACCACCCTGTCGATATTTGACAGGGTTCAGCTCCCAAACGATACGGGTTAATCCGCTATATCCTCTGCCGGGGATACACCGATAGAGGTGTGAGTCGCCTGGAAAGCGAAGCATCCCGTTTCCGTTGTGGGGTCCAAAGTTCCCATCGCCGACAGTGCGATAGAACAGACTGCAGGATTCCATCCTAAAGCCGTAGCACTCTTGGCTTGATAACGCCGGATGTGCGAGAAACTCGTTGAGGAAGCCGATGACGTTGGGATGGTCAGAGAGGCGTTGTAGGGGACCCCCGAGGGGTGAGCGTTCATGCTCCGGTATCGACTTCGGTTCGTGGCGGAGTTTATAGGCGAATTCTTGCATCTCCGCGAGTTCATCGCCTGACAGCACACCGGGCACTAAGAGCCAACCGCGCATGTCAAAGAGGTACTTCTGTTCTTGGGTCGGTGGAACGACGGATGTGCCGTCGGAGGTAGTTTCCGTGAGTTGTGCGTTATCGATGTCGAGTGCTGCGCCGAGGTTTTTATCAACGATAAACGGTTTTGTTGTAGTTTCTGCCATGAGAGAATCCTCTTGGTTGTAGGAAAATTAGGGCTTACGCAAGATCCCTTCGTTTGCTTGCCAGATTGGAAGAATGGAAGAAAGAAAGGATGGGGGTCCACTCTTTCCATCTTCCAACTTTTGCTTTTATCCTTCGATACCTGTTTTGTGTGTAAAACTGAAAATATTATACCATTTCTGAAATTATATTCAGCATTTTGTGTTATGAAGCCTATCTGAGTGAATTTAATGCCGATAATTATCGCCGATCAAATTATTTGCCGCGCGGACGGGACGGAAAAGGGTCTGCCGTTTGACAGGCATCTCCTCAAGCAGTTTCGGGTGCGGTTCCCAAGCACTCCATTTGCTATTGACGGTGTTGTAGCAGCTGAAAGTGGCGAGGCGATAGTTCTCTTCGTTCGTCCACGTGTGCGCGCTATGTGTTAACGCCTCTGTGAAAAAGAGGAGTGAACCAGCAGGACATTCATAAGTATCCCAAATCAGTGAATCTTGACTTCGGATCGTGTCGGGTGCCGTGTAGACGGCTTTATGGCTTGCCGTAATAAATAGCGTGCCACCTTGCCGATACTTGACAGGGTTGAGTTCCCAGACGACGCGAGTTAATCCGCTGTGTCCTTTTCCCGGGATGCATCGATAGAGGTGCGAATCACCCGGAAAGCGGAGCATACCGTTTCCGTTGTGCGGATTGAACTTTCCATCGCCGACGGTGCGATAGAACAGGTGGCACGATTCCATCCTAAATCCGTAGCATTCTTGGCTTGATAACGCTGGATGTGCGAGAAACTCGTTAAGGAAGCCGACGACGTTCGGATGGTCAGAGAGGCGTTGCAAGGGACCCCCGAGGGGTGAGCGTTCGTGCTCCGGTATTGATTTCGGCTCATGGTGGAGTTTATGGGCGAATTCTTGCATCTCCGCGAGTTCGTCACCGGACAGCACACCCGGAACCAAGAGCCAACCGCGCATGTCAAAGAGGTACTTCTGTTCTTGGGTCGGTGGAACGACGGGTGTGCCGTCAGAAGTTGTCTCGGTGAGTTGTGCGTTATCGATGTCGAGTGCTGCGCCGAGATTTTTATCAACGATAAACGGTTTTGTAGGGTTCGTAGCTTCTCCCATAATAGAGCTCCTTTGTATTGGCTATCAGCTGTCAGAGGAATGGCTATGCGGCTTTGGCGCGTTTAAGTGCGTCCTCAGAGACGCTTAAAGTCTTATCAATATCCTCATCGGTATGGGACATGGACATGAACCAGATATGTCCCTCTGGTAGATATAAGCCGCCATCTAAGGTGGCTTCATAGAAGGTTTTGTGGAATCGCTGTTGTTTTTCGTCGTCGCTGTCGGTACGCAAACCGAAGTACGGCATGGGAGCGATACCACCGATACGAGCATTGTCGATACCGAGGCGTGTCGTCATCTCTCTGTAGCCGTCCAACAACTTCTGTCCCTGTTTCCGCATAAAGGCGACACCGTCCTTCGCCTCAAGTTCCGCAATTGTAGCGATTGCAGCGGCGACGAGCGATACCTCACCGTGGAAGGTTGCGGCGACCCAGACATCACCGACTTCATCCATGATTTCTTTTTTTCCGACCACAACAGCCGTTGCGAAACCGTTAGCGAGTGCTTTCCCGAAAACGGACATGTCGGGTGTGACTCCGAAGTACTCTTGGGCACCACCGAGCGCGTATCGGAATCCGGTTTTCACTTCATCGAAAATCATCAGTGCGCCGTTGGCGTTGACGAGTGCTTTTGCTTCTTCGAGGAAATCGTCTTTCGGGAGGTCGTGTCCGGAGGGTTCCATGATCAGGCAAGCGATTTCGTCGGGGTGTGCTTTAAAGAGGTCGGCGAGTCCTTCGAGGTCGTTGAAATCGAGGCTGAGTGTCGCAGCAGCAGCACTTGATAGGTGCCCGCGTGCGTGGCTGCACCAATCGTGCCATCCATGATAACCGGAACGGATCACCTTTTCTCTACCGGTATATGCGCGAGCGAACTTAATCGCGCCGGTTGTTGCATCCGAACCTCCAACAAAATAGGCGACCCTCTCCGCCGATGGGATAATCTGGGTCAATTTTTCGGCGAGTTCTACCTCAAGCGTATGCCCGAAGTTATAGACATTGCCGCGTTCGACGAGGTATTTTGTAACGGTATCAATCACAGTCGGATAGGCATGTCCAAGTATCATGGGTCCGTATCCCATGAGATAGTCGATGTAGTCGTTTCCATCGGCATCCCAAAAATGTGCCCCTTTCGCGCCTGCGATCATAACGGGTCTCGGTGGTTGGCTCCGTTTATGGGGTTGCCCTCCACCGACCAGTGCGGCTTCGGCGCGTTTCTGCCACGCGAGTGATTTTTCAAAACTTCGTCCCATCCTAAAACCTCCGATGCGCTGTTTTGTTACGGCACACGGCGTGCACCTACTACTTTCTACTTATTTTAGCACAATTCCGTATTTGATGGCAGAATTTTTTTTCAGCGATATTTGGTTTGTCAATAGCGGATTGATTCTTGGATATATTGAATGACAGGTGATAAAGGTGGGGTGTCTTTACTATTTCAGGACTTACGCAATTTTGACAATATGACGCTCTATTAGCGGGTGAACTCTCAAAAGACAGAGACGTTCTTAGTGCACAGGAGACCAACAGTTTCCTATGCTACAAAAGAGCAATCTGCGTAAGTCCTATATTTGACGGGAGCTCCGTTGAAGATGCCTTGATATAAGAAAGTCTTTACAGCCATTAAAATGGCTACATGGACCTTGTGAAGTAATATGCTTAATGCAACGTAGGTGAATGAAAAAATGCCAATTTTTTTCTAAGAAAATTGAAATTATTGGACAATTGAGTGCCTTTGCCGATAGTTTTCAGTTCCCACCATTTTTGTGCTGCTCAGCAGGAGATGGTTCGTCAAAGGGTTCACCCGCAGCTTCAGCTGCTTCTTTTCGCTTGAACCATTCAATCCATGCTTGATTTGCCATCTGGAAACCCTCGGCTTTGCCCTCAGCTTTGCCCTCAGCTTTGCCCTCGGCTATACCTTCCGCTTTGCCCTCGGCATAAACTCGGTCTCTAAACAACTTTGCATACCCAAACATGATTTCCTCCAGTATATGAGAAAAAATGAAAAAGAAGCCAACAATCAACGCCATCAGAACAGACGTTCGCGTTAATAACGTTCCGCCTAATGCCTCCAACTTCCAACCAAAGAGAACTTCAAGTAATAGATTCAGTATTACAAGACTTGAAAAAATCCGAGCGAATACATAGAACCATTTTCGCGGGATCCGGACTAACGATACATAGTCCTTATCATTCGATTCCATCAACCGAAACATCCTTTCAAAATAGGGCGTGATAAAAGGTGCGATCCACAAGACCATCGCTTTACTTCCATGTTGATACGTTAATTATAGTTCAGAGTGGATGGGGATGTCAAGGATTTTTTATCAAGATTTTCTTGAAAAATTGCCTGATTTTATGGAATAATAGGATAATTGGAGTGTTGCGAATAGGAATCATAGCAAGTTTCGGAAGAGTAGGAGGAATAGAAATGTCAGAATACCTCTTGAGCGACGCGCAGATGCGGGAATTCATTGTGAACGGTTTTGTGACCGTCGCGACGGAACTCTCTGCAGAGTTTCACGATGCGATCTACGAAAAGACGATGAGCGTCTTTGATAAGGAAGGGAATCCGGGGAATAACCTGTTGCCTCGGATCCCGGAGATTCAGCAGATTTTTAATGATCCGAACGTTGGCGGTGCCTTGACGAGTCTTCTCGGGGCGGATTGCTATATGCAGCCGCATCGGCATCCGCACTATAATCCACCCGGTAGTAAAGGACAAGGGCTGCACCAAGACGGTGGGAAACGGTGGTCGCATCATACGCGTAGGCTGCTGGTTTTCTATTATCCGCAAGATACACCGGTTGAGCTCGGTCCGACAGGTGTGGTGCCGATGAGTCACTACTACAGTACGCGTGAAGGTGCCGAAATTTCGCCGGAACAGCCTATTGTTGGAAAAGCGGGGACGGTTGCATTCGCAAACTACGATCTATGGCACCGTGCGATGCCGAACAGCAGCGAGAAGCGGCGCTACATGATGAAATTCCTTTATGCTCGGATGTCCGAACCTGAAGGAGCAACATGGGCAAATCAGGAGGCGGAGTGGTCAAACGGGGATCCGGTGGGACCCCCTGAGCATCAGGAGATGTTCCGACATCTCTGGAACTGGCATCGCGGGGTTGAGGATAACGGTTCGCACGGGATGTCAAATCGTACTTCGCTGTCAGATTTGGTCAGTTCCCTTAACAGTACATCGGAATCGACGGGGTTGCAGGCGGCTTATGCGTTGCCCCGATTTGGAGAGCAAGCGGTCTCTGCTTTGGTACGGTGTCTGCATGACGAACCGGAGATGCCCCGTCGAAATGCTTGTTATGCGCTCAATGCGGTCGGAACGCCTGCGGTTGATGCTTTGTGTAATGCGCTGAAAGACCCGTCTGAACATGTGCGGGACAACGCTGCGGAGGCGCTCGGTGATTTAGGGCGCAAGGCGGAATCGGCAGTGCCGGCATTGGTTGAGGCGCTCTCGGATGAATCGGGGCGTGTGCGCGTCCGGACGGCGGAGGCGTTAGGGACAGCGGGTCAATCGAGTTCAGTTGCTGCGCCGAGTCTCGTGAAGGCGTTAGCGGATCCAAATGATGGGGTTCGTCGGAATGCTATTTTCGCGCTGGCACGAATCGGTAAGGACGCTGATGGTGCGGTTGAAGGCTTACAGAATTTACTGTTTGATGCGAACCGTTATGTGCGTGGCGATGCGGTGCATGCGCTTTACCGTATCGGGACACCGGCGGCGAAGTCGGTGCTGCTGCGCCATCTCCAGACGACGCGTTGGTGCCCGATCACGACCCGGGAAAGTACATTTTAATGAAAGATTGGAAGGATGGAAGATTGGAAGATTGGAAGATTGGAAGGGAATTGTTCTATCCTTCCCTTCTTCCGACCTTCCATTCTTTTCCCGATCCTCTAAGTGAAAAATTCTTCGTTATGTGGACGGACATCCACTTCAAACGTCCACGCGCTCCGTTCCTGTTGTATTAAAGCCCAGTAGATATCAGCGATGGCATCCGGTTCGAGAAGCGGTTCATTCTCACTCAATTTATAGCGTTGTCGTACGCCTGGTGTGTCGATAACACCATCGATGATAACGTGTGCGACATGGATGCCGTAGGGTCCGACTTCGCGTGCGAGTGCGGATGCTAGTCCTCGTGTTGCGAATTTGGCGCTGCTGAACGCTATTGCGTCCGCCCTCCCCCGAACGGCAGAGGTAGCTCCGGTGAACACAATGCTTCCGCCCCCTTTTTTAAGCATTCCGGGAGTGACTTGCTTTGAACAGAGAAATCCGCCGAGCGTACACACGCGCCACGCCCCTTCAAACGCTTCCGGTGTGAGGTTAGCGAAACTTCCCCACGCGGCGTTTCCAGCATGATTCACCAAGATGTCGGGGTCGCCGAGTTCTTCTCGGATACGCTCAAAGCTATTATCCACCTGCTCAGGTTCGGTAATATCCGTCGGGATCGGAATAACTGTGCGTCCAGATTTTGCCAATCGTGTGGATAGGTTTTTAATATAGGCGGACGAACGGGACAGAAGAGCTACGTTACATCCCTCATCTACAAATTTACGGGCGAGTGCAGCTCCTAAACCGGGTCCCACACCTGCGATAACTGCTATTTTTTCCATTTTTTAATTTTTCCTTGCGGTTAAACAACGTGAACTTGAACTATCAAGCGCGTTCCTTCAACCCTCGTACAGAGCATTATTCATGTCTGAGTGCGTCAATCGGGTGAAGTTTTGCGGCTTTCCATGCCGGATACGCCCCAAAAAAGATACCTACCAGAGCACTAACAACAAATGAGACTATTCCATACATCGGCGAAACGAGGGTTCGCCACTCCCAGAACGATGTGACCAGTTCAGCACCGCCTATACCGACACCGATACCGATGATCCCGCCTACGAGTGCAAGACTTGTGGATTCAACGAGGAACTGTGTGAGGATATCGGAGCGTTGTGCGCCGACGGCTTTGCGTAGCCCAATCTCTTTTGTCCGCTCCGTTACAGAGACGAGCATGATGTTCATAATACCGATACCGCCGACAACTAACGATACCACAGCAATCCCTAAGATTAGGTTGGTAAAGGTTTGGTTTGATTCTTCGAGTGTTTCCATGAACTCCGCTTGGTTGCGAATATGAAAATCAGGCTCCTTATTTACTGGAATTTCGTGTTGCTTTCGGATAAGTTCGGTTAGCTCGGTTTCAGCTGCTTCAATGAGTTTGTCGCTATTGGCTTGTACACTGATACTTGATAGATATTCATTTCCGAAAACGCGCTTCATGGCAGTTGAATAGGGAATGAAAACTTGGTCGTCGGGGTTTCGCCATCCGCTTGCGCCCTTCTCTTTCATAACGCCTATAACGCGGAATCCGACATTTTTAATTTTGACTATTTGACCGACCGGTTCAACGTTTTCAAAGAGATTATCAACAACGGTTTTACCGAGCACACAGACGCGGTCTCGCATTCGGATCTCATATTCTGTAAAAAATCGTCCGTTCTCAACCGTAAAATTCGCCGTGACGAGGTACGCTGGTGAGGTGCCGACAATAGTTGTGTTCGTATTTTTATTTCGGAACTTCACTTGTGCGCGGCTGCTCACCTCTGGCGTGACATAACCAAAAGTTTGTCCGCGTTCCTGTAGTGCCTCCATATCTTCGACAGTGAGCGTTCTCCGGGCATCAGCGGAGCTGCGTCCGCGGAACATACTTTGTCCGGGTCGGACTGCGAGAATGTTCGCGCCTAATGTCTGAATCCGTTCGGTGACATCGGCTTTCGCGCCTTCACCGATTGAGGTAGTGGTTATAATCGCGCCGACACCGATGATTACGCCTAACATTGTCAATAGAGATCGGAGTTTGTTCGCCAATAAGGCACTCAATGCGTTTGCAAAACTTTCAAGAATACCCATAACATTCGCTCCTATGCCGAGTTCCGTCCATGGTAACTGGGCGTACCTATAAGTAGGTGATAATGTTTATCGTCCTCGGGGACCGCCACCGCCTCCCATGCGTCGCATTGTGGAAGCAGGGTTTTGCATCATGCGTCTTCGCCAATCTTCACCGCCACCGCCCGGTGAAAAGCCGCCGATTGCGACGATATCACCTTCGGCGAGCCCTGAGATAATCTCGATCTTATCATAGCTGTTAACGCCCGTTACAACAGGCTGTGGTCGTCCGGGTTGTCCGTCGGCGTCGATGATCCTGACCATTTTTCTGCCGCGCATATCAAGTACTGCTTCGGTCGGCAAGGTAAGGATACCTGTTTTGTTGACAGCTGAAATTTGGACACTGGCGTTCATACCGGGTTTGAGAAATGGCATTCTTGAGGTTTCAGTTTCTGCGGGTTGCGTTTGTATCTGTGGTTCTTCTACAGGTGTTTCTTCAAAGAAGCCGCCGAAAAGTCCGCCCGAATCATCGTCATCGGTTTCCGCTTTCGCTTCGGCTACGTCAGCATCTTCTGGTTGCTGTGCTGGGGGTTCTTCGGGTGTGGGTCTTGAGGGTGTAGGTCTTGACGGTATTCCATCAGTCTCATTCCCTTCAGCTTGACGTTGTTGACGCATTTCGCGGAACCGTTGGCGTTCTTCGTCGGTCATATTTGCGAAATCTGGGCGACCCGCGCCGCCTTGCCGATCGCCGCCACGCCGACCTTCTGCACCTCGCATCATTCCCTGACCTGTTCCAGTAGCTGCCACATTTTTCAATTCGGAAGTCACTTCAAAAGTTGTCACATTTTGAATGACTTGTCCTTGTGGTGCAATTTTCAAGACTTCGCCCTGAAACGGCATATCGGGATAGGCTTCAACATTAATGGTCACGGGTTGTCCGATTTGGATTTTACCGATGTCGGTTTCATCGACTTCAGTCACGACGTAGACAGTATCAAGATCTGCCATAGTAACGATTGCCTGCCCTTCAGTTGAGGCGAGCGAGGAGAGGCGCGAAGTGATGAGTTGTCCTTCCTCAACCTTTTTCTCAAGAACCGTTCCGGAAATAGGGGCTTTGATGACAGTATCATCGTACTCAATTTGGCGAAGTTCTAGCTGCACTTCATTGCGTTTGACGGCTAAACGTGCGGTTTCGATATCACGTTCTTTTCGAGTAATTTGTTTACGATTCGCTTGTGCGAGTTTCAAGGATTCTTCTGCCTGAACGATGCGTTGCTGCTGAAGTTCAATATCCATATCTCGCGCGGCTTCACCTTCGACGCGTTCCTTAGCGAGTGCGAGGTTGAATTCTGACTTCCTGATATCTGCCTGTCCTAATTCAAGTTCGGCTTCAGTCGCGGGTTGCTCTACGAGTTTCACGTTTTCTTCAGATGACCGATACCGCGCCTGTGCCGATTTTAGTTGTGCCTGTGAAGACTCTAATGCGGCTTGTGAGATGAGCTCTTTTTCATGGAGCGTTTTATTCCGTTCATGCTCTGCGGTAACCAGGTCCAAGTTTGCCTTATCCTGTTCCAGGGTGGCTCGTGCGCGCCGTTTATTTTCGTCTCGGACCTGATCGGAGGTGAGCAATTTATACCTAATTTCGGCGATGTTGAGGCTGTTTTCGGCATCCAGGATACCGCGCTGGTTGGCTATCTTCTCAAGACGGATATCTTCCTTGATCTGGATGAGCCGTTGCTGTGCTTCAATGAGAGACTCCTTTGCCTGCCGAATCTGAATTTCGGACTGCTCTCGCTGGAGCTGGATATCGATTTCCGCCTGTTGCAAACGGGCTTCGGCAGATTGTAGGTCGGCTTGTGCCTGTTCCAAACTGATCTGGACGTAGGTGGTTTCAATTATGGCGATGATCTCATCTTTTTCGACGTAATCACCTGCATCAACTCTGAGTTCCAGAATCTTTCCACTCGCTTTGGAACTCACTTCAACAATATTCAATGGCTTGATCGTGCCTGTTGCGTCAATCGTGACTGCAATGTTGCCACGTTCAACCATTGCAGTCTTTAGGTTTTGTGTGTCGCTGCTGCCTGCGTCGTCTTTTGTTGCAAATACGATGCGCCCGACGACGACAGCGACCGCGACAACCAGCACGACTGCTGCAGCAATGGTAATAACTTTCCATCTTCCCATCATAGATCACTCCCATTTGATAGTAATGCCATTTCTAAAAACTGATGTCGCGTTACCAATTTTTATGAAGTGTGAGGTAATACCGAAACACAAACTAAAAGTTCGTGCTACGTAAGAGACAGATATAATCAGAAATGGTATAACGTTTACTATTATTGATTTAGTCAAACCTGAAAGAGAAAAGTTCGGACTTTTGTTTCTACAAGTGTGGCATATCGACAGCACTATCCCGTCGTTCGTGCATGTTCTTTTCCATGGCTTCAGGATAGCGATCCGGTAAATGAGAGACATCGTTGAGTTTTTGTTGTGCGTCTTGGTGAAGTCGCCAGCCTGCTGCCCCGAGATTATCACGGAGATGTCCGGTATGCCTTGCGCCGACGATGACTGATGTGATCGCACGTTGTTCAAGCACCCATCGGAGTGCGACCTGTGCCGGACTCCTTTCGAGTTCCGCAGAAACATCAAAGAGGGTTTGTAGGGTTTCATCGGCGTTGTCGGCGAAATAGCGTTGCGGATATGCCCATCCTTCCTCTGAGCGAGTGCCATCGTGTGTGCGTTCACCGGGTTTGTATTTACCGGAGAGGAATCCACCCGCTAATGGACTCCAGACGACGATCCCAAGTCCTTTATGTTCACAGAGCGGTACGAGTTCTTGCTCTATATCGCGGACAACGAGACTATATTGCGGTTGATAACATGCAAACTGTGCCCAACCGTGTTTATCACTGAGCCATAACGCTTCGGAGAGCCGCCACGCTTGGTAGTTGCTGCATGCCGTGTATCGGACTTTTCCCTGCTGGGTGAGATCGTCGAGAGCGCGAAGCATCTCCTCTAAAGGTGTTTGCGTATCAACGTGGTGGATATAGTAGATGTCCACATAGTCCATCTGGAGGCGTTTGAGACTGTCGTCAATCGCCTGCATGATATGGAGGCGCGACATTCCTGAGTCGTTGGGACCGGTGCCCATTGGGTTGAAAAACTTGGTTGCGACAACGGCATCGCGTCGTCTACCCTTGAGTGCTTTGCCGAGCAGTACTTCGGATTCGCCGTCCCCGTAGGAGTTGGCAGTATCAAAAAAATTGACGCCTGCATCACAAGCGAGATGCACCATGCGGTTTGCTTCTGTTTCGTCGGCACCGTGTCCAAAGGTCATTGTGCCTAAACAGATTTCTGATATCTTGAGACCACTTTTCCCCAATCGTCTATATTCCACGCTTTTCCTCCGTCCAGTCAAGCAGTATCTTCTTGAAGAATCAGATACCTTTCACCAGAGTGCTTCTTATCCGTTAATTCATGTTCCCAATCAACGAATCCCAAACTTTTATAGAGTCGCGCGGCAGCTTCGTTTTTCCTTTCATGACTTGTTGCAATTCGCTCGACTTCTGGATGTAATTTCAATCTTCGTATAACTTCAATCATGGCAGCTCTGCCATACCCTCTCCTTTGAAACTTTTCGTCTATCATTAAGCGGACGATGAAGCCAACTGCGTCACTAAGTTCATACATAATGAATCCTACCATAGATGGATTCGCTTGGTAATGGGCTTCTGCATCATAGATGCCGAAAGGATGATATGTTGGATTGACAGATGCTTCGGCAAGGGAGTACACATTAGAGGCAACGAATCCCTTTTGATTGTTAGCAACCTTTAGAGAAATACACTCGTCAAGATTCATCCGCGTGATAGGTCTGAGGGATACTTTTACCATTAGCTGCCTTTCTTACAAAATGGAAACAGTATCTCCTTCTGATCGGAGTCCTGCTTCATAGACCTTCATGACTTCCAGGGCAAACTCCAGTGATCCTTGTTCAGCAGGTTTGCCCTCCAGAATACAGTCGCAGAAATAGCGCATCTCTTGGTAGAAGCCTTGAACGAAAAGTCCTTTGTTTTCGAGTGTGCCGAGACTGAATTGCGGTTCCCAGACGACGGCACCACTGTCAAAGCCTTCGGGGACAAAACTGGTACTCTTATGATAATCGAACTGCGCCCCGCGTTGCAGTAGTACCTGTGTGCCGTTTCTGATTTCGGCATGGCATCCGTCCGCGAAGAATTGGTAAAGTTCGGAGGGTTGCGCGTGCCTTGCACCGTCAGCGAGATGGAAGTTTCCGAGTGCGCCGCTTTCGTATTCTAGGATACACGCGCCCCCGCCTCGTTGACCTCGACGAACGGTTACAGCAGAAACCTGTCCGCCGACTGCAACCAGCAGGGAGAGTGGATGAACCCCGTTTTGGAGCCAGTTGGTATGCTCTTTGTCACGTAGCACCCGTTTTCCGTCGCTCGGAATCGTCATCGGGTAGACACCTAAGAGCGTTCGCAAGGGACCGTATGCGTCGGTTGCGAAGATTTCGATAATCTTTTGTGTCGCAGGCATGAACGCCTTTTTGAACCCGACGACCACGACGCGATCCTTTCGGTGGCGGATCATCTCCCTGACCTCATCAGCGAACATACCGGGCGGTTTCTCTAACCAGACATGTACGCCAGCGTCGAGTGCCTCGCACGTCAGTTCGGGGTGGAGACGCGGTGGCACGCAGAGAAAGATGGCATCCAGTTCTTCGTTCCGAAACATCTCTGCCATGCTTGGATAGCACGCTTTAACGCCGTACTGCTCAGCGGTGATACGTGCCCGCGCGATGTCAATATCGCATAGTGCCTTCAATCGAATGGGGAGGAATGTTAGGGTCGGCAGAACGTTGCGGTAGCTGTGTGAACCGACACCGACGACAGCGACATCTAACCGCTCCTCAAATTCCCGTTGATAACTCATGTTTTTAATTTACCTTGCGGTTAAGGCATACAGATTACGGAAGCACGGCATCAAAGTAGGCATCCATATCCTCTTTCATCTTCTGCAACTCCCTTTGGTCTATGTACATCATGTGTCCAGCCTTATAGTAAGCCATTGTGATGTTATCCTGTAAGGACGGGTCAAGTCCGAGATGGGTGAAGGTGTATTCCGATGCCAAAAACGGCGTTGCCAAATCGTAATAACCGTTCGCAACGAACACTTTCAAGGCGGGGTTGACAGTCATCGCTTTGCGGAGTGTATCTGCGACGTTGACGTATTGGTTCTGATGGCCGCTGTAGTCCCACGGATGTACACGTCTGCTCAGAATTTCATAAGGGAGGTCCGATTCAAATTCGAGCTCATCGCGGACATACTTGTTGAGGTTCGCGGTATATGCGCCTTGCGTGACTGCGCCGCTCGGATCGTATTCGTAATTTTCGCCTGCGGAGTCGCGATCAATCCCTTTGTATCGGCTATCAAACCGACCGACCGTCCGTGCTTCATCGCGGAGCAGTTCTTTACAGAACCGAGAGATGTTAATGCGTAAGTCGGTCCGTTCAATATATTCAGGTGTCAGTCCGGTATAACTTGCGAGTTTTTTAACAATGTCGGCACGTTCTGTCGGAGAAATAGCGTTCCCTTTCATCAGTGCCACCGTGTAGTCGCCTGTAGCAAATGCTCTGACCTCGTCCATGAAAGGTTCAAACTCGGTATCGAGTTCGCCTAACCTTTTATGGTAAAATGCGGTCGCTGCGTAAGTCGGCAGGAAAAGGATATATGGTAGATCGTTGCCGGGTGCGAACCGTATTGTCTGAAAGTTGAGGACGACCGAGACGAGCATAATGCCGTTAAGGTATGCGCCGCGGCGTTCTTGAAGGTAGCCTGCGAGTCCGCCGGCACGGGTTGTTCCGTAACTTTCGCCGATGAGGAATTTAGGGGATCCCCAGCGTTTATAGCGTCCCAGATAGAGGAGGATAAAATCGCCGACGGATTCAATATCTTTTTTGAACCCGTGGAACTGCTTGGCTTCTTCTCCAGGAACTGCTCTGCTGAATCCTGTGCTGACGGGATCGATGAAAACGAGGTCGGTTTTGTCCAGAATAGAGCATTCGTTATTGGTCAGTTGATACGGCGGATGTGGCAATTCTCCTTCTTCGTCGGGTTTGACGCATCTCGGTCCGAGGACTCCGAGATGCAACCAGACGGATGAGGAGCCGGGGCCACCGTTGAATGAGAAGGTTATCGGACGCGTGGCGGGGTCTTCTACATCATCGCGTGTATAGGCGATAAAGAAGACCGCGGCTTTCGGCTTTTCACCCTCTTTGTTGACCTCTTCTTTGAGGATCAGCGTTCCGGTTGTTGCGGTATAGCGGATTTCCTCGCCGTTAATGGTAACACTGTGGTGCGTAACGGAGAGTTTATCCTCAGGTATATCGTCATCTTTTTCTTCGTCTGTGGTTTCTTCAGACGCATTTTTTTCTTCTTCGCTCATGTTGACTCCCTTTCTATTTTTGGGTTTGGCAAGACTTAGATATATTGACTTATGAAACGCATTATAGCATATTTTGCAGAAATAGGTGTGACAATTTTTTGTTGATTTTGAGTTATGTTTGTGGTATACTTTGGTAAAAGACCTCACATAGAATAAAGAAGATAGCGAAATGGCTGATCAAGATTTCCGGGAAAGAGTTCTCGAAACTTTGTCGCGGATCGAGACACAAACGAGAGAAAACAATGCCCGTTTGGAAAAACGGCTTGATTCTCTGGACACGCGTGTTGGGACTTTGGAACGCGATGTCATTCGGATCATTTCCGCTCGACAAGCAACACCTCACGAGAGAAAAACCTATGAATCAGACCACATCCAATCAACATGACCCAGATATGCTCGATGAATATGATTTCAGCGAGGGAGTTCGGGGAAAATATGCAGAGCGATACTACGCAGGCACAAACTTGATTAGACTTGATGACGATGTAGCCGAAATGTTCCCTGATGCGAAATCTGTCAACGATGCCTTGCGAGCGTTAGCAAAAATCATCGCCGAGCACCAGCAAAAAACGCCATAAACCGAAGCCATTCCAATTCTCGGGTGCCCTTTCTGGTTTCGCCGCGGCATGTTTATATGCATCAATCTCACCGGCTGCTGACCGCTATCCCCATTTTCATTTTGACCTATCTCCCAAAAACTGCTATCATATCTCTATGCTACAACTCAACCTAAAACCTAATCACGAAGTGATCCGCGACTACTACGCCACGCTGCAGCAATACGAACAGCAAGGCATCAGACACGAAGGTGCGGTCAGTTCACCCTTTGAGGGTCTCCTGCACGCCTGTGCAAAACAGGTGAACGCCACGCTCGTCCCGCAATACGGCATGCGCGCCCGAAAAGGAAATCGCATCGTTATTGATGGCGTGGTGCTCGACGAATACGGACTCCCCTTCGCCTATTGGGAAGCGAAAGACATAGACGACACCCTCGCCAGAGCCGTACAGGAGAAACGCGATGCAGGCTACCCGCTCGACAATATTCTGTTCCAGACACCACAGCGCGTTATCCTGTACCAGAACGGACAGGTGGCGTTGGACCTTGATATTACCGAACCGGCGAGGCTGATTGCAGCACTCCAGCACTTGTTCACATACACACCACCAGCACTGGATAACTGGCACACAGCGGTCTCCGATTTCAGAGAGCATGTCCCCGACCTCGCGAATCAGCTAAAAGAGCGCATTGAGCAACAACACGAAACGGATCCAGCGTTCAAAAAGGCGTTCACCGATTTTTACGAAACCTGCCGAACCGCGATTAACCCGGACCTCTCACAAGATGCTGTTGAGGAGATGCTCGTTCAGCATATCCTTACGGAACGTATCTTTCGGACGGTTTTTAACAACTCCGCCTTCACCCGCCGAAATATCATCGCACGTGAGATAGAAAATGTCGTTGATGCCCTTATTCGGCAGGCGTTCAGTCGTGAGGAATTCCTCAACCCGTTAGACCGGTTTTATGTAGCGATTGAGCAAGCCGCGATGCTCTGCAGAGACTTCTCCCAAAAACAGCACTTCCTCAATACGTTTTACGAGAAGTTTTTTCAAGGGTTCTCTGAAGATGTCGCAGATACGCACGGCATTGTTTATACACCGCAACCGATTGTTGATTTCATGGTGAACAGTGTAGCACATATCCTTGAAACTGAGTTTGATCGGTCTCTGTCCGACAGTGGCGTGCATATCATCGATCCGTTCGTCGGCACGGGCAACTTCATTGTCCGACTCATGCAGGACATCCGAGGCACAGCGTTAGCGGAGAAATACCGCCACGAGCTGCATTGTAATGAGGTGATGCTCCTACCCTACTATATCGCCAGTCTTAACATCGAACAGGAATATTTCCAACGGATGGGGACATACCTGCCGTTTGAGGGGATCGCGCTTGCGGATACGTTTGAGTTGCTTGAGCAGGATCAAGGCGAACTTTTCACGCGTGAGAACACGGAACGGGTGAAAAAACAGAAGGCGGCGGATATGTTTGTTGTTATCGGTAACCCGCCTTACAATGCACAGCAAGTGAATGAAAACGATAACAACAAAAACCGAAAGTACCCGGCGATGGACGAGCGGATTGCGGAAACATACGTCCAAGATTCCAAAGCAACGCTGAGAAATAAACTCTATGATCCATACATCAAGGCAATTCGATGGGCATCGGATCGCCTTGGTGAGGAAGGCGTTGTTGCCTTCATAACGAACAATAGTTTTCTCAGCGGTGTGGCGTTTGACGGCATGCGCAAACACCTCGCAGAAGATTTTGATGCGATTTATGTTCTGGATTTAGGTGGGAACGCCCGGAAAGGATTAAAGGTTTCCGACTCGAATGTGTTCGGTATTCGAGTCGGTGTCAGTATCAATCTGTTTGTGAGAAGTAGCGGAAAATTATCAAAGAAGCCCAATATTTTTTATTACCGCGCCGATGATTTGTGGAACAAGAGACAGAAATTTGACTTTCTAAATGAATGTCAACACATTGGGGCTATTGAATGGAAATCCATTCAACCGGATAGCCGACAGACATGGCTGACCGAGGGGCTTGATGCCGAATTTGACACCTTTATTCCGATAGGGACTAAGGAAGCGAAAAATGCAAAAGGTGAAGAAGCGATTTTCAGGCTATACTCTTCTGGTGTCGTCACTAGCAGAGACAGTTTGATATACTCCTTTGATCTTGCATTACTCCAAGAACGGGTTCATACGTTTATTGAAATATACAACACGGCTGTTGACAGGAAGCGAAGGCACGATCCTAAAACGCCAATCGAAAACTTCATTGATACGACTGACCCGAGTATCAAGTGGAGTCATCGGGTTAAACAATCATTGGGAAAATTGGAGTTAAGCACATACCAAGATACCCACTTTCGCACGGCGTTGTATCGTCCTTTCTGTCAACAATATCTCTACTTCGACCACTTCTGGAATGAAAGACGCTATCAACAGCATCGAATTTTTCCTACACCAGGGAACGAAACGGAAAATCGAATAATTTGTGTTGCTGGCATTGGTAATAGAAAAGGCTTTGGGTGTTTTGCTACAAACAGGATTCCTACCTTTGATTTGGCATTTGAAAAAAACCAATGTTTTCCTTTCTACACCTACAACGAGGACGGCACAAACCGACGAGAGAACATCACCGATTGGGCATTGACGGAATTCCGAAAGCACTACGGCGATGACACGATCTCCAAGTGGGACATCTTCCACTATACCTACGCACTTTTACATCATCCTATCTATCGTGAGAAATATGAAATGAATCTCAAGCGCGACCTTCCACATATTCCCTTTGCCGAGGATTTTTGGGGTTTTGCGGAGGCGGGCGATCAGTTAGCGGATCTCCATGTCAACTATGAATCCGTTCCGAAGTATGATGGGTTGAAACATATCGAAACGCCGGGGCTGACAGTGGATTGGCGCGTTGAGAAGATGCGATTGTCCAAAGACAAGACACAGTTGAAATACAACGAATTTTTGACGTTAGACGGTATTCCTGCGGAGGTTTATGACTATCGGTTAGGCAACCGGTCGGCGTTGGAGTGGGTTGTAGATCAGTATCGCGTCAAGACCGACAAACGGAGTGGGATTGTGAATGATCCGAACCGTGTCGATCAACCTCGGTATATTGTAGATTTGATTGGGCGTGTTATTACTGTGAGTTTGAAGACGGTAGAGATTGTCAAAAACTTGCCATCCTTGTAGAGACAAATTCTGTGCAAAATTCACGGAGGTTTTTTCGCGTTCGACAGCACATTGTTTTCTGAGATTCAGGAAGTCCTATTTCCGAGAAACACGTTTTGATACTTAAATCAAACGCTTCTCTATAGAAGGGGCTTACAACCCCAATACTTCCCTGATAGACAGGGCTTGCTAACTGAATCCAATCTGTGATCAACTTAAAGAAATCGGTGCGGTTGTAAAACCGCACCGAATTACACTTATGATCTTACCCACGCTTTGAAATGTTTAAAAGATATCACGATCACGGCTTGGTTAATGCTACAGAAAATTCTGGACTTCGCGAAACGCTGACCACTGCATCAGCACGCTCAAGCTGTTCAGCGACCTTAGGTGTACAGGTGATGAACAAGATATTGAAGGCTGTAGGCTCTTCAATCTTGAAGACCTCATTATCCAACCCTCTTGCTTTAATCCATGCCTTAATTTCATTTTTGCACTTGACAGAATTAGCTTTTAACAATTTATATTTTTCTCCCCGATTGACCCCAGCCAATTCTTTGGATGATGGACGACTTATTCTCACCATGAATTCGGCCATATTTGTGGGCGGAACTGAGTGAATAGGTGCCATTTTACGGATTTTTGTTCCCATTTTCTGTGAACCTCGCAAGTCCTGCTCCAACCCTATCCGCGTCTGCTTGGAGAGGGAGAGCTATATATTACCAATCAAAAAATGATAGAAACTTTCTGTTAGTCGTACCCAACCACAAAAAACTTCCTATCTGTTCAAAGAATATCAGTTCCCGCGGAACGATAGGGGTATAGAGACGCGCTACTTCCTACATCTTTAGCTCGGGAGGGGCGACAGGTTTTATAGGGTTTTCTGTTGTTCAAGTGCCTTTTTCGATAGTTTAAGGTCTTTGCATACATCCGTATAATCGGGATCTATTTCGCGGGCTTTCTCATAATCCTCTATTGCTGCGCTATAATCACCAAGGGCATGCCTTATCTCGCCTCGCGTATGGAAGAACAAAGCGATATTTGAATCTAGTTCAATGGCAGTATTAATGTCAATTAGTGCTTCTTGATATAAATCCTTAGCTGCTTTCATATTTCCTGCTGTATCCTCAGATCTTCCAAAGTGACACTTTACGTCTGCTCGATCGTTATAGGCTGAATCATAATCCGAGCATAATTCAATTGCTTTTGTATGATCATCAATAGCAGCTTGGTAGTGCTGTTGCGCTTCTATTATATTCCCTTTCTTAACCTCTAATTGACCCAGATGAGACTTCGCAGCTGCTCGCCTGTCGTAAGAAGTAGCATAATCTGGACATAGTTTGATTGCTTCTGTATAGTCACCAATAGCATTACGGTAGTACTGTTGTCCTACTTCCACGTTACCTTCTTCAACTTTAGATTGACCCAAGTGAACCTTCATATTCCCTCGGATAAAGCAAAATAGAAAAAAATCTGGGTTTAACTGAGCAGCTTTGTCTAAGTCAGCTATCATCGTCTCGTCGTTGTTGTTTGCTTTGTGTTTTATTTTGCTTTGAACCAAGCAAGCATAGGCACGTATTTGTTTTCTCTCTCGCCATTGTGCTAAAGGTTCTATTGCTTGCGCTTGGTCAAGCAGTACTTTGAGAATATTTCCGGGAATAGCATGGCTGTAAGGTGGCTCAGCACTAATGACGATTCCTATGACCTCACCGTTTCTGTTTAACACAGGCCCACCACTACTCCCGTCAGAAGTCCTAACTCTCATCCGTACCCATTTGTTGTTACATAGTATACCATGTACTGTGCCTTCTGTGGTCTCATATTTTCCATTAGGGCAACCTATTGCCTGAACAATATCGCCAGCCTGAAGCGAATCACTGTCTCCGATTGGAAGTGCGGGACCCTCGCCTGCAATTTTTAAAATGACGAGATCATTTTGGGGATCAAATGCCGTGACACCTTCAACAACGAATTCAGTTTGAGTTCCTATCAGTTTCGCTGAAACTGATGTTGTCCGTGCAACTACGTGAATATTTGTGGCGATTAGATTCTTTCCAACGAAGAACCCGCTACCGTTACCACCATCTACTTTTATTAAAAGGGCTGCAGAATCACTTAACTCTCTATTCTCTTCCATAATAGTACCCTCCTTTGGAGCAATTTCGATTAGTGCTAAAAATTGTGGCTATTTTCTGTGAATCCGTTTATGGCAGCCTCCACACACTGCGGTCAGATCGCTGAGTCGTTCTCTGCCGACGCGTTTATAGGTTTCGTGATGCACCTGTGTTGCCGTGCGTCTTCCACACTTCCGACATTTATAGCCAGCGCGTTTCAAGATCGTTCGGCGTTTATTTTGCCATCGCCATGATTTTCGGTATCTTCTATATGCTCTCTTTTTCATACACTTCTCCTCAAAATAGATATAAACAGGACTTACGCAATTTTGACGATATGGTGCTTCGTTAGGGGGTAAACTCTGAAAAAACAGAGACGTTCTCAGTGCACAGGCTAACAGCCTATGGTACAAAAGAGCAACCTGCGTAAGTCCGAATAAAGTTTTTAAATAAACCATTACTTATTAAATGATAGCATAGTTAATTTGAAACAGTCAAGGAAAAATTGCGGAAAGAATCGGGGTTAGAAACCCCTCCTACGGATGTTATTCGAGATGCTAACAAAGCTCGCCTACTTTGGTTGGAGAAATTGTTGAGATGTCGCGACCGTGAGGTCGCTCCTACAAGAAAGCGTTCACTAATCACTTCACACAATGCAAAGAATTTGACATAATCTGAAAATATGCTAAACTTTATGTAAAGGAGACATACAATGAATAAACCGATTCGCTTAGGATTGATTGGCTGTGGTGGGATTGTGCAAATTACGCATGCCCGTGCCTACCGCGCCCTCTCGGATACCGTTCAGGTTACTGCCCTGGCAGATGTTGTTCCAGAAAATCTGGAAAAGGTTGGCGAACTGTTTGATGTGCCAACGGAAAACCGATACACAGATTACCGCGAGATGCTGGAACAGGCAGCACTCGATGTCGTGACGATTGCTACACCGCACTCACTTCACGCCGAACAGGTTATCGAAGCCGCAAACGCAGGCGTGGCTATTATTTCGGAAAAGCCGATGGCGACAAATTTAGAGGAAGCAGATGCAATATTGGAAGCAGTACGCCAGAACGCTGTACCTTACACAGTTGTGCATAACTACATCTTCACTGCCGGGATGCGCGTGGCGATGACAGAACTTGATGCTTTAGGTAAACCGCATTTCGGACGGAGCGTTGGCATGGGATTGAAGCCTGCAGACTTTTCGGCGGATCACCCGACCCCGGCATTCGCTTGGCGCGCCAGTAAAGCGAAAGGTGGCGGTTGTATCATTGACACGAGTTACCATGAAATTTATTCTGTTTGTACCCTGATGCGTTCCCCGGTGCGTTATGTTGAGGCACGGGTGCAAACGCTACATCTTGATATTGATGTTGACGATATTGCGATGTTGTTGTGTGAGCATGAAAATGGAAGTGTCACGACCGTCTCTGGGGCGTGGTGTGTGCCCGGTACGGATTCCGGTTGGTGTGAGATGCACGCTGAAAACGGTTCTCTACGCGTCAATCATCGTCACAACGTAGCGGACGCGCTCCGTCGTTATACACGAGCGGATGGGTGGAAACAGTTGGAACTGCCCGAATTTGATGACGCAGAACGTACAGATGCAAGCGGTCATGCGCGCTACTTTGCGGAGACCTTTAATGCACTTACCGTTGGTGCAGCCGTACCTGTGAGTCCAGAGATGGCGTATCACAATCTTGCGATTATTGAAGCGGCACGCAAAGCGACAACGGAACGCCGTGCTATTGAGATTTCACCGCTATAAACACTGATAAGGAGCAGAGAGAATGTCTTTAGAACAACGCCAAGCGGAAATGGATGCCGAGCAGGACGCTAAAACCGATACCAATAAACTTGTTTGGCTCATTGCGGGTTTTATTGGGAATTTTATCGGGATCCTTATCGCATACATCTATCAACCGGAGCCGCGTGCCTCACAGTTCTTGGAGAAGCCGGAGGAATACACGGCGTTTTACAAGGATACCTATAAAATCAAAGTTCGAGGAATTCAACTCACTTACGCACTGATTGGATTTGCGATACTTGCCGCGGGTGCGATCATAATCAACCTTGTCGTTTTGGGTATCATCGCAGGTATGGCGAGTCGGACATTGTAATTTGATGGGCAATATTCTTATAGGGAGATGGGATGAAAAGGCGTGTAATTTTTCAATTTTTGGTTGTTCTGATGGTTGCGTTGAGTGTGGAGGTGCCGATGCGGTGCTTCGCGCAGCAGGATTCGGTTGCACTTAAGGCGAAGGCGGATGCCGAATATGATGCCGAAGCCGATGTGAACACTGTCGTGTGGCTTTCCGCAGGTGGGATTTTAGGGATTGCCGGTACGTGTTTGCTCAGTGCCGTTGCTGTCGGTGGTGCGTATGTCTACCAACCGGTTCCGCCGGCTGATCGGCTTCTGGGTAAATCGGTAGAATATGTTAATTTTTACACGGATGCCTACAAAGCGCGAATACGGAGACTCCAATTGGTTGCCGCGACAAAAGGCGCGCTCGGTGGATCGGCTGTTTTCTTCCTATTGGGAACGCTCAACATAAAACCGTGGTCAGATTTTGTTATCTGGTAGCGGATGCCAAATCCAGGACTTACACGAATACGGATGCGAATGGAAGATTGGAAGAGGGGAAGATTGGACTGTTCTTCTTCCCACTTCTATCCAACAAGAAAATACGGATGTAAATCCTAACGCTATGAACGTAAGAGATGCCGTAGGGCGTTTGCGATGATTTCCTCTTCTCCAGCATTGAGGGTGTAGGCATTAATCACGAGTGTGTCTTTCCCGCGCGTGTTCACTTTGATGCGCGGGGTGCCCGCGTCGAGATCGCGTGCTATCTGTGCTGCGTCTCTGCCGTCACAGGTAACGTGTAGATTCGACAGCGTATGGCTCTTCTCTTGGTAATGGATTTCACACGATACACCGTCGATATTCTCCAATCCTTGGGCGAGTGCCTCGTATCTTGTATCCTGTTCCTTTGATCGCTTATTGTGATCTGTAGATAGCCAGATGTCAATAGCGGTCAGAAGTCCGATGATTTCCTGCCGATCAACTTTCATTCCGCGTCCGACGGGACGGGGTCCGATGAAGCCGTGTCTGTGTACGACCTCAATGAGATCCTTTCTGCCGCAGATGAATCCTGTTGAATGCGGTGCGTTGAAATACTTGCCGCCGAAACAGACGAGGTCGGCGGATTGGGCATTTCCGCGGAAGTAGTCAATCGGATAGATTTGGGAGGCGGCATCGGCAATAAGCGGCAGGTTATGTGCGTGTGCTATCTCGGCGGCTTCTGCCAATGGAACGGCGTTCCCTTGGTTGGGTTGGATGAGATAAGCGACTGCGGCGGTGTTTTCGCCGATAGCATCGTTCAGCTCGTCGGCGGTACAACCCTTTTCATCGCCTACGAAAATGAGTTTACTGCCCGGAATCGTAAAGGCGCGATCGTAGGTGTAGTGTTGCATCTTCTGAAAAACGATCTCGTCTTTCAGTCCTGTGGTATCTGGGAGTTGTGCGCACTTGTCAGGATCGTTTCCTGTCATGACGGTTGCTGCTGCCAAGACGAGTGCGGTATAGCATCCGGCTGTGATGTATGCGTCTTCAACGCCCAAGCGTTCTGCTATGAATTGCCCTGATTTTTCGAGCAATTCTTCCATTTCGACGTAACTGTCATCTGCTTGGCGCATTGCGTCTCGGACTGCTGGCGAAGGTGTGGATCCGCCTCTGACAGTCTGGTTTCCGGTTGCATTAATGACCGGTCGTGCGCCGAGTTTCTTGTAAACATTTCCCCAACCTATATTTGCCATGAGAAGCCTCCTTGGGATGGTTATCAGTTGTCAGTTACCAGTTGTCAGGGGAATAGGGCATCGTTTAGCATCTCGGATTCTGGTTTCCAATTTCTATGGCTTGGAGTGCACACTGGTAAGTCCTCTGGTTATTTTCTGCGATCCTAGACTGGGATGAGGTTTTAATCTGGGGACAGAACTTTGAAATAGATGATCGGCGTTTTTCAATAACGTTTCGCTTGTGCCTTACCATGGTAAAACAGTGTAAAATAAAAAAGTTATTTATACAATGTTAATAGCGAAATTAGGATACACACTTCGCGAGAAGGCAGGCGTGATCTCCGTATCGCGACAGATCGTAAATCGGAGTCCTATGGCACTTTCAAATCCGCCCAGCGGGTGGTGAGTTTACTGCTAGCGGACACAAGTCCTCTCAAGCGAACAATTGCTAACTGTTCGCGAACACCTGCATGCGACACATCCTCAATCCGATAATAATAAACGGTATTCGGTTTCGCAGTGGTATCTGTCCAAGTATATTCGTTGCGTTCACCTGTTGTCCCAGCACCTTGTATCATGGTCGGGTTGACAGCCTTGAATTCACCATTCTTTGTTTCACTGCGATAGATATAGAATCCCGCGTTGTCTATTTCAGATTCGGTTGCCCATTTGAGCACAACGCCTGTATTAGTGTGGTCTGCTCGGAAATGGGATAGGGTAACCGGCAGTGGCTCACGATCATTCTTGAGATAAATTTCCACATTTGGATTCTTTTCCAGTAGAGTTAAAAGCGGCTCTCGGTTCTTAATTGGATTATCTACAAGGTATAATTCTTGAAGATTTACAAGTTTAACGAGCGGGTTGACATCACTAATTTGGTTATTACTAAGCCATAACCTGCTTAAATTCGTTAGCGATGCAAGTGGGGTTATATCGTTAATGTTATTTCCTGCCAGTGATAACTCCTTTAATTGAGTCAATGTTGTGAGGTGAGCAGGATCAAGTAATGGATTTCCACTCAAAAGTAAAGAGGTTAAATTTGTTAATTTTGCAATAGATGTGAGATCCGTGATTTGATTTCCTTCAAGAGATAAACCTTTCAATTGGGTTAGTGTTTTAAGTGGTGATATATCGCGAATCTGATTGTGCCTAAGGTATAAATACCTTAGATTCAGTGCATATTGAATTCCGGTGAGGTCTGTTATTTGGTGTTCAGGAATCCTGCGTTTTTCGGAATTTTTAAGCGTTGTTAGTTTTAGCATATCCAGTTGTGTGATGGGAGTTGTCGGTGTTAATCCGAGGGTTTTGCGCACCGTTTCTGCTAAATTTGCATCAGGGATTGACACAATTTTAGGAACAAGCAGAGAGGTAATATTGACATTAAACTTCCAAACTTTAAAGTTTCCGTGTGAATCCATAACAGCAAGAGATATGGCAGTAGAATCTGTTGTAATATTGGTAGTGTCAAATTCTATAGTATCGCTATAACCACTTAATTGTTTACAATCTATTAATCCTTGTGCAGCTTTCGTAATTAGAATTGCCTGATGGAGTTCATCTGGATCGGTAATTTCAAATTGTAGATGGATAGAAGCCAGTGTAGAATCAAGGTTTGGTGTTAGCATTTTTACTATTGTGTTATGGTTTAATGCAGACTCATTAGCATTGAAATAGCGATGAGCATCCAACCACTTGGCAGCACATGGTGACAATTCGCTTACCTGTAGTCCACCGTAAGACATAATGTACGCATCATTTCTGAAATCGTGACTCAATCCAAAAGCGTGTCCAAGTTCGTGGGCAACAACTGTCCAAGCCCGGATGTAATCGTGTTGCGGTATCCTTTCAAAGTTAGTAAAATCAAAGTTGGTAGAAACAAGTCGTACTTTTCCCATAATAGGGGTTCCAGAGCCAATGCCCCAAATTTGATTTTTAGCTGCTTCGGGATTGTACAGGTCTATCCAGGAAAGATAGATAATGTTCTTTGATGTGTCAAACTTCTCATCAATTTCTGTTTCGACTGCAGCAATTTCTGAAGGCGCATCATGATAGTGCATATTGGTAAATTTGCCCTCAACGCGGTGCACTATTAGCTTATCAGTTTCATCGTTTTCAAGTCTAAATGTCTTTCTGCCGAATCCGTGGCGTTCCATTTCGTCTGCGTAAAACCGCTGCACATCTTTTATGACTTTGTCCAAATATGCGTCTATATTGAGATCAGGTTCTCGGTCATTTGGTATAAAATAGATCACTCGCACGATATATTCGGAGAATGCGTCTTGGGCAAAACTGTTTCGCACGGACATAAGCATTACGAAAATGAGTAGTGTGAGTGTGAAACATAGGATCGTTTTCATGAGTTGTTACCCTTTCGCTTTCAGATTAGAAGGTCTGCAGTTGTTAGTTCTCAGTCGCCAGTAAGTTCCCTTTTCCAGTAACGGGTGGGACTCCGGTTTTAAACCTCGTCGGTAAAGAACCTATGTAAGTCCTATTCTATTTTTCTGGTTTAAAGGATCCTCAATTCATCCTCATCACCGGTTTCCTCTAACACTGTTTCTAATTCTTGGGCGACTGCGCCGAAGGCTTCGGACTGCGGGGATTCTGGGTGTCCAGCGACAATTGGGACACCGATGTCGCCTGCTGTGCAGACCTCAGCATCAAGCGGGATTTGTCCGAGGAAGGCGACTCCGAATCGTTCGCTTGTGTTCTTACCGCCGTCTTTGCGAAAGATT
>JAJDTJ010000073.1 GCA_022827225.1 Candidatus Poribacteria bacterium | reverse complement strand
GCAAATAGCGGTCTCAAGATTTTTTGCCAAGTTCAATGAAAAAACAAACTCACAGAATATTAATGTCCGTTTTCAAGACGATACACCCCTGCCTTTTGACAAGGCAGCATAAGTTTACAATATCGTCCAAACTTTAGTATTCTTTAAATGCCATGGAGATTAACAATGCAAGATATGATGGGGAAATAAAACAATTTGCTGAAAAATTTTCCCAAGACTCCTTTTTTGCAAAACATCAAGTCTTTAGTAAGACTGACGGCAAGAGCATGAATGATGTTTCATTCGCTTTGTCTGTGGTAATTACGGTGATGTTAACTTATTTTAATTTGGAGAAAGAATTTGAAAGTTTTCTTCACCACTATAACAACGAATTTGAAGATAAACAGAGATTAGAAACTGAATTTCAAGAGGTTTTTCGGTTTATAAATGAGTGTCGTCTTCCTGATGATTGCCGCGCTTGGAGAAAGTCAGATTTATTCACTTTGCTTGTAGAGATTCATAGGTCATTATTCAAAGAAGAAAACAACGTTAAACCAATAGAAGTAGGAAAACGACTTCTGCAGTTCTATGATTTAGTAAATAAATCTGCTAAAGCAAATGAGGAAATTGGAGCAGAACACGGCAGAATACAGGAATATTATAAGGCTGCCATTCAAGGAACTCAAAGTAGATCAAACCGCATCAAAAGAGGAAAAATTATACAAGATGTCATTAACGGTGATTTTGAGTTTGATAAAAAAGAAAAATAGTTATTCAAGTTACGCAGTCTTCGTCATAAAATGAGAGGAGATTACCAGATTATTCCTATGAATATAGCAAATGCCCCATGCTCATGGGGTGTGCTTGAGTTCGAGTTAGACGGCGAAGCACCCGATTATATACAAGTATTAGACGAAATGCACGCCATCGGTTACACCGGAACAGAATTAGGCGATTGGGGGTTCATGCCGACAGACCCCGAAAAACTCCGTGCCGAACTCGCCGCGCGTGAACTAACACTTTTAGGCGCCTTTGTAGCCGTCGCACTCGCGGATGCTGAGACACACGCCGCCGGTGAAGCCTCTGCTCTACAGCACGCACGCTTGTTGGCAGATGTCGCTGGCGACACACCGTTCATTGTGCTTTCGGACGACAACGCTACCACAGAACGCCGCACCCAATACGCCGGTCGCATCCGCCCAGAACACGGATTAACACCCGAACAGTGGGATATTTTCGTACAGGGTGTCCACCGTATCGCCCAATCCGTAAAAAACGAGACCGGTCTACGCACCGTTTTCCATCACCACTGTGCCGGATACATAGAGACATCTGCAGAAGTTGACACACTGATGCAACGTACCGATCCAGACCTCATCGGACTGTGTTTCGATACAGGACACTACCGATTCGGTGGTGGGGACCCACTTGAAGCGTTCACCCGACACACCGATAGAATTTGGCACGTCCATTTCAAAGACTGCCATCCCGACATCGCTACCCGTTCTCGGAGCGACGAATGGGATTACTTCACCTCCGTCGGCAACGGTGTCTTTTGTGAGTTAGGAAACGGTGATGTCGATTTTCCGGCGTTCCTTGCAGAATTGAAAAATCGGAACTACGACGGTTGGATCGTTGTAGAGCAGGATGTCTTACCCGGAATGGGCAGCCCTTACGAAAGCGCAGAACGGAATCTGCGGTATCTGAATTCAATTCTATAACAGTTGACATACAGCGTGGCAACTCAGATGAACAACCCCTCAAAAATCGGTGTCGGTGTTATCGGAGCAGGACGTATCGGTCAACTCCACATTGAACACATCGCCCAAAATATACCCGAAGCCGAACTGATTGCGATCTGTGGCTTGAACATTTCCGATGTCGAATCCCTCGCCGAACAGTTTAATGTACCGATCATAACAACCGATTACGCGCCCCTCCTGACAAACCCCCGAATTGACGCTGTGCTGGTCGCCTCTTCAACGGATACGCATGTCGAAATCAGTCAAGCCGCTGCGAAAGCACGGAAACACATCTTTTGCGAGAAACCGATAGCACTTGACCTTCAGCAAATTGACGAAACCTTGGCAATCGTGGAAGCAGCCGGTGTGAAATTTCAGATCGGTTTTAATCGCCGGTTTGATGCCAGTTTCATGCGTGTACGTGAGACAGTCGCCGGTGGAGAGATCGGAGAACCGCACATCCTTCGCATTACGAGCCGAGACCCCGCGCCACCACCGATCGAATACGTCAAAGTTTCCGGCGGCATCTTTCTCGACATGACAATCCATGATTTCGATATGGCGCGTTACCTCATCGGTGACGAAGTGGTTGAGGTCTATGCGACAGGTGGGGTCCGCGTTGATCCGCGGATCCGTGAGGCAGGCGATATTGACACCGCCGTTATTACACTACGGTTCCAAAATGGGGTCATCGGAACAATCGACAACAGCAGAGAAGCGGTCTACGGCTACGACCAGCGTGTTGAAGTTTTTGGTTCAAAAGGGATGGTTACAGCGGCGAATCCGCCGACAGATACCGTCACTTTCAGTAGTCATGACGGAACCCACGCGGCATCGCCTCCATATTTCTTTATCGAACGCTACAAGTCAGCATATCTTGCGGAACTGCAAACGTTTTTCGCATGTATTCAGGGAGACACAACGCCACCGGTTACAGGGGCAGACGGCCGTGCGCCTATCGTGATGGGTTTCGCAGCGTTAAAATCACTGCGCGAAAATCGTCCTGTCCTTTTGTCGGAAATTTAACAGTCTTTTACTCACCCTCGCCACCGACTTCGCCGACTTCGATCTCAATCTCGTTTCGATTCCGGATACGTTCCACGAGTCCGTCGCGGATGTCCACAATCCGATCGGAGACATCGAGCATCTTCAAGTCGTGTGTTGCCGAAATTACAGTGACACCCTGCTCTGTATTCAAGCGTTTAATGAGGTCGATAATCTCACGTCCGGTGATTGTATCAAGATTTGCCGTCGGTTCATCGGCGAGGACAATGCTCGGATCGTTCGCGAGCGCTCTCGCGATAGCAACACGTTGACGCTGACCCCCTGATAATTCATCCGGGAGATGATACATCCGATCCCCTAAACCTACCATATCCAGCAATTTTTCCGCTTTTTCATTGCGTTGTTTCTCAGAGATTCCAGCGAAAATCATCGGCAGTGTCACATTTCCGTGTGCGCTTCTCACGTGCAGCAGGTTGTAACTCTGAAAAATATAACCGACACGGTGGCATCGGAACGCCGCAATCTGTTTTTGCGACAGTTGCGACATGTTCTGTCCATCTATGTAAACCTGTCCCTCTGTAGGACGATCCAGCGCACCAATCATGTTAAAAAGCGTGGATTTACCGGAACCGGAGGGCCCCATCAGTGAGATATATTCTCCACGTTCAATTTCAATGTTAATGCCGTCCAAGGCGCGTAGAATGTTTGAACCCATACGGTACTCTTTGACGACATCTTCAGTTTTTACAACAATATCAGCCATAATGTTGCTCCGTCCTATACCTCGGTACGCATCGCTTCAGCAGGCGGGAGCTTCGCTGCACGCCATGCGGGGAACGATGAACCGATGACAGCCAAAATCATACCGAGAATACATCCAAGTAAAATGATGATAATTACGCCGAGCTGCATCGGTCCGTCTTCAGGATTCGCAGGTAACAATGGAAAATAGAAAAAGAGGTCTAACCCGTAATCTTTGAGTCCTAAGAGTACCGCACCCAAGGTCCCGATGAGCGCGCCGATGAGCGCACCTGAAAACCCTTGAAATCCTGATTCGAGTAGGAACAACCGAACCACGAAACCGTCTAATGCACCGAGACATTTCATCGTGCCAATCTCACGAAAACGCTCTGTCACTGCCATCAGCATTGAATTTGCAATACCTACGACACAGACAATCAAGGACATAATGATGAGCCATATATCTTTTGTCGAAATCCCCTGTTCCGCTGTTTCTTCAAAAGTGTTGATTGTCGATTGCCGCCCGCTCTCCTGGAGTGCTATACCGATTTCGTTATTCGTCCATACCGAAACAAGGAACGCTATACCTAACGTAATCCCTGCTGTTGTGATAATTGAACGACCAAAACGGATTTTCAAACTCTGAAAACTAATCCGTAACGACTCTACGAACGGCAAATCAATCTGTTCTTCAATAGGTGTTCTTTGCTGCAAATTTCTATCTCCGTTGTGTAGGACTTAACAAAACCTCAAGAACCTATATAGAAAAATAAATTATTCATACATCTATTATAGCAAAAAAATAAAAAGTTTTTCAAGTAAAAACTTAGAAGATTTTATGAGGTTCTTACAGGTTTTTATAGCGAATACCGAACTGCAACTTGCCCCATTTTTTAAATGTCTGTAACCGTATTGTATCAAATTTACAATTTTAGGTCAAATTTTATTTTCTCTTTTCTAACATTGATTTCTCTGTTAACTGCTGCTATATTAAAAGGCAAAGGTAGGTATGAACCGATGCGCTCAAAATTTTTCGCACCCTTACTGCTATTACAAATTATCGGTATGCTGTATTGGTGGACACCAATTTCTGCTCACGATGCTTTCTATCCACACCATCGTGAGGATTTTGAGAACATGGCACGCCGCCGCGAACTGCGAACGACTGTCCTGCTCTGTACTGTTGCCTTTCTCGCTGTTCTTACGGCAGTCGTTTATGCCGCGCTCCGAAACAGCAAAGATGAAAACGATATTGACAAACGTGATGCTAAAACGGTCCAAGAACGTTTGACGAGTGCTGCAAATAGCGCAGCAAATGCAGCGCTACAGGTACTCAACGCGAACGGAAACACTGCAGAAGCTGCCACCACTTGTCTCACAACCTATGCCGAGGCATGCGGCGTGATGTCGCGACCGCCTCGTTATACAGAAAACCAAGCAGTATCAAATCCTTACCAGATTCGATGTAAAATTGGAACAGATGTTGTCACTCTCAGTATTGATACCGAGAGCATTCGGTTAAAAGCGGAATACGATCCCTCCAAAACAGGTTTTAGTACACAGGGACCATCAACAAATGCAACGGTGTCGGTTGTGCTGAGGAGAGCAGGAGAGAGAAACGGAGAAGATATGACAGATTAAGATGTTAATCGGTTGATGAGTGCAGCACTATAACCTGCACCGAAACCGTTATCAATATTCACAACAGTAACACCAGAGGCACAACTATTGAGCATGCCTAACAGTGCGGCAAGTCCACCGAAACTCGCACCGTAACCGATACTCGTCGGTACAGCGATGACTGGACAATCTACCAACCCACCGACAACGCTCGGAAGCGCGCCTTCCATCCCCGCAACAACGATAATCACACGCGCAGCTAAAAGCTTCTCGTGGTTGCTCATTAAGCGGTGTAACCCTGCAACACCGACATCGTAAAGCCGTTCAGGTCGGTTTCCCATCATCAGTGCCGTTTCAGCGGCTTCCTCCGCGACCGGCAAGTCCGATGTACCAGCGGAGACAACGAGAATTCCCGGAACGCCTTCATCTTCGGACTGCGCGACGCTGATAGTGCGTCCGAGGGCGTTATAACGCGCTGCAGGCTGAATCGATTTTACCGCTTCATACATGTCCGGTGTCGCACGCGTCGCAAGGAGCGGATGTCCCGCTGCGAGGATGCGCTCGCTAATCTGCTGAACATGTTCAACTGTCTTCCCTTGACAGAAAATGACTTCTGGAAAACCTGTCCGCAGTTGGCGATGGTGATCAATCTTTGAGAATCCCAAATCCTCAAAAGGAAGTGTGCGGAGAGATTGCAGCGCATCAGCCACCGCAACCTCGCCGCCTCTAACCTGTTCAAGTAGGGACCTTAACTTTTCAATTTCCATTCATCTGACGATACGTGCGTCTGTCGTTCGGTACACATGTAAGAGCAGGTATCGGGAACCCACTCGTCTAAGTTAAGAAGTTGTCAGGAGACGTTTAGGCTTCTTCAGGAGCTTCCTCGTCTACTGTTTCACTGCCAACGCCAGGAATCGAATCGGCGATTTTCGCACGAACATCCGCGGAAACTTTACGCCCTGTTTCCACCGCACTCTTCACCTGTTCACCGGCTTCATGGAGACGTTCTTTCCCAGTGTCTACGATCTCGTGAACACTCTCTCTACCGTGCTCAACGATAGTCTGGACACCTTGCCGTGCACTATCCGTGGCATGTTGCGCGAACTCAACTGTCCGGTTCTTGGCATCAATCGATGTATCGCGAATCTTTTGACGGGTCTCCTTACCCGAAGTTGGGGCGTAAAGTAGACTGATAACAGCACCCGCCATAAATCCAGTGAAAAATGCGAAAACCATCGTTAGTCCGTTGTTCTGTCCATCATTACTCATTTTTTTGTATCCTTTCTATTGGAGAGTCTATTTTGGCGTAACTCGCAAACTAAAACATGTTGTCAAATATGACCTAACTCACAAGTCAAACCGCTTTTACTATTTACGAGAATTAGGCTTAAAAGTTTCAATTCTCATGTATATCTTTTAAGGTGATTTTGGCGCAGTATTTTGGTTTCGGGTTCTTGTAATTCAGCTATTCATTGGACACCTCTGCGGATGCGGTATCTTCTTCAGCGTTTTCTTCAGAGGCAGAGGGTTGGTGAGCGGATGTGAAACTATCCCATCCCGCTTTGATCCCCTGCCACAAACTTATAACCTCAGTAAGAGAGACCGCAAGTTGATTACGGAAAAATGTTGCTTGCTCAATCGTTTGCCCAGAAAAATTACTCGCCTTCTGAACCAGTTCTTCAAGTTGTTGGAGACTCTGATTCAGAGCACCGCTCATTTCTTGGATATTATGCGCAGTCGCTCGGATTTCGGAATCGCTAATCGTTTGTAAGGAGGCTGTCAACCCGCTTAAATTCTGTAGCAGCTGCGGCAGCTCCTTATTAACCTCTTTCACGGTCTTATCCACATCCGTAACCAATACCCCGATCTCCTGATTGATAATGTTCTCAGTGGAGTTCAACGTATTTCGGATACTATTCAGTGAATCACGGAGGCTACCAATTGCCGCGCAAAGGTACCCAGCAAGTGCCGTAAGCGCGAGTAGTAAAACCCCAAGACTCAATTTCCAAAAAAGAGAGGCAATAAAACTCCAATCCATCGTTCCTCCTTTACATGCTCGCTATCAGACACCGTGTCGTAGTAGATAATCCGTTCACCGATAGCTGTCTTACAAGAAGCGTGTCCTGCAAGCCTAAGTTTGAAGTTGTTTCTTGACGATCTCACCGGCTGCATCCATTGCCGCATCCACTTTGTTCGAATTCTTGCCGCCACCCTGCGCAAGTTCCGGACGACCGCCGCCGCGACCCTCTGCCAACTGTGTTAATTCGGAGATAATTTTGCCAGCATGTAAACCGCGATCCTTCACCAAGTCCGAAGTAACACCCACAACAAAGGCAACTTCGTTTCCTGACACAGCGGCAAGGGCAACAACTCCCGACCCTAAGCGATTTTTAATTTCATCTACAAGCCGACGCAACCCATCTCTATCCGTGTCTGCCACATGCGAAGCGACAACAGGCACGTCTTCTATGTGTACCGCACCCTTGACTAACGCATCAACGTTACCCAATGCTCGCTGGCTTTTAAGCTGTTGCAGCTGCTGTTCCAGCACCCGTTGCTCCTGAAGGAGTCGTTCAATCCGTTCATGTAAATCTGCTTTAGGTGCTTTCAATAAACCCGCCACATCAGAGATCAGCGCGGTATCCTCTTGGATGGTCACCATCGCTGTCCTTCCGGTCAACGCCTCAACGCGTCGGACCCCCGCAGCGATACTGCTCTCGCCCATGAGTTTCACGAAACCGAGCTCCCCGGTCGCCTTGACGTGTGTACCACCACAGAGCTCTACACTATAGTCGCCAGCTTGCACAACGCGGACGACATCGCCGTACTTGTCCCCGAAAAAGGCTAACGCGCCTTTCGCCTTCGCCTCATCCAACGGCATCTCACTCACAGAGAGCACATCGTTGCCACGAATCCTTTCGTTGACGAATACTTCAATCTCGCGCAACTGCTCCACCGAAACAGATTCGTAATGCGAAAAATCAAACCGCAGCCTACCGGCTTCAACGAGTGAACCTGCTTGCCCGACGTGTGTACCGAGCACCTGCCGTAACCCGCTGTGTAAAAGGTGTGTCGCGGTGTGGCTCACAGCAACGGCACCTCGATGTTCAGTATCAATTTTCGCATGAACAGCGGTATACGGTGTAACTTCACCTTCAAGCACTTTACATTTATGAACGAACAGGTCCGCGGAAGGTTTACGTGTATCTTCGACACGCAATTTCGCATCCCGACTTTCAATAATACCGACATCACCGACTTGGCCACCCGACTCGCCATAAAATGGGGTACGATTCAATAGCACGAACACCTCGTCACCGGCTTGGACGCTACCGACAGATTCCGAACCGGCGATTAAAGCCACTATTTCGGCATCAACGTTGTCTTCCGTATACCCGACAAACTCTGTTTCACCGTGTTCTTTAAGCACCTCTGCGTAGACAGAAATATCTTCACCTTTGGCACCACCTTTCGCTTCCCAGGCAGCGCGTCCGCGTTCCCGCTGTTCCTCCATGCTCCGCGCGAAACCAGCACCGTCAACACTGAACCCACGTTCACGAGCGAGCATCTGTGTCAAATCAAGCGGGAAACCGAATGTATCGTATAACGCAAAGGCCCGCTTTCCATCCAGCTGCGTCTGACGCTTTTCCGTGAGTGTATCAAAGGATTGGTCGAGGAGTTCTAACCCACGCTCTATCGTCTGATGAAAACGGTGCTCTTCGCCCTGAATCGTTCGCGTGATAAACTCACGACGCGGCAGGACATCCGAAAACACATCGCCAAGCACTTCGATAACGTTATCCACAAGTCGGTAGATGAAGGCTTCATCCATCCCTAATTTTTTGCCGTAAAGCACAGCACGCCGCAAGATACGGCGGATGACATAGCCGCGCCCTTCATTAGACGGCATCACACCGTCACCGATCGCAAACGTCAAACACCGGATATGGTCAGCGATAACCCGGTGTGGTAACCCGCGATCGTCATCAAAATAGGCGGCATCTGTTATGTCAGCAATCGTCCCTAAAAGCGGCGTGAAGAGATCCGTCTTATAGTTCGAATCAACGCCTTGCAGTATAGACGTAATGCGCTCAAAACCCATACCTGTATCAACGTGCGTCGCTGGCAAAGGCTCAAGCGCACCGCTTTCCGTCCGATTATATTGGATAAACACCAGATTCCAGAATTCCCGGAACCGATCACTCGTGTTAGGACCGGCATCGGGATCATTGGCGGTTTCAGGAAAGGCTTCAACCCCCATATCGACAAAGAGTTCACTGCAAGGACCGCACGGACCTGTCTCTCCCATCTCCCAGAAGTTATCTTTATCGCAGCGGCGGATCCGTGAGAGCGGGAGGTCCGTCTCTTGAAGCCAGAGTTTCTCTGCTTCGTCGTCTTCGAGGTAAACCGTCGCCCAGAGCCGCTCCTTCGGAATCTTCCAGAGCTCAATGACCAACTCCCACGCGAAGGCGATGGCTTCCTGTTTATAGTAGTCGCCAAACGACCAGTTTCCGAGCATCTCAAAAAAGGTGTGGTGGCTCGGTGAATAACCAACCTCTTCAAGATCGTTGTGTTTACCGCTAACACGTAGGCATTTCTGCGTATCAACAGCGCGCGTGTATTCCCGCTGCCCGATACCGAGGAACACATCCTTGAATTGATTCATGCCTGCATTAGTGAACAACAGCGTCGGATCATCTGCCGGTATCAAGGACGCACTCGGGACAATCGTGTGCCCATTTTTGCGGAAGTATTCTAAGAAACTGGACCTAATTTCATCTGATGTCATTATTTACCCTTCCCCTATTATATCCATCTCTAATTATAGTTTATTTCTTATCGAGAAGTCAAGACAAAAACGGACCCAAAACAGACCCCAAAACACACATAGATAGGACTTACGCATGATGCTCTTTTGTACCACAAACTTTCCAGTTTGTGCCCCCAGAACGCTATGTTTTCCGAAAAATCTCAGCGAACAGAACAAGCTACAGTCAAAATTGCGTAAGTCCTGCTCTATATAGCCTGCGAATACATCAAAAAACCTGTTCGAGGACCTGCCGTACAACCTCTGATCCGAACCCACGTCGCGCTAAAAATCCGTATAGCCTCCGTTTCGCCACGTGCGTCGGCAACCGTCTGTATTGCTTCACCCGCTTTTGTGCAACCTGAAGCGCAACCTTCATTTCGTCTTCAGATGCTATCACCGCGACAACCTGCTCCGCGGTCTCCCTGTCAATGCCTTTATCGACCAGTTCCTGTTTGAGCAGCGTCTTCCCTCGCGGGTTTGATTTTTGCCTGCGGACTATCCAATTCTCAGCAAACTTCCGGTCACGAATATGTCCTGATCGAATCAACTCTGCAATAGACGTTTCAATCGCGTCGGCTGAAAAACCTTCTCGTTCGAGTTTCTGTGCTATCTCGCTTTTGGTATACGTTTTCGGCTTTACTGTAGGGCGGGAGGTTTCCGGTTCCTCTGCTGCAGTTCTATCTCTCTCTTCACGTAGCAATCTGAGCGCGTAATTCTTGGCGCGCATCACCTCATCAGCCGCGATTATCTTTTCGATAGTCTCGGCTTCAATCTCTAAACCGAGACGCAACCCAAACTTTTCGATCAGGGATGCATGGATTACAACAAATGGGGAACGGTTTAAAAAGAGTTGTCGGTGTGAAGGCAATTCAGGGACTCCCTGAATATCGGTAATCGTTTGTTTCATGGTGGCTCTCGGAAACTATCAGCCGTCAGCGGTCAGAAATCTGAACCTACGCTGAATGCATATACGGCGTTCAGCAGGTAGGGCTGTGGCGGTTACCATTGCTGCTACTGCCACAGGTCCCCCCTTTACCGAAAGCCGACTGCTGACGGCTATTCGTTTATTCGCCGCCGTTGCTACCTGCCCAGAGCGCACCGCGTTGTAGGAGCGTCCCGAACATCTCGTGCTGGCACGCCGAAGGATCATGACCGAGCGCAAGGTAGAAAACTTTACCTTCGCCCCAGTTCTTTGTCCATGCCACTGGTGCCGCGGCACCTTTCCATAACGCTGATGCAAGCACGTGGTTCCGAGGATCGTAATCGAGGATGTATTGCTCATCCGTCACTACGAATTCATCAAGTCCTTCCGTGATCTCGTGTTCACTATCAACGATACTAACTTGATACTCGCGGTAGCGGGGATGCGTGACGAAATAGCCACCCACCATCGAACGGTACTCTGGACAGCCGCGGAATGAGTCCGCCGCCGAATGGATACCGACATACCCCTTACCCGAAGCGACATGGTTGAGCAAACCGTTCTTCTGAGCGTCCGAAATCTCGCCGACTGTATAATAGAAAACGATCAGATCGTAAGGATCCAAATTCGGTGAGACGAGCGCGTCAAGGTCTTCCTCAACTCTCGTAATCTCAAATTCGTCGCGTTGTGAGAGCACGTTCACGATTTCGTCACTACACCCTTTCCAATCGTGAATCGCACCGCCTGCAAAAACAAGTGTATTAATTTTTGCCATTTTCATTAGCCTCCTTGCTATATGATATTGCTATTATATCACACGTGCAAAAATACTGACAAACTTTTTTTCGCGTGCCACCGCTTTCTTGTAAGAGCGAGTGTTTTGCTTGAGTATTTCCACACGCTCGCGATCTTATGTAAGAGCGAGTGTTTTTGCTTGAGTATTTCCACACGCTCGCGATCTTATGTAGGAGCGAGCTGCGCTCGCGATCTTATGTAGGAGCGAGCTGCGCTCGCGATCTTGCGAAAGAACGTTAACATCCATAAAAAAATTAAATCCGAAAACTAAATAGCCTAAATAGTTAACCACCTCTCCAATTTGCATCATAAGAGGTCTTATGATATACTAAACTTTGGATAACTCATATCAGATTTAGGTTGAATTTTCAAAGATTGAGGGATATTTTACGAGTTTCACACCTTCTGAAAAAATGTTAATTTACCCTAAACTTTTTCGGTTTAGTACCAATATATAGTAACAAATTTGCGAAGGAATGTTAGAAACATCTACTGCCTCGGTATCTCTAAGGAAATTACAAATATTGAACTTCAGGTTCCGATTGAAAATGCCTCAATAAACAATCTCTTTTGTAGCATAGGCTGTTAGCCTGTGCAATCTTGTGTGGTATTTCAAGCCATCTATCAATGCAATATAATCTTTTAGAAATGGTATAATATGCAATTCAAAAAACCGTTCCTGTTGTTCATCGCATCGATTGTCGTTATCGGTATCTTCGGATTTTCTATCTGGTACCAGTGGAACACCGATCAGAAATTAGCGCAACAACGAATCCCAGAAATTACACCGATTGCCGAGTTTAATCACGGAGCTCCTTGGATTAGAGGTATCGCAATTTCCCCTGTAAACCCAAACCTGATTGCAAGTGTTGGTGAGCGGAACATTGTAAAGGTGTGGGACAGGAACAGTCCAAACGCTCCAATGCTGACACTGACCGACCACCCGGGGAGAGAAAATGGTTGGGCAACCATAACTATTGACTATATCGTGTTTTCGCCAACAGGTGAATGGCTTGCCAGTACAGATTTTTGGAACCTTGTATTCTGGAATGTGTCTGCGGGTAAGCAAATTAATACTTTTAAGATCTCAGCTCTCACAGCTGCTGTTTCACCCAATGGACATCTTCTCGCGACAGCCTCCAATGATGTTAAGCTCTGGGATATCCGAAATCCAAAAGATATAAAAGAGATAATCGTCCTACCCTCAAAGATCGGAGAAAAGTCACTGTCACATGAAGAGGCACGTTCAACCCGCCATCGCAATAAAACAATCAATCAGCACTATGGCGTGATTGACTTTTCATCGGATGGAAAGTGGATCGCTGCTGCTGGACAAATGTATGAGAAAGACAGTGAGATATGGCGTGATATAGTGAAGGTCTGGGATTTAGAGCGTAAACAACTCATCAAAATCTTACCGAGAAAAGGTCACCAACCTAACTATGGTTCAGCCATCCGATCTATCAAGTTTTCTCCAGATAACCGTTTCTTTGCCGTTGCAGGTGAGGATGGATTGACTATATGGATTGTCCCTGAATGGCACATCTATCAAGATATCCGAGATCAATACATCAGCGATCTGGCGTTTTCGTTTGATAGTAAGATGTACGCACTTGCTGATCCTAGCGCAGTAACCGTCTGGTCAGTAGACAGCGTTACCCCGATTGCCTTGCTGAAGGGGCCTGAGTTTTTGAGTGGTGTTGATGTAATCGCATTTTCACAAGATGGCAGCACACTTGCCGGTGGACGTACAGATGGCATTGTCCGGCTTTGGGATATAGGAGAGTTAAATGAAAAATAAAAAATTGTTACTGTCGTTCGTGATTTTGGCTATCGTTGTTGGCGTTGTGGTATTTTTCAATGTCCATCTACAGTATCAGCCTTTGGACCCGCAGAAGTTCGCGAAGCCACCCGAAAAGCCTACTCTCGTCGCGAAGTTTAACCATGGACCGAGTCCTATTAACTCCGTAGCATTTTCGCCAGCCGATGCTTCTCTTGTCGCAAGTGCAGGTAGGGACGGAATCATAAAGTTGTGGAACAGAAACAACATTAATGACCCAGTAGTAACTCTCACGCACCCCGTAAACTACGATTATATACATCTCGATTGTTCTATCGATTTTTCGCCTGATGGCGAACTGCTGGCAAGTATAGGCAATGGCGCGGATCTCATTTTATGGGATGTCGCCTCAGGAACAAAAGTTAACACTATTAAGGGCGATTTTGAATCTTTTTCCTTTTCGCCAGACAGAAATCAATTGGCAACATTCTATAAGTATGATAAAGAAGTGAAACTCTGGAATATTCGGAATCTAAAGAAAATCACTGAAGTGGCTACCCTACCCTTCAATCAAGCAAAAAGAGTCAATAGTTATATATGTACAGTAGACATTTCACCAGATGGAAAATTAATTGCTACCGGATACGCCAACGGAACGGTGAATGTTTGGAATCTACAGACGAAACAACACGTAAAAACCTTAAAAACGACTTTTGCAGATATGGAGATTCTCAAATTTTCCCCAGACAACAGATTCTTGGTATGTAGTGGTCCTGAGGGGTACACGCGTGACGGTGTCCTCTATAAAGGGCACGCCGCTATGCGCTACATCATGTGGTCATTATCTGAGTGGCAACGCCACAACGAGGTGCAAAATGGGTATATTGAAAGTTTTGCGTTTTCACCGGATGGAAAAATGTGTGCCCGCACAAATTCTTGGTTCTCTTACCATAGAGGTGTAGAAATCTGGTCAACTGCGACTGGTGCGACGATCACCTCGCTACCGACGAGAAGTCGCGACGTTTCATTCTCACCGGATGGAAAAATAATCGCGACTGCAGGTGAGGAAGGTATTCTCCGTTTGTGGGAATTCACACCACACCAATTAGAGCATACCACTACGAAGGACGAAACACCAAAATCGCCAGAAAATCCATAACTTCACATAAAAGGAAACCGGAATGCCGAAAAAAATCGCCATCTTCCCCGCGAGTTTCGACCCCGTCACCAACGGACATACCGACCTCATTGACCGGATTTGCAACCTCAATATCTTTGATGAACTAATTGTTGCTATCGGTGTGAACCCTGCGAAACCCGCGCGTTTCACACTTGAAGAACGGACCGAGATGCTTGAAACCGTCATTCAACCGTATCCGCAAGCCACGATTGATGACTATACCGGGTTGACAGTTCATTACGCGCAAACACGCGGCGCATGTGCTATTATCCGTGGACTACGCGAAATCTCCGATTTCGAGTGGGAATTCAAAATGGCACGGATGAACCAGCAAATTGCACCAGACATTGATACACTCTTCATGATGGCGAACACACAGTATGCACACGTGAGTTCAACGCTTGTAATGGAGGTCGTGCAGATGGCACAGCGAAAGTTAAACGAGGAAAAGTTAAAGGAGATGGTACCAGAAATCGTCGTCGAATTTATAAAGAAAAAATTTGATGTGCTGTAAATAGTTGTCAGTCGTCGGTTTTCAGGATTCCATCTTTGGAAGCATCACCCTAAACCTTGAGTACCATTTAACCAATAACCGACAACTCTTAAAACCGATTGTCCAAACTCACGCTCACATTGAAGCCGGGCGCGTTCACACCGGAACCGTGCGGACGATACCGCCGATCAAGCAGATTTTCAAGTGCTAATGTCAGACGTGTATATTCAAAGAGCTTGACACCCCCGCGGACGTTAAGCGTCCACCATCCCGGTGTCCCGGCATCTATAGCGTTGCCGTTATCGTCGAATTCAACTTCCGCAGGATCGCGCGTGGAGCCTTGGATCCGTGGGTCGCGGATATCGCTCCGGTTCAACCGTCTCTGCTCCGCTGCAGCGCGGACAAAAAGTGTCGCCCAAAACTGTGTATGCAGCGGTTCCCACTGGACTCCGATAATCCCATTCAACGGCGGTTCCCGACGAATACGTGCCTCCCAAGGCTTCTCAGGATCCGGTGCGTCACCGTTAAGTTTAAGCACTTCCCCACGCAGCAATGCCGCATTGCCATAAACCGACCACTCCGGAAGAATCGGAACGAATCCAGCCAATTCAACGCCTTGAAACCGCGCCGCATCAACATTATCAAATACAAGGACGTCAATACCCTCGTATTCCTTGATGAGGTCTTGATGGAGTTGCGGAAGTGCTTCACCTGCGTATGCCTCTTGAACAGGTCTACGCGCAACCAAGCCATTGACTCGACTGTGAAATAGCGTCAGAGACCCACGGAAGTAGGAATGCTTCGCCTTGAGTCCACCTTCAACTGTCCATGAAGTCTCCGGTCTCAGATCCGGACTCGGTGCCGTCACACCTTCATTGGTAACTTCCACTGCCGTTGTATCGTTGAGAGACGGCGCACGGAACGCTGTCCCGAAACTACTAACGAAATTCAGCGAATCTGTCAAACCGACAACCACCCCGGCACTACCCGTCAAACTGCTGTCAAAGACATTGAACTCATCAAAACTCGGATCGCGTAGACTCAAATCCGCATGGGTCTGATAAAACGTAGCACGACCCCCAAGCGTCAATTCAACGCGTTCGTGGATTGTAATCTCATCTTGAAGATAAAGACTCGCATCCCAGAACTGAGACCCGTTAATAAAACGACCAAGGTCCTCGCTAATATCTTCTTTGCGGGTCGGAATATCCGTCTTGACGGTACGGCTCTGTATCATATCGAAATAGAATTCGCCACCGCCGACCAAGCGTTGACGCGGAAGGACAGAACTAACAGCTTGCGCGCTTAAACCGATCGTATTAACCGTATCATATCGCTGCCGTCGAGATGTCGCGTCAAGTGCTACCTCATTTCGTCCCTCTTTTTGGCGGTGATAAGAGGCAGTGAGCCGGAACGCGTCAATGTTTTCACCTACCGGGTTTAAGAGATAGTTCGCATAAACCAGGTCCCGGTCTTGTGGTTCAAAAAAGAATTCATCAAATTCCTGGGGTGCGATTTTATCATACCGCGGTGTCTTGGGTTGCCGCCACATCTGGTAGGCGACATTAAGGGTGCTTGTGTCGCTGAGTTGATACGCAATTTTCGCATCCGCATCGTAGGCACGCCACCCCAACGGTCCCTCTTTGTCAATAAGCCATCTCTCAGGGATATTATCTTTTGACAACTCAGCCACCTCATCATACTGATAAAGTTTCACACCGCTCGGTATCTCGTCGACGATCTCAAACTTCCGATTTTTGTAGTGGAGGTCATACCCGATTCCGGGGTTTATGTCGCCATAGTCTCGCACGCCACCGCCAACGATAAACCCAAACCGTCCTCGGTTTCCTGTTACCTCTAACCGACCGAGCCTTTCCTGTGTAGCCGTCGCATAGCGACCAAGGAGCCGTGGATGTATATCCCACGTCTGCTGTGCCGGATTCAGCGGCACCGCTTTCGTAAAGAAACTGATAACACCTCCCAGGGCACCGCTACCATAGAGCATAGAACTGGAACCGAGTAACACCTCCGCACGCGCTAACATCTCAGGAGCGACAGTCGCTGTGTACTGGTTCGGTCCCGAACGGAACGTCGAATTATTGAGACGGACCCAGTCAACCTGTATCAACGTCTGATAGCCGGTTAAACTTCGGAGCATCGGTGAACCTTGTCCAACTGTCGTCTGCTGCGCGATAACGCCACCGACATCCTGCAGTAGGTTGGACGCAATATCCGCATTCGTCTGCTCCAACTGTTTGAGGTCAAGAACCGTGATAGCATTAGGCGTTTTAAACGGTTCTTTCTCAGCACGCGCGGCTGTCACGGTGATTTCTTCTACCTCTACAACCTGTCCGTCACAGTCTTTTTCCTCGGACGCATGTGAGATCCAACTTACGAACAGACTCAAGGATACAATAAGAAAAAAATAAAACGGCTTTTTCATCGTAACATTTTCCTCCGAATTTTAGTTTGGTGTGTCGCGCGGGTATCCTATACCGTCTGCAACCTCTGATTTATGTCTATGCAAATTGTATGCCACTTGTAAATTGACATAAAACCGTCAAATTTCGACCCATTTTCGCCATATTTTATGCGATAGCGTTCATTTATTGGACAGTTACTGTCAAATACTTTTCAGCATATCCGCATCCATCATCAAAAATTAACGCTTGCATTTTGCAATAGGTTGTGATAGATTACATTGCACAACTTCGTAGATCCAAAAGGAGTATTCAACACATGACACGTCTCAGACTGACTTTTGTTTTCATGGCATTCGCGATACTGTACAGTGCGATCGCTGTACCAGAAGATCAAGATACGCAAAAGGGCGGCACGATCATAGGGGCCATTAAAGACACAACACTTCGTGAAAATTACCTGAGCGGGGTTCGGGTTGTATTTGTAAACGCGGACGGTGCGGAATTTGAAACACAGTCTGATAAAGACGGGCATTTTGAACGCGCAGGTTTACCGGCAGGTCAGTACACTGTCAATATCTATAAACAAGGATACGAAGATCGTCTCGGAAAATCTGTTTCAGTCATTGATGATGGACGGCATTATGTCCCGCTCACGATGAACATATCCAAAAATCCCAACGAGGACAGCAACCGAGGCGGTGTCCTTCGGTTCCGAGCTCACAATCGCACGAAACCCGGAGGTCCAATGGAGGGGCTTGAGATTATAATTACCAGTACTGCTGGACTCAATCCACCAAGAATAACCGGTACTTCCGGCGTACACGGACTATTTCAAAGTGACAAATTGTCTCCGGGCACCTACATCGTCACGCTCGTCAAAAATGATTATCATATTGTCTGCCCAATGACTGTTCATGCGGGCAAAATCACCAATGCCAACGTATACTTGTCTATACCCGATACAAACACAGATGCCGATGTCCAGGAAGCACAGGCATCGGAATGGTCAAACGCAAAAAACGTTATCCACGGCAGGATTCATGAGATGATTCCTCTTTGGCCCGCCTTAAGTGATGTTAAAGTTGTCATTGAGAACGCAAACCGGATTGTGTTTAGTGACACAACCAACGCCGATGGCGAATATGAGTGCCGCGGCTTGTCGCCAGGTCGCTATCTCATTAGCCTCCATAAAGACGGGTATATTGAGAAAAAAGGGATGCCCCTAATTGTTCCGAACAATGGAAACCACGGCATAGGGGTTACCGAAGAAGGCATGTTTGTCAGTTATGCCGTGGTTGCAGACAGAAACCTCTTGAAACTCACACACGGAATGCGAAAAAAATAACTTTTAACGATGACTGAGAGATGCAACAAATGGCACGTTTCGGGTTGACTTTGGTTTTGATTGTACACATACTGCTGGTTAGTGGGACCGCCGTTGCACAAGAACAAGACGTTACAAAAGGTGGCACAATCCACGGATACATTACAGATACAACCCCCGCGCAGCTTCCTATTGTTGGCGTTCGCGTTCAGATTGACAACGGAAAAGGACATATTTTTAAAACAACGTCTGCAGAAACAGGCGAATTCATATACAGAGATATACCCGCCGACGATTATCTGATTAATATCCACAAATTTGGATACCAAAGTCGAATTGGGAAGCCTGTGTCAGTTACCAACGGTGGTGTTCATTATGTGCCTCTTACAATGAACAAAAAGGAAAATATATTCACCGGACTCCAAAATTGGCTCAGTCCCAAAGAACCACAAGGCGGCACGCTTCAATTACAAGTTACAACGCAATCTTCGCAACCTGCTCCGATTGAAAACGCTGAAGTTAAAATTAGGGATATTGATCTTATCGCTGAAAGAGCTAAAAGGGATCCTAACCTTATTGCTGATATTGAAGTCACTGGGACATCTGACGCGGACGGACAGTATCGACGAGACAATTTACCATCGGGGGTCTACTTCGTTACGGTTAGTAAGGACGGTTATCATACTATAATTTGGATGACTGTTCGAGAAAATCGGATGACAACTGCCGCTGTAAAATTTTCCATTCCTAATGGGAACGCGGACACCAACATTTTACCTTCACAGGAAACAGACACAAAATGGGTTGTTCGTGGTAAAATTTTTGAGACCGACTTTCAACAAACCCCGGTAAGCGGTGTCAAAGTCAATATTAGCGGTAGAAATTTGAAATACCCTAAGAACGCTTTATCCAATGCGGATGGCGAATATGAGTTCGTTTTACTTCCAGGTCACTACGCCGTTTTCCTTCATAAAGTAGGGTATGAATACACAACTAGTCTTCTTGAAGGAACTGCTGAGAGTAGGCAAAGCAATGTCACTGTAATTGAAGATGGCATGTTCGTTGTTTACGAGGCAGTTGCGAATGGGAATGTCCTTGAACTTAAACACGGCATATCGAAAGAACAGAGAAGTTTTTCCGAGAAATATGGGAAAACGATTCGGGGCGCGCTTCTCACCGCAATTATCTCTGGTATAATAAGCTTTTTGGTTTCAAGGTACTTAAACAAACGTAAACAAAAAAACAATCAGGAGTAAATATGTCAAAACAGGAATTAAATTTCGCATTCATCGGGTGTGGTGGCAACGCACGCGGACACGGGCGCAGTGTCTCAAGTGTTGACAACGTTGAGATTGTTGCACTCGCAGATCCAAGTGAAGGTTCTCTTAATGCCTTCAAGGAGACCGTCGGTTTAGACGATTCCGTCCCCACCTACGCTGACCACGTTGAGATGCTGTCCGCTGCCAAACCGGATGCCGTTGTCATTAGTTCACCGCACGGTCTACATTTTGAACATATTATGGACGCGCTTGATGCCGGATGCCACGTACATACCGAGAAACCGATGGTCTGCACGGTGGATCACGCCAAACAGGTGATGGCAAAGGTCGAAGAAACCGGTTTGCACCTGATGATCGGATACCAACGGCACCTGAGTTCTACCTATCAATACTGCCGCAATGTCGTTCAGAGCGGTGAACTCGGACGTGTTAACTTCGTCGCCGCACAGCAATCGCAGAACTGGTACCGGAATCAGCAGGGAAAATGGCGACAGGATCCGTTCCTCGGCGGCGGCGGCCAACTCAACGACTCAGGAAGCCACCTCATCGACATTCTCCTTTGGGTGTTAGAAGTGAGTCCCGATACCGTCTTTGCGATGATAGACAACTTGGATATTGAGGTAGATGTCCTCACGGCTATGTCGATTAAATTCAATACCGGTGCCTTGTGCAATATCAGCATCGTCGGACACGCTTACGGCGGCGTACAAGAGACGTTCTCTATCTGGATGGAGGAAGGTTCGTTGTATCTCCAAGACGGTAAACTCTATCGCCAAGAAAAGTCAGGCAGACCGGAACTTGTTGACGAATCTAAACTGCCTGCATCTGCGAACAAAGATGCCGCCTTCATTGAACTTATCCGTGGTGAACGGACAGAGAACCCGATTGATGTTGCAAACGGGTTACGTGTCATCCAATTAACCGAAGCCGCATGGCAGTCCGCTGAACTCGGTAGACCGGTCAAAGTCGATCTAAGTTAACCCAAGTTGTCTCTTTGTAGCATAGGCTGTTAGCCTGTGCATCTTCGTGCTGAAAATCGTAGGAAACACGCCATGTTTTTCGCAAAAATGACCACTTTTCACTGAAAAACGGTGTTTGTGCGTCTAAAATCACATAG
>JAJDTJ010000139.1 GCA_022827225.1 Candidatus Poribacteria bacterium | reverse complement strand
ATGCCCGATTGAGATTAAAAGATCGTCACAAATCGTATAAAGTGCTACAATAGTCAAGTCCATGGGGTTCTCCTTTTGTTTTTGCGTTAAAAACACTATAAAGGATATCCCATGGATTTACAAGTGGCAACTTGGGTTATTCTACAAAAGAAATTACAGAAAACAGAAAATTTCTAACTGGACATTGAATCGAAATTGTGGTAATGTAACATAACATCGTAAATTAAAATCATGCATCCAAAGGAAATAGACTATGCGCCAAAAAGAACAACTGATTGCGGAGCTATCTGCACGCCTCGGAACTAAAAATGTGTTGACAGATGCGACTGCGCTGTCCGTATATGAATGCGACGCTGCACCGTCTTTCAAGGCGATGCCGGATGTGGTTGTCTTTGCGGATACGGCGCAGCAGGTGTCGGATATCGTAAAGTTAGCGAACAAATACGACGCACCGTTCATTGCCCGCGGGGGTGGAACAGGTTTAAGTGGCGGTATACTCTCTGTTCAAGGTGGGATTATTATCGCTCTGAATCGGATGGATCGCATCTTAGAGATAGACCTCGAAAACGAGCGGGCGGTGGTTGAACCCGGTGTTGTCAACCTACTATTGACACAGGCTGTGCAAAACCGAGGCTACCACTACGCTCCGGACCCGTCAAGCCAGAAGGCGTGTACAATAGGTGGGAATATCGCCGAAAATTCTGGTGGACCGCATACCTTGAAGTATGGCGTTACGTCTGACCATGTGTTGGGGTTGGAGGTCGTTCTACCCGACGGTGAGATCATTGAATTAGGTGGCACTGTCGAGGAGACACCCGGTTACGATCTGCGTGGCGTGATGATCGGTTCGGAAGGCACCTTCGGGATTGTGACGAAAGCGATCGTTCGTCTCACGCGCAATCCGCAAGCCTATCAGACGGCACTCGCTATCTTTGAAACAATGGACGATGCCTCAAACGCCGTTTCGACGATTATCGGTGAAGGGATTATCCCTGCGGCACTCGAAATGATGGATAGCCTCGTCATTCGCGCCTTGGAAGAGGCGTTTGCTTTCGGTTTTCCGCTCGATGCTGAAGCCATCTTGATTGTGGAACTCGACGGGATTGAGGCGGGAATGCAGAACCAGACGGATCAGATTTTGGAGGTTTTCAAACAGCACAACGCGCGGCAGGTGGATTATGCCAAAGATGAAACGGAGCGGCAGCAGCTATGGAAGGCGCGGAAGAGCGCATTCGGATCGTTCGGACGACTTGCACCCAATTATATCACCCAGGACGGTGTTGTACCGCGGACAACACTCCCGAAGGTGCTACGGCGGATCTCTGAAATCTCCGAAAAATATCAGATTCCGATCGCGAACGTTTTCCACGCAGGCGACGGCAATATCCATCCGATTGTCCTTTTTAATGAACGGGATGCCGACCAGTGTGAGCGCGTGGAACATGTGAACATGGAGATACTCACCGTATGCGCCGAGGTCGGTGGCACAATTACGGGAGAACACGGTATCGGTGTTGAGAAGATGGATTATATGCCGCTCATCTTCAGTCCTGCTGATTTACAAGTGATGGCAACTGTCAAGCACATCTTTAATCCGACTGGACTCTGCAACCCCGGTAAGATTTTCCCAACAGCTGAATCCTATGAGAAGTTGGGTTTGCAACCGAGTGAGTTCCTGTATTCATAGGCACAAGGTATACCTAAATTGCTAAAGGAGGATAGAATGGATCAACGGAACAGAATACGTCCAAGGATTTCTGGCATCATTATTGGTGGTATTGTCTTATTAATTGGGTTTCTGGTGCCTTTTACGATGGGTAGCACCGAAAACCTACGGCAACTCTTCAATTCTGCTGAAAATTTGTATGGACAGGCGGATTATGAAGGTGCAATTGCCCAGTATACTGCGGCACTTGAAGAGTCAACGAAGGAGGGTGTGAATACCCAGATTATTGACAAGGATTTCACGACGCTTGTTCACTATAAGATTGCAGTGAGCTACTCACGTCTCGCTGATCAAACAGGTGATGTTTCTCACTACAAAACTGCGATTGACCACATTGAAAAAGTCGCCCTAACAGCAAGTGTTCCGGTACATAAAGAAGGGTTGACTTATCTTTGGGGTTTCATCCTCTACCAGACGGATCAGTTTAAACTGGCGGAACTGAAGTTCAAGCAGCTCATAGAGAACTTCTCGGAAAGTCTCTTCGTCGAAAACGCTTGGTATATGATTGGGAAATCCAACTACAAGCTGCAGGATTATGAAGACGCTCGGCAGGCGTTCAAAGCTATTCTTGACGGTTTTCCAGACTCTGATTTTAAAGATGAGGCGCAACACTTGATTGCAACGTCTTTTCTAACTGAGTTGAACTATGAGCAGGCGTACTTGGAATTCGATAAACTTATGACTGAGGCATTCAAAGACTATCCGGACCTGCAAGCTGAAGCGATGTATAAAGCGGCTTATAGCTTAAATCAACTCGGTGGAGACAATGCGGCAATCGAACGTTATGCGAATTTTATCAAGCAATTTCCAGATAGTCCGTATGTCACCGCTGCTTATTTCGACCGAGGGGTAATTTACGCCAGACAGAAAAATTATCAAAATGCCCGCGCCGATTATAAAATGGCACTCGAAAACCCAGCTGACCAAGCACTTCAGGCAAAAATTCAATCTGCTATTGGCCAGACCTACTTCGACGAAGGTGACTATGAAAACGCCCTTGTTTCGTATAACGTTCTTCTTGAAAAGTATCCAGGTAGCAACTTTATCATCGAGGCCAGACTCGGTATTGCTAAGAGTCATTTTCGGTTGGAGAATTCGGATGAGGCGATCGCCATCTATAAGCAGATTATTAATGAATATAAATATAGCCGGTATGCCGTTGATGCTTACTATGGTTTGGCACTTGTCTATCGCGATACCAGTAGCTGGACGCTTTTGCTGGAAGTCGCTGACGAAGCTAAGAAAAAATATGCAACGAGTGAGGACGATCATATCCTTGAGACGCTTACGAATATCGCATCACTAAGAGATATTGCTATTAAGAGCAGAGCGAAGGAACGTCCTTGATATTTCAGGTGCATGTTGTTTAACCACAAGGAAAATTAAAAATTGCACGATGAACTTAAGCATATTGTTGGAGAAGCCGGTATCCTGCCGGAAGCGCAGATAGCCGATTACGCGTTTGACGGATATGTTCCGAAGACAGTCGTTTTGCCAGCATCCGTTCAAGAGGTCCAAGATGTCCTCCGATTTGCGTCGAAAAAGACGTTATCGGTTATCCCTGCTGGTACCGGTACGAAACTCGGCATCGGGAATCTACCGCAGAAAGTGGATATTGTGCTGGCACTAACCCGTCTAAATAGAGTCGTAGAGTATGAGCCAGCAGACCTGACTGTCACTGTAGAAGCCGGTATCCGTTTAGCCGCCTTGCAAACCGAGTTGGCAGAGCATCGACAGTTTCTTCCGTTGGACCCACCCTATTCGGACCGGTGTACCATCGGTGGCATTGTTTCGGCAAATGCAAGCGGACCCCTCCGGCTACGGCATGGGACTGCTCGGAATCAGGTCTTGGGTTTGCGGGTTGTTCACGCCAACGGTACTGTTGTCAAGAGTGGCGGTAAAGTGGTAAAGAATGTTGCCGGTTATGATCTCAACAAGCTCTATATCGGTGCTTTTGGCACACTCGGCATCGTCACCGAAGTAACGCTCAAGTTGTCCCCGATTCCGGGGCGGGAAGCCATACTTACGGCAGGTTTTGAGAATGTGCAGGACGCTGTTAAGGCGGGTTTAAATGTTGTAGGTTCGCAGACGCTACCGATGTTTGTAAACTTCCTTAGTAATTTTGAAACGGGTGGTACGACAGATGGGAAAAGACCGACATTGATTGTTGGGTTCGGTGGCGATCCGAAAACCGTGTCGTGGCAATTGGAACGCTGCGAAAAAACGATGGAACAAAATGGCGCGATAGGTGTCACAATTATAGAAGGCGAACCGCGACGGCATCTTCACGTGGCTGTTCGGGAATTCGCTGCGAGTGCCGAAAACGTAATTGCTAAGTTGAATCTGAAGCGCACGGATATTGCCGAATTTGCTGCACGAGTTGTGGCGGAAGGTTCGGATCGTGGTGTACAAGTGATGGCGCTCCTCGGAAGTGGTGTGTTGTATCTCGCCGTCCCTGTAACACCCGACACGGATTTCCAAGTGTTTGCGCAGCACTTAACGGAGTTACGTCAATCAGCAATGCAGACGCGTGGCAATCTTATCGTAGAGAATGCGCCACCTGAACTCAAACAGCAGATGGATGTCTGGGGTCCCCTCGGAGACGCGGCCGGTTTAATGAAGCAGGTTAAAGTTAGATTTGATCCGAGTGGTTTGCTGAACCCTGGGAGATTCGTTTCAAGTTGTTAATGCTTTTTACTGGTCGGATTTTTTATCCCGCCATCCGATAGTGTATCTGTTTTTTGTTGAGAGGTTCTAACGGTTCACCCCGAAAGCATTGGGCAATTACTGAATTGCCCGCTTTATCAAGATGTAGGTTTGTAAACCTATATCACAAAAGAGGGGGTTTGACATGGAAGAAAGAAGATGGAGGATTTTGTGGATTGATAATCAGATAACTAATGTAGAACCTTCTATTGGGCGATCTGAAGATTCGTCCTTAAAAAAAGAGAAGGATATATCACCAAAACCGTATGTTCGTTTCTTGGAGTACGAAGGATATGATGTATCATTAGCAGATACAAGTCCTGAAGGCATGGCTTTGCTCAAAGACGAGACCCATCATGCCGTCGTCCTAAATTATGAGGCGGCGATGCCAGAAGATAATCTACTTGCGCGTGTTCGCAAAGTAGATGCCCACATTCCAATTATCCTGTTAACGTATGAAAGTGAACATGAGGTCATGCAACAGGCAAGTCTTTATGATGTCGGGTATATCTTCATCATGTCAGAAAATGCGCAGCTTGAAATTTCTTCAAGGCAGTTGGCATCATCACTCGCTTTTCTGCTAAAAAAACAGACGGTTCGGGAGGTGTATACACCGCAAGCGTATGTCCAGAATTTCAATCAGGCGAACATTTCGGATGCGGAAGCGCGACGCAGCGATTCTGATGGCGATTGGCAGAACTGGATTGATACTTATCTTCGCTTCATTGAGTGGGATCTGCAATTGGACTCGCTTTACAACGTTGAGGATCTTAAAACTGTCCATGAAATGGAGAGGCGGGAGGCCAATACTGGGTTCGCCGACTATGTTCAGAATAACTACAGACACTGGCTTGTGGGCAAGGCATCGCCTACCCTCTCTGTGGATGTTGTTTATAAATATGTCATCCCGGAAATTCAGGCGGGGAAACAGGTTTTGTTTGTGGTTATGGATTGCATGCGGCTGGACCACTGGCTGAAAATTGAGCCGTTGCTCTACCCACTGTTTGATATAAGGCGGGATTATTACTACGCCATAGTGCCGACAGCGACGCGTTATGCCCGTAATGCTATTTTTAGTGGATTATTCCCGCTTGAACTTGCTGAGAGGTATCCGGACCTATACGCTGAGCCAGATAACACGCACACGAGCATCAATCGTTACGAGAAGCAGCTCCTGCGCTTGCAATTTGAGAGGCACGGTATACCGCTGAAACCGCCCTTGCATTACTTTAAAATTTTTGATGTGCGAGGCGAGATGCAATATTTACACTGGCTGAGCATTACCGACAGGGTGAGTTTGACAGCCCTCGTTGTCGATTTCCTTGATATGCTGACCCACTCGCGATATGAGGTAGATTTGCTTGGGCAGCTTATCCCGGACGAAGCGGCGTTCCGATCGCTTGTACATGCGTGGTTCCGCCATTCACGCCTCTATGAGATATTCAGAATCGCTGCGGAACGTGGTATAACCATTATTTTAACCTCTGATCACGGTTCGCTGCTCTGTCAGAATGCAGCGAAGGTTTCAAGCCAAGCGGAACTCACAACTGGACTTCGGTTTAAAGAGGGCAGAAACATCTCGTGTGAACCTGATGCAGGATGGATTATAGACGATCCGGAAGCGCATCGCTTACCCGGCAAATCAACGCGTAAGAGCTACGTTCTCGCTAAAGAGGACTACTACTTCGTTTATAACAGGCAGTTCAGTGTCTATAAGGAGATATTCCAAGACAGTTTCCAACACGGGGGTGTTTCACTTGAAGAGATGATCTTGCCTTGCGTTGTTCTTGAGCCGCGGTAGTTGAGGAGAAATTGTATGTCGAAAACCGTTGAACTTCATAAATACCTATTCTGCAGCCTGTTAGCAGTTATCGCGTTGTGTTCCCCGATTCGCGTCCAGGCGCAGTTGGCAGATTTCGGACTCGGTGCGCAACCTGTAACTGAAAAACTCTCTGCGAAAGGTTACCTCTCTGTTGACAAAGTACAACCGGGGAGCCAATTCCAGATCGCTGTCGTCGTAGAGATTGTCGAGGGGTGGCATGTCAACGCGAACCCCGCGAAAGAGGGACTTATCGCGACCGAAATCACTTTGCCCGATGTATCACATCTCACTTTCAAAAAGGTTGTATACCCGGAAGGTGACGTACTGCAGCTCGGGTCAATCGGGGAAGCCCCCGTTTATCACGATACGATCACCATCGGTATCCAAGCCGACTTAAGTCAGGCTGCGCCGATTAAATCTGATATGTTGGATTTCCAACTCCAATATCAGGCGTGTAATGATACGCAGTGTCTGTTACCCGAAGTTCATAATTTTTCGATACCTCTTGAGGTCGTCGGTATAGAGCAGACGGTTCAACGGACTAACGAATCGGTTTTCGCCAATATTGAATTCGGTGTCTCGTCAAGTCCTACGGGTGAGGAGGGCACCCTTGCACGTGCGCTCTCCGGCGGACGGGTTTGGCTCGCGTTTCTCCTTGTGTTTGCTGGCGGGATTTTGACCAGTTTGACACCGTGCGTTTATCCGCTTATACCGATCACTGTTTCGATTTTCGGTGCGAACGAGTCGGCTGGCTTTTTCAAATCTTTCCTGCTTTCCGTTGTATATGTCATCGGCATCGTTGTCACGTATTCGATTTTAGGTGTTGCCGTCGCCTCAACAGGCGCGGTTTTCGGTCAGATCATGGCGAACCCATGGGTCGTCGGTTTCATCGCTGTAATCCTTGTTACCCTTGGCTTGTCGATGTTCGGCGTTTTTGAGATTCGGTTGCCCCACTCGGTGCAGAATCGTCTGAACACCGTCGGTGGTGCCGGATTTGCTGGTGCGTTCGCTATGGGGACCGTCGCAGGCGTGATCGCTGCGCCTTGCACGGGACCGGCATTGGCAGTGGTGCTAACTTACATCGCGACAACGGGGAGTCTGTTCCTCGGCTTTTGGCTCATGTTCACCTACGCGCTCGGAATGGGGTTACTCTTCATCGCCATTGGTACCTTCTCTGGGTTACTCTCCGCCTTACCGCGTTCCGGCGGCTGGATGTATATCTTGGAGAATATTTTCGGTGTCGCCATTATTACGATGGCACTCTACTTTCTCAAAGATGTATTCGCCCCGTTGCAGGACTTCCTGCAAAACTCGTTGCCGTTCTTTGCTATCGCTGGCGGTCTTGTGCTTATTGGACTCTGGCTCGGCAAGTTAACCCAACGTTTCAGCGGTATCTCTGCGCGGATGCGACTCCAAAAAGCGTGTGGTCTCTTGCTGGCAGTCATCGGTGCCTATATGTTTGTTGGCGGCATCCAGCAACCGACTGGACCGCAACTGGATTGGGTTTACGATGAAGCGGAAGGGTTTGAAATCGCTCAGCGGGAAGATAAACTCGTCATGCTCGATTTTTATGCATCCTGGTGTGCTGCGTGTAATGAACTTGATCACCAAACTTATGCAGACCCTGCTGTCGCCGCGAGACTCGACGATTACGTTAACGTCAAGTTAGATTTCAGCCGTACCTCCGAAACGACGAAGGCGTTGACCGAGAAGTATCAGATTCCGGGACTACCTGTCGTCATTTTCATGGACTCGGAACGCAACACCCTTAAGCGGTTCACCGGATTTGTCGATGCAGAGGAAATGCTCGGTATTCTTGACGAAATTGAGAGTGGCAGGCAGTAGTTTTTGATGCATTGTATTTCGGATTCGCACAAAGGAGGCAACATGTTATTCAACGCAAAGTCCCTATTTTCCTTACGCAACTGGCTCGTCTATGCAGAGATTCTGGCAGTCGTCGGTTTTATTGTGCTTGCAGCGTTCTATATCCGTAGAGGCAGTGCTGAATCCGAACCGTTCCCGCTTTCAGATGTAGCGGATTTCATTGAGCAGGCGGACACACGCTTTGCGCAACAGGACCTTACCGATGCTGCGCTCTATTACTGGCAAGCACTACAAGCGTTGGAGGCGGTTGAAAAGGAGCAGGTTATCTCTGTAAACGGCGTATCGCAGACAGCGGGTGCAATCGGTTTACATGCGAACCTCCGCATCGCGGAAATCTATTCACAGAACAGTTGGGCAAAAGATGCGCGGGCGCGCCTGGAGCATGCCGCCCGTATTCAACCAGATCATCCTGATGTTCGCCTCTTACGCGGCAGACTCCTTAGCAATGACGCTTTAGATGATACGTTGTTAGCGCAAGCGACAGAAGAATTCCTCGCCGTGATTGAAAGCGATCCGAACAACGCTGAAGCGCACTATCGCCTCGGTGTCCTCTATCACGGAAACAAGCAGCTTGAGGAGGCGGCTGTACACTATAAAAAAGCGATTCAAAGCGATCCGGAGTTTCGAGATGTTACATCCGAAAAATCGCCTATCGGTATCCTTGCTCGCCTACAGTTATCGAGAACATACGCTAAAATGCTGCAGAACTATCAATTTTTAGATCGCGAATTCACCGATGAAGACATGGCTGAGGTTACGCGCCTCGAATCGGAGTCGATCCTCCTATTGGAACAGGCATTGGAGAAGCGTCCCGGGATGGATGAAGTTATCGCGGATCTTGTTCGCTTGTATTCTGCGCGAGCGCGGGCGCTTGGACGCGAAGACACCGAAACGCGTGGATATGGAGATGCGCTTCGGGTTTACGAACGCATTGTAGAACTCGATCCGCAAGATGTTCTCGCCTGGGAACAGATGGCTGAAATCTATGCCGGTTTCTTGGGTGACAAGGCGAAGGCACTCGAAATGTATCGAAAAGTATACGAGATTGAGCCGCATCCGACAGTTTTGGCGAATATCAAATCACTTGAAGAGGATCTGGCAGCCGAGCAAGAGGCGTTAGAAATGGAGGACGAGCTGGAATAGGGGCGGGTCGTGATGCGTATCGTTTAGGAAGAAATAAGAGCCGATGAGAGGATTTGAACCTCCGACCTACTGATTACGAATCAGTTGCTCTTCCCCTGAGCTACACCGGCTTGGCAAAGCATTGCAAATTGGAAAGGAATGCCGAGAGGCAGAATCGAACTGCCGACACATAGATTTTCAGTCTACTGCTCTACCGACTGAGCTATCTCGGCATCAGGCTATATAATAATACCACAAAACGCGAGCGGATGTCAAGTTTTTTTACTAAAAATCGGAGACGTCTCTACGCGCACTGAAACGGTGTTATTGGGGAGAAGAGAACGGACGGAGCGTCTCAGTTTTTTGCCAGTGTTTGCTGAAAGACAACTCCGTACGATCAGAAGGCATTTATAGGTTTCACACCGATGAAGTTCGCATTTAAGATTCTAAACGCATCGGTACGACGAGACAAACATGTTCGTCCGCATCAACCGGTTTAAAGACTATAGGTTTCACTTCACTGACAAATTCGATGGCGACGGATTCAGATTCGATATGCATGAGCGTCTCAATTAACCAGCGAGCGTCGATCCCGAAGCGTAGACTGCCGGTGCTGGATTCGACACGGAGCGTCTCGTGTGCCTCGCCTACCTCTGGGGTGTTGACTGAGACATGGATGTGTTCACTGTCAATCTCCACGCAGACGCAGTGATTTTTCGGATTCGATAGGAGTGCGACACGTCGCGCTGCGTGCAGGAACAGTTCTTTAGAGACAACCGCTCTACCTTCTGCCGATTCTGGAATGACTTCTCGGTATTTCGGGTAATCGCCATCTACGAGTCGAGTGGTCAGTGTAGATGTATCATCAGCGAAAAGAATCTGGTTCTCACGAATCGAGACTTGTACGCTATTGGAGCCATCGAAAGTGCGTTCAATCTCCTTAACGGCTTTTAGTGGGACGATAATTCCGGTTACATTTTCCGGTGCACTGAGCTGTTCACAGCGCGCGAGTGCGAGTTTCACAAAATCGGTGGCAACGACTTCCGTTCTATCCTCCAGGAAACTAAAATAGAGTCCATTTAGGAAGTATCGGACATCGTCTGTCGCTGCGGCGAACTCAGTTCTGCGAAGTACATCGCGCAAGGTTTCGCCATCGATCGTCAACGAATGTCCATCAATAGGCGGCAGCTGGGGAAACTCTTCGTCCGAGAGTCCAATAATTTTATAAACACCGTCGCCGCAAGTGATTTCGACACGGTCGTTTGCTGTCGTTACAAAATGTATCGTCTGATCTTCGGGGAGCTCTTTAACGATATCTGCCAACTTTTTGGCGGAGACAGTGATTGCCCCGTCTTCTTGAATGACACCCTCAACGATAATCTTAATTCCGACTTCAAGATCGGTAGCGACGCATTCGATTTTTTCGTCTGCGGCTTGAATAAGTACGTTTGCAAGGATCGGTAAGGTCGTCCGTCCACTTGCTACGCCTTGTAATATTTGCAGGGCATGCAAGAGGTCATCTTTTTCAAAAGTTAGTTCCATTTTCAGTTTTCCCTATTAAGTATTTCTATAATTCTACTAAGTATATCTATAATTCTATCAGAAAAAGTGGTTAATGTCAAGTCTTTTTTCAAATTAAGGTTACAAACCTCGCCTGCAATAGGTCCATTTTGGGGACGACATCGCTCCAATTCTTTCGTTCATCTACACAGTAACACGCTTCGATACAGGCGTCAGACAGGCGTCAGACACGGAAACCGCCTTTAAGATGCCAAGCGCATTGGTGTTACCACGCACACGTGTCCGTCTGTCCCAATCGGTTTAAAAGATACCGGGGTGACTTCACCGGTAAATTCGACAGCGACCGAGTCTGCTTCGATGTGCATGAGCGTCTCCGTGAGCAAACGTGCATCAATGCCAATGCGTACACGTCCGGTGCCGGATTCTACTGCCAGCGTCTCATGGGCTTCCCCTAATTCCGGGCTCATCGCTGACACTTGGATCTGCTCGGTATCAATCTCAAGACAGATACAATAATTTCTCGGATTCGATAGGAGTGCCACGCGTCGAGTTGCGTGCAGAAGTTGGTCTTTATCAACGACTGCTCTGCCGGTAGATTCCGGGATGAGTTTCTCGTATTTCGGATAATCGCCATCTATCAACCTTGTGGTTAAGGTCGCTCGTTCGTCAGCAAGGAGTATCTGATTTTCAAGAATTGAGACCTGTACTTCGCCGGATTCAGCGAAAGTGCGTTCAATTTCTTTGACGGCTTTCAGTGGGACGATAATCCCTGCGACGTTCTCTGGTGCACTGAGCGGTTCGCAATGTGCCAGGGCGAGCCAAATAGCATCTGTAGCGACGATTTCCGTTTTATCTTCAAGGAAGTTAAAATAGAGTCCATTGAGGAAGTAGCGGACATCTTCAGTCGCTGCGGCGAATTCGGTTCTGCGGAGCACCGCGCGCAAGGTCTCTCCGTCAATCGTCAATGAATGTCCGTCAATAGAAGGCAGCTGCGGGAACTCTTCGTCCGGGAGTCCGATAATCTTGTAAACGCCATCGCCGCACGTAATTTCGACGCGATCATTTGCTGTCGTCAGGAGATGGATCGTCAGGTCTTCGGGGAGTTCTTTGACGATATCAGCTAATTTTTTGGCGGAGACAGTGATTGCACCCTCCTCTTGGACCACCCCTTCAACAGCGATTTTAATTCCGACTTCCAAATCCGTAGCGACGCACTCAATCTTACCATCGGCAGCTTGTATGAGGACATTAGAAAGAATGGGTAAGGTATTCCGTCCGCTCGCCACGCCTTGTAGGACTTGCAGGGCATGCAAGAGATCATCTTTTTCAAAAGTTAGTTCCATTTCCGGTTCTCCTTGTTAAGAAGCATTTCTACAATTTTACCAGAAAAGGCACTTTAAAGTCAAGAATATTTTCGATGAAGCCCTACATAATAGGCATTGCAAGCGGGGTTCGCGTAATTCCTCTTTAGAGCGTTTCGATGTGGAGCGGTTGAGCCATCTTCTGATTTTCGGTTTCTAATTTTTCACGACTTGCGACGACACAAATTGAGGCTTTATCTCTACCTTCCTCTAAAGTTTCAAGCATGGCACGTTTTACTTCCTTCGGGGTTGCGCGTCGGAGCTCAGCATATTTTTCTTCAAATATCTCACGTGTCTGCCCAGTGAGATGATGTGTAAGCGCATCGGCTGCGGCTTGACTGGGTCGGACTGTTTTTTGGTAATCCGTCGATTTGGCAATAATCGCTCGGTCAATGTCAGTCTGTGTCCATTCTGTCTGTTTAACATAGTCAACTGTCCGTGCGAAAACGTCAAGTGTACGAGCAACGTGTGGGTCAAATTGCGAACCTTGGTAGATTAAGGATTCAAATGGGTTATATGTAAGAGCACCAATGTAGGCATTGCCTTTGAGCCGGATTTCGGGTAACATATAATCAAACATCAGAATATGTGAACCGATGGTCAAGAGGATTGAATCCGGATGCGAGTAGTGTGGTGCTGGCATCGCCTGGGTGCAGTGCGCGACTTGAATAGGGGCCGCCAATCCTTCGCGTGGGTATGTGTCAAAAGGTCTAAATCCGGTTGGTTCTGGATTTATTGATTCATCACGCATATCGTCAATCCATTCGGCAAACCGTCCTTGAAGCCTCTCAAAAGCTGCATCAGAACCGGTAAAACTGGCGGTCACGCGGTTTTGAACTAATAGGAAATCTCGGATCTGTTCAATGTAATCGCTTAGCTCCTCATAGGATTCATCAAAACGGTTAAGCAACATTTCACCTGAGCGGAATTGTGGCAGTCCGAAGACTTGTTCTTTGAGATACGCTTGTGGTGAAAGCCCGCGAGCAGCATGATGGTTTGCAATACTTGGACAATTATAGCCGTGTATCTGGTTTTGATATCCTACGACTGCTTGACTGAATACGTCATAGAGACGTTCTTTATCGCGTGGATTTACAGCGAAAACCAAATCCTGCAAAACACCCAAAGCATCTTCTATTTTACCGTCAAGTGCTTTGAGGCGAAACTGCATGTTCCACACTGAACGACTTGGATCAAGCGCATGGGTAGTTAAGTTCGGAGAGCATCCAATGCCGCCGGTAGCTGCTGCAGTACGCTGTGCTATCTGTTCGTAATTCATTTTGCCTGCACCGAGTTTGCCAACGGCATCGGTGTATGTGGGTAAATACTGCCAAAGATGTTGCGGTAACCCTTGCAAGTCAAAATTTAAAACGAGATAATTCACACCGTTTGAAAAAATGTCGTTCCGAAGCAGCGGACACCCGCTAACTGTTTCAACAGTTGTAGGAATGTGTAGGGGTTCCTTGGGCAGATCTGAGACGCGCAGTTGCGGCAACTTCGCTAAATCTTCTGGTGAGTTGGGCTGTTCGTTAAGACGTTCCAGTTCAGCGGCATCGGCAGCAATTTGTCTCATTTGTTCATCGGTGAGTTTTGCACGGATTGCTTTCAGCCTCTCGTTCTCGTTGGCGTCAAAACTTGCCTGCATATTTGGGTCAGGCGTAAGGATAGTCGTCAACCGATGTGGATTGCCGAGGAGCCGTTCTCGGATCAATTCATTGAAAATTCTCGGATTTTGTTCCCAACGTTGACGGACAGCAGATAGGTGCGTCTCCATCTTTAAAAAGAGGGTCGGTTCTTTTTCATATATCCACGTATTTACGACACGCTTCATCATATCAAAAGGGAAGTTCGGTGTAACTTCTTGATAGTCATAGGTGATTTGTTGGAATGCGGCTTCTACCTTCCGTTTGTCAATTTCTGCGTCTGCAATTTGCGTGAGTGTATTGATGACCAATTCCGTGAAATCGTTCACGCGATCTGCTTCGCTTCCGATCAGACCAACACGGAAAGTTCTGTTCGGTCCTATAAAATCCCTTTGCGAATCATTAAGTATATCAGTTCCGAGTTTTGAATCCATGATTGCCTTGCGAAGCGGTGCTCCTTCATTGCCAAGCAGAATCAGGTTTAAAATACTGCATAGGATGACATCTTCGGGATCTGTTGTCCGTCCGATGATCCAACTCAGCATCAGATAGGTCTTTTCGATGAGTGGTTCATCTGCACCAATTGGATAAGTCGCCGTTACAATTCGTGGGGATTGCCACTTCGATTGGTGTGAGATTTCCGGTCGGAGGGGATGTAGAAATCCGTTTGTTTCAGGCTTTGGTATTGCCGCCAGTTTATCAGCGAGAAATTCGAGATAATCATTTGTTGGTATATTACCGTAGAAGAAAAAGTAACAGTTGCTCGGATGAAAGTAGGTTTTGTGATAGGTTTTCAATTGCCCGTAGGTTAAGTCAGGCATAACCAGTGAGTTCCCACCACTATTACGGGCATAGCAGGTGTCGGGTAGAAGCCCACCGGTCACAGCAAAATCCAAGCACGCTTCTGGGGCAGACAGACTGTTTTTCACTTCATTGTAGACGATTCCATTTATTTTTAAATCACCTGTGGGCTGATCTGGATCCACAGGTTCAAGATGGTGTCCTTCACGTTTGAAAGTCTCCTCTGTTAGTAGCGGATGAAAAACCGAATCAAAGTGAACCTCTGCGAAATTGAGCAGATCCTTTTTTACATTGCTTGAAGCGTAGTAAAAGGCATGATCAGAGAAGTTCATAGCATTCGCATTGGCGAGGCTCATCTTTATCATTTCAAAAAACACCTCTTTGACCGGATAGTTTCGGGATCCTGCCATTACGGAATGCTCAAGGATATGTTGTAACCCTGTATCGTCGAGGGTTGGGGTTATCGGGCTGATTGAGAACAAGTTTTTAGTGTCGTCTGTATAAAGATGAAGTAGGCGTGCACCGCTCTGTGGATGCAGGAGTTCTATTGCCACTGCGCGTAATTCGGCAATAGGTGTGACGGCTTTCACCTTAAAGCCGTGAAGATGTTGTCCTGGGGAAAGGTTAACGGGCGGATATTGGGAATCCGTGGTGTCTTGTGGGGATGCGTTGCGATCAATACGCCCTTTTGAATTCATTTTGGCCTCCGAGTTTTAGTATTTTAGGAATGCAAACCGGTAAATGTCTAAGTATTTTTGAAGAACCGGTTATATACGCTGTTTATATAGAGACCTGTAACGCAAAAAAGACAGTGAAAATTTTGTATGGGATTCTCACTGCCTAATTTATGGATATAAAAACGATGGAGGTTTTATTCTTTCCAGATGCCGATTTCGCGGTAGAAACGGATCGCACCCGGATGGAAAGGTGTACCCGTATCCTTGACGACATTTTGCGGATTGATGGCATTTCCAGCCTTGTGTCGTTCAACCACTTCCGCTCGGTTTGTATACAAGGTCTTCGTGAATTCATAGACCATATTTTCATCGGCGTTCTCGGCGGTAATCAGATGCATCGCGCCGACGTTCATACTCGCGAACGCTTCCGTCTGACCTGTGTAGGTGTCAGCGGGGATAGTCATGGGATTAAAGAACGGGTATCCATCAAAGAGTGCCTGTTTTGCGGTTTCGTCGAACGGGATGAAAAAGATGTCCTGAGATGTGCTGGCTTGCGTGACGGCTGGTGTCGGGACCGCGCCACCAATGAATGCAGCGGCAGCAGAACCGTCTGCTAACAGGTCTACGGAACCGATATAGGTGCTATTGAGCGGTGTAAAGTCTTCGTAGACGACACCGTGTGCGGCTAATATCGGTTTCAGGAAGTACTCGAACCCTGCACCCGCGGGTCCGACAACGATGCGTTTCCCCGCAAAATCTTGGATTTTACGGATACCTGAAGACTGCGGTGTAATAAACAACCCGACGTTGGGCGCGAGTGTCATGACACTGCGGATGGCGTGTTCTGTTCCCCAATCGCCTTCGCCGCGTACTGCGAAGTAGGAGATGGCAGCGTTGGCGAGTGCAAATTCCAGTTCACTGTTCACGATACGGCGGATGTTCTCCTGCGTACCTTTGGTGGCTTCGGCAGTGACTTCCCAGCCCGTTGAGGGGGCGTTACCAGCAACAACTTCGGCAATTGCGGAACCGACGACGAAAAACGCACCACCAGCAGGTGCCGTACCGACACTTATGTACTGGCGTTTTGTAGAAGTGTCTTTTTTTTCACCTTGGGCAGTGTCGCGTTTTGCGGTGTTATCGCACCCAAAGGTAAAGAGGACACAGATAATCGTTAAGTAGCACAAGATTGATCGCATAACATTCTCCTATTTTCTTTCTATGATGTGGTACGGGTTCGGTATCAGCCGAGTGGCATCTCAGGTGGGAACGGACACATCTCTGCCATTGCAGGGAAGATATGTGTTACGTCTTTTCTGAAGACATCGCCACTCAAGATGTCAACGATACCGCCTTGATGCTCCGGATATTCTGATAGGAACCGTGCAAAACTAAATTTCTTTGTATAAAAAGCGTAAACGAGTTTCCGAAACGCCTCCATTCCGTTTACAAATGCCGGTCCGAAACTTCCGAGTTGCGTTTCGGAGAAGTTATCTTTTTGGAAGGCTTCGACGATGACATCCGCCGCCATCTCGCCAGATTTGAGTGCCAAAAACAGTCCTGTTGAATAGACGGGGTCCAAAAATCCGAACGCGTCGCCTACCAAGACCCAGTTGTTGCCTGCGATACGGCTGGCACGATAGGAAAAATCTTTTGTGGTCTGGATCGGGAACAGCTGCTTCGCGTCTTCAAGTCTATGCTGCAGCGGTGCACACTTCATCAATTCTTCGTTGAAGATTTTCTGTGTGTCAAGTTTTCCGCTGGCATCTCTTCGGTTTTGGAGGAGGTAGTCCAATTCGCCTACAACGCCGATACTCGTGCGGTTATATGGGAGCGGGATCGACCAGAACCAGGAATCTTTTTCTTCGGTATGTAAGATGAGCGTGGCACCCTCGTCAATGCCTTCATCTCTATGTCCGCCTTCGTAGTGTGTAAAAAGCGATGCCATCTTAAGGTTCGGTTCTATTGTGTTCAGTTTCAGTTGTCTTCCGATGAGCGACCGCTGTCCGGTGGAATCGACAATGACGGTTGCGTTGAGCGTTTCGCGGGTGCCGTCTGCGTTCTGCGTTAGGACACCGGTTGCCGTGTCACCGTCAAAGAGGACTTCTCGCACGCCGACCCCGCGGCGTACTGCTACGCCTTTCTCTTCGGCGTTATCCAAGAGCATCTGATCGAATTCACTCCGCAGGACCTGCCATGTGACGGCACTCTCATGTGGGTTGGTTTGAAAGAAGTAGAATGGACTGGAGCCTTTTCCGGAACGGGAATAGAACTGTACGCTGTACTTCTGTGGGAAGTGGCTTGTGCGCAGTTTTTCGAGCATACCGAGCCGTTTGAACGTCCAGTATGTCGCGGGGATGAGGGATTCGCCGATTTTGAATGTCGGTTCGGTTTCCCGTTCAAGGAGCAGCACGCGGTATCCTTGTTCAGCGACAAGCGTTGCGACGGTGCTTCCACCGGGCCCGCCTCCGATAACGATGGTGTCGTAGTTTTGATATGTGTTCATTTACGCGTGTTTGGTCAAGGAGACATCTTCATATTGCTAAGAATTGAAATCAATCCGCTGCTTCTTCGTCTTTCGACTTTTCTGCTTTGGGTTTCTCAGGCGGTGGATCCACGAATTTGTATTTTCCAGACTTCCGGTATTCTTCCTCTAACTTCCGGTAGTACTCCCCGAGTTTGCTCGCATCGTGGTCAAACCTTGCAGAGATTTCCCTTCGAATTCTGCGAATTTCGTCAATTTCATAGTTTGCCATTTTAGTCGTCAACTCCTAAATAATTGAGGGGTGTCGCCAATTCCGGCGTTGGTAAGCCAAGTTCTTGGTTTATCTGCCGGATGCGATAAGTTTTGTTAAGGTTCGCAATATGTTTATAATTCCACGTTAGAAGCACATCTATATCATAAAACGAGGCAAGTGCCACATGATGCGCGTCACCAAACACATCTTGAGGCATTATCAACCTATCAATATAGGTTTGGGCAATCTGGTCAATTTTTGTAGTGACAGATAGCATTTCAAGGTCTTTGACCAAGTTAATCCTGTCTTGCGTTTTCTCACTCGTTCCATCGCTGAGTTCGTTAATAGCAACGATACTTGAAACAAGGGTAAATTGGTCCGCGTATTGAGCCCACCATTTTCGGGTCCAACTTTGCATAGCGCGAGATTCAATATCCCCGCGTAATGTGTAGTAGAAACTCGGAATTGTCGTTTCAATATAGACACTATGTTGTTTTTCGTTATGTAACAATTAACCCAAGTTGCCACTTGTAAATCCATGGGATATCCTTTATAGTGTTTTTAACGCAAAAACAAAAGGAGAACCCCATGGACTTGACTATTGTAGCACTTTATACGATTTGTGACGATCTTTTAATCTCAATCGGGC
>JAJDTJ010000040.1 GCA_022827225.1 Candidatus Poribacteria bacterium | reverse complement strand
ATGCCCGATTGAGATTAAAAGATCGTCACAAATCGTATAAAGTGCTACAATAGTCAAGTCCATGGGGTTCTCCTTTTGTTTTTGCGTTAAAAACACTATAAAGGATATCCCATGGATTTACAAGTGGCAACTTGGGTTAGTTATAAGTTATAAGTTATGAGTTATAAGTTGTCAGTTATCAGTTACAAGAGGTTTTTGATTATAGTAAAATCGGAAAATGTGTGCAAATAATTATGGGATTTACTATAAGAGGTGGAAGGTTATAGGTTAACAGTTATAGGTTAAGAACTTGTGTCTGGTACATTTTCTATTACCGTCACAATAACACTCTTAACCTACCACTTATAACTTATAACCCGTAACTGACCACTATTCTTCACTGTTTGATGTTTGTTCGAGTTGTGCAAGGCGTTGGTCTAATAGTTGCTGTTGCTGTTCCAAGCGCAACACGTAGAGCATAAACACCAACCATATTACGATGTATGCGGCGAAAAGATAGGTCAGGCGCCTCCTTTGCCCGTTTTCGAGTATTTTAAGAGAATCTATCACTGCCTGCTCTACAATTTCTTCATCTACAGGGACTTCCGATTTTGAAATCGCGTCCGAAACAGCCCCGGCGACTTTACCCTGTGTAATGCTGACCGGTACCTGCGTTGCGAAGAGAAATAACCCCAAAACGACCACAAAACTCGCCAAAACGAATTTACGCATCAGGCTGCCTCCCGAAGGTATTTTTGCTGTATGATTTCATAACGCATCTGCGCCTTCTTCATTCTATATCGGACGATAAGCAGATAAACAAAAAGCGTGATAAGTGCGAGGAGTGCTACCATCCATGTGTATCGCATTGTTGGTTCGAGGCTCCATTTTGTGCCGCGATCGGGATGCAACCCGCCTTGCCATATATCAACGGCATAATAGACAATCGGGACGTCCAGATAGGCGATAATTCCGAGGACTGCGGAATAGATGCGGCGTTTGTCGTCGGTGAGTGCGGAACGGAGGATGAAGTAACCGACGTACATGAGCCAGAGTACGAGTGTGCTTGTGAGGCGTGCTTCCCAATTCCACCATGTATTCCATGCGTATTTCGCCCAGATGGGTCCTGATAGGAGCGCGATCGTACAAAAGATAATACCGAGTTCCGCCGCTGCAGCCGCCAACAGATCGTCATTCGGTTTCCGTTGGATAAGATATTTGATACTAAAGACACAGTTGATCCCGAAGGCGACAAAAACGGTTAGTGCTGCAGAGACGTGGTAGTAGAAAATTTTTTGGACTTCGAGCATCGTGCCTTCAACGCGGGCGTATCCGAAGACGAGATAGAGCGAGATAAAGATGAGGAGTGCGGTGATAACACCGATAATTTTTGTTTTTAGGTTTCCCACAATGAACTCCCAGTCAAGATTTCGGGACCGTCGGAGAGGATCGCCACTGTATGTTCGAAGAGGGCGGAGAGAGAACCGTCGATCGTCGTAATTGTCCAACCGTCTGGTAACATCTGTACATCCGGCAGCCCGACGTTCACCATGGTTTCAATGGCGAGGACCATACCGGGTCGTAGGCGTAGCCCACGTCCGGGTACGCCGAGGCAAGGTATCTCTGGTGCTTCATGGAGGCTTCGCCCGATGCCGTGTCCGGAGAAACTCTGGAGTACGGAGAACCCGTTAGATTCTGCGCCGTCCTGTAATTTAGCGGAGATGTCGCCGATACGATTTCCGGGTTTCGCTTCGGCGATTGCGTCATAGAGAGAACTCCGGGTCACTTTAAGCAGACGTTCGGCTTCCGATGAGATATTGCCGACAGGAAAAGTGTATGCGTTATCGCCGTGGTAGCCGTCAATACGGACTGCCGTATCAATCCCGATGATGTCGCCATCTTTCAGGACGTGTCTTTTGTCTGGAATTCCGTGGATAACGACATCGTTAATCGAGGTGCATATCGTTGCGGGATACGGTTCGTGATCTGGTAGTCGGTAGCCTAAGAAAGAAGAGGTGGCGTTGAGCTCGGCGATTGTATTGCGTGAGATACGTTCTAAATCGGCGGTTGAGACGCCTGGTGCGATTGCCTCTCCGATCCGCTTTAGTACAGCCGCTGCGGCTTGACCGCTCCGCTGCATTTTCTCAATTTCGACCTTACTTTTGATTCTAAGCTTGTCCATCAATAATCTGTCCAATCAATGTGTGTGCTGTGGTGCTGTCAATACGTACATTAACGATATCACCTATCTTAGTGTCGGTTTTCGGGAACACAGTCGTTTTGAATTCGTCTGTTTTTCCGTGATATTTATCTGCTTCGCGTCGCGATTCGCCTTCAACAAGTACGGTGACCGTCTCACCGATTGCGGTGGTGTTGATGTCAGCAGAAATTTGCTCCTGAAGTTCGATAATCTGTTTGAGTCGTTGTCCTTTTACTGTTTCCGGTACGTCATCGGGTAATGCTTTGTGTGCGAGTGTCCCTTCGCGTTCGGAATACTTGAACATGAAGGCTGAATCGTATCGGATGTCTGTCATCATCTGATAGGTCTGCTCAAATTCTTGGTCGGTTTCACCAGAGAAGCCGACGATAATATCCGTAGAGAGTGCGATATTAGGGATGCGTTCTCTAAGTTTTGCGACGAGCGTCCGATATTCCTCCGCCGTGTAGGTGCGCCGCATCCTTTTGAGCACTGTTGTTGAACCGGATTGTAAAGGGAGATGTAGGTGTTTACAAACAGTTGGGCAATTCGCCATGGCCTCAATCATGCTGTCCGTTGCGTCTGCGGGGTGTGGTGAGGTAAATCGCAGGCGTTCTAATCCGTTGACTTCACCGACAGCGAAAAGGAGTTCTCCGAAATCGGAGCCGTTGTCGTGATAGGAGTTGACGGTCTGACCGAGCAGAACAACCTCTTTGAACCCTTGATCCACCAATTTTTCGACATCTTCGACGAGCAGTTTTAGCGGCAGGCTCCGTTCTCTACCTCGGACGAACGGAACGATGCAGAAGGTGCACATCTTATCGCACCCGCGTTGGATGGTGAGCCATGCGCGAATTCCATCTTTTCGGATGGGTGCGATGTCGGCGTAGTCTTCGGTTTTGTCCAACCGTAAACCGAGGAACGGGTCTCGGTCTGTCAAGGAGATGTGTGCTTCCTCGCCGCGTGTGAGAGAGTCGAGAGCGATCGGTAGGTTTCGGTATGCGTCGGGTCCCATGACGAGATCGATGTACGGTGCTGCTTCCAAGAGCCGGTCTCGGAGGTGTTGTGCCATGCATCCGCAGACCCCGATGATGAGTTCAGGGTGCCGCCGTTTGCGGTGGTTGAGATGCTGGAGACGGTTGATGACCTTGGTTTCGGCGTTTTCGCGTATGGCACAAGTGTTGACGAGGACGACATCTGCGTCGTCGATGTGTGTCACGGTCTGGTGTCCACTCTGTGTCAATATTCCTGCCATGAGTTCGCTGTCGCTAACATTCATTTGGCAGCCGTAGGTCTCAATGTAGACGCGGCGCGGGTGTGTCTGTTGTATTGCGTCACTTGGCTTTTGCGTCGCGCTTTGGGGTGTCTCTAACAGCCCGCGTTTATTATAGATCGGGAAAAGCGTTTGGTCTTTCATAGTTTCTTAATGGCTTTCGGCTTTCAGCAATTGGCTATCGGCTAAGAGGGTGCGGATAAACCGAATCCTTCTTACCGAGAGCCGAAAGGTTTTTCGTAGAAAAACCGCCCCGACTGCCGACTGCTGACGGCTATTCCGCTGTATTCGTGTAGTCTTTGTAGTATTCCGATACGTCCACAGTGAACAGATCCCCAGCATACGCGAGGACACGGTATTTTAGGGTGCGCATCATTACGGTGCTGACGACGAGCGGTGCTGCCTGTGCGAATAGGTATCCGAACGATGCGTCCTCAGCAAAGAAGGTTGTCTTACCGTTTGCTGGATGCGGGAAAATGGCGACACCGACGGGTGCCTGCTCAGCGGCGGTGAGACCGGAGAGCGTTCCCCATGCTGACACCTTTCCGTTCACTTCTAATTCACCCATCCGTGTGTCTGCGTCCACAGCCTTGCGGTGTTCCATCTCAACGGCGTGGTACCCGAGTCCGACATCACCGGTCAATTCGAGAGAACGCCTCGGTGCGCGTAGTGAGATTTTTATATCTATGATCTGCACCTCGTTCTGTTGTGGGTGAACTTCTACCCGATACGTTTCCATAAGGAACGGTCCGGTTGCATCTTCCCACGTTGAGTCGATAGAAAACGACTCTGAAGATGCCACCCATTTTCGGGATAATACTTGTCCATTATACTGTCCGCCGCTGACGGTTCCGAGTGAGAAAGATATCCCCGGTGGATACGCCTGCCCAAAGGTCGTATCAACGGTCACTATCTGTCCATCCGGTGCATAGACCGGATGCAGGGACGGTGAATTTGCGACATCGCCGTAATAACAGGTGAGTATCGGCTCGCCGTCTTCTGTAATAGATAACGTTGTTTCGGTGGCTTCGTGTTTTAGCATAATCGTTATATGCTAATTATACCACGCATTTCTTTGTAATGCAAATGTGATTTAAAGGTTATAAGTACGGTTTTCTGCGAAAACCTTTCAGTTTTCAGTACTTAGTTAAGAGATGCTTTGATGAATCACGTTCTGTTTTAGGAAGGATTGTTAATTGAGTACTGTTAAGAGAAAGTTGTTATTTGCTGTCAAAATAGGGTATAATTTAAGAAAAATAAAAGGAGACTTTCATATATGGCACCTATTATCGGAATCACATTTTTATCCAATATTAACAACGATCCTTCTAACAATTATATCAAGGCAATTAGCGAGTTCTGTGGTATACCTCGCACATTATACCCGGGCATATCAAAAGACGCTTACGCTGGTATTGATGGGCTTTTGCTGACGGGTGGTGGCGACATCCATCCTGATAATTTCGGTGAACCGTACCATCCAACCCTTAAATATGTTAACGAAAACCGCGACGCGTTGGAGATACCACTCTGTCAAAAGGCAATAGCGGATGATATGCCCGTTTTCGGTATCTGCCGCGGGATTCAGGTGATGAGCGTCGCAATGGGCGGTAGCCTATACCAAGATATCCACGAGGAATACCGACAAGATGCCCTTATACATACACAGGTAGACAATGAGGATTCACGGCATGAAATTGAGATAAGAGACAGTCAGTTAATCGAGATTGTCGAGGCAGAGATAGATGAAGTTAATTCCTCACATCACCAAGCCGTGAACAATATAGGCGACGGATTTGTTGTGACGGCACGTTGCAGGGCAGACGGTATTATTGAGGCGATAGAAAACCCATCAAAACGGTTTGTGATTGGTGTGCAATATCACCCTGAACGGATGACCAAAACGCCCGAATTTCGCGAACATAGACGTAAATTATTTGCGGCATTTATTCATGCTGCGTCGTCATCATAAGGATCGCGGGCATAACGATCGCGAGCGACAAGAAATACGCAGAAATACCCAAGCAAATACCCTAAGCAAAAACACTCGCTCCTACAATACAAGAGGTATCCGATGCTAAAAACTGGCGACTAATGAGAACCGATGTGTCATTCCGAGTACGCCGAAGGGTACGAGTGCGTAATCGACTTGGAACTGCCGCAGTGTGAGTCCGAAACCGCCTGTGAGTCCGGAAATCGCGCCTAAATCGTTGCCGCCGATCTGGTAGTTATAGCCGGTACGGAGTTGTAAGATATTCGCGATGGTGTAGCCTGCTCCGGCAGCGATAGCGATGTCGTTGTCGGAGGGACGGATGATGTCGCTGGTTAGGGTGAGAGCGTCGTTTAAGAGTCTGTAAGCTGCGCCGAGCCTGAAGGTGACAGGTAAACCGAACGCCTCCTCAATAAATCTCACACGCGGGCCGAGGTGCTGCGCGTTGAAACCGAGTGAGAGTGGCATTTGAGGAAAGGTGTACAACGCTCCGAAATCAAAGGCGATGCCGTTGCCGGTTTCGTCGGCGATCTGTTCTCGTAAGAATTTCGCGTTCGCGCCGAAAGCGATAGCACTGCTAAAGTTGCGGGCATAAGAGAGGATGACAGCGAGATCGTAAGGACGGAAAATCGTTGTCTCGTTTCCTTCACTGTCCCGTCCCTGTAAATCCCCGAAGGATAGGTAACTCGAACTCAGACCGATGGTGCCGATATTTCCGACGGGCAGTGCGATGCCGACGAATTCGTGATTGATTCCGGCGAACCATTCGTTGTGCATGAGTGCGAGTTGCGGTTTTTGAAGTTTTGCGAGACCTGCGGGGTTCCAATAGGAGGCGTATAGGTCATCGGTTGCGGCGACTTGGGATTCTCCCATCCCGATCGCCTCCGCGCCGACCCCGATCTTGAGGAAGGTCATAGCGCGGGTGCCTGCGTTCTCATGGATGTCCGTGTTATCTGCTGCAACAGACAGACACGCAAAAATAAATAAGATGACGAGTGTGTATGTAAAAAATTGGTGCATTTTTTTTTCTATTGATAACTAAACCGCTGCTGGATCAACAGCGACAATTCCTTCATCCGTATAGCGTTGAAAATCTGTTATGTTGAAAGTTAGGATATGCGTTACGTTATGAGCAACCATTGACGCAGCCAACCGGGCATCGTGAACCTGAACACCGGATACATCGTAATTTACGACAAGCCATCTCCATATCGGATAGACTTCAGGTGAATCGGGTAGCAACGAGAAAAATTCCTCTAAATCTTTCAATAGGTCATCTGTTTCAACAGGTGTTCGTCCAAAACCGTTGCGATCAGTGGGTCGAGTTGATACGTTCCAGAATTCCGCGAAATTTTGCGATGTCGTCCGTAGTTCATGATCATTTGCCCACAATTTATGGACAGCTTCTTGAACAATTGAATAACGGTCATCAGCACGATGTGCGGCTCCTAATAAAACATTGGTATCCATTAAATAAATCATGACTATGGGTGATCTTGGTATATCCCTTCGCGACTGACAGCGTAATCTGATAATGGCGGGACATCAGGACCGACAAGCTCCGTAAATTTATCTGCGAATGCGTCTAAGAGAGCCAGACGTTCCTTAAGTGATAACTGTCGATTGTGCTCTACTAACGGCTCCTCCGTGCCATCAGGAACCTCTATAACAAAACCGTTGTTAGAGTGGATATAAATTGTAATTGGCACTTATTTCACCTCCTTTTTATGACAAATTTTCTACCGTTATTGTCTCTTCACTTTGATCCTTTTCCTGCAATTCTCGCTCTCGCTTAGTGACAACAATGGTTAATTCCTGTAAAATTTCCTCTTGAACCTCGTTAGGAAGTTGTTCTATCCGACTCTCCAAGGCATTGACACGCTGCCTCAAACGATGCTCAGACACAGTTTCCGTAAGAATTATGGGTTTATGCATACCGGTGGCAATACTGCGTATATCCCTTTGGATATCTCTCGTAGCTTTGGCAATTTCAAACAGCGGTGGTTTGTCGATTTGTGAGAAACCTTCATTCACACCAAAATCAAGTTGAAATGCGCGTTCATGTTTCTGGTTAACTGAATCCCTATATGTTAAACTGACCTCAAATGGCATCTGTTTTAGGTCATCAAACTTGTTTGTCACACTGGCGATAAATTGTTCAATTTTTCGTCCCGGTTCAAAGTAAGCAATTCCGCTTTTGAGAAAACCAATTTTCTCAAAAGGCACGTCGAGATTAGGTATAGAAGTGGGATTTGTTGCGAACTGTAGATCATACGCTGCTCCTGTCCCTATATTCTCTATGCAGAGCATAACGAGCTGAACGTGTGCTTGATGAGGACGTAAAGAGATAACAATCTCAGGTGTGTTCCCCGCTTTCAGCAGCCGCCACGTCAGATAGACGTAATAACCAATGACACTCGCAAGTATAACAATGGCAATCCCTATTACCGCACCACTATTTGTGTTTAGCCAAGTTATGATTCCCATGACTTTCACCTTGACCCTGTTGCTTTACAAAAAATCGCTCGATTATCTATTACGCTTAGGTTAATGAAGGTTTATCGCGATACTCAAAGTGGTATCAGCTCTTTCAAAAGAGAATAGAATAGACCCGATTACGCTTGTGGTGCGGGACATCTGAACTTCTACGCCTGCTTCTCCTAACATATTACTATCGCTCACAGTTTCTTCAATTTCTGTCCATTGCCGCTCTGTAACATCCCAAGCATTTGAATAATATACGCCAAAAAATGGGGTTAGACTCCATCCTGATTTCGTCTCCAACCGTTTCAAGACACCACCCCCGCCAGTCAGTCCGAGCATCCGTGTTTTGGCGAATGTTTCATGCGTAGTCGCGCGAACAACCCGGGAAAACATAGCCCTAAAACTTCCGTTGAGAAAATAATCTAAGCCTGTTTCCGCTAACGTGTTAATTCGGACGATCGACAGTCCAACTGTAGGCGCTGGCGGAATTTCAAACGAACTACTGTACGTATCATCTTCAATAAGTCCGATCCCGCCTATGAAAGAGACCCTTAAATCCTTATCGACGCCATAATCAAGGTTACCGATTATTGTGTTAATATTTTCGGTTGTGCTAACCCCGAGTCCAAGTCCTGTTTTGCCTTTCGATAGTTTGTATAAACTTGTCTGAGAGTAGGCAGTAATAGGGAATAAAACGAAAAAGAAGATGATGTAGAGGTGTACCTTTTTTAGCTGCACTTTTATCCTCCTTTTAGAAAACGCGTTGTCTGTTAGGAGCTCTATAGACCATAGCCAATTTTACATTTAGCCAATGAAACATACGGCACAAACTTAATGAAGATTAAATAAATATTTCGGTAATCGTTAAAGATCGCGAGCGCAGCAAAGATCGCGAGCGACAAGAAACACCCAAGCAAAAACACTCGCTCCTACCAAGAGGCTATTGATGCATTACTGAATTAAATTCTTAAACTTCATAAAGTTTGTGCTACAAGTCATCGTTCCTGTATAAGTCTGGCAGTGCTTCAACGATTTTTACTGTTTCAAGGCTGACCGTAATCACCTTTCCGATGAGTTTGACGATGTATTGCGGATCGTCTGCTCGGTTCGGGTCGTTGACGATGCCGCTGCGTTTATCTATTTTAACACAATATTGATTAATTATCCACTCTAACGCGGAACGGTTGCCGAGCCGGTAATCAAGTGCCTTTTCTGGGATACCGTCGAGCGTGAGGAAATCGTTGTAGATGATCTGGGTTTTGTCTTTCGTGAGTTTCATCTTCTCGACGCGCCAATTGAGGGGTGTGTCTGGGTTCTGAACGAACTTGAGTTTATCGTATTCGGGTTGGGATTCGTAGTTGACGTGGAGATCTGCTAACCGTGCGCCTGCTTTTGCGAATCCCCAAAAGTCGTTGGCAAACGGGATGTGTGGTAGGTCGCGCTTGAGGTTCGCTTCGTATTTCTGGCGATATGCGGGATGATGGAGGAGTCCATAGTTGTAGTGGAATATGTCCCACTTGGTGATGGTGTCGTCCTTGTAGTGGGATCGGAATTCGGTCAATGCCCAATCGGTGATATTTTCGCGGCGGTTTGTGCCGTCTTCGTCGTAGGTGTAGAATGGGAAGCATTGCGTTTTTTCAAATGCTAAATCTACACTTGGAATCATATTTGTTGTAAGACAGCCGAAGCCTTTCCTATCACCGATGCCAGCAATACAAATCACCTGATTTTCCATTTCAATGTCCGGTGTTGGGAAAATAGAAGGAAATTCCCGCACTCTTTCGTTCATAATCCGGTCAAGGTAAAGATAGGATTTTGTGAATGGACGATAAAGTGCATCTCTGATATTTACCTCTGAAAAATCGGTTGTTCGCCCTCTTTGTAAATTTCGTTTAAGCGTTTCACTCCACTTAAGCTTTCTATCATCAGAAATAACAAATTCATCAAGATTCACATTCTTATTTATCCGACGTTTCCAGCGATCGACCTCCGTATTGTAAGTCTGTATTGTTTGAACCATATTCTCGCTAAGTCCGTTCAGATTGAAATTGTAAGTCCATACATCACGATTTGTTGTAACACCAAGACTATAGGTTTTGAAAATCACATCTACCGCTTCACCTTTTGTCGCTTTCGCCTGTTTGGTCCCCATTGGAATGAAGGCATCGAACTCGGTGTGGAGTCCTTCGGTGAGCCATGTGTGTCGCGTATCCGGTTGGATTAATTCCCATTCAACATTGCCAATATGCTGACCTTCACTCAGAAACCCGAATTTCCGTTTTTTGTCCCATAGGTCATCGGTGCGATAGTAAAAGATACGCGATGATTCTGACGACCTCTCTTTTTTTTTTACAAAGAGATTGATACTCACACCGACGCGAATTCCAAATACATTGGCATCGGAGACCTTTAACCCTTTCCGTGCATTCCCACCCAAGTCGAGGATATAGATTGTCTCACAGTCTTCCGCGAGATGTTTCCGCATCCCGTCAAACGCGACCCCATCGAGAAAACTATTGTTTGTCACAAAAGCGACAACACCTGCGTCTTCAACCCGATCTAATGCCCATCGGATTGCTTTGACATACGGATCTGAGAGCGCATTTTTATTTGTTGCTTTTGAATCCTGTGAATATGTTTCCCGCACCCGTTGGTCCATCGTCTCATACTTCCGATTTCTGTTGTTGTCGTTCTCGTTAACCTGTCCGACATTGTACGGTGGATTACCGATAACCACAAACATATCGGTCTCTTTCTGTTTTTCGACGCGTTCAGTATTGGCAGCGGTGAGGAGCTGCAGCTGCCTGTCTTCTACCATCTCAAACGTATCCACTAAGCATAAGCCTTCGTAAGGGACGTATCGGTTTGTTGCTGTGTAAAACTCGTGCTCGATGTTGAGACTGGCGATGTAGTAGGGTAGGAGCATCACTTCGTTACACTGGAGTTCTGGTGGGTCGGCGGTGTACTTCCGTTCTAACGAGATCGGATCGAGTGCCTGCATGATGCGGACGATGAAGTTGCCGGTGCCGACGAACGGATCGATGATATTCACACCGGTATCGGAGAGGGAACGGTTGAACTCGGTCTGTCCGATATGCTCGACGCTTTTGACCATGAAATCGACAATCGGTTGTGGTGTGTAGACGATGCCGTGTGTATCTGCTACCTTGACGGAGAATCCCTGAAAGAACTGCTCGTAGACGGTGTTGAGGAATCCTTGTTTCTGTGAGAAGTCGGTGATGGTCGCGGCGGTCTGTTCGATGGCGATATAGAACGGGTCCAAACTCTGCAGGAACTGGTTGCGGTCGAATGTCTGTGAGGTGAGTGCGTCGATGACGTTCTCGATTTCGCGGGCGATGATGTTGCGGCGTGTGAAGTCGCGGTTGTTGAAGACGGTGCGGAAGATGCGTTCGGTCAACAAGTGCTGGATGAGCATCTCCTCGACGGCTGCGATGGAGAGGTTCGGGTTGATGGAGGTCTGGCACTGCTGATGGAAGCTGGCAAATGCTTCCTGGAATTGTGGATTGTTCTGGCGTTCGGTTCCGATGAGCGTTGCTAATTTTTCGCCGAGTTCGGGGACGGTCTCTTTGAACTCCGAGATGGCGGTATGCCACGCTGAGATGTTTTCTTCCTGATAACCCAAGAATGTCTGGAGGACGTGGACGAGGTTTCTCGGTTCGGTGATGTCAAGGTCGAGCTGGAGTTGCCCGTGCTGATAAAGCAGCGCGTGCGTCGGCGATTGGACGACGATGTTTTTGGACGGGTAGCCTGCGGCGAATTTTTTATCTGCTTCGACGTGGAGATCGTCGTGTGTATCCTTTGCTTCCCAATAGCCGTAGGGTAACCCGAAAGTATCGACGACTTCGCCATCGGGTTTTATCCGTTTTTGTTCTGGCGTGTAATGGGTCTTTTCGCAGACGAGGATGAGGTCTGCTTGTCGGCAGTAATGTTGGAGTAGGTTCTGGAATGCGGTTCGGACGGCACCTTCATGCTCCGCGCCGATGCTGTCGTATTCTTTGAGTTCGGCGTAGTAGTTTTTGATAGGTTTGTGGGTGGGTTTAATATTGAGGTGTGGCATTGTGAGTTATAAGTTATAAGTTATAAGTTATAAGTTAATAAGAGTTGTTGGGATATGGTGATTTCTCCTATACTAACTTAAGTTACTACTTGTACTAAAGTTTGGACAATTTTAAGAGGTCCAAGGTTTTTAATCGGATACGCTCTTTTGTAGCATAGGAGACCGTTGGTTTCCTGTGGCACATTCCCAACTACCGTCATTTTTCACTAAGTTCTGTAGCAGCAGAAACATGCATGAAAATCTTTATACCATTTCAGAACACAACCCAAATAGGGGACAAATTGCCTAAACTACTGTACTTGTAGCATATCCTGTTAGGTTGATGCTTATGCGTCAGGAAACTTCATGGTTAAAATCTTGTAGGTAGCAACTTCGGTTATACAAGTTACTACTGGCTTTTAGTGGTTGGTGGTTGGTTACTCCTGGTTCTGATACGCTTTAGCAAGGCGATTAACATTCTCTTGACCTGGACGGTTGCCCCCATTAATTCGGTATATTGCGCCGCGGTGATGTATTTTAGTTCGTGAGCAAGAAGAATGAGATATTCGGTTTCGCTTGTGGACCCGACTGCTATTTGAAGAAAACGCGCGAAGTCGGCAGGGGTTTCTCTTCCACTGCCCTCAGCGATATTTGTTGGTATTGAGGCACAGGCTCTACGAATTTGGCTTGTTAGTCCATACATTTCTTCACGAGGAAATTGGGATGTTGACTCGTACACTTTTAGCGTTAACTCATGGGATTTCCGCCACACATCCAAGTTTTTGAAATTCTGCAATATGTCCTCCTTATAGGTTGTCAGGAGTCTGAATCAGGATTTACAGGATTTATAGGTTCTCGTCTGAATCGCGGATTGTCACGGATTTCTCGGATTTCGGTAGTAGTAAAACAACCCAAGTGACTACTAACAGCTTTTAGTCTTTTTGCAATGTAATACTAAGGAATAGATTTAGTCTATCCGCGGACTAAATCCGGTATTTCTGCGTATTTTGACAGCGTTCTTCAATTATTTTCCTCACCCCGTAGGGGTGATATGTCTGTAGAAAATAGTGTCCTCAATCCTCGCACTCCAGCGGAGTGCTATGTCCATAAACGGGCACGATTTGTGTTACAATAAGTGGACGTAGTACAGAGATCGCTCCTACGGGAACACTTTAAGAATCGACTAATCAGCTCCATCAGGATCGTATACATTCTCGTAATAGTATAGAACTGTTTTCAAATCTTGCCAATGCTTATCTTCAAACCAAATACGTATGGTTCGTCCGTGCGATTCCAAGTGGATTTGGGGACTATCCGAATTCTTCAGTGCGTCATGGAAAGTTTCTCGTGCTTTTGGATCTTTCTTCACGTATTCCTTGTACTCCGCCGCGCATTCTGGACACAATGCCAAATACTGTGCTTCATGCTCTTTGAAAAAGTGACCCTTTCCGAGTGCTTCTACTGCTTCAAAGTAATCTTCGTCGCTATTTCGCTTTTTGAATGGCATCCCCTTTGAGCACATCTGACACTGCACTTTGTTATCATCAGTTGTATACCGTGCCCTAAGTGCCGTTCTTGGGTTAATTGTGCTACCGGTGGCCCTAATGCTTCTTGCCCGAATCTCATATCCTTTTTGCTCAGTATCACTCAGGTCTATAATAAGGCGTTCCATTCGCCTCTCTCGGGCCCTATTTTCCTCAAGCAGTACATCAGGCGATTTTCCTTGCTTTTTCAGAAGATTAAAAATCTCTGCTGCTTTCTCAGCATCATCGCAGGAGTCAAAACCGAGTTCTTTAGCTTGTCGATTTCGGACATCTTGTTCAAGCCGCTTGAGAGTATTTTCTGACTGCCGCTGTCTTGCAGCCTCACTGAATTCAATTGCTTCAACAGGACTTACGCAATTTTGACGATATGACGCTTCGTTAGCGGGTAAACTCTCAACAAACAGAGGCGTTCTCGGTGCACAGGCTAACAGCCTATGGTACAAAAGAGCAACCTGCGTAAGTCCTACAATTTATACAAACATGCCGCCTTTACAGGGCTAATTTTTCTTTTAACGCTTTCCTACAAAAAGGGTATGTAGGTCGTACCCGCCTGAGAAGAAACACCCAGCAAAAACATCCCTTATCAACGGGGCAGGCGAGTGCGCTGCAAATTACGAATTTCACGGATTTCAGGGATTGGGGAATACGGGTTCTCCACAAGAAACCAATGGTCTATGGTACAGACCACAGGCTAACAGCCTATGGTACATAAACATTCTATGGTACAGACCACAGGAAACCAACTGCCCATACTACAGATTATAGGAAACCAACTGTCTCTTATGACGCGTCTTCGGGTTGTTCATCAACTGTGAGCTCATACAAGCCGTGTCGGTATACGATTACCATCTTCTCGCCGATTCGCATGTAGAGTACGTATTTGCCAAATTGCTGGATCAAACCGTTCAAGACGTACCCGGCACGAGTGACAATGGTCACGTTGGATTTGTTATCCCTCGCCTGCTCGAGAAGTTCGTCATCGACACTGTATCGTTCTGCTACGGTTTCAATCGGTTGAAGGTTCTCAGCTTTCAACGGTGCCCTGACTTTTATATGAGGTTTCAGGTCGGGCATCTTCTCTTTCGGGAATGCAAACAAAACGTGTAGTTTCGTCATCTTCCGCCATCCACCTTTGGCATCCTTTCCCCATATCGTATACATTTTTACCCTCTTTACATCCAGATCCATTAGGCCCCTATAGGTGACGAAACGGACGGGTTGCTCGAAATGTTGGGTCAGCATCTCGTCAGCATCCCAATAACCGCTCCCCTTCTCGTCGGGTTTTTGCGATTCTTCCGGTTCTGGTTCTGGTTCTGGTTCTGGTTCGGTTTGTTTCTCGTTTGGTTCCGGTGTCTCAACACTCGGATCAGCCGGTGTCTCAACACTCGGCTCGGATTGTTGTTCGTCCAAACTTAATACGGTTTCCATTTTCATAGACCTCCTTTAATTTACTGTGTTAATTGGAGTATAAGGCTTACGCCGCTAAAAAAGATAAAAGAAAAGGTACTGACAAGTCCCCAATCGATTTCAAACTTTTTCTTAATCTCTAAAATATCGCCTGGGTAAAGTAAAGTTTGTTGTTGCGGGGTGCTTTCAGCTGGATTGAATGTGGATGGAACCTCTATAGTTGTGCCGTCCTGACGGTGGATGATGACCTCTTCTCGGTTCGCTGATACATCGAATCCGCCACTGAGTGCAACGGCTTGCAAGAGATTTAACGGTCCACGTACGCGTTGGGGACCTGGGGTTCGGACATAACCTGTCACGTAGATAGGTTCCGTTTTAAAGACGTTGGGGACAAATAGTACGTCCCCATCTGATAGCGTGGGTGCCGGCTCAGCGGTTGGTGGAGATTTCCAAAACTGTTCGGAAAGATTGAATTCGGAACGTTTGCCGTTTTTTTCGACCTTCACGACAACCGTTAGGTCGGCTTCTTGTGTGGGACCGCCTGCGCGTGTGAGTGCGTGTGAGATACCGATCGCGCCACGCACAAAGATTTTTCCGGGGGTCTGTACCTGTCCTTGCACCTCAATGACACTGAGCGGCATAACGAAAACGAGATCGTTGATGTTGACGCGGATATCGCGATAAGGACTGGTGGTTGAAAGGTCGTAGGTTTCGACCTCTTGTGTCGTGTCCTTGCGGATTAATTGGACACCTTGCCGATCGGCGTTCTCACCCATGCCGCCTGCGAGTGCGATCGCACGGTATAGCCCGATGTCGGTCTCTGGTGATATGACATAACGTCCCGGGTTCTTTACCGCGCCGCCAACGAAGATGCCGTTCTCTCGCAGCACAAGTGACACCATAACGACGGGGTTACTGACTTGATTATCTCTGACGAGAAAGTCGCGAATCAGTCGGTTAACGGTTGTCACGGTTGCACCGGCGACATCAAATTCACCGCCGAAATAGTTGATCCTCCCATCTTCACGGACTTGGACAGAATGTGTATATTCCGGTTGCCCGACGACAGCGATGAGGAGAGTATCCCCGTTTTTGATCCGGTAAACATCGCTAAAAAGCGTAGGACTCGCAATGAAGAACAGTGAAAAAATAAGACAAGCTTGCAAGCGACAATGCGTAGTCCGGTGGCCTTGCAAGCTTCGGAAAAAACTGGTCATAATATTTCTCTGAGAAGGTATCGCTGGCGATAATTTCTTCTCACGTAAAGTTTTAGGTTTATGTCAACTTGAGGTATCGTCATTTTCAAAGAGGTTGAGTTGTTCCGAAACGGGGTCGAGCCGTCGATGCGTGTTAACTCGCTTATTCGGGGGTCTCCGCCAATGTTCTTTGACGTGACTACCGTTACACCTACGGTGTGCTCGGACATAAATTTTTCCATTCATGCGAACGTGAGCTCTGGCTTCTTTAATGAGATAGAGTTGCTTGGCTTCCATAGTGCCCTGCCTGTGTATGTATCACTCTTCCTTTAGTGAATCGAAATAGGCTTTGAGACATTCCCGCGCTCGTGGGACTAAATTAGTTGGTACAAGTATATTGCCCCATTCGGATTCCTTGGCGTTCCCCTTTACACCGCCGTAATACGGGACATCGTGGCAGCGTACATAAACAGGGATATTGTCATCCTCTAAGACACTTTGGAGGATGTTTCCGACTAATTCGTTTGGGACAGATTCGATAGCGTACCAGTCCCCATATTCCGAAATCTCGGTCTGTGCTGCTTGTGGCACGAGGTCTACCTGACACTCCGGACATATCGAGATAGCTTCTTTATACGTAGCGTTGCATTGTGGACAAAACGGCATGGTGTTTCTCCTTGTAGATAGGCGAGGTGGGAACCTTGCCAACAAAAGAGTATTGGATCTTGTACTGTGCCACGCCAAAGTTTTTTAACTTAAGGGGTTCTCGCTGATACGTTTATCTTATGTTATAGTAACATAGATACAGAAATTTGTCAAATCAAAAAAAATCGCTATTAGCTCTCAGCCGTCAGCCATCAGTTAAGAGCCGCACCGAAAGGTGGCTCTGATTCGGTAGAAACGAAATGTCGTTCTTAGAATTTCCAGAGTTGCCGTGCGGTTTTACCTAATACCCACTCTCGGTCCTCTGGTGTGAAGAAATCCATCTCATCTCGGACGACTGATAGGGTTTCAGTATAACTGGCACGGCTAAGACAGACGGGCCAATCGGTGCCCCACATAATCCGCGAACCACCGAAAGTATGGTACACTTTTTTCACCTGCTCAAATGTGTCTGCCCACGGATACCCCGTTTTCGAGATGGACCAGGTATGACTTATCTTGACATAGACGCGCGGGAATCGTGCGAGATTGAGGAGCCGTTGGAGTTTGTCCGGTGCGTCAGGCGAACAGTCTGCCATGTGATCTATAACGACATCAAGGTCCGGGTGTTGTTCCAAAAGCGGCAAGAGATCGACCAACCGTTCGGCTCCCGTGAGCATTAGCAGCGGTACGCCCAGTGCTTCAGCTCGTTGAAAGATAGGTGGCATCAGGGGTCCTGTAAACCAATCTCCTGCGGCTCCGACAGATGGGCTCAATCGTACACCGTGAAACCCGTGATCTTCAGTCCAATGGCTGAGATGGTCTGGTGCGTCAGGGTCTTCGGGGTTAATTCGACAGACACCCATGAATGTATCGGGATACCTTTTCATCACGTCCGCTGCGTAGCTATTATCCCACCGATAATGGATGACTTGAACGAGGACGGTTTTCTCGACCCCGTTTTCTGCCATTAACGCCAGTAGCATTTCTGCTGTTGCATCTTCCTTGGGTGGACTGGTTGTCTCTGGCGCCCACGGGAACTGCGGATCGTTTTTCCATACATGAACATGCGGATCAATAATTTGCATATCTATCCCTCCGTTGGTCTATTTAAGAACCCATACACGCCTAAAGGTAGACAGTAAATTAGAATCAGGATGTGTAAGCTGAAACCTGTGACAGTTGCGACTTCTACGGATGTCCCGAAATATGTTAGCAGCCAGACGAAAGGGAACTCTGTTGTTCCAAAGTTACCGACTGTCTGAACAGGTAGCAGGTTGAAGACGTTGGTATAAGCAAGTGCGAACAATACTTGCAGTATCGGTACGTCAACGCCCATTTCAACGACGAGGTAGCACTGAAACCCGAAACGGATGACAAGACACAGTAGCGAATATAGCCAGACTTCCAGAAACCGACGGTTCGATCGGAACGCCGTGAGTTCCTGCAGCACGAGCATCCCCTTGCTAACGACCCACGACACGGGTCGTTTCTCAAGGCGTAATAGCGGAGCGGCACATAGATCAGCGAACCTCATACAGACATTCGGTGCGACAGAGACAAAGACAACAACCGCGATTAATCCGCTGCCTATCAGGAGCGGCATAATATAGAAAAAAGCACCTAAGAAGGTATCACGTAATGCGTCGCGTAGGAGCCATACTGTCGCGATTACCAGACCTATCAGCAGTATCATATCTATCAGGCTCGCGACTATAAGCGAGGCAATCCCTTGTGTCGCGTCGACTTTCTGACGGCGTTGCATGAGGTAGACGTAAGAGACATCCCCTGTGCGCATCGGGAGGATGTTGCCCCAAAAGGTGTGCAACGCTAAGATTGGAAAGATCCGATAGACACGGCTATCAAGGTTAAGGAGTGCTCGGAAACGCAATGTTTTCGTTAGCACTAACGCGCAGTAGCAGGTGAACCCGATAAGGAGTGCCTTTATAGATAATCGACCGAGGGTTTGCGGTATCTGTTGGAGGTCAATCTCTTTTAAGAGGAAGTATGTTATGATGACTGCCAGTACCGTTGGTAAACCGAACTTGGTAATCCGCTGGAGTTGTTCTCTGTTCAAAGGCACGCTCGCTATTCGTTATGATTGATGTGTCTGTTCTATGGAATTTGTATTATGGTATACGTTGAAGATTTAATTGTCAAGGGAAAGTATTTTTTTTAAGACTTGCTTTTTAGTTTGTGGCATTCTATAATATCCATCTATCTTACAATTGACTGATTTTTATAGAAATGCGGTATCATTCCATCTCATGGATAACAATCAAGATTCTTCAAAATCCTCCACTCGGAAACAGTTCTATTTCTTGACGTTCTTACATACCGTTCTTGATTCCTACGCGACGCTTCTATCACACCTGCAACCGCTCCTACTGAAGAAGTTAGCCACAGAGGCGACACGGAACAGCTTAGCGGGGAACTTCGTTTCAATTTACAGCGTATTTAGCTCATTCGGACAGATACTCTTTGGGTGGTTGTCAGATCGGGTGCGTACGGTGCATTTTCTGACGATTGGCGTAGCGTTTAGTGCGCTCGGTTTAAGTCTATTGTGGCTTGCGCCGTCTCCTAATGTTGTATACCTACTGTTGGCTATTGGTGGTATTGGGGTCGCTGCGTTCCATCCGCAGGCGACGACTTACGCGGGTGCACTCGCTTCCGAGCAACCGGGGATGGGTATCTCTATTTTTCTGACAGGTGGCAACATCGGACGTGCAATCGGTCCGTTGGTACTCTTGTTCATTCCTTACCGTTTCGGTATGGACTACCTCGTTTGGGAGATGATACCGGGTTTGATTGTGGCGTTGCTGATACCGAAAATCCTAAGATTTGAGAAGAAGCTTGATTTAACTGTCAGCACGAGAGGCACGCCACGCATCGACGAACAGATTCCGCAAGAACCGTTTTGGCGTGTTGCTTCACCGCGCATGCTCCCACTCATCGTGCTATTCGTTATTGCAGCGATGCGTACCGTTACACTCACCGGTATAGAAAACTTTCTTTCTGTCCATTTAGCCGATCAAGGCTACTCAGACCAGGCACGTTCCCTGGTCATCGCGCTCTTTATCTTCGCTGGGTCCATGGGTATTTTGTCAAGTGGATGGCTTATGAGTCGCGTCAACACTTATGTGCTGTTATTGGTATCGCTTCTCGGTGCGCCGCCGCTTCTTTATTGGTCGTTACACACGGATGGATTTAGTTTCCTTGCGCTCCTCTTTTTAGGCAATGTGGTGCTCACGAGTTCCATAACGGTTAACATTATTCTTGCCCAGATAATGTTACGCGGACACGAAAACATCGCATCCGGATTGATGATGGGTGCTGCGTGGGGGGTCGGCGGATTTTTGAACAAAATTGTCGGTGTCTTAGGAGATGAATACGGTCTACCGATTGTGTTAGACGGTTTGGTGATGCTTCCGTTGGTCCTTGCGCCGCTCCTAATCCTGTTACGCGATCAGCCGGACTTGTCGAAACCAAGCGTGTGAAGTCTGTATTTTATACGACGGACGCAATTTTGACTGCAGCCTGTTCTGTTAGATGAGATTTCTCGGTAAACATAGCGTTCTGGTAGCACAAACTGGAAAGTTTGTGCTACAAAAGAGTACCGTAAAGTGCCCGCATATTCTCGGATTCTATAGTCCTAAAAATTCCACAATAGACTCAAAAAATGTGTGCTAATTAGGTCGCCGAAGAGGAGTGCGTAGTCAAGACGGAATTGGCGCACATGGATGCCGATGCCGCTTGTAAGTCTGTTGTCTCGGTAGCCGATGCGTAAAGCCAACGGTGTGCTTATGTGATATTCTATGCCGAGGTGCGACTGTCCACCATAGCGTTGCTGCCACTGATAGGAGAGGATCAGTTTTCGATTGAAAACGCGATTGTGGGCATACGCTACACCGATGTTCCAATTCGCTGGAATAGACTCCTTAGGTGCGGATAACGTGTTCCAGGTTAAGGTTGTCTTTGAGATGTCCTGAAGGTTTATGCCGAAGGACATGCTGCCGAAGTTCTCAAGACCGAAGAGTGCGTTAAAATCTGGTAGCCGAATAAGTGCGCCGGCATCGAACCCGTAGCCCCAACTACTATAATTGTAGAGTTCAAGGTCGCCGCCGCTCAGGCTTTGTGAAATCCATTTAGCGTTCAGGCCGAACATAAACTCCGGCGGTAGCGAATCCCTACCAAAGTTATCCCACCACGATTGACTGACACCCCAACTGGTAGCAAGGGTTAGAATATACGCATTTTCACTATCGTTGAGGTAGCCTGCCGGTGTGAAGTCGGATTCTCTGGGACGGTTTTTGGCGGTGTTTCGCCGTTCGTCGGCACTAATGTTGGGACCAAAAGCGGGTATGAGCGGATAGATCGGAATATCGTCTACGCCTGCTCGAATCCATGAGAGTCCGAGGTTGAGTTTCGGCAAAATTTGTTTGGTGCCGCTGATGTAGTTAAACGCGCCTAACCCTGAACGTCGTGCGGCGTGCATGAGACAGAACTGATAATTGTCAGAGACACCGGCAATACCGGCGGGGTTCCAGTAGGTAGCAGTGGCATCATCGGCGATGCTGACATAGGCACCGCCTAATCCGAGTGCGCGACCGCCGACACCGTTCGTTAAGAAATCGCCAGTGTAGTTTTCAGCGATAGCCGGTAACACAGCGATACCGATGCATCCGATGAGTATCACTACAACCGGAATAAGAAAATTAGGTTTTCGTTGTTGCAACTGAGTCAATTGATTTATGTTTCCTTTGAAGTGTGTAGACAGCACACAACTCTTTTTTATATTACACTCTGTTTAGATCGAAGGCGTTCCAATAATACTGATACTGTGTCGATTTCCAATCGGCATAAATTTCGTCCCAAGGCATCCGATTGAAATGCGGTAATAACGAACCTTCCGTTACGGGTTTCGAGCCTCCTTGGTAGCGGTAGTCCACAGAGAGACGGATCCGGTCCGGACTCTGGTTCGGTAGTGCCTTGTGAACGGCATGACTGTGAAAGAAGAGAGCGTCGCCGATCTCGAAATCCGATGCTGCCCAGTGGAGTCCTTCAACCTCCAAGGGTTCTGTATCAATACCGAGTCCACCGGCACCGAGTGCGGGTTTTACGGGATACACACCGCCACGATGCGACCCTTCGAGGACTGTCAATCCACCCAATTCTTTCGGACACGCTCCGAGCGGTATCCATGCGGTATAGGTCTCCTCTGTGCCTCGGATATGGATGAAATCTTGGTGTGCGGGTGTCGTGTACTTAGTGTTTTCTGGGAACATAATTCTTCCAATATTTCGCGGATGCACGAGCGTCTTCTCGCCGAAGAGTTTGTCAAGCATATCCAAAATTGATGGATGATGTGCGAAGGCGTGAAAGGATTCCAAGCATTGGAATTCGTCTAACACGGGCCAATAGCCGTCATCGCCTTCCATAAACGGACCGCCGATGCGGATACCGTCCATGAGTGCGTCTCCGCCTTCTGCCCAGCCGTGCCGATGACAGATTTCCAAGAAATCACGACGTAAGTTATAGATGGAACCGGCATCAATTAAGCCTCGAAAAAAGAGGTAGCCATCTTGCTGTGCCTGTTCCTGAAGTTTATCCGGTCGGTCTAACAGATGGTTTGAAACATTAAAGGGTTCACTTCTTGCCATAATGCGCTCCTTGCTTACAAAAACAGAGGCGTGTTCGTGTGGTTTACAATGTAGATATATTATAGCAACAAAGCGGGTGGCGTGTCAACGGTGAATGGTTTTCAGTACGATTTTTCTGCGAAAAATCTTTCAGTTGTCAGTACTCGGTGAAACAGAAAACCAGACGACGAGCCGCGTCTATTGTGCTTGGACGGCAAGGTTTTGACTTTTTTAGTGGTAAACCGTGAAGGTTTGCTTCAAAGAATCGGGTTTATCGGGCAGCAATATTTTTTACAGGATTTGTGGAGATATGATATAATAGTGCGATCATATCTTTAAATCTTGGAGGATCTCATGCTTAGTATCAAACATCTCGAAGCGATTTCGTTGAATGTGCCTTTTTATCATGAGCGTGTCAGTCGGCACATGCACCGTGCTGCGACACATGGGGAACGGGTTTACGTTTACCGCGTCGAACTCAGTAACGGCGTTATCGGATACGGTGAAAATTTGGGAGATGAATCGGGAAGTATTGAGCGGGTAATCGGACAGAATGCGTTCGCCTGTATGAACGATGACGGTGTCGGCTTCGGTATCCAGATGTCGCTTTTCGATGCGGTCGGAAAAGCGGTAGGTGTTCCTGCCTACCAACTGATCGGCCCTAAGGTTCGCGAAAGATGTCCTATCTCGTGGTGGGATATCGATATGCCGCCGGAGGATTGGGTAGCGGAAGTCCAAGAATCGGTGAAACGGGGTTATACGTCTGCGAAACTGAAAGCGCGTCCGTGGCGCGATATTTTCGCACAGGTGGATGCTGTTGGCGATGCGGTGCCAGCGGACTACCGACTCGACATCGATTTCAACGGCTTCTTACGGACAGTGGATAACGCGATCCCTGTCTTGCAACGGTTAGATGAACATCCGAACGTTGCGATCTATGAGAGTCCATATTATCTTGGTACGGACGTAGAGGGTGCGGTGCGGTTGCAGGCGGCTGTCAAGAAACGGATTGTTGAACATTTCAACGAATCTTGTTTGCATGCGCGATGTTGCGGCGGTTTTGTTGTCGGCGGTAGTGTGAATGCGTTACGTCGGACGAACGCGCTCTGTTCTTCGTTTGATCAACCGTTCTGGCTCCAGATGGTCGGTACGGGGATCACAACGGCGTATTCGGTGCATCTCGGTGCTGTGTTATCGCAAGCGGAATTGCCTGCAATTACGTGCCACGAGTTGTGGGAATCGGATTTGCTCGAAACGCGGTTGCCAGTGGTTGAGGGAACGATTCAGGTCTCAGAATCGCCGGGATTGGGGATTACGGTTGATGAGGCTGCGTTAGCGGAATATCGTGTGGATCCGTCTACACCGACACCGCAGCAACTGTTCCATCAGACCGATTATACGTGCCGGGTGCATATTCCGAATGAAAGCGGCGGAGAGACGGTTTACGATTTTGACAGCGAGGGTGTCTATTATCCTGCGTTCAGTGAAGGTGAGTATCCGGGGTTTGTGCCTGGGGTTTGGATGGAAGTCGTTTGATAAATTATTGAACCAGTGATAGCACACCGGATTCCTGCCTTAAATTGATGAAGGTTGTTGCTGTACCACAGGGATCACATAACTCCGAATTGTCAAACCGTCTATTGTCTCCATCTCAACGCGCGGTATAGGGTTATTGCGATGATCGAATACGACATAATATCCTTCCCGCGCGTCCTCTAATTTGAGATACACAGCGAGTTGCTCCTTACCTGCCTGATAGTATCTCTCGCCTTCCCATATCTTATAGTTTGTATCAAATGACCCCATGAGTTAAACTATTAGTATGAGTTAAACCGACGCGTAGATGTATTTTCATCACCGATGCCCTCTTCATGAAGGTTACACTATGAAACGCCAGAAGGATGCCGCTGTTAGGCATGTTTACATAGCACTCCGCTGGAGTGCGGGCACTTCAGGCACGCTTTTCTATAGACATATTGCTCCGCTGGAGCAAAGAGACTTCCTTAACACCTAACGGCATAGTGTGTTTTTGTAGGAGCCAACTGTGCTCGCGAGCACACAGATCGCGAGTAAAACTCGCTCCTACAGGGACGGGGTGCTTTGACAAAATGTTTACACACCCTATCCACCGGTGCTCAATGAGGTTGAAAAAGATGTCAGCGAATCCAACTTAACTCCCTCATTAGAGGTGGCTGGGAAGCGAATAAAAATCAGCATTCCAGCTATCATAAGGTCATTTGATACTATTTGGTCTCAACGATGTATTTCTGTTGGTTATGAATAATCAAAAGGTCTATCCTTCCGCGCCCAGTCTGGACTTCAAGGAACATACTGGCACCAACGATTTGGACGAAATGGTCCAGATAGGCATAAAGCAGAGGACGATGTATTTGCCTTTTTTCACACGGTCAACAAAATCGGCAATCTCATCAGTGCGCGAGACGACGTAGTTCTCTTTAGGATTAACGGGACCTTGAGTTCCAAATGTTCTCACTTTCTTTTCCTCTCGTTGCTAACATTGTTAGGCACCTTCGGTATTTTCAGCAAAATAGTCTGAATCCACGCGAATGTGTTGAAAGTATAACATACTCAACCTATTTGTCAAGGAATTTCGTTTGATGCTCAGGGAGATTGGAGCACCGTAGGTTGGGTTGAACGAGGTAGAGAAGGTAGATGTGCCGGATTCAAACACCGTTTTAATGAAAAATAACGTTGATATATCTAAAAACAAAGTGAACCCAACTTCATACCGTCATAGAAAAAGTTGGGTTTCACTATGTATTTGTTGGGTGTAGCCTGTGTGAACAGACATCATTTTTCTATAATTTTCACGGGATAGAATCCGTTCAATCCAATCTACGATATACTTGCTACGGAGTGGTGGGGTTACAAACCTCGACTGCAAAGAGGGTTGCGTAAGTGCTGAAAGAAAATATGGTAGATTTTCAGGGGTATGTGTTATACTATATTTCAAGCAACTATTGATAGGTCTGTGGGTGAGAAGGGAAAATATTATCAACGAACACGCTCAAAAGGCGAAAAGGGGACAATCCAATGAAAGTAATTGTGAGCATAGGCATCGCGTTAAGTTTGCTGATCGGCTTCGCTCATGCAGAGGAAGCGACACTTGAACTGACTGAACAGCATGAACAAAACATTGAAACCTGCACCCAAAACTTGCTTGCCATCAGCAAGGCGATTGAAGCCTATCAGAAAGAACACGGCGATTTTCCGATGTGGCTCTCTGATTTGCATCCGAAATACTTGGTAGATGAGAATGTGTTCATCTGCCCTTCAGATGAAAAAGGTGGCAAACCGATTTATACCGGGAACACAGATCCCGAAATGCCGGTGAGTTATAGTTACGAGCTTAATCCTGAATATAGAGAGTGGAAAACTGGGCAACGCGAGGTTTATGGGGATGCGATGCCGTTGGTTCGGTGTCGGCACCATGCGAATGACGATTTTGCAGTGCTAAACTTGAGTTTTTCTGGGAGAGTTTACCGGTCCGCTAATGTTTGGGAAAACAGACCGTTAGAGATATACGAGAACGCTGAAGCAGCCATTGCCGCCTTGGCTGATGGAATCCAGCGGCAGCCAGACAATAGAAATTTTGGTTATGTCTATCCTATGCTTGTTGACCTTTACATACAAGCCGAACGGACAGAAGATGCGGAGAATCTCATCAGCGGTTATAAAGAGACTTTAAAACCTGACAGCTTTGGGGAATACTTTGTCCTCGGTGATATGCTTAAATTGATGAATCGAGATGAAGAGATCCTGCAGCTTTTCACGAAGCTTGAGGAGAAGTTCCCGGAAAACCGGAGTGTCTTCAGCAGACTTGCCAAGATTCATGAAAGGTTAGGCAACGCCGAACTTGCGCATGAATACCGTCTAAAGGCGGACCCTGTGTTGGCATTAATCGGTAATACTGTCCCTGACTTCTCTGCTGAGGATCTTGAAGGTAATCCGATTTCGCTTGAACAGTATCGCGGGAAAGTTGTGTTACTCGATTTTTGGGCGGTCTGGTGTGGTCCGTGTATCGCGGAGATGCCGAATGTTCAAAAAGTCTATGATACGTATAAGGATGAAGGGTTTGACATTATTGGTATTAGCCTCGACACAGATGAAGAGAGGCTTCGGAGTTACCTGAAAGAGAACGAGATTCCTTGGCGGCAGGTTTTCAGCGGTGAAGGGTGGAACAGTCCAGTTTCACGACAGTATGGCATTCGCGCCATCCCGGCACCGTGGCTTATTGATAAAGCCGGTAAATTAATCTCACATCAAGCCAGAGGAGAAGCGTTAGAGAAGATGGTTGTGGAAGCCTTGAAGGAATAAAATGCGACCGATTTCTCTGATTCTATGTACGGTTTTTATTCTATCTGGCTGCGGTTCGGATGAAACGCCTACACCGATAGAACAGACACCACCGAACTACTTTCCAGATGCTGTCGGCAGTCGTTGGGTCTATCGAAACGCAGATGGATATGAGTGGACACGGGAAATTACGGACGGTTACAGTGCGGAAGCAGCGGATTATCAACGCTTCACCTATACGCAGCTGGCTGCTGACGATGCTCTCGACTACTTGAAACCGAACGCTTTTCGGGTTGCCGAAAATCGAGTTTTTTTTTCTATCGGTGAAAAGGTCGATCCGTACATTCAAACCGAACTTCCGGTTTTGGTTGAAGACGAATTCGCTGGTTTGGCGCTCGACATTGCGTTAGAGCCGATCTCGCACCCGGAATTTGTCTTCTTCGAGTTCCCATTAAGTCCTAACGTTGAATGGGATGCTTTCAATACAAAGGTCAATGGAAGCCTTGTATTGCAGAATCTTGTGCTGCTTCAGATACCGCTTGAAGCCCAAGTAAGTATTAAGGGGAAAGTTGTCGCGGAAAGTCCACTTGAAACGCCAGCGGGAAGTTTTGATTCGGCGTTCCAGATTGCGTATGAGATGGAATTCACGCACACGCTTTTTCCTGAAGCTGAAGTCGTGCGGAAGCGTCAGACGGTCTGGTTTGTTCCACACGTCGGTATCGTTAAGATTGAAGATCAACGCGGTGTAACGGAATTGATTTCATATACCTTGCTGTGAACGACCGAAGCGGAGGCAGTTATTTTTTCTTACAATGAGAGTTGTTATTTTAAGCGACAACAGACCCGGACACTATAAACAGTCCTTGGGGCTTGTAGAGAAAATGCCGAACTGCGAGACGGAGTGGGTTAGGATAGAATTTCGGCATAAGTGGCGTGATAATCTGCTGCGTGCCTTTATGTGTGTCTTCGGTGGTACGTCGCTCTCCGAGTTGTTTATTCAGGTGCTTCTCCGCTGGAGCCTCACTGCTGAAACTTACAGTGCCTTGACGAGGCTCCATACTGCCGATATTATTCTTTCAACAGGTTCATCTGTCGCAGCGGTTAATCTACTGCTTAGTCAGATGTTCAGTGCCAAGACGGTCACGTGTCGTAGACCTTCGCCGTTAGGTACCCGTTATTTTGATCTTGCGATCCTCCCGATGTTTTCATGGCACGGGAAGAGAGAGAAAGATAATGTATGCAAAACAGTCGGTGTGCCTAATCCTATCTCACCAGACACGCTCAACGCCGAACAGAAGCAGCTGATACAAGCCCTTAATCTACCCGACTGTCCACGTATCGGTATCCTGATCGGTGGGACAGACCGGCACGAAACGATAACGACTGCTGACGCTGAGAAGCTGCAGAAAGTTTGTGAGGCAGCCGCTACAGAATTGGAGGCGCAAATATTGGTGACAACCTCGCGCCGGACACCGACAAATGTGACGGAACACTTATCAGCATCGCTAAAACATGCCGACTGGTGCCCATTTTTCATTGAACCGAATACGGCTTCAGCACTTACGGATCCGTATGAAGCCATCCTCGCCTTAAGCGATCTCCTCATCGTCACTGCAGATAGTTTCTCTATGGTCTGTGAAGCGGCGAGCAGCGGTCGTCCGGTCATCGTCCTGAAACTATCAAGAGAAAATATGAAGAAACCGAAGCGATATAAGGTCTACGCGTATATGGAACAACACGCCGTTGTGCGTCAATGTAGACTTGATGATTTAAAGCAATATATCGTCGATGGACTTACCTCGCCTGTCCCGAACACACCGCTCCGAGATACCGAGACGGCAGCGGAGGCAATCCATCGTTTAGCACTTAAAAAATAATTCAAAACGGTGGAACTTTTTTTCGTTTTCGGTGTGATAATACGTAAAACCTGAAAGTTGATATAGATCAACAATAACCTCACCGAAGGAGACGAACCGTGAAAACCACACATATTGTCCACACGCTTACGCTTTTGATTGCATTCGGAACAGTTGCATTTTTCGTTGCCCCTATTGATGCCCAAACCGTAGAAACCACAGAAGACCCTTGGGAAATTTGGATAGATGAGCAGACCGACACAGTGTTAAAATCTGCAGGGGAGATAGATGATGCGGGTCGCGCTGAGATGCGTGCCAGTATTCGTGCGAAGTTTGCGGCACTCGCAGCAGAATTGAAAAACGAGGTAGCGTCGCCACCGCGAACGCAAGACTATGCCACCCTGCAGACGGTCAAAGAATTGCGAAATACTTATGACGAAGGCTACGATCGCAAACACAAAGACACCACCGTGCGTGTCTCCTATAAAGTCGGAGATGCCGAAATCTTCGCGTATGACGAAACGATTCCACTCGCCGAGGTAGACGCGAAATATCCGCGCGACACCTGGCTTCGGATGCTCCTTGATAAAGGTATCACAATTAAAAACGCAAATGCGTATTGGAAGTACATGTTCCTCCGGGATACATTAGTGCATCTTGAAAAACAACCCCAAGCGTGGGGTTCAGGATTATTTGGGATTCCAGCCACGGAGGATTGGGAAACCTATAAAACGGCTTATATTGAGCGAGAACTCGGTCGAATTGAAAAAAGTCTCACAAAAAAACAGCAGCCACATATATTTTATTCCAACGAAGTTTTAAAAACGCATCGCGACCTTCTAAAAGATCTAAAAGAGCAGGGTATAGATGGAGATGTGTTTCGTGTGCTGCCGCCATCCTTTTCCAAAGATACTGGTGCTTCGACTATATTCAAGTACACCACAGTGCCGCAAACTGTCAAAGCACTGCGCGATGCTTACGACGAGAAATACAACGAAAGGTATGCCATTACCTCAGGGAGTGTCAGCTACAAACGTGAGGGCAAGACTGTTTTTAAGTACGAGGTTCCGCTCCCGATGAGTGAAGTTGATGAGAAATATCCGCGGGATAAGTGGCTTCAGATGCTACTTGCCAAAGGGATTACCATTGACAACTTTGAAGAGTATTGGGCATATCTATCAAAGCGTGATGAATTGGTAGAATTGGAGAAGCGCCCAGAGGTATGGTCATCCAAACTCTTCGGTATTTCACCGACTGATGATTGGGAAACTTATAAAGCGGCGTACCTGAATCAGATGTTTGAGAAACTCCATCGTAGTAGAAAGGATAAAATGTACTTCGGCAAAGCTGATTTAGAAGATATCGTTAAGTCAACAACTGACGTGGATGAGGCACTTAAGTTAGTATTAGAAGAGCTTGAGGAATTAGAACGGTCTAAGCGTTCGTTACGCGACCGTTAGGGTCTGCTGAATTCATGTTTTAAGGCGAGGTCCGAGGACCTCGCCTTTTTTGTTATGGTGTTTGGCGCAGTTTTATAGTAAAACTTAGAATTAATTGGGTACTCTCAAACAGTCTGAATGCCCATTGAGAGCATTCAGACTGGCACAAACTAAAAGTTTATGCTACAAATATGTCTATTTATTTTTCGGTTTCACGAGACTTCGGGCGAGAAGCCCAATCCTTTAGGTTTGGGAGGAAAGCCCGCTCCTATATTTTTTTCTTGATAAAACATATCAGAAATGTTAAAATAGTTCCAAGGCAAGTCGGAAGTGGCTGCCTTATAGGACACGTTGATTATATCCGTGTCCAAGTAACTCGAAGACTTTAGGACGCTCGTTCTACTTCCAAAGTCGGAAGTGTCTGAGGTTCTATCCAGGAAGCGTAGAGCAATCTTCCTAAACGCCCGCTTGGGGCGTGCAGTGGCGGATAGGTAAAGTTACGAGCCGAGACTGCGGAACATAAACTGCCGAGAATGACGGGGCGACTCTTAACAAGCCCCCGACTTTAGTCGGCGGGTACATTGACTATAATACCCGCCATATCTTTGGCTAATTTCCTGATGGCATAGAACCTTCTGTAGTTGGCACGGAATCTTCTATAGTTGGTGTGGCATCTTCCACCACAGGTTTATAATATCCAGAAGCGAAGAGGTAGCCGTCGTGTCGGATTGCCCATGTGCGCTTCATTTCATCCATGCCGCTTTGGGGATTCGGCCACAAGTACTCGATCCAGAGTCCTGTTTCCGTTGCCTTGGCGATTTCTTCGCCTAGTGCTGACCCATCAAGCCCCATGACCTCCTTCAGATCGGTTCCTACCAACCTCTGTATCGGTGCGTGTGCGACAAAGATATCGTTTGCATCCGTGATGAAGACATACCACTGCCCGTTGATACTTGCTGGGTCGTTGTAGTAGGTTGCTATTGCCATACTACCTTCCGACTTGTAAAGATCAATCGCAGCCTGCACGAAGGCGACTGCAAACGCCTCCGGATCATCCGTCGTAGGCATATCCATTGGCATGACAGTATCTGTTACTGGTGCTGTCATAGCTCTCTCGCAACCCGTAATGCTAACCGTTGCGAATCCTATCACAAGTAAAATCAACAAAAAAATCTCAATTTTTGACTCCTTTTTTTGGTCAATAGAATTTAGTTCACTTTAATTATAATCACTTATTCCGCGATTGTCAAATGCGTCGTTTTTTCGCTTGCTATTTTTCTGTGAATACGGTAGGCTAAGTATTAGAAATCGAATTTTTTTTATTTTTAGGAAATCCTTATGTCTAACCGATTAGCAATTTCAGGTGGCACACCTGTCCGTAACATAGAAAGTGCACCGTGGTCGCCATGGCCCCTCACGACAACAGAGGAGTGGGAATCAAAAGTTGAACCGCTGCTCCGAGAGGTATACTTGAGTGCGAACGAAGGCTCCGGTGGCACGATGATTAACCGTTTCGGTGAACAGTATGCTCAGTATACTGGAACAAACTACGCGCTCTTCATGCCGCACGGTACGGATTCGATAAGTGCTGCTTTAGCGGGTGCGCTTGACCTCGACGGGTTTAGCGATGGCGGTGAAGTGATCGTGCCGAACTATACGTTTGTGGCGACTGCAAGTGCTGTCTTGGAACGGCGATGCACTGTGGCGTTCGTCGATATTTCACCGGAGACGTTTACGATTGATCCTGCAAGTGTTGAAGCGGCTATTACCTCAGAAACCCGCGCGATCTTGCCTGTCCACCTCGGTGGTCATCCGGCAGACATGGGTGCATTACGAGAGATTGCCCAACGGCACGGACTCGCAATTATTGAGGACTGCGCGCAGGCACACGGTGCAGAATACCAGACGAAAAGGGTCGGATCCCTCAGCGATGTCGGTGCGTTCAGTTTCCAAGCATCAAAAAACCTAACGTCCGGTGAAGGTGGCATGGTCACAACAAACGACAAAGACATCCACGATCGGGTTTGTGCTTTCATGAACGTCGGACGTGCTCCGGGTGGTGCGAGATGGGAATATCCGCGTCTTGGATGGAACTACCGTCCATCAGAATATCTCGCGGCGATACTGCTGGTGCGTTTGGAACTTTTGGAGACGCAAACCGATCTCCGTAACCGTAATGCTGCGTATCTCTCCGGTGCTTTAGAAGCGATTGATGGCATCACACCGCCGCAACTTGCGCCGTGGGCTACGAAGCACGGGTATCACCTTTACTGCTTGAAATATAACCCTAAAGGTTTCAGTGGCAAATCTCGGCAAGAGTTTGTCGCTGCGCTTTCCGCTGAAGGGATTCCGTGTTCCATCGGCTATCGGTCTCCGCTTTCGGAGGAACCCGGTATGGCACACGTGGCATCAAAATATCCACATCTCATCCGGGCACTGCCTTGTCCAAACGCTGCACTCGTTTGTGAACAGAGCGTATGGCTCTTCCAAAATCTTTTCCTCGGTTCGGAAAGGGATATGGATCAAATTGCGGCGGCTATCGCGAAGATTCACAAGGCGTGGAATTGAGTACGACGCCTCGGCTCGAAGGTTAGAAACGTTGCGGACATCTCGTTAAAAAATTCCGATGCACTCACACAGCAGCAAACCGCTCCTTGTTTACGATAATGACTGCGATTTTTGCCGGTACTGGGTTGCGCAGTGGCAACATATCACAGGCGATCGTATTGACTACGCGCCGTCCGAAGAAGTGGCTGCCCAATTCCCAGAGATCCCACTTTCGGCGTATGAAAGTTCGGTGCAGTTAATTTTGGCAAACGGAACGGTTTTCAGTGGTGCCGAGGCTGTCTTCCGTGCCTTGGATAACGCGTTGCTCCTCTGGTGCTATAACCGGTTGCCGGGATTCGCGAGTGTGTCGGAAGGCATTTATCGCTTGGTTGCACGGCACCGTCCGTTTTTCTCTGCGTTAACACGCTGGTTTTGGGGAACACACACCGAGCAAACAGCGTACTACATTTCGCGTTGGCTGTTTCTCCGCGCGCTCGGGTGTATCTATCTCATCGCTTTTCTTTCATTATGGGTTCAGGTTCATGGACTCATCGGCAGCAACGGCATTTTACCGGCAGATCAATTTTTGACGGCTGTTCATCAACAAGTTGGCACCTCCGGTTATCATGCCGTTCCGACGCTGCTCTGGCTGAACCCTTCAGATGCCAATCTCCATTTCTTATGTGCCGGTGGCGTTGCTCTGTCTTTGGTTTTAATCGCGGGTTTCTTTCCTACTATTGCTTTAGCCGGTTTATGGGTGTTCTATTTGTCGCTCGTATCTGGCGGTCAAGCTTTTCTGAGTTTCCAGTGGGATGTGTTGCTCTTAGAGGCAGGATTTTTGGCAATCTTTTTCGCACCGCTGCAAATCCGTGATACACTCACCCGTGCGTCTCAACTCTCCAGTGCGTTTTTGTGGCTTTTAAGATGGCTGCTGTTCCGATTGATGTTTGCTTCGGGGTTCGTGAAACTTGCAAGCGACTCGGTCTGGCAAGACTTGACTGCCCTTAATTTTCATTATGAGACGCAACCGTTGCCGACCTGGTTCGGGTGGTACGCGCACCAGCTGCCTGAATGGTTCCAGAAAATCTCTGTCCTCGGTATGTTTGCCGTTGAACTGGTCGTCCCGTTTCTGATTTTTGGGCCGCGTCGCTTACGAACCGCTGGATGTATTGGACTGATCGGACTGCAAGTGCTTATCATCCTGACGGGAAACTACTGCTTTTTCAACCTACTGACAATTGTGCTATGCCTCCTTCTGATTGACGATGTGACGTGGAAAAGTCTGTTACCGAAACGCTTCATCCCGAGTTTTGAATCTGTCGGCGGGTCCCCCCATCAATATTGGCGTGTTTGCGTAGTGGTAGTGGCGATGCTTCTCTTCGTTCTGAGCAGCATCCGATTTGGTGGTCAACTCTTTAGAGAGGCAAGGCTGCCCGACCTCGCTTGGGTTAGACCGTTTCGGAGTGTGAACACCTACGGACTTTTTGCGGATATGACGGAATCGCGTCCCGAAATTATCGTTGAAGGTAGCAATGACCAGATAACGTGGGAAACTTACGAATTTCGGTGGAAACCGGGGAATCTGACAGACGCTCCAAAATGGGTTGCGCCGCATCAACCGCGACTGGATTGGCAGATGTGGTTCGCTGCTCTCCAAGGCAATTATCAAAATACATATTGGTTCCCCAATTTCATGGTGGCACTCTTACAAAACAGCCCCGAAGTTTTACAGTTGCTTGCGGAGAACCCATTTCCTGAGACACCGCCGCGCTACGTCCGCGCGACGCTTTACGACTATCACTTTACCGATATTGAAACCCAACGTTCTGAAGGAACGTGGTGGTCCCGTGAGCGGAAAGGGATTTATTGCCCCACGATTTCACTCCGTTAACTTCACGGACCCGATAGGAGAATTTATGCCGAGTCAATTTTTAGAGGTTGCGTTGGCAGCAGCGAAAAACGCTGAAGAGATTATCACTGCCTACTACGCTGATGATGCTATGAAGGTCGAACTGAAAGACGATGAAACGCCGGTCACACTTGCCGATAGGGGTGCGGAAAAAGTTATCCGTGAAACCATCAAAGCGGCGTTTCCAGATCATGGGTTTTTAGGCGAGGAATACGGCATCGAAAAAGGGGATTCACCTTACGTCTGGATCATCGATCCGATTGATGCGACGAAGAATTACATCCGAAAAATCCCGATCTTCGGTACACAGATTGCGTTGATGAAAGACGATGATCTGATTCTCGGTGTCTCCAATGCGCCGCTTTTGAACGAACTGCTTTATGCGGAGGCGGGAGATGGTGCTTTCTTAAACGGCGAACCGATAGCCGCTTCGAGCGTAACGCAACCCGAAGAGGCAATGATTTGCCACGGTGGACTGAAGTGGTTCACAGAGAAAGGCACCTTTACGGGGGTCTACAATCTTATCAACGATGTTGGGCGTTCCAGAGGGTTCGGCGATTTCTATATGTATCATCTCGTGGCTTCTGCGAGAGCGGATGTCGTCGTTGAAGCGGCGATTAGTGTTTGGGATATCGCCGCCATCACGGTTATTGTCCAAGAAGCCGGTGGGAAAGTAACGGATATACAGGGACAACCTATTACGAAAGCGACCGAGTCACTCGTAGCGACGAATGGCGTGCTGCACGACACTGTATTGGATTACTTTAAAGATGTCTAACCTCAGATTTTGATTTACCACCAAGCGGTTCGGTGGTATCCCGTCAAATCGATTTCCTGACCGAAGGATGAAAGCATTATAACGGTTGTTGTGGATTCAAACATATAATCGCATGACCGAAGTGGTGCCTCATACCTTCCGCCTTCCGCTGTTTGCCAAGTGCGGGTTGCCGGTATTGCCGATTGGAGTGATGCAATAACTTCCATCGGATCCACATCCGGTGCGATAGGATCACGGATTAATCCATGTCGATAATATTCTGACGGTTCATCCCATCTGGCATAACCAATAAGGTTTTGACCCTGCCGCAAAACGCGGTACCCACCCATATTGGGTTGCTGTACTTTTAGATTTTCCCGCTCGCAGCTCATTGGAAAATTGTGTCTTGCCCATCTTTCATCCAGTTGAGGGAAGGCACTTAAATCCTTTAGATTTGTTTCTGTCCATTCGAGATGTGATGCATTCGGATTTGGTATGAGTTGTGTTCTAAGTTCCTGCGTCAATATCTGGTAGCCAACTTTCTGATACAGGCGAATAGCTGCCACTTCATCCGCCTCAAGAATGCTTCCGCGATACCCTTTTTTTTCAAAGTGTGCGTGCAAATCCTGCATCAAACGAGCGGCTATCCCTTGGCGACGCATATCTTGCGCAACAAAGACAGCACCTACCGTAACAAACCTCTGGCACTTGTCTTCGATGAAAAACGAACTGGCTTCACCCCACACATGCCCTACAACTCTTTCGTTGACAAGTGCTAAACGTATTCCCTCTGGTTCGAGGTGTGGACCCTCAAACTTATTTCGATAGATGTTCTCATCAACTTGCTCAGCAGGTAACAACAACTCCAAAACTGCATCATCATCACCGGGCTGCCAATGTCTGTAAATGATCTTATGGTGCATAGTCTCCCTTCCGGACGAAATAGTTTTCGTTTATACATCAAAACGGATGCACTTTTATGTTTCTATTAGCAATCAACAGTCAGTCCACAGAAAATCCTGTATTCTAATACCATTTCTAAATAAACGCCTATCATTAACAAAAAACTGGAAACTCGTAGTAGCGCAATCCTGCGGCGTACTTGAGGAAACACTTTCTTCGCGTTGGATTTTAGCGTTTGCAAAAACCCCAAATGCGAAGGGCATTATTACGCGTCTTATATGCGGATGTCTCATAGCGTTTCAAAATTTCTATAATGCGACTTTATTTTTTAGATAAAGAAGATTTTCATTTTTTTAGGCGATTGGCGATTGGCTTGGCACGAAAACTGCGTTTTTTTAAGAAAATTAACTGTAATACCCTCTATTTTAAAAAAATTCGTAAAAAAATGTAAATTGACCCTAAACTTTTGGGGTTTCATATCTATAATTAATACATTAGATATTTTTCGGGATCGCTATGCTAAATTTTATGTCTCGTCTATGACATGAATTTGAGATTTACTTCACAATTAACAAGCTTCCGAAAAAGCAATAAAGGAGAAATTCCATGAAAATGATGACTCGTCTGAAAGGTGGCATTCCGATTTTGGAACCCCATGGTAAAATCGTCGGTACTGCGGTATCGGAATTGCGAGAGAGACTCGCGTTAGAGTTATTGGATGCTTCCGAAACGCCCTGCTTTCTCATCAATTTCGAGTACGTTCACAAGATAGATAGTTCGTGTCTCGGCATGCTGGTAAATGTGCATGTTATCGCGGCGCAAATGAAAGGTCGTATCGGTGTTATCAATGTTGGGTGCCACATTAAAAATTTACTCGTCCTTAGTCGGCTCGTGAATATTTTTGAACATTTCAAGAGCGAGGATGCGGCGATTTTGGCATTCACTCGTGATAGTTAATGGTGAGCAGCGATTTATAGTAAAGTTTAGAATGAGTTGGGCACTCTCAAACAGTCTGAATGCCCATTAAGGGCATTCAGACTGGAAACTCAAACTAATTTAGGATTCACTATAAACGTGGATACACCAAAGCGCAGCCCCAGACGGATTGCTTTTGACCTATTTTAAAAACAGAGTATACGCTGCAATTGTAGCAAGCGTCCCGGGAGTAATCCATTCAGTGGTCCAACAGGTGAAGATACCCACGGAGATCATAAGATGAGTTAAAGGGTAAACCGGTAAAACATCCGAAAGCATGGATGGTCCGGATCGCCAAAAACGATGGAAAGATTGCTATCTCTCTGACCGATTTTCTTTTCAGGCATTTTTCCATCAACCCTAATGAGAGAGGTGATAATATGTTTGGTGATTTACTTTCCAGTCGATGGTTTCAAGGTGGTCTGGCGTTCTTTGTGCTGGTTGTCGGCGGTAGCCTACTGTATAGTTGGCACACCCTCCGCACCACAGAAAGTGATATGGAACGGCATGACCGATTGTTGGGGCAACAGAAACAGAAGGAGACACGCACCGCAGAAGAGGTGAATGTTCCGACAGCAACTGAGTCCCCGGGACTTGTGAACACGCCCGATGAAAACACGGACACCCAGATGCCCGATACAACAGAGGCGTTACCCAACGAGACTGAGTTCGCGGACATCGCGGATGCGTTCTTACCCGATGATATGTTTCCAGAGGAAGCACCCGCAGAAGATGTGGTAGTGTCACGCTTCGGACTCGGTCCCTACCCTGAAACACCAAAGGAGTGGAACTTTCTACCCAATCATTGGGAAACCTACGAAACAATCGCAGAAGAATTACTCACACGTGTAACCATCAAGATGTATAACGAGGGCATACGTTCCAAATACGGTAGTGTTGGTGTGAGTCCTACTGGACAGGTTATAGCTCTCGAAAGAGGCAGTGTCCTTGTTGAATACGAGATTGATGAGAATGGCGAGAAAAAAATATGGAGCACACTCGTACATCCCGATGATCTATCGCCAGGGATGTACACGCGCTTTAGCGATATTCCTTCAGACCTGAAAATTGTGACAGCTGATGAGATAGGGTTTGATGCCTACGAATACTTAGGGCTTTCTAAATAGACGCGCCGGTTATCTCTTGATAGCTGGCGCATCCTTATTGATCGGTATTTTCTTTATCTATTGTTCTTTGGGTGCAAGCGCGGAGCGGTTTGTGGAAGTCAAGGTTGTTCCTGTAGAGGCATCAAGTCGTGCGAGAGCCCTCCCGCCTGTTGCTTTTGATTCCTTTGCTTACTACCAGACGATTATCGACAACAACATCTTCCGACCGCTCGGTTGGACCCCGCCCCATCCTGTTGAATCCTATCGCCTGATAGGGACGATCCTACCGACAGACACCCACATACCCCCCAAAGCAATCCTCCAATCCACCACAGGAAACACCACACACATCGTCACAAGAGGGGATCGCGTTGACACTGACCCCCATATCGTTGACATCCAACCGAAGCAAATAAAACTATCAACCAACGGTAAAACGCGAACTCTCCATCTTTCCATCCGTTTCTGAAACCCATAAGCCGTATTCGTTTTCTCTTTCAAAATTTTCCAACTGAAAGGAAACGAAAATAGTCATTATTCCTTTTGGACAGTTTGTTGAGATATTGGCCTATAAGTGTTTGAAACATAATCGTGATTTCTGTCAAGTCGGGCGCTGGACTGTCGATATGATTTTCTTGAATATTTCAAAGGGATGTGTTATACTACATACTAAGCCTTGTAGAGGCGACATGTTTGTAAGAAGGAGAACACTAAATGCACCTTGACTTTCGGGACGTGCTGGATCTGTCTTATGTGGTCGATGAAAAGAGTCCGTGCGAGCTGCCGATTGATCCTGCTAAAATTTATGACCAAGCGACGTTGGAAAAAGACGGCTACTTTGAAAGCCGGATTGACACGTCTGGACACTACTCTACGCACATGGATGCCCCCTGTTTAATGTATCCCGGCGGCGCAACTATTGCCGAGATCCCAAAGGAGAAACTGACGGGACCCGCGATCCTGATGGACTTTTCTGCAATCAAGAAACCGAACGATGCTGTGACTGCCGAAGATATTAAAGCGTGGATCGCCGAAAACGGTGAGATTCCAAAAGAGAGTATCGTTTTCATGCGGACAGGGATGGATAGATTCGTCTACCAAGATAATTTTAATCGGGAGTGGATCGGTTTCAGTGAGGATGCCGCGGAGCTGCTCGTCGAAAAAGGTATAAAAGTCATCGGCACTGATGCGTGCAGTATTGACTCCGTCGCGGGCCATCCACCGTTGCACGATGGCTTACCGCCTGCGCATCTCGTTTTTCTCGGTGCCGGTATTCCACACGTTGAAGACCTATGCAACTTGAGTCAATTACCGACACATTTCTATGTAGTGATTGCGCCGTTAAAACTGGCGCGGAGTTCCGGCGCACCGACACGTGTGTTCGCCTTCGTCTAATTCTATTCTCCTTGAAATAGCGGCGTTGCTCTGCCACCTCGTCCGATAGTTAAAAAATGACACGCAATATACCCGAACCGATCTTAGGTCTTTTACATGACATCGGTGAAGTTGCTGGAACAGGTTCCTATCTCGTCGGTGGGTTCGTCCGAGACCTTCTCCTCAAGCGACCGAGTCTCGATATCGACATCGTTGTAGAAGGAGACGCAATCCGAGTGGCACAAGCGCTGTGTGAGCGTTGGAACGGGACACTGGAGGTGCATGCACAGTTCGGCACGGCAACTGTCGCACCTGAGAACACTGACCTCCCTAAAGTGGATTTCGTCACTGCCCGTCGTGAAACTTATCAAGGTTCAGGGACGTTACCTATAGTGCAAAGCGGAAGCATCACTGACGACTTGCGTCGGCGTGATTTTTCTATTAATACCCTCGCGATGCGTTTAGATCAAACGGCTTTCGGCACTATCGTCGATGAGACGGGGGGATTGAAAGATCTTGAATCAGGTGTTGTTCGGGTGCTCCACAATCGGAGTTTTATTGATGACCCGACGCGTATCTTCCGTGCGTATCGGTATGCTGGGCGCTACGGTTTCCAAATCGCTAAGAACGATGCGAGGCTTATCCGAGAGGCACTCCCCGTCACCGCACAACTGAGCGGTGAACGGATACGGAACGAGATTGATAGGGTACTCCTTGAAAAGAATGCTCCAGAGATTGTAGAACAACTCACAGAGCTCGGTATCTGGGAAACTATTTGTGCGGGATGGCAGATGTCATCAGATTTTGCGTCCGATTTTCGAGCAGCACAACGCGCGATCGCTTGGGCATCTGAGCATCTCGCTGATGAAGCGTTCGATCAGGCGTTCGTCCGTTGGATGGCACTCTTCGGCACGCAGACACCGATATATCAAATTGAGGCACTCAGTTTCAGACTTATATTGGAGCATCGGCTTCAGCGGTTGGTAAGTCCAGCACAAGCGGAGAACCGACAGGTTTCACTTGAAAAAGTAACACATGTTATCTTTGAGAAACTTGGATATCCGCTGTCACAGAACGCCGTCATTGAACATCATAATGGAAAATGGTGTATCGTTGATGCGGATGTTTCAATAGGTAAGGGAAAAACTTACATATCTGGGGACGGGAGTCTCTTTCGGGTAGAGACGCGGCTTACTGCCTACAAACAGTTAAAAGAGGCACTTGCGCTATTAAAGCGATCAGTCAAACCGAGCGAAATTTACCGATTGTTTAAACCGTATCCGACTGAGGCGTTGGTCTTGGCATCTGAAGGGACAACAGTGGCGGAATGGGGACGAGAAAAAATAAGAGACTATCTTCTTGTTCTTCGTAAGGTTCAGCCGCTAATCACTGGAAAAGATTTGATTGCGTTTGGCGAAAAACCTGGGCAAACGTTTAAAACGCGACTCTGGCAACTATTCGCCGCACAGTTAGATGGAGAAATCAAAACAAAAGAAGCGGCGTATTCCCGCTTAGAGAAAATAAATAGTAATGGCTAATTTCGATCCTTTTGCAGCAATTCTTATAGTGATACAGTTCCTTATCCTGTTAACCTTTCATGAGTGGGCACACGCTAAATCAGCGGATATGTTAGGTGATTCGACGGCGCGTGACCTCGGGCGGGTGTCTTTGAACCCGGGTGTACACATCGATATGATAGGTACAATTATATTGCCGTTGCTGGGTACGTTTTTTGGGGGTGCCTTTTTTGGTTGGGCGAAGCCGGTGCCGGTGAACCCTTACAATCTCAAGCGTCCGAGGCGTGACTTGATGCTGATTGCAGCAGCGGGTCCCGCTATGAATATTTTCATCACTTTTGTAATCTTGGCACTCCTCAGGGTAGCATTGGAATTTACACCGTTCAATCCGTCTAAATCTTCACTTCACGCCTTAATATATTTGCAAGTGGTTAAACCTTTGGCACTTATTAGTGTATTTCTCGCAGCGTTTAATATGCTGCCGCTTTTTCCGTTAGACGGATTCAGCGTTGTCCGAGGCTTGCTCCCCGAAAATGCGGCACGTCAATTTGAAAAATTAATACCGTACGGAATGCCAATTCTAATGTGCCTGATCTTTTTGCCGTATTTCCTACCTATTCCTAATGTGTTCGGATTCCTGGCTGATATCAGTTACGCGACATACAATTTGATAGCGAAGATTGTCGGCTTACGATGAAAACAAATTTTTTACGCCAAGTTTCAGTTTGTCCACGCTAAAATAAAAAACTTGTAGGTTACATTCTACAACGCTGAAAGCACCAAATATGTTGACGGAAACAATGGAAACTCTCGGAAATCAAGATTCAGAACCGCTATCTACCACTATAGCACCGATTTATTCGGTCAAATTAGAGGGCTTTGAGGGACCGCTGGATCTGCTTCTCCATCTGATTCAGAAAGAGGAGATGGATATCCACGCTATCCAGATTGCGCAAATTACGGATCGGTATCTGGAATACGTCAATCTAATGGAGCAGTTAGATTTAGATGTGGCATCCGAATTTTTGGTGATGGCGGCGACACTTTTGCATATAAAATCGCAGAGCATTCTTCCACAACTCACGCCCAACGAAGAACTTCCGATTGGGGACGAGGAGCAACTCGTCAAACAACTGTTAGCGTACAAACGTTTCAAAGAGGCAGCACAAGTCTTGGACGTTTACGCGGAACGACAGACCTGGGTTTACAGCCGCAGTCCGAAACTACACGCCGATTTAGACGGCTCGCGTGCCTTCGAGATTCGGGCAACCCTGTTCGATTTACTCACCGCCTTTAAACATGTCAACGCCCGAGCCGCAGAAGTTGATACCGAAGAATCGTATGAGACAGTCGAAGAAGAGACGATCACCGTTGAAGATAAAATTGCCTTCATTGAGCGGCATTTGGAGGTTGCCGACCAACTGCTATTTGAGGAACTATTTCCGTTATCCGCGAGTAAGACGGATTGGATCGTTACATTCCTCGCTATTTTAGAATTGATTCGGATTGGAAGAATTGTCACCGTTCAGACAGGTCATTTCGAGAGCATCTATATTGTTAAACAAGAACAACAGGCGCCCGATCGCGAGATCGCGCCGCCTCCGATTGTAGAAACCGATCGTTCAGAAGAACGAAACTATTAGGAACTTTGCTTATGGATTCTGAATACGTTACCGCCGTTGACCCGATAGAGGAAACGGATTTGATGTCGGACGAAAAACTCAAATCGATTTTAGAAGCGATTCTTTTTGCCGCGAGCGAACCGATTTCGCTGGACGAGTTCCAAAGTGCGCTGCCGGAGATAGGTAAACGCACCCTTCGGAAAGGACTCGCCGAACTCAGCGATGACTATGAAGAGATGGGGCGGAGTTTTCACCTCGTCGAAATAGCGAATGGATACCAAATTTGCTCGCGTCCCGAATATTCGGAATGGATTGAGAAATTTTATACGCGCCAAGTTCGTGTTACATTGTCTCCATCTGCGCTTGAGACGCTTGCCATCGTTGCGTACAAGCAGCCCATCACGCGTGCGGATGTTGCAACAATTCGCGGTGTAAACAGCGACAGCGTTCTCAACTCACTCCTTGAGAAAGGGCTCGTCCGTATCACCGGCAGAAAAGATGGGCGTTCACTGCTCTTCTCAACTACGGACGACTTCCTTCAACAATTCGGATTGAAGGACGCTTCTGAATTGCCTTCACTTGATGAAATTGACGAACTCCTTAGCCTACCGAACGGAAGTGAGCCACCTGAACCTCTCCTTCCTGTTGTCACGGAGGAAGCCACAGCATAATGGACTATAATGCATGGTTTGAGTGTAGCGAAGGATGTGCCGAAACCTATTCACTCTCAGATGTTATCTACCGGTGCAAAAATTGCGATGGCCTCTTAGCGGTTAAGCACGACATGGAGCTGCTGAAGCAGCGGAGTGCTGACGACTGGAAATCGCTCTTTGAACAGCGCTACATGCGGACACAATACCCTTACGGCAGTGGTGTCTGGGGGAAAAAGGAATTGGTCTGCCCGAACATTGACGATGATAACATTATCTCTATGTATGAAGGTGGTACGAATCTGTTCTGGGCTGACCGATTCGGGGCGCAGCTCGGCTTGGGCGACCTGTGGATTAAGCAGTGCGGCATCAGCCACACCGGCTCTTTTAAAGACCTTGGCATGACTGTCTTAGTCTCAATGGTGAATCAAATTATCAACGAATCTGGAAATATCCGGGCAGTTATGTGTGCATCTACCGGTGATACTTCTGCCGCTTTGGCAGCGTATGCATCTGCAGCAGGGATACCGGCAATTATCCTGTTACCGAAAGCAAAAGTTACGCGTGAACAGCTGATCCAACCTATCGCTAACGGGGCACTGACGCTCTCACTTGAAACTGACTTTGATGGTTGCATGGCGATCGTTCAGAAACTTGCTGCCCGACCGGAATTTTATCTTGCCAACTCGATTAACTCTCTCCGTATCGAAGGACAGAAAACGATCAGCATGGAAATCGTCCAGCAGTTTAATTGGGAAGTCCCAGATTGGATTATTATTCCAGGAGGCAACCTTGGTAACGTCTCGGCACTCGGACTCGGCTTTCTAATGATGTACGATCTCGGTATAATTGACAAACTTCCGCGTATCGCCTGTGCGCAAGCTGAGCGCGCAAATCCGCTCTATCGAAGTTATCAAACAGGGTTCACAGAGTTCAGTGCTATCACGGCGCAAGCGACACAAGCGACAGCGATCCAGATCGGGAATCCGGTATCGGTGCATCGAGCGATTCGGACGCTCCGCCGTTTTGATGGTATCGTTGACCAAGCGACAGAGACAGAATTGGCTGATGCCGCAGCGCGAGCAGATAGAACAGGCTTATTCAATTGTCCGCACACTGGTGTTGCGCTGGCTGTCTTGATAAAAATGGTTGAGCGCAAACAGATTCGCCCATCGGATCGGGTTATTGTCATTTCCACAGCAACAGGTCTGAAATTCCCGGATTTCAAGGTAGACTATCACAATGTTGACCGGGGTGAACCGCCGCCTCGTTACCTAAATGCGCCGATCGAATTAGAAGCGGACTACGAAAACGTTTTGAAACAGATTGGTGCTCATCTTGATGCGTAACCGCGCCTGAAAAACCTTACACACCCGCCACCTGCCACCACGATAAAGATTTGCAACAAATTCGCAAAATATGTTATAATTCTAAGTGTTAATCCACAAACCCCGCCAAAAATTAAGAAACAATAGGAGTGATTGAATGTCAGAACAGTATCAGCCTAAGCCTACGCATAAGTTTACCTTTGGATTGTGGACTGTCGGTAACCCTGGACGCGACCCATTTGGTGATGTTGTCAGGCCCCCTCTTAAACCTACCTACACGGTCGAAAAACTGAGTGCGTTGGGTGCGTACGGCGTTAATTTACACGATAACGACCTTGTCCCCTTTGACGCTTCAGCGACCGAACGCGATAACATCGTTAGTGAATTCAAGCAGGCACTTGCAAACCACAATATGAAAGTGCCGATGGCGACAACGAACCTATTTTACCATCCGATCTTCAAAGACGGTGCCTTTACCTCCAACGATCCGAAAGTCCGAGCCTTCGCGATTCAGAAGACACTGAATGCTATCGACTTAGGCGTGGAACTCGGTGCAACGGTTTATGTCTTTTGGGGTGGACGTGAAGGCGCAGAAGTAGATGCTGCTAAAGATGGACCCGATACAGTCAAGTGGAACCGTGAAGCGATGAACTACTTCACGCACTACGTCAAGGACCAAGACTATGACCTTCGATTTGCACTTGAGGCGAAGCCGAATGAACCGCGCGGGGACATCTATCTACCGACGACCGGTCACATGCTTCACTTTATCGAAACGCTGGATCACCCTGAAATGGTCGGTGTTAACCCCGAATTCGCCCATGAAACGATGGCAGGGTTAAGCTTTATCCACGGTGTCGTACAGGCTTATGAAGCCGGTAAACTCTTTCACATTGATCTCAACGACCAGAAGATGAGTCGTTTCGACCAGGACCTACGCTTCGGCTCTGAAAACATTAAGAGTGCCTTCTTCCTTGTCAAGTTCCTCGAAGATGTCAATTGGGATGGGTGCCGCCACTTTGACGCGCACGCCTACCGGACTGAAGATGAAGAAGGTGTCTGGGATTTCGCTGCAGGGTGCATGCGGAGTTACCTGATATTGAAAGAGAAAGCACAGCGTTTCAACGAAGATTCGGAAATTCAAGGGATTCTGTCAGAATTGCGAGCTGGGGATGCTGAGCTTGAAGCACTCATGACAAACTATAATGCCGAGAGCGTCGGAAAACTGAGAAAGATAGATTTTGAACCTGAAACCATTGCACAAAAAGGGCTCGGATATGAAAGATTAGATCAACTTACATTCGAGGTATTAATGGGAGTCAGGTAATTCTTGCTTAATGCTCCCTTGCAAAAAAGTTGGAGCCTGCCTATGAATACGCTTATTATTGCTGTTTTGAGTTTTATCGGTTTCATCGTCGCTTATCACACCTATGGCAAATGGTTGGCGCGAAAGATTTTCGGATTAGATGCCGAAGCGACGGTTCCGAGCCAAGAACTGAAAGATGATGTCGATTACGTGCCGACGAAAAAAGAGGTTATCTTCGGGCACCATTTCACGAGTATCGCTGGTACAGGTCCGATTGTCGGACCTGCTATCGCAGTCTTTTGGGGGTGGTTGCCGGCACTCTTGTGGGTTGTTCTCGGTTCGGTTTTTATCGGTGCGGTTCACGACTTTGGTGCACTCGTCGTTTCTTTGCGTAATCGTGGGCAGAGCGTTGGCGAAGTCGCGGGGAGAATGATTGGACCCCGCGCGAAATTCCTTTTCCTTTTCGTTCTCTTCATGGGATTGACGATCGTTCTTGCAATTTTCGGTTTAGTCATTGCGCTGATTTTCTCCTATTATCCTGAATCTGTGCTATCGGTTTGGGTGGAAATTCCGCTTGCGATCGCTATCGGCATCTGGATACACCGTCGGGGTGCTAACATCCTCGTTCCGTCCATCATTGCGCTCGGTATTATGTACATAGCGATGGGTGCCGGCGCGTACCTACTCCCGATAGACTTAGGAGCATGGCTCGGTATTCCGTTACTTGGACAAACCTATCTGAACGTTGTGGTGATCTGGACGCTGGTGCTTTTTGTCTACTGCTTCATCGCCTCCGTATTACCGGTATGGACGCTCCTGCAGCCGCGCGATTTCATCAACAGTCATGAACTCGTACTGGCACTGCTGCTATTGATACTCGGACTCGCCGTAGCAGGTTTGACAGGTAAAGCAGACTTGGTAGCTTCGGCACCGGCGGTCGCCTCAGATATCCCACCCGATGCGCCACCGATTTGGCCCTTCCTATTTATTACGATTGCGTGTGGTGCTGTGAGTGGTTTCCACTGTATGGTGAGTTCTGGTACCTCCAGTAAACAGGTTGAATCCGAAAGCGATGCCCAATACGTCGGATACGGTGCGATGTTGCTTGAGGGTGGACTCGCTGTCATCGTTATTCTCGCCTGCTGTGCGGGTATCGGTATGGGGATTTTCAATCGGACAGGTACGGGTGCGAACTACACGTTTGAACCTATCGTCAAAGCAGAAAGTGCTACCCTTGTTACCAATGAAGACGCATGGCGAACGCGTTATGCGACGCGTACAACGACGACAAACGCTGATGGGACGACAACAGTCGTCGGGGGTTGGGCAAGTCACAATCTCAAAGCGAAGGTGAGTGCGTTTGTTGATGGCGGTGGAAACTTCCTTGCATCCCTCGGTATCCCCCTGAAAATGGGTGTCGCGATTATGGCGGTACTTGTTGCGAGTTTCGCTGCGACAACGCTTGACACGGCGACACGCCTTCAACGCTACGTGATCCACGAACTTGCACAAACAGCTAATATCAAGCCGCTAATGAATCGCTATGTTGCGACAGCCTTTGCGTTGGTACTCGCTGCGGCCGTTGCCTTGTTGCAGGGACCGAGTGGTCCCGGTAGCGGTGGCTTAACGCTCTGGCCCCTTTTCGGTGCGACGAATCAACTTCTTGCCGGATTAGCCTTTATGGTGATTGTCTTTTATCTCGTGCGTCGAAATAAACCGATCTGGTTCGCGTTCCTACCGATGATCGTTATGCTTATCATGCCTGCGTGGGCGATGCTACACCAAATGTTTGATCCGCAGACTGGATGGCTTTTCACTGGCAAATATCTACTCTTCGGATTCGGTGTTGTTGTGGAGACGTTGCAGATCTGGATGGTTGCTGAAGGTGTCATCGCGTGGCGCAATGCACGTGGGAATTACCCAGAACTCCCGCCGTTAGAAAGTGTTACTGCAGATTAAAAGGCATGGATAGCGGCATTGGAAGCCTAATTAGTACTCAGCTGCCTAATCACAGGAGAATACAACAGTCAAGTGCTACCTCACGATAAATCGTGAGGCTTGCTTCTCGGGCTATGGTTCGTAACTTTACCTGCATACCCCCGAGGGGCTCAAGCAGCCCACGATGCAGAACCTCAGACACTTCCGACTTCGGAAGTAGAACGAACGTTCTAACGTCCTCGAGTTACTTGGACACGGATATAATCAACGCGTCCCATAAGGTAGTCACTTCCGACTTACCTTTGAAAGCATTTTAACATTTTTGACATATTTTGTCAAGAAAAAAAAAGAGGCGGTGTGGAAACCCCGTCCTAAAGAACGGGGTTTCCACACCGAAGATTTTGATGAAAGGCACAAATAGACAACATAGATTAGACCAATTGCGACTCCGCGAGGCAGAAGGGACTTTGACAAAACAAGAGCATGCAGAACTTCTATCTATCTTCGCTGAATTAGATGCTGAGGAAGCAAAAGCATTGAAACCAGCGAGAGAAAAGAGTCAACAGTTGCAGGCAGAGAAAATTACACTTGAAGAAACTGTTTCGCAATTACAAGATATTGTTACTGAACACAAACAATTGCTAACCGATGCCCGCGCATATCTGATGCAACTCCAATCAAAACGTGCTCTACTTGCCGATAAGTATTACCGCCTCACCGGTCAAAACCTCTCACAAGGATAATTAAAACGAAGTGGCAATCTCAAAAAAACAAACAAAAACCGAAGAACTCCACAGTTATCCTTTCGACGCGGAAATCTTCCGTCAGACATTCAATAGATACGTTCGGAGACTCAATACCATCTTTATAATTGTAGCCATTTTGATCTGCGTACCTTTCATTGCCTACGCGATTGCATTGTATTTAGAACAGGCAACAGTTAACGTTACAGGCTTTTTAAATTTCTGGTACGCTGGTGAATCGTTACTAATGGATTTGGGGTTTCCTCAGGTAAGTTTCGGGATTTTCTCATCAGGAATCATTGCAGTTGGACACATGTCGGTCGGGCTCATCTCAGTAGGCAACTTTTCTTGTGGTGTCATCTCAATCGGTGTTTTCGGTTCTTGTGGTGTGATCTCCATCGGTGGTCTATCCCCTATTGGCGTTATTGCCATCGGGTATAACAATGTGTATGGGATCGTTGCTATTGCGGCTGGAAACAAAAAACCTTTTGAAAAAGGCGTATACGTCAACGGAAAGGCTTTCGGATTTATTTCGTTTGGTCGGCAGGCACGAGGTGTTTATGTGCTCTCTTATGGCGATGAAGGCGAAGGCATTTATCAATTTTCACCGAAACGCCAAGATCCAGAGGCTGTCGCACTCTTTACACGTTGGTACAAGAAATTCAAAGACGCATTTGTTTTGCCTTCTTAAAAGACTTCCTTCATTCCTCCTAAAGACAGTGATAAACTCTTCAAGAACTTCGATGACTCTTTACAGAACTCCTAAAAAATTTCTGTCTATGGGTTCCGGGGTGGTCTCTCATCTACGGGTGCCTCCTCCTTGCTTAGCACCTCAACAAGATGATAGGCGTACCGTCCGACATCTTGGATCTCTGTCCCTCTATCTTCAAGTCTGACTTTTAGTGTGTAGATATACCCTGGCTCGAAGTCAAATCCCTGTATGCTTTCATAGAAAAAATGCCATTCCTGGCTCTCCTCGTTGAATTCAAGATAGCATTCTTGCTCAAAAGCCCCCACACAGTCTACTTTATAGGGTCCGATGATGAGGGTCGCTATGTGTTCATCCCAACCACATCCGATGATGAAAAATAAAAAGATCAATGTGATTGAGAGTATGTGTTTTGTTGAGGATGGCATATTTTCCCTTATGGCATAAACCATAGAACCTATTTCAGAACTCAGTATCATCAATATACCGCCCAAACGTGTAATCGCCTAACGCTTCGTCTACTTTGGATAATTGACAAGGGCACTGGCATTAAAGCAAAATTATACACTGTTATTTCTCACGTTCTTCAATAATAGCACGACTAAACTCGTTATCCTCAGCGCGAATGTGCGTTGCCATACTTTTGTGCAGTTCTGCAATAGGAATCGGTTCCACATCGGCAATCGCCATCTTTTCAAGGAGTTCGTTCATAATTCTCGCCCCTTCTTTCTTATCTGCTGTATGTGCCTGACCCTCTACCTCGGTATAGGCATGCTGTGGAGCATTCGGCACCAATTCATCAACAAGCCAAGAGAGTTGTAGTGTTACGTGTTCTAGGACTTTCTCCAATCGATCTAACCGTTCGGCTAGGGTTAAGATTAGGCGCGCTTACGGAGCGCGCCTGTTGACTGAATGTGATAATTTTATGAGACAGACAAGAAATCCCGAATCACGTAGTCCAGAATCCCGCCGTGTTTGTAGTATTCTACCTCTACGGGTGAATCAATTCTGATTACTAACTCCGTTGTGTGTGTCTCCCCGTTGGTGCGGACGATCTTCATAGTCGCCATCTGTCCGGGTTGAAGATTATCGGCGAATCCTATGATACTGATAATTTCACTGCCATCAAGGTTAAGCGTTTGGGCGTTTTCACCGGTTTTGAACTGCAACGGTAAGACTCCCATACCGATGAGATTGCTGCGGTGGATGCGCTCGTAACTCTCCACAACAACAGCCTTGACACCCAAGAGTTTCGGTCCTTTTGCTGCCCAGTCGCGGGAGCTTCCCATACCGTAGTCCTGTCCGGCAAAGATAACAGTTGGGACCTCGCCCTCACGGTAGTGGAGTGCTGCTTCGTAGATAGTTGTCTGTGTACCCTCTGGATACTGAATCGTGAACCCGCCTTCTACATCAGGTGTCATCAAGTTCCGGACACGGCGATTGGCGAAGGTGCCGCGTGTCATCACACGGTCATTACCGCGCCTGGAGCCGTAGGTATTAAAGTCTCGCGTTTCGACCCCGCGAGCGTGGAGGTATTCCCCCGTTGGACTCGCTGCTGCGATTGCCCCTGCTGGCGAGATATGATCCGTCGTGACAGAGTCTCCGAAAATACCGAGGATTCGTGCATCTACGATGTCGGAGATCGGAGCCGGTTCATGTGAAAAGCCTTCAAAGAACGGTGGATGCTGGACATAAGTGCTCCGCTCGTTCCACGGATAGAGGACACCTGTCGCCCCGGCGAGTTCTTCCCATTCTGGTGCCTGGTTCCCGATGGCTTCGTACATCTCTTTGAACGTCCGACGATCAACTGCTTCGGCGATCATCTCTGCAATCTCTTGACGGGTGGGCCAGATATCTCGGAGATAGACGGCTTCACCGGCATCGTTGTATCCGAGTGGTTCCGTAGCGAGGTCGATATCAATACGACCTGCGATTCCGAAGGCAACAACGAGTGGGGGCGACATCAGGAAATTCGATTTTATCTCTGGATGCACGCGCGCCTCAAAGTTTCGGTTGCCACTCAAGACGCTCGCGGTGACGAGATTCCGTTCATCTATTGCCGTTTGAACCACGTCATTTAGCGGTCCACTGTTCCCGATACAGGTTGTGCATCCGTAACCGACGACGTTGTACCCGAGTTGTTCGAGATAGGGCAACAGACCGGTGTTTTGCAGATATTCGGTTACGACGCGCGAACCGGGAGCCAAACTCGTTTTGACGTAGTCGGGGACACGCAGCCCTTTCTCGACCGCTTTCTTGGCAAGCAGTCCGGCACCGATCATCACAGATGGGTTACTTGTGTTTGTGCAGCTCGTAATGGCGGAGATAACAACGGAACCGTGGGTTATACCATCGTCGCCTGTGTCGTCTGTCACACCAAACCCATCTTCTGCGACAGGACGCGTGAGGAGTTCGTTAAAGGTCTGTTTGACATCCGCCAAGGCAATCCGATCCTGTGGTCGTTTCGGTCCGGCGATACTCGGCTCGATGTCTCCGAGATCAATTTCAAGGACCTCGGAGTACTGGACTTCTCCGAGGCGTGGGATACCGAACATCTCTTGGGCTTTAAGATACGCCTCGACCGTATCAACGTGTGTTTCATCGCGTCCTGTGAGGCGGAGGTATTGCATCGTTTCTGCATCAGGCGGGAAGAAACCGATCGTTGCCCCGTATTCGGGACACATGTTGGAGATTGTTGCCCGGTCGGGTAGTGAGAGTGCTTCTACACCTTCACCGAAGAATTCGACGAACTTACCGACGACTGCAGCGGCTCTGAGGCGTTGCGTTACGGTCAGCACGAGGTCGGTTGCGGTAACACCCTCTTGCAATTCGCCTTTGAGGTGGACACCGAGGACTTCTGGGGTTAGGATATAGACAGGTTGCCCTAACATCGCCGCTTCCGCTTCAATACCGCCGACACCCCATCCGACGATGCCTAAACCGTTAATCATTGTGGTGTGCGAATCGGTACCGACGACGGTATCGGGATAGGCGAGGGCATCTTCTGTCATAACCACCTTTGCGAGATATTCCAAGTTCACTTGATGGACAATACCGATAGAAGGCGGAATGATGTTGAATTTTTCAAACGCCTGCTGTCCCCATTTCAGGAATTCATAACGTTCTTTGTTGCGTTCAAACTCGCGTTGGGTGTTGAACTGAAAGGCGTTATCCGAGCCGTAGGCATCGACTTGGATAGAGTGGTCGATGACTAAATCGACGGGGACGAGCGGTTCTATCATACTTGCGTCGCCCCCGAGTTCAGCGACAGCGGAGCGCATCGCGGCAATATCAACGACGAGTGGGACACCTGTGAAGTCTTGTGCGACTACGCGTGCCGGTTTGAATGGAATCTCAGCGGCTTTCGGTGAATCTGCGTTCCAATTCGCCAAATTCACAATATCTTCTTCTGTGATCTGATGTCCGTCGTAATTTCGCAGTAGCGATTCGAGTAGGATGCGGAGGCTGACAGGCAAAGTTTTAATAGACCCGATGCCAACTTCTGTTAAGGCAGGCAGTGAATAGTAGTTACACACGAATCCTTCACCTTCAAGGGTCCGGTGTGTATTGAATAAATTGTGAGCAGGATGGGGCATTCTGCTGACTCCTTTTTAATAGTTGTCAGTACGATTTTTTTCTCCGAAAAAAATCTTTCAGTTGTCAGTAGTTTTCAGTTTTAACCAAAAACTCGCGCCTTAGGAAAATTATCTGTAGACGAATTCTTGGTCAAAGTTACCAGTTGCAAGAGTCTCCTTAACTGAAAACTATGAACCGTGTGTTATCTATTTTGCTGAAGTTTCGTAATTTCATCAAGTTGTTGCCGTGCGTGGACAACGATAACGTTCTCAGGGTAGTCCGTGATAAGCGTCGTGTAGGTCGCGGCAGCATTTGCCAGGTCAGATTTTTGTCGATAAACTTCGGCGATGTTTAGGAGTGCTTTCGTAATGATAGGACTCTCCTTAGCGACTACCTGTCGGTATGCCTTGATTGCCTCGTCATCGTTACCCTCTCTGCGATGGAAATTACCGATAAGTATCCAGACTTCGTCAACAATAGTAGCCTTCGGATAGACTTCAAGTATGCGTTGGCACTGCTGCAAAGCCGCCTCCGTTTCGCCGCTTAGATAACGTTGCACGGCGGTGGCGTAGTCCGAAAGCGGCACCTTGAAATAGCCGGGATGATTCTGGATGAGGACGATCCGTTCAAGCGCGTCGTTCGTGAGACGGTCAGATTTTGAGGTTTGGATTACGAGTTTATATTCGTTGACGGCTTGTTCAAAGTCTGAGTCGAAGAAATAGGAATCGCCGATGAGTTTTCGAGCGGCTGCTCGGAAGCTGTCGCTCCGGTTAGCGATGGGTTCAATCACTTCCCTTGCGAGTGTATAGCGTTTTAGTAGAACATGGCATTCGGCTAACATTAATTGTGCTTCCGTTAACTGATTGATCATTAAACGTTGGGTAAACAGCGGTTCGAGGGTCATCTGTGAAGCTTTCGGATCCCGAAGTCCATACAACTGTAAGTGTCCGAGCAACAACTTGTCTTTGACAGATGCTTCACCCGTTTCGATCTGTTCTTTTAAGAGTGCGACCGCTGCGTTCCACTGTTTCATCTCTTGGTAGAGTTCAGCAAGTTTCGTTCGGACGTTTCTGACGCGCCGCCGATCTGTTGAACCTGTTATTAGCGCTTTGTAGAAGTTGGCGGACACCTGTAAATTTTCGTTGCGTTGCAAGATTTGTGCGTATTTTTCAAGTGTTAAGTCCGTATGCACGGTATAATATTGATGGAGCTGTTTAAAGGTTTCGAGTGCTTGGGTTGTTCTACCGGCATAGAAATAGAGTTCAGCTAAAGTCATAACGGTGTTTGGATCCTGCCGAGGCTGCGGTCGACGCTTTTCAAGTTCAAGGATAAGTTTTTCCTGAAGCGGTTTGTGTTGTTCGCCTTCATAAATTTCGAGCATCGTGTTCCAGATCGTTTCCCGGGTGTTCCGCTCAAGTCCGATGCGTAGTAAAGCATCAATGTATACCGCTGCAGCCTCTTCGATTTTTCCCTGAATTTTGTACGCCGATGCCAATTGTGTATAGAGGTAACTACTCTGAGGGTTAAGTTGAATCGCTTGTTGATACGCAGCAATCGCTTCTGGATACATTTTATGTGAGAGATAGATTGCGCCGAGTTGCTGATGTCGGTCGTACCGATTGGATGGACCTGTCACCAGTTTCTCCCATTCGGAGATGGCTTGCTCAGTCTTACCCATCTCAGCGTAGAGTGCGCCTAACTTCTTACGCAGGTTTGTATTTCCTGGATTCTGCTTAATGGCTTTCTGATAAAGTTCAAGTGCCTTCGGATAGTTTTCCTGTTGTTGGTAAAGTTCTGCCAATTGCTCCAGCAAGGTTATGTCATCAGGATACTGTTGTATCCGCGTTTGGATCATATCTTCAGCTTCGGCATAACGGTGGTTCGTGATGTAGATCCGAATGAGTCTATTGACTGCGGTCGTTCGATAAGGTGAAGTTGGGAAGTTGTCAAGGAAATACTTGTAACTCTTTATAGCCTCTTCAGGATTGCCTTCTGCTTCTTGATACTGCCCGACGAGATAAGCAGCCGTTGCAGCGACAGTGGTATCCGGGTGCTGTTTGAGGAGCCGCTTGCACTCTATAATTGCTTCCCGAAACTGATAGCGTTCCCAGTACAGATTGACTAACCGATGTACCGCTCGGGTGGCATAAGAACCGTTCGGATTTTCGTCAACAATCTCCCTGAAAACGCGTTGTGCTGCGGCATCCTGACCAATTTTGGCATAACTCTGCCCCAACATCAAGCGAACCGAATCCTTTTGACTCTGCTGTAGTGGCGTGTGCGAACCGTCGCTGTTGGTTATCCCATTTTCAAGCAATGCTTGGTATGCCTGAATCGCTTCGGTGTACCGCTGTTCGTGGTAGTGATCATGTGCCGCTTCAATGGGATCGAACAACGGACGCGCTGTTTGTGTCGTCGTTCCGCGTTGAACCTGTGCGAACATATAAGGCGTGATTGTGATCAGAAGGAATAGAGATAGAATTGAGAAACAGACGACCCGTAAATGGTTTGTAGGCTCCGTTTTTCTCGAATATAGCAGTGAAATAAAGGTTGGCATAGAATTGTCCCTGTTCAAGTCTGATAGGTAATGGTGTAACCATACAACACAAACTAACAGTTTGTGTAACAATTGTTTTAAAGTGTCGCAAGACTGACGAACAACGCCATGCCATAAATCATGGAGGTTTCGTCAATATCAAATTGCGGATGATGACACATGTTGACAATACCTTTTTCCTGGTTCCCTGCGCCTACCATCACAAAGCAGGCGGGGATTTCTTGTGAGTAGTAACCGAAGTCCTCGCCGCCAAGCACTGGCGGGACCGGAAATATGAGGTTGTCTTCTTCAACGAGTTCTCCGGCAGCAGATAATGCTGTTTTAACACACGGTTCATGGTTATATGTCACCGGATAGCCGTCTTGATAGTCAAATGTATAGGTCGCATCGTTGGCATTCGCGAATCCAGCAATGAGGCGTTCGATCTGCTCTCGGACCCGTTTCTGAACGGATTTTTGGAGCGTACGCACTGTGCCACCGATCAGGACATTCGGCGGGATAACATTAAGTGCTGCACCTGCAAGTCCTTCCTGCAAGTTAGCATCCCCACCATGTAGCTGTGTGACAGTGACGACGGCTGAATCTAAAGGATCAACATTTCTGGAGATAATTGACTGCAGTGCGGTTACAAATTGCGCGCCGATAACGATAGGATCAACGGTGAGATGTGGAAACGCCGCGTGTCCGCCTCTGCCGGTGAGTGTAATCTGAAAAGTATCAGATTGTGCAAGCATCGGTCCCGTGCAGGTAGCGTATTCACCAACGGCATAGAGCGGAAAGACGTGTATCCCATATATCTCGTCCACATCATCCAACGCGCCGTCCGCTATCATCGCTGGTGCGCCCCCCGGTGCCGCTTCTTCACTCGGTTGGAAAATAAACCGGACATGCGTTTTGAGATCGTTTCGGAGTTCCGACAGGATTCGCGCTGTTCCAATCAGCATAGCCGTGTGTGCATCGTGTCCGCAGAGGTGTGCTTTACCGTCAATTTTCGACTTATACGGTACATCTGTCATCTCCTGAATCGGGAGTGCATCCATATCTGCTCGCAATGCGATACGTTTTGATGCCCCGGGGGTCTCCAAATCACCGACAACGCCTGTTCTACCGATACCGGTTTTGACGGGTATACCGAGTGCATGAAGTGCGTCAGCAGCGATCCCTGCCGTGCGATGCACATCAAATCCCAATTCAGGGTACTGGTGAATATCACGTCGGATAGCAACAATATCGTTAAAATGATGGCGGCACTGCTCAAAAATCATATCTTTCATAATAGAATCTAAATCGCCCTTCCGTGGATTAGAACGTTAAGGTACGCCGTAAGATACTCTGATGTCCGTGTTCGTTCTCAAGGCGATAGATAATCGTATAATCGCCTTGCATCGCCTGAAAGCCTTCGGTATTAATGACAGGTGTCAATTCTACCTGTGTTGAACCGTCATTAGGGATTGTTTTCGTTTCTGTGAGGGGTCCGTAGCATCTCTCTCCTATGGGGTTGAGTACTTTCCATGTTAATGTTAGCTGCTTCGGACGCGGTGGGTTATTAATGTGGACAGTAATTTTATCATCAACGCGTCCGTTTCCAAATCCGAGCGTCCCTAACTTCGAGAACAGTTTCACGGTCAATGTTAATGGCGGTACATATTCGAGGTATCCTCTACCGGGGATTGCTCGCCAGGTTCCGCCGGTCGCTAAGGCGATCTGGCGGATTGGGAGGTAATCTATACCGATAACATCGACGCGTACGCGTTCTTTTTGTAATGTTTCAATCACCTCGTCAAGGCTATAGGGAGACCTTCCGTCATAATCTGCGTCATGGAATGCGCCGTCGCTTGCGAGGACAATGAAACGTTGTGCGCCTCGTCGGAACTTGGTCTCCTTCACTGCGGTCATGAGTCCGTCTAATCCGGCTTCGGCGATATCGCCGCCGCCATCAACACCGATTTTGAAAAGCCAGTTCTTGAAGGTTCCGAGGTCGTCCGTGCGTCCATACTTTTTTGTTGTATCTGTGAATGTCACTAACCCGAAAGTGGTATCCTTTCCTTCTCGCTCCATAGTTTCAAAGAGGAAATCGACATAGGCACGGATACCGCGGATGTTATCGACCATACTCGCGGTTTCGTCAAGCACGAAAATAATATCAACTTTCTTCGCTGTAGTGGCTTCTGCGAGTGTATTGGCAATATCCTTCATCATGTAGACAAAAGCGCCGCCGACACCGCCTCCGCCAGAGGTGCTGCCGCCCCCCCAAGAATTGCCTATGCTTGTTACTCGGAGCGCATCACCGCGCTTACTTCCGTAGTGAATCGCGGGGGCATCGACTGCTGGCGAGGCACCAAAATTGTTCAAACTGTCTTCTGCCTCTAAAGCAATCTGTCTCGTTTCGCCTTGGGGGGCTACATAGTCCGCTTTGGCTGCCTTTGGTTGTGCAGCTATCGGTTGCGTGAGTGCGTTCACTGATAGCAAATTATCAGGTGTATACGTAGGTTTCCGACTGACAGTATCTGAATGTGACAATCTGTTACCGATCTCTGATGTGTGATTGGCCCTGTCTTGTTTACGTGTTTCGGTTTTGAGCACTGCTGTGTCTTGTTCCGCCAGATGCCATGTCCCGTTTGCAGCGGCTTTCGGTTTCGGTGGTGAGGGCGGTTTTATTTTTTCTGCGACGATAGGGGCTGGCGATTCTATAAAGGGACGTGGCTTCGGAACAGGCGCGCGTTTGAAATTCAGTATAGAAATTTCTATTTTGTCATAGAATCGGTCCTGCGGCTCCGGTTTGGGTATTAACCACCATACGACCAACACCAATACCAAATGGATAAGGAGCGAATATATTAGATATACTGACGTTTTTTTATTTTTCATTGTATCAACCCATAGAGGCGTTCTTCAGTTTATATGCTCATCTGTGCCGCTTCGAGAATATCCTTCGTAAAGCAAATTTCCTCGCCATTTTCTGATTTTTGAATTTTGATTAACATAGTCTACCTCCATAGCTATAAATGAAATTCGACAATGTCTCCATCATAAACGGTATCATTGCGACTGACAGATTGCCCATCGTGCCATTGGGGGCCCCAGATTCGTGCGAACTTGAACTCTTCAAAATCCTTATGTAAACCGACAGCAGCATCAAGGACAGTTGAACCGATAGGCAGAACAATCGGATCGTCGCGTTCTACGACCTTACCGGGTGCTTTCGGATAAACGCGCAAAATTTCCAATGCTTTATAGAGTCCTTGCATTAATTCCGCTTTACCGTTCTGAGTTTCAGCGGAGATCGGATAGATTTGGAACGTCTCTCCATAAAATTCTTTCAAGATTTCGAGTCTCTCGTCTGCGCCGCCAGCGTCAAGTTGGTTTGCTACGATAAGATGTTCATCTGCTGATAGGTCATCGTCTACTTCGTTAAGGATTTGCATCACCGTGTCAAGATCATCGAGTAAATTGTCGCTTGCGAGACTTATAACGGGGAGTGCGAGATCGGCATTGCGGATAAGCGTGATTACGGTCGGCAAAACATAGTCCGGCATAATGGACGGTGTATCAATGAGTTGGAATTGGATATTCTCATAACGGAGCATCCCGACGATAGGTGTCGTTGTTGTGTAAGGCGTTGCTGAGACTTCGGCGTTCGCGTTGGTAAATTTGGCGAGTATCTGCGATTTTCCACCATTCGGGGGTCCGAAGAGAACGATCTGTCCGGCTCCCTGTTTTGGAATATGCTCGCTATAACTTCTCTTACCGGAGCCTTTCCCTTTCTCTGACGGTGCCCGTTTGTGCGCGGCAATACGGCGCCGGAGGTCCGAAACCACCTTTTCTGAGCCTTTATGCTTCGGGATGATGCGTAGCATCTCCTCTAAGAGTCGCAATCGTTCCTCGTCGGTTTTAGCGGCTTCATGTTCGTGCTTGAGTTTGTAGTAGGTTGGTGGTAAATTTGCTGGCATCTTTTTGTCCACTTCCGTTGTCGTGTGCGTAACTTATCAAGTGTTGGTTTCAGGCAATACACACAATCCCTATTTACAATGAGAACAGAATCTGTTAAAATCAGAGAAACCATTAATTAAAATAGGATACAAGATTTTCCCGCTTATGTCAAGACAATTAAGACACTTCTTTCGAGTCGCTATCGAAAAATATACGGTGCTTTTCATACTTCTATGTCTTCCGTTATCTGTTGCGGTACAAGAAAGCGATAATGTCTCGCAGCGTGGCGCTGCGCTTCTCACACTGGTGCAGTCCGATGCCCTCGAAGCGCAGGTCGTCGCCTTACAAGAGAACGTTGCGGCGGGTCTCAGTTTCCAAGCACTCAGAACACGTAGTGCACACCACCGAGAGGCGACAAAGAATGCTGTCCGCTACATCACGAGTCAATTTCGTCGTTCCGAGCGCTTACAGGTAAGTGAACAGGTTTTTGGCGGGATTAGAAACGTCGTTGCCACGCTACCGCCACGGTCGAATTCGACGAGTAAGCGTATCTTTATTATTTGTGCGCATTACGACACACAAGCGATTCGCGATCCGAATTGGAACCCGCTATCATCAACGGCACCGGGTGCAAATAATAACGGGACAGGTGTCGCTGCCCTGCTGGAAATCGCGTTTCTCTTAAGTCGCTACGAATACGAATACGACCACGAGTTACGATTTGTGGCATTAGGGAGTGAGGAACTCGGTTTTCTTGGCAGTCGGCAGTATGTTCGGCATGCCTCTGCGGTAAAGATAAATGGTGATACCGACACCGCATCAGCCCGCGAGAACATCGTTGCCGTTTTTAACTTGGATATGTTCGGTTTCAACTGGAAAAGCGACCTCGTTGAAATCGTCACGAATAACGATTCATCATGGATAGCCCGGGCGCTCATTATTGCGAACACGTGGTACGGTATCGGTTTAAAAACTCGTCGATCGCAAGACGAGTTCGTGGACATCTCTTCCCATAAACCGTTCTGGGATGGTGGCTATAATGCCGTAACGCTAACCGAGAGTTCGACACCGTGGCGGGACTCTCAAAGTTACGATGCCAACCCTTTCTATCATACCGCTGCTGATACCGCCGACAAGGTGAATTTCAATTTGGTGAGAAAGGTTACGCAGCTTGTTCTGGTTACGATAGACAGTCTCCTCACTGACATGTTTCATCCGATGCGGCAGGTCCCACAGTTAACATTAGAACTCCCGGCAACCACTGGAGAGAGCGAATTAGAGATTACAGGGACCTTCCAATCAGATTTTCCGATTGACATTATTGTTCATCCGAGTCAAACAGCGGCAGTTATAGATCGAGAGACCCAGACCTATACGGCACGCGTGCCGTTGAAACCGGGAGAGAATGTTCTTAACGTCGTGGCGCGGTATCCGCTGGGTGCGGTTTCAATCGTTAAGTCCACTATTTTGACGCAAGCGTTCGCGTGGCGGGATGTGGTGGTGTTTCCGAATCCGACCCGTTCAAACGGTTTGACTGAATTCCGGGTTGAGGCAAATGCGGTTATAACCGAAATGCGGATAGCCATCTATGATTCCGGTGGTAACCTGATAAAACGGATTGAAGGGGTCGCGGATCGGTTAGATCAAACACTCTGGCGCACGTGGTGGAATCAGCAGACCTCTTACGGATTGGCTGTCTCTCCGGGGATTTATATGTGCCATATTTCGGTTGTTTCAAAAGGTGAGACGTATACCTACTTGGAGAAGCTAGCGATTCTGCGGTGAGGTTTTGGAAGGTGACTTTTATGGATGCCTATCCAGCTCAAGGATTCTCCCAATGTTTTTTATACGATACCACATTAGCGATCAAAACACAAGTTTTTTAGCATTGAACAAAAATTAGATGTGGACTCCCATGAAATGATGTGATATAATAACTGCCGAAGATGCTAATAATGCCGAGGTTAGAGAGAAGGAGTCAAAAATGCGACGTTTCGGAAAAATACTTTGACATGCTTTGAAAAATTGTGCTAAAATATACTATACAAAGGTAGACTAAAGGCAGCGTGGAAAATGGTTGACTATACCAAAAGGGGGATCCGATGAAAAGAAATATTCTGGTCTATCCGAGTTTGTTACTTCTTGTTATCACTGTAAGCATTATTATTATTTCGTGTGGGGGCTCAACACAGCAGCCGACAAGTGTTGAACTGTTGGGTTCCATCGAAAACGCGTTCGTGAGCGTTGCCAAACGTAGCATACCTGCTATTGTTAGCGTGCGTAATGAACGCTGGGTTGAAGGAAAATATTCCCGACAAGAAGGTTCGGGATTTATCTTTACAAAGGATGGTTACATCCTTACAAATGAACATGTGATACGTGGTGCAGCAACTATTAAGGTACGGTTGCTTGATAAAAGCGTCCTTGAATCAGAATTAGTCGGCTCGGACCCGAATACGGATATCGCGGTCTTAAAAATTGATGCCCCAGAAGAACTTCCAGTCCTTCCTTTGGCAAATTCGGAAACGGTACAGGTTGGGCAGTTTGCTATCGCTATCGGCAACCCGTTTCAACTGAATCACACGGTAACGATTGGGACCGTGAGTGGAAAAGGACGTTCACTCCTTCCTGACCGCGGTATTGTACGGTACCAGGATTTCATCCAAACGGATGCTTGGATCAATGTGGGTAACAGCGGAGGACCGTTGCTGAATATTCATGGTGAAGTTATAGGGATTAACTCATTAATCCGTCGGCAGGACAACACGCCTGCTACGAGTGCTGTCAGAGCAGGTGCGGGGTTCGCTATCTCAAGCAACTTGGTGGAAAAGATCGGGACACAACTGATCGCGAATGGACGCATCATCCGTGGCTACCTTGGGATAGGTATGGAAGAGGTCCCACAAGGAATTCGTATTTTACGTGTTTTACGAAACATGCCTGCGCATCTTAGCGGACTCCAACGCGGCGACATTATCACTGGATACAACGGAAAAAAAGTGGCGGATTCTGCTGAATTTAAAATGTGGATCGCGGACTCGCAAGTCGGTAAGGAATCAAAAATCACAGTTCTTCGCAACGGACACGAACGAATGTTCAATGTAACTATAACCCAAGTTGCCACTTGTAAATCCATGGGATATCCTTTATAGTGTTTTTAACGCAAAAACAAAAGGAGAACCCCATGGACTTGACTATTGTAGCACTTTATACGATTTGTGACGATCTTTTAATCTCAATCGGGC
>JAJDTJ010000125.1 GCA_022827225.1 Candidatus Poribacteria bacterium | reverse complement strand
CGGGAGGCTTCAGCTTTTTTACCGCCTTTTTCAATAAAATCTAAAACGCGTTTGCGTAAATCTGTTGAATATGTCATAATAGACACAGTCTATTACAAAATACAAAAAATGTCTCTTTAATTCTGATGGTCACTATAAACTCCATTCTTGGCTGAATGCGGTGAAGAGGATCGCGTTTTCGTTTTGCGATGCTTGTTGCCAGCGTTCGATGCTTCCACCTGAGAGGGCAAGTTCTCTGTCACCGGATTTTCTGTCGCGTGCGGGTGTTAAGATGTCGTGTCCTTCAAGTCCGTCCGGGCGTGCCTCTCCGAGGATATTGAGAATCGTCGGGAAGAAATCCTGCGGTTGGACGATGACGTTGCTCCGTCCGGTGTCGCCTTCCGGGAGACGGATGAAGAGCGGGACGTGTGCTTCCTGTTCACGTACAGGTTGCCCTTTGCCAAACCTACCTCTTTCACCGACATTCGTACCGTGGTCAGCGGTAAAGATGACAGCGGTGTTTTTGTCGAGTCCAGTGGATTCAAGTGCATCAAGGAACTGTCCGAAGCAGTGGTCCATCCATGTCGTTTTCGCGGCGTATTGGTCTTTAATGTGTTGTTTCGCTTCATCTGAAAGCTGCGCATTGCCGCGTGCGCCGAGGCTCCGTGGATCGACGCGCCCATCATAACCGGGTCGCTGGTCGTATTTTTTCATGAACTCAGGGGGTGAGTCCCACGGTTCGTGCGGATCGAAGCAGTCTACCCAGAGGAAGAAGTTATCTCGCTTGGCGTTATCTTTGAGGAATTGCGCTGCTGTATTGAAAAGTTTTGCGCAGTTCCAATCTTCCGGTTTCTTGCGATTTCTGTTTGCGCGGGCGTAGCTGCGGAGCATTCCTGACTCGGCGGCTTTGTCATCAATGCAATCGAAGAGTGATTGGCGGGTCCAGTTATCGGGCCAGGGGTCGGTATCCATAATCCAGTCTCGATCAACCTCTGCGCCCCGGACGAATGTCCATGCGTGGAAGGGCCAGTCGAAGTTGTGTCCGCCGTTAACGAGGTGCGGCGTATCGTGGATAAGTTGTGTTGCGTAGCCGTTTTGTGCGAGCGTCCACGGTAGGGTTTGACGCTCGTGCCGGAGCGGTTTCCAGGCGTGGAAGGGTGCCCCGTATTGCCCGGTAATAACATCAGTTCGGTAAGGGATCGTTGGGAAACTGGCACAGAAAGCGCGATCATAAGCCCAGGCTTTGGCGGCGAACCGATCAATATTCGGTGTTTCTATCCAGTCATTACCGTTTGCCCCGATGTAATCGTAGCGGAGTGTGTCAATAACAATGTAAGCAATATTCATATTTTAAATTTTCCTTGCGGATAAATCAGAGTATCCGTGAATTTAGGGGGGTTGTGTTCGAGTCGCCTGCGCCGTTGTTGCAGGCTATCATCATCTCGCCTCACCCTATTACCATTTCGGGATTGCCCCGAGCAAGAGTTTTTGCTGCGGAGTGCCTTCTTCTCGGAGTTTGGTGACTTTCGGTCCGTCGAACGGTTCTCTGGATTTCATCCAGGCATTTTGATAGCACATCAGACAGACGCGCCGACGTTGCGAGGAGGTGTTCGCAGCACCGCGATGCCACGTCCACCCATCAAACATAACCGCTTGCCCAGGCGAGACGAGTACGCGTTTTTCGTCGGGCAGTTCAACCGGACTCGGTGGCGGACGGAAAGGTGCTCTGTGGCTACCGGGCTGGACAACCGTCGGACCATTTTCGTCTGTAACTTCGTCGAGATAGTAACCACAGTTGATCTGTGCGGGGAGACTCCCGTAAGGGGTGCCGTTCGGTGCCACGGGCCAAGGACCGTCTCGGTGCCAGTTCTGGTCAGGCGTTCCGGGTTCGGTGATACGTGCTGTCGCGCTGTGGAGTTGGACGCACGTGCCTAATATGGCTTCCATCCGTTTTAAGACAGGTGGATTGTCTAACAGAAATGCGAAGCGGTCGTCTTCCTCAAGCAATTCACCTATGAATTGGCTCTTATTGTGGCGTTCGTAGGCTTCATCGAGTGCCGCCCGCAACGATTCAATCTGTTCCAGTGTTGCGGCGTTATCGACGACGAGATAGCCCCAATTGAGGAAGAAGTTGACCTCTTGTTGCAGTTGGTAATCCAGTTCGACGTTGAGCGTTGGTGGCACTACACTTGGACTTGCCATGGTTACGCCTCCTTTATTGCGTTGCGATCGGCGGTCGCCCATTCTTCCCAGCGTTCTTCGTCGGATTGAAGGAATCCGGAGTTGCATCGCGGTTGAAGTTGCTCATCCACACCGAGGAGACGCATGTGTTGGTGATTATTGGCAGCCTTTGCGGTTTCGAGCAACGCTTGGGTATTCGGACCCGTGTGATGATCGGTGTGTTTCAGCCATGTCAGGTTATAGTAGATACTGAAGAAATAGCGTAACTGCCCGGAAGTATTCGGTGTGCCGGAGTGAACGAGTCCATTATGCGTGATGACGACATCACCGGCTCCCATGTGGATCAGGGTCTCGTCCGGATGCGGGACCCCACGTTGGGCATCTTCTATCGTAACGGGTTTCCGGTGCGAACCGACAATGACACGGAGCGGTCCGAATTCGTCCGTTAAGTCTTGCAAATAGGAGATAGCGTTGATGGCGTTCGGACGGTGATACGCATCGGTATAAGGGACGTGTGCCCATCGGTCGCGATGCCAACCGGAGACTCTGCCTTCCGCTTTTTGTTTCTCCATTGACGGAAACGCAGCGAGCGTGAGATTATCCAACTGCACAAACGGTCCCATCACCTTTTCCACAAATCCGAGAATCGTCGGATGTGAGACAGCCGACCACATCAGCTCGGGTGTTAATTCAAGGGTGTTTCCGAACCAGGTCTGTCCGTTGTTAGCGGCGGAGAGTTCTGCGTGTTTCTCTCGCCAACTTTGCATCTGCGGTTCGTCAAAGACCTTCTCAAAAACCGTAAAGCCATCGGTCTTGTAAGCCTCAAAGCGTTCATCCAGCGTTGACATTTTTAATTTTTCCTTCAGACGTGAGTTTGAGAATTATAGTAAATCCCACAATTATAGTAGCACCTGTAATTAATTGAGCACTCTCCAACAGTCTGAATACCTATAACAGGCATTCAGACTGGCACAAACTAACAGTTTATGATACGAAGATGTCCATTTATTTATGGGCTTTACTATAACTTTACATTTTCAAAAGGCGGGTTCATGAAGGGAAAATAAATAATTCGGTAACTGTTAAAGATCGCGAGCGACAAGAAATCCGCAGAAATACCCAAGCAAAAACCCCTATCAAAAACCCCAAGCAAAAACACTCGCTCCTACCAAGAGGTTGTTGATGCATTACCGAATTAAATTCTTAAACTTCATCAAACCGCGCCTGCAAAGGGGCATCCGGTATTGGAAGGTTGCAGGGACTGTTCCATCCCTCCGAGTTTTCTGGCGGACGTGAAATTTATCAGCGCAGTCCGCTTAGAATATTTTCAGCGAGTTGCATCGTCTTAACCGCTTCATCAAGGTTCGCGGCGGGGAACGAAACCGGTGTATCGGATTTAACGCAGTCTAAGAAATACCGATTCTGTTCAACCGTGCCGCCGCTACCGGCTTCGGTCAGTTTATGTTGCGCTCCGTCAGAGAAAACGGTGCCGTGGGAGACACCTTCGAGGTAAGCCGAGATGTCTTTGCCGTGAATCTCGTAGCGTTCGAGACGCGCATCCGTTGTATAGTTGGCGATGTGTTGTGCAACACAGCCATTATCAAAGAGAATAAGTGCTGCGTGTACGTCCTTGTAATCCGAGATTGTCCGTTGTACGACACTGTGTACCTCTTGAACCTCGGCTTCAGCGATGGCGCGAATCGCATCAAGCGCGTGAATCGGTGTTTCGAGGAACATATTGTCCATGAGGTGTTCAGGAAATTTGCCGGATTGGGCTAACCGCGTGATACTCTTGTGGAATTCACCGACGATTTGTGTCACGGGACCCCGGGCGGTGACCTGACGTTTCGCCTCAACGATGATCGGGTGGAAACGACGGTTCCAACCGACCATCCCTTTCGCACCGGACTGTTCTGCTGCGCTTCGCAGAGCGACGGTTTCTGCGACACTCATACCGGGTGGTTTTTCTAAGAGCGTATGGACACCGTGTTTAAGGCAAGGGAGTGCTGCTTGACCATTAAGGTGTGCCGGCGTAGCGACAAAGATAGCGTCCAAAGTTTCGCTGTCAAGTAACGCCTCAATACTCTCGTAGCGATTCGGGATGTTGAACGTATCTGCAGCGTTGTTTCGTGCCGCTTCAACTGGATCGCAGACAGCAACGATGATGGTGTCGTCAAATTCTGAGAGGATTTTTGCATGGCCGCGACCTCTCCCGCCACAGCCGATGACAGCAACGCGTAATTTTGACACAGTTCTCTCCTTTACAGTTTAGTGTCGGATGTGGGGTGCCTCCATGACTTCTCGCTGTTCGGCGGACATATCCTCAATGTAATCGGGATATGTGATTTGGTGGGCACCTGCGCTGTAAGCCTGGAATCCCGGACTGAACTTGTAGAGTAGCGCGCGGCGTTGGTGCTCGGCTTTCCACGGGAGTGTGCCGTGAGTCAAGGTCTCCGTGAAAATCACCGCATCGCCAGCTTTGGCGTTGACCTCAAGCACCAGATGCTGATATTGCTCATACCGTTTCATACGGCTCGGGCACGGGAGGTTTGCTTTATGGCTGCCCGGGATGATTGCCAAACCGCCATCACCGGGGCCTTCGTCAGCGAGCATGTATTCGACGACGGTCAAACCGGTGTATATTCTCCCGTATTTGAAGAAGTACGCTTCGGAGAAGTTAGGACGCTCAATCCCGCCACCGTGTAGGGTTCCGCCTTCTGTCCCTTTTTCCATAGCGATTAAACCGGGACCGTGGTCAAGCCGGTATTTTTTACCCAAGACCTCTTCAAGATAGGGTTTGACATTCGGATGCACGAGGAGGTTTCGGAACGGTTCGCACCACGGTTTCTCCCATGCAAGCATACCGCCCATGTCCATGCGGTGCGCCGTACCAACGAGTGCCGGTGAACCCCCTGCTAATGAGTTCTCACGTTCTCTGAGTGCCTTGATGTGGTGGTCAATAGCGGCGTTACATTGTGCGACTTCTTCTGCTGTCAAAGCATTTTCGACGATGAAGTATCCGGTCAAATCGAATAGATATTTCTGATCTTCGTTCATTTTTCGACCTCCTGATCGCTTATGTTAGCAAGGTTTAAAAAGTGTGTCAAGAAAAAAGGCGGTTCTTTCAAGCAATTTTCACGTCTCGTTTCTGAATTTATACCTACCTTTCAGAATTATGCACCTTTTTTAATCGAATTCGCGTCACTATAGAGAAGTGAATTGATAGGTGCCTCTTTTTTGCGGTTCGCAGACCTATCCACCCACGAACACGAAAACGCTACCAGTTCCATTGGTGAAACAGTCTTTTTGGAGATAATAGACGATGAGAAACGATGATGTTGCCTTGATTCAACGTACCCTTGCCGGTGATGAGAACGCTTTCGCAAGTTTGGTTAGAAAGTACCGACAGCAGGTCCACGCATTCGCACGGCGGAAAATCAAAGATTTTCAGATCGCTGAAGATATTACGCAGGAAACCTTCCTGCAGGTCTATCAGAAACTGGAAACTTTAGACGATCCAACGTTGTTCTCACAATGGCTTTATACGATTGCGAATCATCTGTGTATCGCATGGTTCCGGCAAAATCGGTTACAGACCGAACCGCTCGAAGAGGTCTGCATCTTAGGAATAGAGACAGAACCGTATTCCCGATATATCGCATCGGAACACGCGAAAATAGCTGCTGAAGCACAGCGCGATCTCGTCGAAAAACTCCTCAGAAAATTGAAAGGGAGCGATCGTGAGGTCATCACGCTCCACTATTTTGAAGAGATGACATCTTCAGAAATAGGCGAACTTTTGGGTGTTTCTGAAAACACCATTAAAAGCAGGATCCGCCGCGCGAGGCAGCAACTGAAAAAATACGAATCTATAATCCGAGAGGTATTAGGCATCCCAATTGGAGCGGAAGATCGCTACCCTAAACATTTGAACGGAGGTATTCAGATGAAGTTAACTTTTGGAAGAGACAACCTTTTGTCGTCCCTACAAGCCCTACAGAATGTCGTAAGTAAGGAGAACATCGCGCCGCTTCTCTCAAATGTTCTCATCCAAGCGGAAGGGAGCACGATTGAGTGTATGGCAACGGATGCGGAAATCGGGATCAGAATGAAGGTTGACGGGACCGTCAAAGAAGCGGGATCAATCCTCGTCTCTGCCGAAAAATTGGTGGATATCGTTAAAACGTCGCCCGCTGAGAAACCGATAGACTTCGCAACGACAACAGACGATCACGTCGAAATTACCTGCGGGGACCGTGTGCGCAAAATCGTCGGGTTTCCCGACAAAGCGTTCCCACAACCGCCTGCCGTTGATACAGCGGCATTCGCTATTGACGGGGAAGTCCTACGGTCCGTTCTCCACAAAACGACATTTGCTGCGCCCACAGAGAAAATCCGCTATTTTCTAAACGGGGTCTATTTTAACCTTCTTGAAGATAGAACGGAAGTGGTTGCAACCAATATGATCCAGCTTGCACTCACACACTGTGAACCGCTCAAATTATCTGAGGACAGAGATGGATTCATCGTACCGCTCAAAGCGATCAAAGAAATTGAGCGAACCTTTGCTAACGCTCCAGAGATAAGAATCTCACGCATTGAAAACCAAATTCTCTTTGCAGATGAGCACACCACGTTGACGACGCAACTGATAGACGCTAAATATCCAGAATATGATAACGTCATTCCAAAATCTTTTGAGGGTCATGTTGTTGTACCGAAAGCATCTATTATGGACACAACGCGTGATATTTTTTCACGCGCAAATCCGAAAAATGCTCTGATCTGTTTAGAAATCAATCCGCAACAGATTCGGATTTCAGCGAAGACCTCTGAGACAGACGACGAAATAGATAAAACGTTAGCAGCCGAGTCTGGCATTGGGAGCATCCGTATCGGTCTGAATGCTCAGATACTGATAGAGACACTCTCACATATTGAAACGGAGTCTGTATCGCTGGCGTTCACGAATGCGATAGAACCTCTCGTTGTTAAACCGATTGGCGAGGAAGGACATATCTGCGTTCTGTGTGCAATGAAAATGGATTCCTAATCGGAAGAAATGATTTTCATCGAATCCATCGCCGTGGCAATCAGAGCATTACTTATAAACAAACTGCGTTCCTTACTGACGATGCTCGGCATTACGATCGGTATCGCAGCGGTGCTCGCAATGGTTGCTATCGGCGATGGTGCTAAAACTATTATCCTTGAGGATCTCGAAAAAATAAGTGGGATTAACGTTTTCACAGTTCTACAAACTTCTTTCAAATGGGTCGCAGGTCGCCGGGTCCCCGCACGGAGTGGAGAATATCTTAATTATGGCGACGTGCAGGCAATCGAGCGGGAATGCCCATCTGTGCAGATTGTTGCCCCGCGGATTCCAGAGTGGTCACGGGTCCTGATACAAGCCTCAGATGGCACAAACATTCGCGCTGGCTATAACGGTGTAGATGAAGATTACGCCGTAGCATTGGCATGGAACTTGGCAACCGGACGGTTTATTTCCGAGGAAGACGTTAAAAATTCGACCAGAGTCGCTGTGCTCGGCGCGAATGTCGCGACGGGGTTATTCGGTGAAGTGTCCCCACTCGGAAAAGAGATTAAGATTGCTCGGCGTTCAACGAGTCCTATCAAAGAACGCCTCACCGTTATCGGCACCCTGGTGCCGCGTGGACGGAGTCTCGAATTCGGGTTCAGTTTCGACGATCTCGTTTTTATGCCGATTACCACTGTTCAGCAACGTTTCACAGGCAACGACCGAATCCCGCAGATTGCTGTTCATGTCCACACCGTAGAAGATATGCCTCAAGCGATTGCGGAGGTTACAGCCGTTATTCGGAAACGGCACCGAAACCGAGACGACTTCTTTGGAACTTTCGACGTACGCTTAGGACTGGCGCGCCTCATGAAAATCAGCACACTCATAAAGACCGCGTTAGGAGGGATCGCCTGTTTTTCACTCCTTGTCGGTGGGATCGGCATTATGAATATGATGCTGGTTGCTGTCGGAGAGCGGACCCGAGAAATCGGACTCCGAAACGCATGCGGTGCGAAGCGGGCAGATATTCTATTACAGTTCCTAAGTGAATCCATTCTCTTGTGTAGCATCGGTGGCATATTCGGTATTGGACTCGGTGTTTTCGCAAGCAAAGGGATGGCACATATTGCAGTGCGTATCGTGAAAATTGTTCCGGAATGGCCCGCAGTCCTCTCCCCGCAATGGGCATTAATATCCGTCCTTTTCTCCATACTACTTGGTGTGAGTTTCGGGTTGTATCCCGCCATAAAAGCCACGCGGATGTCACCAATCGAGGCGTTACGGGCTGAATAGACCAGAAACTCAAAACCTGACTAACATTTCGACTTTTTAACTGAAAAGAACGCACCAAACAGCACCAATTATTTTGGTTGAATAAAGAGCAAAATTCAGTTAGAATACTGGGTAGGCAGGAAACAAGATACAGTGTTAACTCTCCTTTTAAAACGAGATGTTTCTGTGTGGTTCGCTCTCTTTCTATTTTATCCAAATTCTCAAAATTGTCTCAACTTTAGAAACTTCGGTAAAGTTAAACAATGTTCCTAACTCTGATACGCCAAGAACTTTTGATTCATCTGATGAGCGCGCGTTTTTTTGCTGCGGTTATCATTACACTCTTACTTGTTGTCGCCAATACGTTTGTCCTGATCGGTGCCTACGAAGAACGTCTCGCTGACTATAGCCAGAAAGAAGCGGTGAATCGCGAGACAGTCGCAGCAACACCTGCATATTCGGTTTTGAAGTTGAAGGTTCAGCGTCCTCCGAACCCCTTGAGCCTCTTTAGTGCTGGCTTAGAGACGCGTTTTGGCAGCGATATTGATATAGCGTTTGACAGTGTGCCAGCCCTATCAGACCCCATAGCCGAGGTCAAACCCGACAAGGAGTATCAGTGGACGTTTAATAGAGTGCCGTCCCTCTCAAGCCCAGGGGCACCGCTCGGTTTAAAGAACCCCTATCTCCATCTCTTTTCACAAATAGATATTGTCTTTACCTTTCAAGTTGTGTTGAGTCTACTGTCCCTGCTTTTCGCGTATGATGCGATTGCAGGAGATTGGGAAACCGGCACCTTGCGCTTGGTGCTCTCACATCCTGTCGGGCGCGGGAGTGTCCTACTTGCCAAGTATCTCGCGGCGATGGTCTGTCTGCTGCTCCCTGTGCTAATGAGTCTGCTGCTCGCCCTGATTCAGTGTTCTCTCGCGCGCGCACTGCAATTCAGCCCAGAGGATTTCCTACGAATTGGCGGCATTGTGTTGACGACCCTCGTTTACTTGTCAGTTTTCTACCTGATCGGTCTGCTCATTTCCACAACAACCCGCCGGGCTGCCACGTCCCTGATGCTCTGTATGTTCTTATGGGTGGTTTTAGTACTTATTTATCCAAATTGGAGTCGATTTGCCCTGAATCCAGTCGGCGATATGCGTGCAGAGAAATTATCCGCTAACCAGCAGATAACACAGATTCGGGAAGAGGCAGATCGAGAACGGGATCGGTTCTTGGAGAATAGTCGGCTTAAGGGAGACCCTCCACTATTCTTCGATACATTTGAAGGTACCGACTTCTTTAAAGGCGGGGGGTGGCATATCGGGGATTTCCCACGGGTTAATATCGAAATCGAATTGAAAAATACTGCGGATCCCTTGGTAACACACCTGCGCCGTTACTATGAATTCGCCGCGACGCTGCACATCCAGAATGCCGAAAAGGTGTACTTAGTTGGGGAGCAACTGGTCGCACAGATATCCGTCCGGCAAGCACGATGGGATGAACGACTCATGAAACTCAGCCCTGCAAGTCTTTACGCATTCGCAACCGCGGCGTGGGCAGGCACCGATTTAGACAGCATGACCGACTATATACGAGCCGCGCAGACATACCGGCGCACCCTCATTGACGCTTTTCATGAGAGAGATGCCTTCGCGAGTCTGCAGTGGTTTTCAACGAATCAAGGAACGGTAGATTGGTCGATTCTGCCTGACTTTCGTTTTGAGCGGGCAGATGTCAGCATCAACGCACAGCGCGCCTTACCGGAACTGTTCTTGCTGGTATTCATCAATCTCGTTCTCTTCATGGTAACATTTTTGATCTTTATCAAAATTGAAGTGTAGGATGGTTATCAGTTGTCGGCTGTCAGCCGTCAGTTAAGAGGTTATCGTTTAGCGGAACCCCCCTTTAACCAACAACTGAAGAACCGACAACTGAAGACCAAAAACTATTTCTCTGAAAACTGATAAAGATGTCCAACGAATGTAAGTTTACCCAACGGGTAGGCTGGATATACGGAGAGAATCGTTTTTCCACGGGAGCCCTGAACGAACCACAACGAAAATTTATGGATTCTCAATCAGTGTATTCAGAGCGCGTAAGCCTACCCAACGGGTAGGCTGGATATACGGAGAGAATCGTTTTTCCACGGGAGCCCTGAACGAACCGCAAGGAAAATTAAAAAAATGATTTGGCATATTGTCAGACGCGAACTTTTAGACCACCTCACGAGTCTCCGTTTCGCCTTAACCACGCTTATTCTTGTAGCATTAATGGTAACCAACGCAATCGTGCATCTTCAGACACACCCCGAACGCGTCCGGAAGTATTCTGAGAAGGTTAACGCGTCTCAGACCGAGTTGAAATCCCGAACACAGTTATATGAACTGCTGCAAAAGGGCCCTGGTAAACTTTACAAACGTCCCTCCCCGCTCGCCTTCATTGCCGACGGAGGGGACGCGTTTTTACCAAGCGAAACCATGAGCGGTGGTTCTTGGAACCTCGAAGGATTTGCCAGCATTTGGGCGATGGGTGTTCCACGTCTGAATATGGAGGCACTCAGCAATCATCGCCCCACCGCCACAGTCATCGATTGGGTTTTTATTATCACCTACCTGCTTTCCTTCATTCCGCTCCTGTTTACCTTTGACGCGCTCTCTGGGGAACGAGAACGCGGGACGCTGCGGCTGTGCCTTGCCAATTCGATTTCGCGCCCTGCTCTGTTAGTCGGTAAATTCCTTGGCTCCTTCATCACAGTCCTTATCGCCTTCTATTTCGCCGTGTTGTTCAATCTTGCTATCATTTCTACTGAGAGTTGGACGCAGCTCGGCGGGGCAGACTGGGGACGTGTAGGGTTTATCGTTCTCATCGCTTCTTGCTATGCTGGCATCTTCATTGCAGTTGGGCTTATCGTCTCCGCGATCACCCGAGAAAGCCGGTTAAGTCTCGTTGTCCTGTTGCTAATTTGGGTGACCGTCGTAGTGTTTATGCCGTCAACGCTCGGCACCCTTTCAACCAAATGGATGCCCTCTGTCCAAACGCACCATCAATTTCGGATGGCAAGAGGGACCGCCTTCGACCAAATTATAAACGATTTCCAGAATAAGAGGGAAACTTTAAGAGAACGCCGCCAATCAGCAGGCACCTCTCAAGCAGAAGTTGCAGAGATAGACACTTCAGAATTAGAGATCCAGCGCGAGTTCGTTAACAAAGACATGGAGATGCGGGAGCGGCTGAGCCGCCAGCATCTCGCTGCACAAAGTGCGCAAGTGCTGCGCGCAAGACAGATAACCCGATGCTCCCCTGCGGCGATCATCCAATACGCGCTTGAATCCATGGCAAGTACTGGGTTCAATCGCCATTTACAATTCTTAGACCGCTCCCGCCTTCATATCCAACAGTTCCGAAACTTCATCGTTGAAATGGATAGAGCAGATCCAGAAAGCCTTCACTTCATCGGTATCCCAAAAGGCATGTCCGAAAAGCCGGTCTCCCCGGAGGCTATCCCGATATTTGAGGATAAATTAACTTTTCAGGATACGCTCAACCCTGCAATAGTGGATATACTATTGCTCATTTTACTACTCAGCGTTCTCCTTGCAGGTGCATTCCTCGCCTTCCTGCGCTCGGAGGTATCATAATAACCCGATCCTCAGTCCAATTATCGCGATACCAGGTACACGCCTCAAAGGTATCATTAAGTGCATCCATCCGCTGCCGCAACATTGCCCGAAGTTGTTCTCGGTATTTGGTCGATTCGGGATCATCAATCAAATCGCGGGTTTGGAACGGGTCAGCGACATTATCGAAAAGTTTCTCACTCCGATCTGGGCGATGGACGGCGTATGTATGCTGTTTTGTACGGAGGGCGCGCCATTCATAACCGTCCTCCCACTTGGCGGTACACCCCATGCCCTGCATGAACGCTGCATCCGGTTCATCAGTAGGTTGATTAAAAGAGGCATTGCTTAAATCGGCACCTTCAACATCCTCTGGAATTGGCAGATTCATCATCGCCAGTAGTGTTGGCATGATGTCCGGCGTATTCAGGCATGCGTCCGAGACGTGTCCCGCCGGAATCTGCCCGTGCCACCGGACGAGAAACGGCACACGCACCGCTTCCTCATAAAAGATGTTCTTCGCGCGGCGCCCCTGCGCTCCAAACATCTCACCGTGATCGGAGGTGAAAACAAATATTGTATCGTCGCGCAACCCAAGTTCATTGATAGCTTGTAGCAGTCGCCCAATATTCCGATCCAGATTCGCAGTCATCGCGTAATAGACACGCATCCACTCAGGCAGTTGGGCGCGTTGTGCGGCGGACATAACCGCCCATGTATCGCCATAAGGATCATTTTCATCACGATAGTTTGGTGGCAGCGGAAATTCAACGTCTCGGAACATCTCATAATCAGCGACCGGAACGTTGTCTCGTGTCCATGGGTCGTGGGGTGTCCCGATTGAGAGGAAAAGCGCGAAGGGGTCGTCTCGAGTTGATGCCCGTTGCAGATAATCAATCGCCATATCTGTCTGTCCATCCGGTTCATATCCGGGCAGTACAATCTTTTCAGGCGAATCCTGGTGATAATATGCGTCAAAATACAGATGATGAAAATTGTACGCTGACCACTCTCCATCGAAACCGAGTCGATGCCGTCCGGGTGGAATATAGGAATTCCTCGGATCGTTGTGCCTGCCCAATTGGTTCGCCCACAGATGCCATTTTCCGATGTAACTTGTCTGATACCCGTTGCGATGCAAGACATGCCCGAAGCAGTCATGATTCGGATTTATACGGAGTTCATTAATCGCCATGCCGGTGCTACTGGCGTATTTGCCGGTGAAGAGTGAGGCGCGATAGGGCGCGCACATCGGACTGCCAGAGACAGCGTTACAGAAATTCGCTCCCTCTGTCGCAAGTCGGTCAATATTAGGTGTCCGTGCGCGGGTATCTCCAGCGTAGCCACAAGACTGGTAACGGAGTTGATCCGCGAAAATATAAACAAGATTCGGTCGCTTTTGGTTTGAATGAGACATCAAAACATCCCCCTTGCTTTGTGATGTCCACAGCATAGCACATTTCAGCAGATCGTTCAAGTCCAAAACGACTAATACCGAACGAAAATAATCATTATTTTTTTCGTTTTGACTTCCATTTCAGCCTCTAATTTGCACAAAAATCTTGACAACTCTCTCCATTTCGTATACTATATTTCGCGATGATTGTTGATTGCTGCAAAGAAAGTTTTGCAATTTTTCAATCCGAGATATGCTCTGTAATACCGCGTCTATTTACAACCCAAGTTGTCTAACCAAGATATAGACCAAACCACTGTTTTCTATAGGGCACACCTAAAATAATAAAGTTATACCCGGTTCGGTTAGGGATGTAGATCGCATTTGGGGTTTTGCGTTTCCCCTTGCTTGGGGATTTCTGAGGATTTCTTCAAGTACGCCGCAAAACCGAACCTACCGGTCCTGGGTGTACAGCGTACGGTTAATGCCATACAAACTTTTAGAAATAGTATAATAGGTGTTGCCCGCCTCCTTGAAGTATGCATACTACGGACCTACACGCCTCGCCGACAATTGCGAAACGGGCAGTGCTGATTGGCACTGTCCTTATTATCGCGAATAGTTATTGGATCGCTTATGTGGAAATGATTTGGCACACGGCGCACCTCACAACCGTCGCGATGTCAGTCAATGTCATGTTCGGTATTTTGGCGATGACACTGCTGAATATAGGGGTGCGGCGTATCTTTCCACGGATCGCTTTGGAACCGCGCGATCTGCTTGTCGTCTACAGCATGCTCGCTGTCGGTAGTGCTTTTTCAGGACACGACTGCATCCCACGCCTGATGGGACTCATCCCGTATGCCTTCCGTTTCGCGACACCCGAAAACGATTGGGAGGCACTCCTTTTTCATCATCTTCCCGAATGGCTTGTGGTGAAACACCCGAAAACCGTTACCGATTTCTATGAAGGCGAGGTGAACTTTTTTACGGAAGGTTATGTACAGTACTGGATTGTCCCGATCCTCGCTTGGTCTGCGGTAATCTTTCTGTTGATGCTTATTTTTCTTTGCTTGACCGTGCTCCTTCGCAAGCAGTGGATTGAGAACGAAAAGTTAGCGTATCCGATCATCCAGATTCCGTTAGAGATTACCACGAACCGGCACATCTTCAGCAACCGCCTGCTCTGGATCGGTTTCGGGATCGCGATGGGTATCAACCTACTCAATGGGCTGCAGTTCTTCTTTCCTGTCCTCCCGGAGATTCCGGTCCGGAAATACAATCTTAATATTTACTTTACGCAGAAACCGTGGAACGCCATGGGCAGTACGCCGCTCCGGTTCCACCCGTATTTGATCGGTTTCTCGTTCATTCTACCGTTGGATCTGGCGTTTTCGTGTACATTTTTCTATCTCATGAAGAAGGCGCAGCTGCTCTTCGGGAGTACCGTCGGCATTGCTACGTTACAGGGTTACCCGTTTCTCGGGGAGCAAGGTGCGGGTGCCTTATTAGCACTCCTTGCGATTGCGTGCTGGCACGCCCGGAAACATTTTGCATCCGTCCTGAAACAAGTGATTCGTCCGAATCGTGCCGCGTCGCAAACCGAGGCGATCTCACCTCGGAGTGCCGTGATAACGCTCGGGGGCTGTCTACTGCTCCTCGCGGTTTTCTGTATCCGTGGTGGCATGTCGTTGTGGGCATTCGGGATTTTTATCTGTATCTATCTGATGATCGTGGTCGGGTTAACACGGATGCGAGCGGAACTGGGACCGCCGATACACGCCATCGGTTATCTCACGCCACAGTACATGATGATCTCGTTACTCGGTACCCGACGTTTGCGTGCGGGTAACCTGACGATGCTCTCGCTCATGAATTGGCTCAGCGGTGCGAGTTATGCCTCCTTTCGGACACACCCGATGCCGGATCAATTGGAGGCGTTCAAGCTTGCTGAGCGTACAGGTATCCGAAACCGGACGATGTTTACTGTGCTGGTCATCGCGAGCCTCGTCGGTATCCTATCAAGTCTCATCCTCTACCCTTATGCGATTTACAGTGAAGGTGTGGCTGCCGGTTCGGAGCAGATTCATGCCGGTGGTGCCGATACGTATAACTTTCTTTCATCGTGGTTAGTGAACCCAAAACCGACGGATTGGCTTGCGACTTCGGTGTTAGGTTTAACGTTTGTGGCGAATTTAGGGATCATGTTTTTGCGGTCGCGTTTTGTGTGGTGTCCGTTGCATCCGGCAGGATATGTTATCGGCGTTGCCCCAGGCACAACGGACGTTATCTGGTTCCCACTCCTGATCGCCATGGTAGCAAAATGGCTCATTTTGAAGCACGGAGGCATCAACGCCTATCGGAAAGCGGTGCCGTTCTTCATTGGGTTGGTATTAGGTGAAGCGTTGATGGGGTGCTTCTGGCCCTTGTTGAGCCTTGTGCTGAGGTCGGCGGTGTATAGTTGGATTTAGGGTTCAATCCTGGGAAGGCGTAACTTATACCATTTCCAATTATGAATCTGTCATAGATTACATCTGTACAGTTCACTTTGATAACGGGCGAGGCGACCTTGAAGAAACACCGTAGGCGTTCAATCGGGTTCAACTCTGGACTATGAGGCTGGCGGATAGGTAGGACGAGTGGATACGGACGCAGCGATTGCGTTTTAATTTAACAAGTTGCGTATCAGAACAAGAAAATATAAAGGCGATTGTGAACCAGCATCCTTACCGGGTTCTACAATCGCCTCTACTTTTAGTTTTCGATGATTTCAAAGAAAGTTTACCTCCAAAAAATCGTTATTCTCCTAAACCAAGCCGCTGTCCCGTTTCTGATACTTTCTGCAGCACCTTTCTCACCAGTTGGCTCACACGCGCAGCGGAAAGGTTCAACGTCTCAGCTATCTCACAATTCTGCTGATCCGCACGGAGATTAGCGAACACTTCGCGTTCTCGCTCGGTCAACGCTTGTAGGAGTTCCGGTAAGACTGTCTCAAGGCTGATGTCTCGCACAAGCTCATCCTCAAATGCAGCGTTCTCATCCGCGAACGCATGCAAACACCCGACCTCCCGATCCGTTTCAGCAGCCTGCTCCCCGTAAAAATCCACTGCCTCATCAATAAGCGGAAACTCATGATGGCAGTGTTCGAGTTCCTTCCGTTTGGCGTTCATTAAAGTGCCACATATCTGTGGACGGATGAAAGTGCCGAAACTTGCACCACTCTGATGCGTCGGATCAAACTTCGGACCTTTTTCTATAAGCACAATCAAGGCAGTCTGCCGCAAATCGTCCCGAAAATCAGGACACCGTGGCGGAGCATACGCCATACAATCCGCACACCGGTTCACATCCGGTAGAAGCCGTTCAACCGTTTCGTCATCAGGACAGAAAAAGCCATCCTGCTCGTAACGTGGGCATTTCATACCTGAAACCTGACACCTCAATCTCATGATTCAACCTCCTTCATCGCAAGACGTTGACTCACGATACCCTCTTGTGATTATGAGTGCCTCATACCACTCTCAAAAAACTGTTGACGATTTGAAGTGTTGGTTAATTAACACCTAATGACTTCTCAAGGGACATTAATGATAACACTTCCGGCAAAAATTGTGAATAAAAAAACTTAAACTGATTTTTTTACTGAAAGCTGTGCGTAAAACTTGCTGCTAAATAGCGGATGTCACTCCATTTTCTTCAGTTCACCCCAGAGCGTCGTGAGTTTCTCCACAGCGGATACCGAGAGGGGACCCGCATGCCAGTGCGGTTGATAGTCGCCCCCCGGCTGATTCGTCAGGTTCGTCAATTGACGGCTCCCCAGCTCATAGCGATAGATTTCATAATTCGAGAAGGGGTCGGTGTAATCGTCTTTCATCGATAAAAGCACCGTCTCATCGGAACCCATCCAACAGGCTCGCGCGATCAGAGATACTTTTGGGAATTTGTGGACCCTGCGAAGCGTTGTCTGCACGTTCTGAAAAATGAGGGACGTGGAGAGCCGCTGCTGTAAATCAGGCGACCGTTCGCTTTCGCGATACATGATATATTTACCCGATGGCGACCAATACGGGGCACCTCGGAAAATGATATTCGGACCTTTCGGGAGGGGTGTGAACCGTTTTTTATGGTGCCCGTTGGCATTCATCAGCCATATATTATCACCGTCCGGTGCCACCTCCCACTCATACGCGAGGTGGCGACCATCCGGGGACCAGTCCACTCGGTACGCCCATCCCCTCCTATCACCGATGTCTGTTAATTGTTTCAGATGCCCGGTTTCCAAGTTTAGCACATAGATATCCCGGGCACCCCCGCGTCTACTATTAAAGGCGATGTATTTGCCATCTGGTGATACAACAGGGTCCGCGTCGGTCGGGTGATTCTCCATAAAGCGCCGTGCCATGCCGGTTTTGAGATTGAGAATATAAAACGCCGAGTTCGCTGCTGCCCCGCTTCCGTTTCCCCGCGAGAAGTCTCTCTCAAAGAGTACCCGTCTGCCATCTGGAAACCATCGAGGGAGTCTATCATAAAAAGCAGGGTCTGTGAGTCGCTCGACATTGCTGCCGTCATCGTCCATCAGATAGATATGCACTGCCGTATCGCCGTTGCGTCGAGACGAAAATACGATTTTCGCATCTACAGGGGTGAGCGCGGGACCGAACCCTATCAGCAGATACAGTGCGATTGCGGCACCGCATACGGCTTTCATTCGTGTTAGGAACATCTGTATCCTCCTTGTGAGACGCACGGGGGACTTGAGAAAACCCCCGTGCATGAAAAATCAGGGTCAAGATTAGTTTTCAGGGATGGTAAAGGTGTCACTCCCCTCATCCTTGCACTCTTTCTCCACCCCTTTTCGGTCATTGTTCACCCCCCAAGCGGTCGCTCTCGTATAAACTTCAAACGTGTCGCCTTCATCCCAGCCATTGCCTAAGGTATGAGAATTCGAGTAGCCCTTCGAAACCTTGGCATCACCTGCATGGACGGTCCCCTCTATGCCTTCCGGTAGCGGGTTGAATACATCTTCGTCCCGTGCACCATCCGCTTGAAGTTTATACACTTGGAACCCAAAGTTCAGTACATAACTCACACTGGGCGCGTCATCCCCGCCCGTGTGCTCGATCGAGGCAAACGATGTCGCCGATGCCGTCCGACCGTTCCAGCTACACGATGTGACGGATGCTATCAGAGATGCTGCTGTCTCCTGACAGCCCTTGTAGACCGTCACAGAGTAAGAACCCGAATCCGACAACATGAGGTTCGTCTCTGGATCGTATTGGTAGGCAACAGCCTCTATGGTATAAGTAGTCCCGTCGGAACTCCCAGGGAAGTCCGAAGAATTGGGCGAGAAATAGGCGGATGTACTCGGCCCCCCGGAAATACTTTGCTGAACGCCGTCAATATACCAGTAGACATATAAATACGGGGAGTCTGTTTCGACATAAGCCGTGATGTAGAGACATTCGCGGTTTTCAGAGTCATCATAGGTCGAATACATCTGAGTAATCTCAATTGCCTCACTTGGGGTGAGAAACGTCAAAAAGAGAGAAAGAATCGCCGTAGCGATGATGAGGGATCTAAGTGTGTGTAACATTTTTCATATCCTTTCTGTATGATAACGTCCTGGTTTCCAATTAGGTAGCAGGATTCAAACGCCGCTTGCTAAACGAATTGTATGAGTTGCTCCATTTTAACAGTAGGTGTTTCCAGCTACGTGAACGAATGAGGAATCACATATTTCCCCGTAGAGGCACCCGTCGTCTCTATGCATTCTCTGAAAACGACCGCCTCTTGGTATATAATATAAAAATAAAACGCAAAAAGTTAAGGCCTCAATGCATTTTTTTCGTTTTTCTTGACATTGGACAAATTTTATGCTATTATTTTAACCCAAGTTGCCACTTGTAAATCCATGGGATATCCTTTATAGTGTTTTTATCCGAAAAACAAAAGGAGAACCCCATGGACTTGACTATTGTAGCACTTTATACGATTTGTGACGATCTTTTAATCTCAATCGGGCATC
>JAJDTJ010000137.1 GCA_022827225.1 Candidatus Poribacteria bacterium | reverse complement strand
ATGCCCGATTGAGATTAAAAGATCGTCACAAATCGTATAAAGTGCTACAATAGTCAAGTCCATGGGGTTCTCCTTTTGTTTTTCGGATAAAAACACTATAAAGGATATCCCATGGATTTACAAGTGGCAACTTGGGTTATTTAAAATAATACTTGATTTTACTTGCAAAATCAAGTTAAAATAGCAGTGAATGAAAATCTTACGGAATCTTATAAGGCAACGCGCCTTGCAAAACCGGTAACAAGATTACAAACAAGAGGAAAAATCGTGAAACTGAATTGGCAACACCATCCATGGGCAGGTGTATTTCCGGCAACGCTCTGCCCGTTCCACGAAGATGAATCCATTGACGAAGACGGATTGCGTCAGTATATGCAGGAACTCGCCGGTGTTCCAGGCATAAAAGGGGTCGTCTGTAACGGGCATACCGGTGAAATCATGTCACTCCGTCTCCATGAAAGACAACACGTAACGCGAATTACCGCCGAAGCGGTCGGGGACCGGGTCAAAGTCGTCTCAGGCGTTAGCGCAGAGGGCAGTCTTCCAGCAATTGACGACGCACTCGCAGCGAAGGAAGCCGGCGCAGATGCCATTCTATTGATGCCCGCGCATCACTGGTTACGCTTCGGAAGAACACCAGAAACCGCAGTCGGTTTCTTTCAAGATGTCGCCGAAGGCGCAGATATACCGATCATCGTGCATCAATATCCCGCATGGACAAAAGCAGGTTATACGCTCGAAGAGATGTTGGAGATGGTCAAAATCCCACAAGTTGTCTGTATCAAAATGGGCACCCGCGACATGGCACGCTGGCGATGGGATTACGAACAACTCAAAGAAGCCGCACCGGAGGTCCCAGTCTTGACATGCCACGATGAATATCTGCTCGCTTCGCTCCTTGAAGGCAGTGACGGCGCACTCATCGGATTCGCAGGCTTTGTACCGGAGTTGATGGTGGATGTCGTCCACGCCGCACTCAATAACGATCTCATCGGAGCACGTAAAGCACGCAATCAAGTAGACGCACTCGCACGGATTGTTTACAACTTCGGAGAACCGAGCAGTGATGCACACCAGCGAATGAAATGCGCCCGATGGCTAATGGGTAGATTCCCATCAATGACAATGCGACGACCGCTCCGTCAATTGTCCACAACTGAAGTAGACAGAATCCGAGCGAGTCTCGAAGCAACCGGCTACCAGTGCACTAACTAATCTCTTAGCAGATTCATTGCTCAGTATGAGTGTTATGTGGAGGTTGGAGGATTGAGATGTCCCGTCTAAAATACGCTTTAATCGGCCACGGCAGACGCGGCGCAGCACACTTGTCAACTGCCGCAACCTTAAAAGATACCTTTGAGGTCGTCGCTGTGTGTGACGCACACCCAGAATCCGCAGAAGCAGGCGCAGCGAAACTCGGCGTTAAAGCCTACACCGATGTCCGAAAAATGGTCGATGAAATCTCGCCCGATGTCTGTGATGTCGTCGTGCCTGTCCAGTTACATCATATTGTCTCCTGTTACCTCTCCCGACGCGGTATCTCGCACAACGTAGAGACAGGACTCGCACCGACACTCGGGCTCATGGATATGATGATCACCGATGCCGCCGAAAACAACGTGAAACTCCAGACATCCGAAAACTTCCCGTTCATCCCGGTGGAACAGTTCGTCTGTAAACTCATTCAAGAAGGGGTCATCGGGAAGGTCCACAAATGCTATCGCCTCTTTTCCACAACCGGCTACCACGGACTCGCCGCAATCCGGTGCCGAATGGATGCCAACCCAAAATCCGTCAGCAGTATCGGACATACGATGCCCGTTACGCCATACACCGACGGAGCAAAACGAGATTTCAATCGCGAAAACCTTGAGTTTTACGCCATAGATTTCGATAACGGTGGACTCGGCATCGCTATGGTCGGTAATAAAAATGGACGGCTCGGACGGAACAAACTCGTCGGTTTTGAGACCTGCGGCGAGCGTGGCACAATCATCACTAACGGAAATCAGAGTGCCACCGGCGGCGAGACAGTCAACGTTTGCACAGATAAAGACATCGCCGAACGCGCAGGAATAGCACAAACTTACGAATTTCAGAGAGAATACAGTGAAAATCGCATACTACGACGTATCTTTGTCGAACTCCCAGCATCATTAGGCGGGACAGTGGAATGGATAAATCCTTATCACGGGACAACCATAGCAGAAAATGGCATCTCATTGGCGACAATGCTTGAGAGTATCGCACACGCCGTACGAGAGGATACACAACCACTATGGACAGGAGAGATGGGCAGAGCCGATCAGGAAATGGTGATCGCAGCACACCGATCCATCCAGACGAACCGACAACCGATTGAACTCCCGCTTGAAGCCGACCCGGCTGAAGAGGCGGCATTCGACCGAAATTTTGAAGCACAATTTGGTGTCCACCCACGCGAAGACATCGAAAAAGCGCTACAGGTTAATTTCAAAGCACGCTAAATTTCACGGACTTTTCAACAACAATTTTGTCTAAAGAGGAAAGAGGTACAAATGAAGGAAGTTAAAATAGGATTTATCGGTGCCGGTGGTAATGCAAGTGGGCACATGAACCAATTAGCCGGCATCGAAGGTGCCCGCATCGTCGGTATATGCGATATTGATCCGGCACGCGCACAAAACGCAGCGGAACGACATAATGCCGACCCGTACACCGCTCACCAAAACCTGCTCGAACGCGACGACTTAGATGCAATCTATCTAAGTCTCCCCGTTTTTGTACACGGGCAACCCGAACTTGACGTTATCGCACGCGGCTTACCGTTCCTCGTCGAGAAACCGGTCGCAATCAATATGGACATCGCACGTGAAATCGAAGCAGCCGTCACAAAAGCAGGACTGATAACCTGCGTCGGTTACCAACTTCGTTACCTCGGTTCAACGCGAATAACGCAGCAAATTCTAACGGATAAAACAATTAACATGGTCGTCGGCAAGTATTGGTGCGGCACCGGTATCGGGAGTCCAGACGGTTGGCTACGACAAATGAACAAATCCGGCGGTCAATTGGTCGAACAAGCGACACACACAATCGATATGATGCGCAACCTCGTTGGCGATGTGGAATCGGTTTACGCCATGCAGGCGAATCGCGTGTTGAAAAAGATTGATTGTCCAGACAGCAACAGCGTTACCCTCCAATTCAGCAACGGTGCCGTCGGTTCACTCACAGCAGCCTGGGCGTACGCCCGCGACTGGTCAAACGCCAACGTCTTGGATATCCTATACGAACAAGAACTGCTGAATTGGAATCCGTCAAGAGTTTCAGTACATGAAGATGGCGAATGGGTAGAAAAAACAGAACCCGGACCGACAATTGATCAAGTCTTTGTAGAGGCAGTCCGTAGCGGTGATGGCTCCCAGATTTTGAGTCCGTATGCCGATGCCGTCAAAACGCTCGCAATATCGCTCGCAGCAAACCTATCGGCACAAGAAAACAGACCCGTAGAAATCGCCTCGCTATGACATAATCAATTGAATCACTTGTAGGAGGGGTTTGTAACCCCGAATCCATGTAATCACTTGTAGGAGGGGTTTGTAACCCCGAATTAACAACTCCAAGGTAAAACCATGGCGAAAAAACATCGAATAGCAATTGTCGGCTGCGGCGGCATCTCTCACGCACACGGCAACGCGTGGCGTAATCTATCAGAGATTGAAATCGTTGGCGCATGCGATGAAAAATTTGAATCGCTCGCGCGGTTCGCCACCGAATTCAACGTTCAGAACACCTACAACGACCTCCGACAGATGCTCGAAAAACAGCAGCCCGATGTCTTAGTGGTCGCTACGTGGCCCTCAAGCCATCTCAAAAATGTGTTGGAAGCGGTACGCTGTGGTGTCAAAGCCATACTCGTCGAGAAACCGATCGCTGTCACTACCACGCAGCTCGAACAGATGATCCAAGTCACGGAACGCGCCGACATCTTACTGATGGAAGGGTTCATGTACCGACACCACCCGTTGACACTCGCCGTGAAACAGAAGATTGAGGAGGGCGCAATCGGAGAAGTCCGTTATGCCCGTTCTACCTTCTCAACAGGACTCACCGATCGGCAGAACTGGCGACTAAGAGGCGACCTCGGCGGGGGCGCTGTCATGGATTTGGGCTGCTACTGCATCAACATCATCCGTTATCTCGTCGGACGTGAACCACAATCAGTTTGGGCAACCGGTAAATTTGAAGCAATCAATAACGTCTGGGAAACCCTCATCGGAACCTTAGATTTCGGGGACGGTGTTACCGGACAATTCGACTGTAGTTTCGGATGGACATGGCGTGAGTCTTACGAAGTCGCAGGCACAAACGGGACACTCTCTGTTCAGAGCGCGTGGGGCAACTCAGAAGGTGAGGCGCACTTTACAGTTAATGGCGAGACTTTTACGGTTACAGGTGTGAATCCCTATGCTGCTGAAATTTTAGACCTCTGTCATGCAATAGAAAGAGACGCGCCAACCCGTTTACCATTGACAGACGCGCTCGGAAATATGCGTGTCATTGACGCATTACACGAATCCGCAGGCACAGGTCAGGGCATCAATATCCCTGTGCAAAATTAATAGGAAACCTGCGCGGAACGTAGTGAAGTGCAGCCCAAACGATCGTTGGTCAGCACTCGGTGAAGGGGTGTTGCGTCCGTCTTGAAGCGTTAAGAAACCTACGTGATTTTAAGAAGAATGTCAGAATTAACAGGAAACCTGCGCGGAACATAGTGGAGTGCAGCCCAAATGATCATTGGTTGGCACTCGTTAAAAGGGTGTTGTGTCCGTCTTGAGGCGTTAAGAAACCTACGTGATTTTAAGAAGAATGTCAAAATTAACAGGAAACCTGCGCGGAACGTAGTGGAGCGCAGCCCAGGAGGCCATAAATTAAAAAATGTTTGAAAAAATAATGAAGTATCCCATTGACGTTTTTCGAGAAGGAGACTTTTCGTTTGGGGTACCACTGCCAGGGCTTCTAATTGCCGTTCTACTTGTCGCACTTATTGCCGCAGCGATATGGTCATACCGCACCACACAAGGGCGCATCCAACGTGGGTTCCGCGGCTTTCTCATCTTCCTTCGCACCGTTGTACTCTGTCTGCTCGCCTTTTGTCTACTCAAACCCTTTCTAACGATTTACCAAACAAACCCTGATGATTCCTACCTATTGGTAATGGTTGACCAATCCAAGAGTATGCAGATTACCGATGCTGCGGATTCCGAAACGCGACTACGGCGCGTCAATGACTTGCTTTTCTCCGAAGAAGAAGGACTCCTGGAAAAACTGGATGCCAAATTCAAAGTGCGACTCTTCGGGTTTGACACCACAGCAAAACGCATCCCCAGCAAAGTATTGACCAGCGCCGAGGGCGAAAGTACGGACATCCCACAGGCTTTAAACGAGGCACTTGACGATCTGCAAGGCATACCGCTCTCCGGTGCCGTCCTTCTGACAGACGGCGTAGACAGAAGCGGAACCGACACGACGAAGTTCGCAATGCAAATGCGAGAACGCAAACTGCCGATCCACACCGTCGGGGTCGGCTCAGAAGCGGGAACCCCTGACCTTGAAATCGTCAAACTCGATGTACCGCGCACCGCAGAAGAAGACTTTCCTGTCGAAATATGGGCAACCGTAAAACGCAAAGGGTTCAGCGGAAAAGAGGTTAACCTCCAACTCACCAGCAACGGACGAATCCTAAAAACGGAATCCGTTGACATGGACGAAGATACCTCTTGGATACCTCAATTCGGCGGAACGGACACAACCGCCGACTTAACAACAAAACGCGTGTCACTAAAATTCACGCCTCGCCAAGCCGGAACCCAAAAATTCGAGGTCCACGCAGCGTTAGATGAAACGGAAGCAGTACCACAGAACAACACGAAGACCTTTCTGTTGAAGGTCACACCTACCAAACGTGTGAAAATCCTATTCGTCGATGGCAAACCGCGGACCGAATTTGCCCATATCAAACGCGCATTGAAAAAGGATCCCAACATCCAATTAACCGACCGAGTTTTGACAAGTACCAGTAGTGAAGGACGACACTATATGGGCACACGGGCTGAAACGGCACACGACTTCAATTTTTATCCAGATGATAAAGATACACTCTTTGATTTTGACGCTATTATCTTTGGCAACGTGGATGCATCCGAATTTACAGCAGCCCAGCTTGAGAATACGCTTGAGTTTGTACGTACCCGCGGAGGTGGACTGCTTATGTTAGGCGGCTCAAGCTCTTTGGGCAATCACGAACTCGCGAAATCCTACATCAACACCGCGATCGCACAGTGCTTACCCGTAGAATTGGAACTCGGACCCCCACCGCCACCGCTACCCGAACGACGCACCAGATTAACCCCTGGGGCACGTCCCGCTTCCCGGAACAGAGGGTATAAATTGCAACTGACACCAGAGGGGAAAGTTGAAAATTTAATGGCACTATCTGACAACACCGTGGATAATATGAAACGTTGGACCGACCTCGTACCGCTCATAGGGTATAGCAAAGTCAAGCGAGCAAAAGCAGGTGCCCTCGTTTTGGCGGAACATCCGACCGAGCGGAACGAATTCGGAAATCGGATCCTCATCGCAACCCACAATTACAACGCCGGGCGCGTCATGGTTTTCACGCCCCATACCTCGTGGCGATGGCAAATGCTCAAGAAATCACTTGAGGACGATAGCCATCAACGGTTCTGGCGACAAGTCGCACGATGGCTCACAACCGCACCGAAGGAACATATTAAACTTGACATCGCAAAAACAGCCTACACACTCAAAGAACCCGTCGTCATAGAGGTCACCGCGACAGACCAACAGTTCCAATTGACCAACAACGCCAAAATCCGAGCCATCGTCATTGACGAAGCCGGGAAACGCAAAGAATTAAGACTTGAGCAGGTGCTCGGCGAAGATGGACTTTATACTGCACGGTTTATCCCGAACCGATATGGCGAATACACCGTCACTGCAGCCGGCACGCTTGACGGCGAAAGCCTCGGTGAACAACAGACCCTCTTCGAGGTAAAAGCATCATACGCCGAATTCAGTAACGCCGAACTTAACATCGCACTCCTCAAAACGATCGCTGAAGGCAGTGGTGGGAAGTATTACGCCATGGCGGAAGCAGACCAACTCGTCAACCAGATACCGCTCGTTGAAAGCGCAACCTCAAAAATTACCGATGTCGATATTTGGGATATACCGCTCATCTTTGGAGCCGTCATCGCACTCCTCGGATTTGAATGGTTCCTAAGAAAACGCGGCGGATTGGTATAGCAAAAAACGTACCACAGTACATAACCTCGTAACGCTTTCTTGACAAACGCAATGTTAGATGTTACAATAAACCTCACAGAGCACCCACGCGCAGAGGAATGAAAACATGACACAACAAGAACTCCACGAAGTCGCGCAAGGGACTCGCGCACCGGAAGAAGTCTCCATGACATTGGCGGAATTTCTTGAGAACGATGTAGACGGATATGAATACGTTAAAGGAGAATTAGTGCCGATGTCGCCACCAACGAGAATACATAGCAGGGTTAGTGTTAAAGTCATCCGGTATTTGGATCGGCATGTAGAGGAGAATCAGTTAGGGGAGGTCCATGTAGAGGCAACTTTTCAGGTGGGCGAACGGGGCCTGAAGCCAGACGTGGCGTTTGTTTCAACCCCGCGGTTGGATGGAGACGAAAACACAGGTTTCCCAATACCGCCCGACCTCGCGATCGAGGTGGTTTCACCGACAGACGTTCAGTGGCGTGTTGTAGACAAAGCGTTTGTCTATCTGAACGCCGGAACTCGCCTTGTCTGGGTGCTGGATCCCCGTTCTAAAACGGTGACGGTCTATCGCTCCGAAAGAGACATCGCGCTGCTCACATGTGAGGATACACTCACGGGTGAGGATGTCGTGCCGGGGTTTACTTGTCCGGTTTCACAGCTTTTCGAGTAGTTGGGCATTTGCTATTAACGCCCTCCAGTGCAGAGGAGAATCATGAACAATTCCTATAAAAACGTGATGTTCGTCATCGCCGACGATTGGAGCCGTATCGCAAAATGTTACGGAAATGATGTTATCCGAACACCACATATTGACGCTTTCGCAGAACGCGGTGTCGTGTTTGATCACGCGTTCTGCACAAGTCCATCGTGCGCCGTGAGTCGGGCATGCATCCTCACCGGACAACATAGCCACACACACGGACAATACGGACACTGCCACGGAATACACGGATTTCGGACACACGAATATATGCAATCCGTACCAAAAATCCTAAAGGCAAACGGATTTGCTACAGCCTGTATCGGAAAGAAGCACGTCGCCCCAGACACCGTCTATCCCTTCGATTTTGAACCGAGAGTCAACGCTCGAAGTCCGGCGGACATGGCAACAAAGGTCACACAATTCCTCAACGAGAACGCAGATACACCTTTCTATCTCCATATCGGCAGCACGCATCCACACCGCGCAGGCAAAGGCTTCGGAAACGACCAGACACCCGCAGGCATTCAACCCGGCTCTTATGCCCCCGATGAAATCATCGTACCGAATTTCCTGCCAGATGTACCAGCAGTCCGTGAAGACCTCGCAGACTATTACGAAAGCGTTTCACGGTGGGATGCCGTCGTAGGCGCAGTTTTGGAGGCACTTGACACTTCCGGACGCGCAGATGAAACCCTCGTCTTTGTTACAACCGATCACGCAATGCCGTTCCCCGGCGCGAAGGCATCAAGTTTCGACAGCGGACACCACTGTCCACTCCTCATCTCCAGCCCGACACAACAGAAACGCGGCTTCCACAACCAAGCACTCGTCAACTGGGTAGATTTCTGCCCGACAATGTTAGACTGGTGCGGTGTCGAACACCCTGATGGAGAGGACGCCCTGCCGGGAAGATCAATGCTTCCCATCCTTGAAGACGATAGCGAACATCCCGGAAACGGCGAATGGGAAGAAACCTATTTCTCTCACTGCTTCCACGAAGTAACAAATTACTACCCCTACCGTGTATTACGCGGCAGACGGTACAAGTACGTCCGCAATCTCGCCTATCAACTCGAAACACCGCTACCAAGCGACCTATTCCGCTCGATTTCTTGGACAGCCGTCCGCAACGACAACGTCCAACAACTCGGTGAACGCCAGCGCACTGATTTTATACAACAGAGTCGTGAGGCGTTGTTTGACATCCAGAACGACCCAGCGGAATCGAAAAATCTCATTAACGCACCAGAATTACAAGATACAGCCAATGAGATGCGCCGAAAAGTTATTGAATTCAGACAGAAAACAAAGGATCCGTGGCTTGAACAGTCCTTCCAAGAAGGCGAAACACAACCGTTTTTTGATTAATAACCGTCAGCCGTCAAATTCACGCTGTTTTCCCGCAGGGTAAATTAAATTGGCAATACCAAAATGGCAGCCTGCAACAACGGCGCAGGCGGATTTAAGGAAGGTACGTTGCGTCCCAAATTTACGCTGTTCTCCCGCAAGGTAAAATTAAAAATTGCAAAACTATGATTTAGAAGCGATGAACGCCCGCATCCAAGCAGATAGCGGGCTCGTCCAACAGATACTCACAGAAACAGGGAAAGTGATCGTCGGTCAGAAAGCGTTGTTAGAAGGACTGATTATCGGATTGCTCTGCAACGGACACATCCTGCTCGAAGGCGTACCCGGACTCGCAAAAACAACCGCCGTGAGCGCACTTGCACAGACAATTGACGCATCCTTCAACCGTCTCCAGTTTACGCCCGACCTACTCCCCGCGGACCTGATCGGCACGCTCATCTACGATCAACAGAAGGGTGATTTTTACACCAGAAAGGGACCGATTTTCGCCAACGTCATCCTCGCCGACGAAATCAACCGCGCACCCGCGAAAGTCCAAAGCGCGCTCCTTGAAGCCATGCAAGAACGACAGGTCACGATCGGCGGCGAAACATACCTACTTGATGATCCGTTCCTCGTCTTAGCAACCCAAAACCCGATTGAACACGAAGGCACCTATCCACTACCGGAAGCACAGGTAGATAGGTTTATGCTCAAAATTAAAGTTGACTACCCCTCACATGCAGAGGAACTACAAATCCTCAGACGGATGACAACTGAAGAGATCCCGAACATCCAGCCAGTGATTGCACCCGACGATATTATCCGATTCCGAGAAGTCGTCCGAAATATCTATATGGCAGAACAGTTGGAGAATTATATTGTCGATTTGGTCTGTGCGACGCGCACACCGGAAACGTATCAATTAGGCGAGCTCAGCACGTTGATTGAATACGGCGCATCGCCGCGGGCAACCATCTTTCTCGCTTTCGCAGCGAGGGCGAGAGCATTCCTCTCCGAGCGCGGCTACGTTACCCCAGAGGACATCCACGCCGTCGGCATGGACGTACTCAGGCATCGTGTCATCATCAGCTACGAAGCAGAAGCAGATGGACAAGATGTCGAAGGTATCATCGAACAAGTGTTCGCAAAACTTGAGGTGCCTTAAACTTCTACGACTGCGTCTGTCCAGCAACAGCCGAGGCGCGCGCACCTACGCCAAGTACCCCCAAAAATCCCTCCGAATCTGCATGATCGAAGTCACCGATCGCCTCCATAGACGCGGTCTCCTCGGAATAAAGTGAATGCGGGGCACCACCAACAGCGTAGAACGCCACATTCCCTTTATACAGGGCAACTGTAAGCGTCCCACTCGCCAAGTCGGTTAACGGTTGGATTGAGGACAGCAACGCCTGCGTCGCAGCATCGAACCAGTAACCCTGATAAATCTGTTCAGCGATGATCGGTGCCACGCTATCAAAATGGCGACGCGCACGCCTGTCTAAAATCAGTTGGAGTAGATACTCGTAACACTTCCCAAGCAGTTCCATCCCGGGAGATTCATAGACCCCGCGGCTCTTGATTCCCACAAACCGGTTCTCAACCGTGTGGATACCGATACCGATACCGTTACGACCACCGATACGGTTCGCCTCCAGCAGACTCTGAAGGGCTGTAACGGGACTACCATTGACTTCAACTGGCGTTCCACGGGCAAAGGTAACCGTAAAATGTTCCACGTCATCAGGGGCATCTTTCGGATGGACGCCCATACCTGGATTGATGAACCCTGCTGGTGTTTTCAGCGATTCAAGGCGTCCGGCTTCATGTGTAAGTCCAAGCAGATTCGCGTCGGTTGAGTAGGGCTTCTCGTGCGTCGCAGTAATCGGTAGGTTATGCGCTTGGCAGAAGTCTATCATCTCTTTTCTACCACCAAACACTTTCAGAAATTCTGGATCCCGCCACGGGGCATAGACTGAGAAGCGCGGATTCAGCATATTCGTAGCGAGTTGAAACCGCACCTGATCATTACCTCTACCGGTAGCACCATGCGTTAAAATAGAGATATCGCGTCTCTCCATCTCTGGGAGAAGTGCTTTCACCGTGACGTGCCGCGCAATGCCTGTCGTATTCCAATAACCGCCTTCATACATCGCTTGGCATTGGATGAGACGGATACCATCTTCCGCAAGTGCGTCCTTCGCGTCTATAATAACAGCCTCTTCAGCACCGCACGCCAACATCCGGTCCCGAATTTCGGAAACGTCCTGTTCATCAGGTTGACCGAGGTCCGCCGTAAAACAGACGACATTGACCCCGTTATCGACCAACCATTTCGTAATCGTGCAGCTATCCAAACCCCCCGAAACAGCAGCACCAACCGTTTTCCCTTTTAATGTATCAATATTCAAAAGTAATCTCCAAGGTGTTGTGTTTAATTATGGTGGAATTATACCACTTTTCAGTGCAGTCTGCAAGTCAATATGAGGATAAGGAAAATAGGAGCTTTCCCGTTCGCTCCGTTGGTTAGCATTTCCAAAAATTTTAGAATTGGAAAAATTTGACAGGCGTTCTCAACGATGCTATAATTTTGAATAAAATTTCACAGAGGAGGGAAGAATATGAAACGTTATGGAAACCGTCACGGAAACTCAGGAATCGCTGCTTATGAAGTGGGAGCTGATTTCATCAGACTCAGGTTCACGAGCGGCAGCGTCTATCTTTACACTTACGACAGTGCAGGCGAGGATGATATCGAAGAGATGAAAGAATTAGCAAAAGAAGGAGAGGGGTTAACAAGGTTCATTAACGAAGTTCAGCCGGGCTATGCTAAGCGAGAACGTTAATCGATTTTTAGCAGATGGTTTCTTTAGGTTCGTAGTAAGGCAATTTATTGCTGACGCTAAGGCACAATGAATTACGCCACTACGAACCCAAGGAGATTGGAATATCTACCATTTCGATTGACGTTCTCTCACGAAATGTGTTTTGATTAACCCAAAAAGGAGATACAGGCCATGAACAGAATCACTTTTAATCCAGAGCAATGTGGTGGACGCCCCTGCATTCGAGGGATGCGGATTCGAGTAACAGATGTCTTAGATTTGCTGGCAGCTGGGCTCTCTTTTCAAGAAATTCTTGATGAAATGCCACTGTTGGAATATGAAGACATTGTCGCTTGTCTCCAATTTGCCTCACAAAAAATTAACCATCCTGTAATTGCCGTATGAAGTTTTGGATTGATGTACAACTTTCTCCGGCACTTGCCCTTGGCTCAAAAAATCCTTGACATCCTTCCCAAAACAACATACAATAAAACTCCAAATAATCTATAACTTACACGGAGGTTTCCCATGCCAACAATTGAAAAAATGTTTGATTCCCCAGGTCCACAACCCAACGGAATGCAAGCCACCGAAGACGGACTCTGGATCCTCGACCAGCAAACCAACGAGGTACACCTTGTCTCCTACGACGGCGACGTAAAAAAGACCCTCACAACCGACTCCGACAGAGGCAGCGGTATCACTGATACAGGCGACACACTCTGGCTCGCGTCCACCTATAGCTGCGAAATCTTATCAACCGACCCAGAAACCGGCGACACACTCGCCGCTTTCGAGACACCCGGCGCAGGACAGACAGGCGCACACGGTTTAGAATGGCGAGATAACAAACTCTGGCTCGCAGTACCACCCTCCGCCACCATCTATCAGGTAGATGTCGAAAACGGTTTCAAGGTCATCCACACACTCCCCGCCCCAGGCGACCGACCACACGGCATCGCATGGGTCGGCGACGACCTCTGGTGTGTTGAGACCAACCATCGCGCCATCTTCCATCTTGACCCAGAAGACGGTAAACATCTCAACAAAATTGAGATACCAGAACCGCATCCCGAACCACACGGAATGACCTACTGGAACGGATATTTCTGGTATTGCGACGCACACACCACAGCCGTGTGCCGGGTTCCGCTATCCTAAAATGGAAACTATCGGTAGACTCCTGAACATGAAAAAAAATAACGCGGCGATGAATATGGCGGTTGACGAAGCGATCTTACTCGCGCAGGAGCAACAGCCGAACCCGACGCTCCGCTTCTACGGCTGGGCGCAACCCGCATTCAGTTTCGGCTACTTCCAAAATATCGCCAAAGAGGTTGACATAGACGCATGCCGCGCAGACGGCATCGAACTCGTTAAACGGATGACCGGCGGCGGAACAGTCGTACACGGCTGGGAACTCACCTATACACTGATTCTCCCCCGCAGCGACGGAGAAATCAGTGTCGCCAACGCATACCAACGTATCGGTCAATCGCTCACCCAAGCGTTCCAGGAACTCGGTATCCCAGCACGATGTTATGCCAGCTGTACAGACACCCGCGAAACCACCCCGAATATATGCCTGACGAATCCAGCTGAACACGATGTCATGTCGGATAATAACAAGAAATTGGCAGGCGTCTCCGTCAGACGAAACCGACACGGGATCATCTTCCAAGGCTATATCTCCTTGGATATGCCACCCGCCGAAATCCTTACACGCCTCTCAAAGGACCCAGCTACCCAGCAGAGACTTCGCGAAAAATCGACCGCTATTAATACAGATGGACGTTCTATAACTCGAAACGCACTCATCCAAGCAATATCTGAAACATTTGACCTCGGAATTGCGTTTAAATCAGGAAAATTACGATCGGCAGAGCAGAAACAGGCAGAGACGCTTGTTAAAACTAAGTATGCTACAGCAGCGTGGACCTTTTCGGCGTAGCTTGCAAGCCGAAAACTTGCTATACAAAAGACGGCGTAGCTTGCAAGCCGAAAACTTGCTATACAAAAGACGGATGAACCAAAACCAACAATCTACCAGAACCGTCATCATTCCGCAGGGCGCCTTTATCATGGGGACCGATATCGAACCGTTCTATGGAACCGCTTTAGTTAACGCGGAACACGCCAAACTCGATGAAGCACCCATGCACGTCCGCTTTCTGAAAGCATACGCCATCGAACAGTACCCCGTAACAAACGCCGAGTATGCGGTCTTCGTACAGGAAACGGAGTATCCAGCACCACCACACTGGAAAAACAGCAACTTCGTATCTGAAAACCCAAATCTACCTGTTGTTCATGTGAGTTGGCACGATAGCAACGCTTATGCCCAATGGGCAGGCAAACGACTCCCAACAGAAGCGGAATGGGAGAAAGCGTGTAGAGGTCCCGACGGACGGATTTATCCCTGGGGCAATATCTTTGTTCCTGATGACCCTGAATCTACAGAAACAGTCGAGATCCTGACAGCGTACCTCACACCTGTAGGTATCCGTACTTCCACAACAAGTCCTTACGGTGTCGGCGAAACTGCAGGGAACGTGTGGGAATGGACTGCAGATTGGTATCAGCCATATCCTGACCCGAAGCATAAGGCAAATAAACAGGCAACTGATGAAAAACATAAAGCCTTACGAGGCGGGTCATGGTTGGAAGTGCGTGATGGCACAGCAGAGCGTTATTTTCGATGCGCCAACCGTCTACACGCACCACCAGACTATCGCGCAGGAAACATCGGATTCCGATGTGTCCGAGAAATACCGTCCGAACAAGCCGAATCGGTACATGTTCCAATTGAGCCGCTTGTTGACTATGTAAAACAGAAGAAACTTGCTAATCTACATCTCCTCCAAAAACGAGCACAAAAGAATAGTCTCAAAGATACATTGATCGCTACCCTCCTCATCGGTGGCGCAATCTACTGCGTTGTTCGAGCACCCGAACTGAGGTTGGGCGGAACGATCGTCGGTATTATCGGCGCAGGTTTCCTTTTTAGTGCAAGCGTGAATTTTTGGCGAAGATGGCGCGCCGTCCAGCGAGCAAAGCAGGTCGAATCCGAAAACTTTCTGCCGCTCCTTTCCGATGACTGAATACTTACGTTAGATATATTTTCAGATTGACGAGATTTTCAATTCAGTGTAAACTTTTCGCAAACCATAACATCTTTGGGGGGGACATGATGAACCCACTATGTTTAGAACACTGTTTGACCGAAACAGAAAAACAGCAATTTGAAGAAGACGGTTTCTTTGCCGTGGAAGACGCGATTCCACAAGAGATGGTCGAGAAGTTGATTGCCGCTGTCGATCGGGTCGGCGCAGAGCACTTGGGTAAAGACGAAATCCCACCCGACGCAAGGTTCAATCTCCTCGATTTTGTCGGTAGAGATGAAAGCTTTATCGAGCTCCTCGACTGGCACACAACTTTCCCGAAAGTGTGGGGGATTCTCGGATGGAATATCAAGCTCTACCACTCACATTTTATTTTCATGCCGCCGCTGCCACCTGAAGAACACGATAAACCGAAACGGCTCGGATGGCACCAAGACAGTGGAAGACTCAACATCGAATTGGAAGGCAATCCGCGTCCACGCATATCACTGAAGGTCGCCTACTTCCTAACGGATACCTCGGTCCCCGGGCGCGGCAACTTCTCTGTGATACCGGGCAGCCATAAATTCAACAAGATAGAGATGCCAGAAGATAGCACCGCTGACCCTGAGAACGCCACACCGGTGTTCGCAAAACCCGGAACCGCTGTCTTTTTTGATCGCAGGCTCTGGCACGCAGCAGGACGAAATACCTCCGACATCGTCCGAAAGGTACTCTTTTACGGTTATAGCTATCGCTGGCTCCAACCCCGCGACGACATGACCGTAGAACACTTCATGGAACACGCCGACCCAATCCGACAGCAGATCATGGGTAAAAGTACGGGTGGACACGGCTATACGTCTCCAGGTGAAAAGGATGTTCCACTCCGCGCATGGATTCAGGAACACCTCGGCCCCGAAGCCGTCGCACACTAACACCCAAACAAAACGGGTGGGCAATGTTGCTCACCCTTAACCAATCCATACCCGAAATAACCGCCCTCCAAGAAAACCGAAAACCATTCCATTTTTTTTGGCAATCTGAAACAGAAAATTGTATACTTTTAGTAAACACAATCGTCCACAATTTTTTTTATATCCACAGAACAGAGGTTGCCGAAATTATGAAAAGTTTCTTTTACCTGCTGGCGGTTCTCCTCGTCCCAGCAATAGCCTTCTCACAAACGGGGACAATCGAAGGCACCGTCTACAACAAAGATACAAAAGAACCCTTGGCAGGTGCAGACGTAAAAATTCTTCAAACAGATACACAGCAAAAAACCGATGAAAACGGAAAATTCGTATTCAGCGACATTCCTGACGGCACTTACACCTTAGTAACCACAGTGCCTGAAACAGAATTCATACAACGAACCGTCGTTATCGTCGCATCAGGGGAAACAAAAGCGGCTGAAATCTATATAGGAACAGGACAATATCGGCTCCAAGGTGTAACGGTAACCGATAAACGTGAGCCTAAGACCGTCAGTAAAAAAAGTATTCAAGCACGAGAAATCACACGCCTACCCGGCACAGCCGGCGACGCACTCCGCGCCCTGCCAGCCATTCCGGGCATCGGTGTCGCAAACGATTTTAGCGGCGCGCTCTATATCCGCGGCGGCTCCGATGAGGATAACCTCTACTACTTTGACCGAGTACCCGTCGGGTACCCCTACCATTTCGGCGGGCTCGTCTCGTCATTGAGCTCCGAAATTATTGACCGTATTGATGTCTACGCTGGCGGCTACGGCGCTGAATACGGTGTCGATTCACAAGCCGTCATCGACATCTATTCACAGAACGATAGCCCAGCGAATTTACGAGGCAAGTTTAATCTCAACATCCTCTACTCAGAGGGACTCCTCCAAGGCAAGATCGGCGAAAATGGGTTCTGGTACGCCGCAGGACGCAGAAGTTACATCGACTTATTCATCGGATCCCTCGTATTTGATGCCGGGGCAATCACAGCATTTCCGCGTTTTTGGGACTATCAAATTAAGGCAGGATACGACCTGAGCGAAAAACATCAACTCTTTTTTAATCTCTTCGCTTCCGGCGATCAATTCGCACTCACATTAGACGGTGAAGATGTAGACCAAGATTTCAGAGGCAACACCAGTTTTGAAAGCGGGTTTGAAGGCGCAGGCATCCACCTCCGCTCCTTTCTCACACAACGACTCACCTCTTTCTTATCACTCACACGCTCCAACTTCCTATTTGATGTCAATTTCGGACCAGAAATCTCTCTTAACATAGATGCCCCGAGCTACACACTCCGGGAAGACATCACGTACGAGTTAAATCCGAGACACCGTTTAGAAACCGGGTTAATCCTCGGACTTGAGCCGGGGCAGGTTACCGGGACGTTCACACGTATACCTGATGAAGGCGAAGTTGAATTTGACATCCGATTCGAGGAAAAAATCGAATTAGATGAATACGTACGCGGACAACGTATTGAAGGTTACTTGCAAGACAGGTATACGCTACTGCCGTTTTTATCCGCCGTTTTCGGACTCCGGTTCGATTACTTCAACCGTACCGATGAACTCTCTATCCAACCGCGCGGTAGCCTACTCTTTGAACTCCCGAATGCCTCCGAACTCCAATTCGCCTACGGGGTCTATAACCAAACCCCGATCCCAGCACTCCTCTCCCCAACCATCGGGAACCCTGCTCTGAAATCAAGCAGCGCAAGCCACTATATCCTCGAACTCAAACGACAATTCTCAGAAACTACAGAAATTAAAATGGCAGCCTACTATAAAGACCTGTCAGGGATCGCAACAGTTGACGACGAAGCCGCTTACCTCAATCAAGGGATCGGCTACGCACAAGGCACCGAAATTTTTCTCAGACATCAACGCGACGAGCGGTTCTTTGGTTGGATCTCCTATGCTTATGCACTCTCTAAACGACGGGACCGCGAAGGAGAACCCTACAGACTCTATTCGTTTGACCAAACACACGTCGCTACACTCGCCGCCAGCTATAACCTGACCCCAACATGGGAATTCGGCGCAAAATGGCAATACCGAAGCGGGAATCCTTATACACCTTGTATCGGCGCAACCGTCCAGTTCGATCCTCGCAACGGCGAAGCTATCTATGTTCCTGACTACGCCGAAACAAACTCTGATCGGCTACCAGCATACCACAGACTCGACCTTCGCGTCAGCAAAACCTTCCAATTTAACGCGTGGAATCTCGGTCTCTTCATTGAGCTCTTAAATACTTATAATAGGCAGAACCTCCTGGATTTCAATTATAGCGAGGATTGCCAAACACGGGACGATATCAATCAGTTGCCGATCCTCCCCTATTTCGGAATAACAGCGGAATTTTAATCCGATTTCTCATATAGATAAGCCTATCCCGCCCACTCGCCAGTTTATCGATAAATGCTATGGAGACAAAAACGGTGAAAAAAATATTGATCTATTTAATCTGTTGCTTGATTCCGTTGAGTGCTATCGCCGAAACCGAGGACACCGCTACATCAGAACTCGCAGAGGATGAAACCGAGGATGCTGCCATTACATTAGACCCGATAACGGTTGAAAGCGAACGGATAGAAAGAAAATCAAAACAGACTTTGGACGGTGAATTACTCAAAAGAGCACCAGGCAGCGCAGGCGACCCACTTCGCGGAATAGCACGCCTCCCAAGCATCGCAACCATAAACGATTTCCTCGGCGCCCTGTCCGTCCGAGGCGGTGCACCCGAAGATAATCTCTATTACTTTGACCGACTCCCGTTAGGATACCCGTATCATCTCCTCGGTATCGTCTCAGTCGTCAGCTCCGAAGTCGTTGGACAAATTGATGTGTATCCAGGCGGTTTTGGTGCCGAATTCGGCGCAGACGCACAAGCCGTCATTGACATCCATTCAGTGCCAAAAAACAGGGAATCTTTAGGACGGTTCGATGGAACAATAAAACCCAGCTTCATCTATTCCGAAGCCTTCGTCAATGGTGCTTTTGACTTTAGCAACCTACCTGAAAACCCAAAAGATCCCGAGAGCAATAAAATTAACAAAACACCCGTGCGGAACGACGCTGACTATTTAGACAAGGCGTTAAGCGGACAAGGGTATTGGTACGCTTTCGGCAGACTTAGCTATCTCGAACCGCTCTTTGAATTGGCATCACGCTTAGTAGAAGTCGAAGATCTCGTACGGCAAGTCCCACGTTTTTGGAGTTACCAGTTAAAAACCGTTTACAAACTCAACAACAATCACGGACTCGTTCTTAACGCAGTTACCGCGTACGATGCCTTTAAATTACAATTGGGAGCACAAGAAGTCCATGATAGCGATCTCCAAGGACCTTTAAACGCAGAAAACCCCTTTGATGTCCAAGGCGTCCATCTTTACTCTCAACTTTTGCCGCGATTCCGGTCCATCTTATCACTAACCCGTTCATTCGCTGAAAACGAAATAGCCTTCGGTGAAGAATACTACTATCGTACAGCATCATCTGTCTACGCACTTCGCAATGATTTTACCTATACGACAACTTCAGAGAAAACCAATCTGGAATTCGGCTACTTACTATCAAGCAATCCATCAACAGTTATCAGCCACGGCGCACGGCGACCTGAAGAGGGAGACCCAGATTATCAGTTCCGGATCCGCCAGAACCTTAAAACAGTCAATGTTACAAAAACCCGAAACCTCCACAGTTTAGAAGGGTACCTCCAATCTCAACATAGCTTTCTCACTTCTAAACATCTCGGACTTTTCGGGACGCTCGGAATGCGAGCGAGTTACTTTGATCTGACAGATAGACTCTCATTGCAACCCCGCGCACAACTTCGCCTCGACCTCCCCGCAGAAACAACCCTCTACTTCAGTTATGGACGCTACGCACAGAACCCACGCTTCGATCAGACCGTCCTCGGTGTAACACCAAATTCCGACCTCGAACCGAGCCTCGCAACGCATTACGTCCTTGAGTTGAAACAAACGCTACCCTTCGGCGCAAAAGTCAATCTCGCAGGCTACTACAAAACACTCCATGATCTCATTAGATATAATGAAGATGAAAAACAGTATCAGAACGGTCAGACAGGATTTGTACGTGGGTTTGAAGTCTCTTTAGAATACCAACTCTCTAAAGTTTTTAACGGTTGGGTCGCGTATGCTTACACTGTTTCCAAACGTCGGGATTTCTCTGAAAAATTCCATCGTTTCTATACCTACAACAGCCCAAATATGCTGACAATCGCCACGAGCTACAGCGCACCACCAGAATCGCTCGCCTCAATTCCGCTCATCAAAACCTTAGACATAAACGCCAAGTGGCAATACCAGAGCGGTGTGCTTTACGCCCCATTAACAGGGCGAACGACCTTCACCAACTTCCGGACGAAGGAGATGAAATGGCGACCCCTCTATGGAGAATGGACACGCACCACCCCATATCACCGCTTAGACTTGAGTCTCTACTTCCAATTATTCGGTGGGTTAGAGGACCAAAACTGGAAATTAGGGTTCGCACTTGAGGCTTGGAACGTCTATAACCGAAACAATATACTCGAAGTACGCTATAGCCCGAATTTTACGAAAGAAGAACCCATCTCCCAATTGCCGATTATCCCATTCGTAGCAATGGTCTTGGAATTTTAGTTTTAGTAACCCAGTGAAATTTATATACTCCAAATTGCCCCTTTTTTCGTCTTTATTTTTATAAAGGAATAGACGCTTTTTCTAAAGGAGGCAACCTTCTTGGACAAATATCTATCTTCTCCACCGAAATTCCAAAAAATCGTCATCTCCCTGTTCTTTATCGCACTGTTGAACGCTATCGCCCTCAACATTTATGCCGAGTTAAACATCAAACAAATTAAGGCATACCGCACCTCTGAAAACATTGAGATTGACGGCGATCTAACAGAAGCCGATTGGCAGCATGCCGAACCCATCAACGAGTTTACCCAAGTAGAACCAAACGAAGGCGACAATATTACCGAAAAAACAGAGATGCGGATCCTCTACGACGATGAGAATATCTACATCGGTTTCACCTGTTATGATTCAGATATGTCTAAACTCATCGCAAATGAGATGCGACGCGATGCACGCGACCTACACGAAAACGACAACGTTTTTGTACTACTCGATACATATAACGACAAACGGAGCGGCTTCTTCTTCCGGCTCAACCCGCTCGGCGCAATACAAGACAGAGCCATCACAAACAGCGGCGATACAATGAACACAGACTGGGATGCCGTTGTCGAATGCAAGTCCAAAATCAACGATACTTATTGGACCGCCGAACTCAGCGTCCCCTTTAGTCAACTCCGATTTCAAAAGAACGATCCAATGACCTGGGGGATCAATGCAGGGCGCGGGATCGCACGTCATCAAGAAGAAGGGATATGGATGCCCGTCCCCGCATCTTACGGCGGCAGAGCAAAATACCGGACAGCACACGTCGGCAGCCTCGTCGGACTCGAAGGGATCGCACCCGCTCGAAACTTAGAAATCCTCCCATACGTTCTGCCCGGAATCGCGCAAGTCAGCAACGACGACGCAACCCTCGAAACAACCCGCGAATTCAAACTCGGATTTGACGCAAAATATGGGATTACATCAAATCTGACCGCCGATGCTACCTTTAACACTGACTTCGCACAGGTCGAAGCCGATGAAGAACAGGTAAACCTTACCCGATTTAGTCTCTTTTTTCCTGAAAAGCGACCCTTCTTTTTGGAGGGCGCAGGGCTCTTCGATTTCGGCGTACCACGAACCAGCTTCCGACGACCCCCGCCAATGCTCCTCTTCTACAGCCGACGGATTGGACTCGCAGAAGGAAACGCAATCCCAATCATCTTTGGCGGAAAAACAAGTGGAAAAATCGGGTCTTACGGGGTCGGGATACTTAATGTTCTAACAGATAAATTTTACGACGACACCACAGAGGATGATCCAATCGATATTCCACGTACCAATTACGCCGTCGTACGAATTACAAAAGACATCGCTTCAGGATCCCGTATCGGAATGATCGCTGTCAATAAGGACGAAATCGGAAACTACAATCGCGCAGGCGGACTTGATTTTGAATACCGTCCCAATGACAGTCTCGATGTACGAGGCTTGTGGTCCCGAACCTTTGAACCAGACGCAACTCAACAGAATAATGCATGGTATATCGGCTCCAACTGGCGAAGCAGGTATTTTCGGGTAGAGGGCTCCTATACCGATATTGGCGACGGGTTTAACCCCGCTGTCGGATATGTCAGACGCAAAGGGATACGACACATTCGCGGGGAGACCCGTTGGGTACCAATGCCCCAAAAATTCGGTATTCGACAAATTTGGACCGGACCCGAAGTTGACTATATCCTCAATCACAACAACGAATTGGAAGAATGGGATATCTCCTACACCAACTGGTTTCAATTTAACTCAGGAGATTCTATCTTTTTTAACATCAGGCGCAGCTTTGAACGATTAGATGAACCTTTCGATTTTCGAGATGATATAGAAATTCCAATAGGCGATTACTACGCCAACTCATTTGGATTCCGGGCATCCAGCAGTGATAACCGACCCATCAGTACAAGCATCGGCGGAGGTATCGAAGATTTTTATCAAGGTCAGGTACGTAGAGCATACTTACAAACCACTCTCAAACCGAATGGGCACATAAGCGTAAGCGCAGAGTACCAACTTAACCAGATCATAGACTTACCGACAGCCTATTTTACCTACGAACAGACTCGCCCCGTTTACGTCAACCTATTCAGAGGTAGGTTAGACTACTCTTTTACAACAACACTCTTCGCAAAAATCTTCGCACAGTGGAACGCAGAAAATGATGTCGTATCTACCAATTTCCTGATCAATTACATCTATCGCCCAGGAAGCGACTTCTATTTCGTTTTCAACCAGACCTACGATACCGACGGCACCACAAAAGCTGTCTTACTCGATTCAACCATCGTCGCGAAAATGACCTATTGGTGGAATCCTTAATAGGACTTACGCAGGTTGCTCTTTTGTAGCATAGGAGACCGTTGGTCTCCTGTGGCACTATAACGCTGTGTTTACCGAAAAATCTCAGTTAACAGAACGCACTGTAGTCAAAAGTACGTAAGTCCTAGTCAATTGTTTTTCTTTTTCAGTTGAGAATCAGTGTGTGGACGAAAACAAGGAAACTATAATCACAACAAGGAGATTCGTATGATTTACAGACACTGGTATTTTACATTGTTATTAGTTATCTTGATTTCGCTCTGGATTGGAAACGGTGTCGCAGCAAATTCAACTGCTACTGGTACTGTTTTCCTCGATACAAATAGAAATCAAGTCATGGACGATAATGAGAAAGGGTTACCTGGCGTTCGCGTTTCTAATGGGCAGGATGTTGTCCAAACCGATGCAAACGGGAAATACTCGCTCACAGTCAGTGATGACACTATCATTTTCGTCATTAAACCCCGTGGTTATATGACACCGATTAATAAAAACCGACTCCCGAAGTTTTATTATATTCACAAACCACACGGTTCACCAGACGGGTTGAGGTATGCTGGCGTCGCTCCAACTGGACCGTTACCAGAGTCAATTGATTTTCCGCTCACTGAACAGTCCGAACCTGACACCTTCAAGGCACTCGTCTTCGGGGATACACAACCCAATAATATGCAAGAGATTGAGTGGTTGGCTCATGATGTGGTTGAAGAAGTTATTGGTACGGAGGCAGTGTTCGGAATCAGCCTCGGTGATTTGGTAGGGGACAATCTAAACTTATTCGATCCCCTTAACGAGGTGATGGCTACTGTCGGGATACCATGGTACAACGTCTACGGTAACCATGATATGAACCGTCTTGCTAAAGTTGACCACTTCGCCGATGAGACCTTTGAACGCGTTTATGGTCCCACTTCCTATTCCTATGATTGGGGACCAGTCCATTTCATCATTATTGACAATGTACATTGGTCCCGTGATGAGGAGAATAACGTTATTTACTTCAGTGAGGTAGGAGAGCGGCAGTTGACGTTTGTTCGAAACGATCTCGCTTTTGTCCCGAAAGATCAACTTGTTGTGATATCCATGCATATTCCATTGACGGAGATGCGTGATGTACAAAAATTGATGAATCTTCTCGGCGACCGACCCCATACATTATCCCTGTCCGCACACTCACATGTACAACATGATGATTTCATCGGACCTGAGCACGGTTGGCATGGCGATGACGCACATCATCACCACAATCATGCAACCACATCAGGCAGCTGGTGGCAGGGGACGCTTGATGAAGTCGGTATCCCCCACACAACTATGCGTGATGGCGCACCCAATGGATATGGCATCTTCACATTCCACGGAAATCAATACACAATCCGATTTAAGGCTGCCCGTCGACCCGCTGATTACCAAATGAATATATGGGCACCATGGGAAGTGGAATCAACGGAAACTAGCAATACCGATGTACTCGTTAACATCTTTGGCGGCACCAAGCGTTCAAAGGTTGAAATCCGTGTCGGTGAAGACGCGAAATGGAAAGCTATGACCTATACGCCTCAGAAAGACCCATACTTTCAAGCACTCAAAGAACGGGACGAAACGTACCACCTTGAACGGCAAATGCATACTGAAATACGGGAAACAATCAAGGAAATGCTGAAGGAAGATAACCAACTGCCACAAAGAGGAAAGAGGCTCATTTACGGGGTTCCAAAGTCAACGCACATCTGGCAATCGAAACTCCCTGAAAATATCCCCATAGGAACACACGTTATCAACGTCCGTACAACTGATATGTTTGGTCAAACTTTCACAGCGAAACGAATCATCCGAGTCCGCTGAGCCAGGATCGATATTCAGTTTTGCACTGTTCGTGTATCGTGCGTTTATCCGCTACGAAGTGGGAGGCAAGCACGTTACCGGGGTCCCCACCCCTTACTGGGAAGGGGCGATAACCCTGACAATGCTGGTTTCCAACACGATACATATTGATAGCAATGTCAAAACTATAGGAGCGGGCATTCCTCCCCAATCTAAGGAAGTTATAAGTTAAGAAGGTTACCTAACGAATCGTCCTTCTTCTTTTAACCTACCACTTAAAGATTTTTCGGAGAAAAATCGTACTTATAACTTATAACGCTAAAGCATTGGGTCCCCTGCCCAAAGATTGATGAGATATTTATTTCTAAAGAAGAAGTTCACTTTTTGGAGTGCAGTTATATTTATGTGTTGGACATGTTGTTGTTTGCTCCAAGACGCATTATCACAGGTGCAAGGGGTCAAGCATGTCGTAATTATCGGATGTGATGGGATGAGTCCTGATGGTATTCAAAAGGCGAAGACACCCATTATAGATGGTCTTATAATTAACGGGGCACATACGATGCACGCACGAGCGGTCATGCCAACTTCCAGTAGTCCAAATTGGTCCTCATTGATAATGGCAGCGGGACCCGAACAAACTGGTATTACATCGAATGGTTGGAGACCCGATAAACACGCACTTGAACCGACAGCAGTAGGACCAGAAGGGATTTTCCCGACCATCTTCGGTGTTCTACGGGAACATCAACCAGAGGCGGTCATCGCTTGTTTCCACGATTGGGGTGGTATTGGAATATTGTTAGAACGTAAAGCTTTTGATATAATTGAAGATACTGAAGGCCCTGTCAACACTACTGAACAAGCTATCAATTATTTCAAGGAAAAACAACCTACACTTACCTTTATCCATCTTGACCACACCGATGGTGCCGGACATCAGTACGGATATGATTCAGCTGAGTATTATCAATCTATTGAAGAAGCAGATAGACTTATAGGTGAGACCATCAATGGACTCAAAGAGGCGGGCATGTTGGAGAAAACCATCATAATCATTACTTCTGATCATGGCGGGGTTGGTAAAAGCCACGGAGGAGCAACCATGGCAGAAGTCGAGATTCCATGGATTATCAACGGGCCCGGAATCCTACCCGCAAAAGAACTGAATAAATTCGTGAACATCTACGATACAGCAGCGACAGTTGCATACATTTTCGGTTTGACACCACCGGACTGTTGGATCGCAAAACCTGTACTTGAGGCGTTTGATTCACCATGAATTCAGGGGCATTTAGTTTTACATATTCACTTTAGTATATATGGATATATCTTCCGCTGTAGGAGCAAGCTGCGCTCGCAATCTTAAAAAAGATGTTAACACCTATAAACGAAAACCAAAGTCAAAACCGAAAACTAAATCGTCCTACCATGATTTTCTAATTGCTTGACAGTTTGGACAGTTTTTTATATACTTCTGTAGAATCGGTCGGCACCATTTTTTTCACAACACACTCTCTAAACACTAGTGAGGAGATTATTATGATATACAGGACAATTACAAAGGCGATCCTTGTATTCGCTTTATGCTTTACAACATCAGCAATTTGTGGGGCTGAAACAGTCATTTTTGAAGAGGATTTTGAAGAGGTGAAACTTCAAGACAGTATTGTCGAAGTGGTAAAGGGAACCAATGTTTGGTCAGATACACCACCTGAAGGGTGGGAAATCACAAACGAAAACCCTGAAGACCTCGGCATGCCTGAATGGCGAACGTGGGCAATTGTCGATCTATCGTGGTGGGCAGAAACTGCTGGGGACCAAGAACGTACGCAGTTCTCTTCCAGCGAAAAGGGCGGCAAAGGTATAGGTAAAGGAGCTGTATCAGACCCTGATGAGTGGGACGATTGGGAAGTAAATGGTGACCCGGACGGACTTGCAAGTTGGAATGGCCACATAAATACGCCTTCCATTAATATCGTAGGGGCAGCTGAAAATTCACTTATCTTAATATTTGATTCCAGTTGGCGACCTGATGTACCCCAAAAAGGTGAGATAACTGTAAGCTTTGATGGGGGTGATCAGGAAAGTATTTTATTATTTGAGAGTTCTGGTGCACAAACCCTTGTTACCATTCCTACTCTCAATAAAAATGAGGAAAAAGTAAACGATTTAGAACAGGTAAACGAAACTTTAGAAATCCCGATTGACAATCCAGTGGATGCCACTGAAATAGTTATTAGTTTCGGTCTCCTTGATGCCAAGAATGATTGGTGGTGGGCGATAGATAACATCAAACTCATAAGCACTGAATTTGTTGCAACTGATGTAGAACCGAGAGAAAAACTCGCTGTCAAATGGGCAGAGATAAAAGCCTTACAATATGGAATTAAAAAGCATGGAGGTCGATTATGAATACCGGCACTATAAGAGTATTTACATTTTCAGTTCTTATGATGGTATTTTGTCTTACAGCATCAACGACTTTAGGACGTGATACTGTTCTTTTTCAGGAAGATTTTGAGTCCGTGAAGCTTGAAGATAGTATACAAGAGGCAGTTAAAGGAAAAGCTGTCTGGTCGAATACACAACCTGAGGGCTGGGAAATCACAAACGAAAATCCCAAGGACCTTGGTATGCCCGAATGGCGAACGTGGGCAATTGTTGATCTTGAGTGGTGGACACAAACTGCTGGTGACCAAGAACGCAGTCAGTTCACTATGAAACAGAAGGACGGTAAAGGTATAGGCAATGGCGCGGTTTCAGACCCTGATGAATGGGACGATTGGGAAGTAAACGGTGATCCCGACGGTAAAAGCGCCTGGAACGGCCACTTAATTACGCCCTCTATTAAAATTAAAGGTGCAGCTGCAGAATCACTTGTTCTAACATTTGATTCCAGTTGGCGACCTGATGATCCCCAAAGAGGTGAGATAACAGTTAGTTTTGACGGCGGTAAGGAAGAACAAATTTTATTATTTCAGAGTTCTGGTGCACAAACCCTTGTTACTATTCCTACGCTAAGGAAAAATGAGGAAAAAGTAAACGATTTAGAACAGGTAAACGAAACTTTAGAAATCCCGATTGACAATCCAGCGGATGCCACTGAAATGGTTATTAGTTTCGGTCTCCTTAATGCCCGGAATGATTGGTGGTGGGCGATAGATAATATCGAACTCATAAGCACTGCATTTGATGTAGAACCGAGAGGAAAATTAGCAGTGAAATGGGCAGAGATAAAAGCCTTACAATAGTCCGCTTTGCTACATTGTGACCAACTCAACACGACCTACAATTCGGTCAATCCGTAAAAATCCGTGGTTTGCGACCCGCATTCAGACAACAATCAACAAAGTGTTTACAACACATAGAAACGAAAAAAATTGACACAAAAATAAAAATATGTTATAATTAACCCAAGTTGCCACTTGTAAATCCATGGGATATCCTTTATAGTGTTTTTATCCGAAAAACAAAAGGAGAACCCCATGGACTTGACTATTGTAGCACTTTATACGATTTGTGACGATCTTTTAATCTCAATCGGGCATC
>JAJDTJ010000135.1 GCA_022827225.1 Candidatus Poribacteria bacterium | reverse complement strand
CGAAAATCCGATAGAATATCTCCTAAGCAGAGAAGGAGGTCCATTTTTTACGTTCCTTTCAAAACTTTTGTCTGTTTATGAAAGGATACCTCTTTTTCTGCTTTAAAACACCTTAATTCTTAAAATTGTCCAAACTTTAGTCAGAATTAGAACTGGACGATTTTTTTTACACTGAAACAGACACACGGCGACTGGCGTTCATTCGTCATCTTCATTTAGCAATCTTTCCAGTTCTGCCAAAATATCTTCGTCCCCGTTTTCTGTGTCAGTTGTGTCGGTATCAAGCGTTTCTAAATCGGATCGAAATTCTATCAGGTTACTGAGATAACGTTCACGCGTTATATTTTCAGTTTCCCCGTGTTCTTCACGCAAGCACTCCGCACAGAATTCTCCAATCTGTTGAATACCAGCATCAATATTCTGTAAAGCCGCCTCGGCATCACCTTCTTGGAGACTCAACTCTGCATTGGCGATGCTGTGCATCATGATCATATACCCCTTATACTGATAACTCTGCCAAGCGATGTCGGTTGGTGCGCATTCACGCGCCAAATCCGTCACAGCAATATTGGCAGCCGTATCGCGTTTCACATCTTCCCACCGTTTAATACCCGCAAATAAAAGGTAGCGTGTATACCGATGGAAAGATTCCTCAAAAAGGATATCCCACTCGTCTGACGCTAACTCGAATCCTTCACGGGTACCCTGTTCTTCTTCATAGGTCAGCAATTTCTGAAAAAAATAATCGTAATAAGAATCCACACCGTGTGGACGCATACCATCAGGACGACCAGTGGCATAGATGCGGGAGATGGTGAAAGCGTTAGGCTGCACGACGATTACCTCCCTACCATCCTCAATTTGGAGTATGCTCACTGGACGTTCCGCGTCAAGATTGAGCATCTCAAGGATCCGGTCAAAGGTCTGAACCCACCGAGTATTTCTCTGTATAGAATCGTTCGCCATTTTTATATCCTTTTTTTAATAGTTGTCAGTTATAAGTTATAAGTCCGGTTCTTGATGCGTTATTATCTCTTTGTAATGGTGGTTACCGAATTGAAGCACCAACGGTTACCAAAAGATATTGGACAACCGGAAACCTCTTAACTAAAAACTTATAACTAAAAACTAAAAACCATTAAAGCATCTGAAAATAATCTTGGAGCGGTGTGACAGTAATATCGCCACGCTGCAGCGCATCAATAGCGTTCACGGCTGCGGCTGCACCCGGTATCGTTGTGAAAATCGGGATATCGTGCGCTATTGCCATCTCACGAATTAAGAGTTCATTCGGGCGGTGCAAATCACCAGTAGGCGTATTAATGATCAAATCAACCGCGTGATTTTTAATGTAATCATGAATCGTTGGGCGCCCCTTACCGATGCTAAAGACGAGTTCTGACTGCATTCCGTTTCGGAGGAGCACTTTTGCGGTTCCGTGCGTAGCGATAAGTTCAAACCCCATATCTGTCAGTCTCTTAGCGATGAAAATAATTGCGCGTTTGTCTTTATTTTTAACGCTAATGAACACTTTCCCACCCAGCGGCAGCGTGTAGCCACACGCTTTCTGAGCCTTCGCAAAAGCGCGGGAGACATCCGTATCAATTCCCATGACTTCACCCGTCGATTTCATCTCGGGTCCCAAACGCGTGTTTGAACCGGGGAAACGGTTAAACGGAAATACAGGTGCCTTGACGCTGAAATAGGCAGGTTCAATCTCGCGCGTAAATCCGAGCGCATCGAGCGTTTTACCTGCCATTACGCGCGCAGCGAGCTTCGCGAGCGGCACACCGATCGCTTTACTCACAAATGGAATCGTTCGAGATGCACGTGGGTTCACCTCAAGCACGTAAATGTCATCGCTCCTTATCGCATATTGGACGTTCATCAAACCGCGCACCCGAAGTGCTTTCGCCAAATCGTAGGTGAAGACCTTGAGCTTTTCAATCTGTTCATCTACAAGTGTATACGGCGGTAGCACACAATCGCTGTCCCCAGAGTGGATACCGGCTTCCTCAATATGCTCCATAATACCACCGATGACCGTTCGGTCCCCATCCGAGATCGCGTCAACGTCAACTTCAATGGCTTCTTCAAGGTATTGGTCAATGAGGACGGGATGCTCCGGCGACGCTTCAACGGCAGTGTTCATATATTCGTGTAAAAGCGCTTCGTCGTAAACGATCTGCATGGCACGTCCCCCCAAAACGTATGACGGACGGACAATAACAGGATAGCCGAGCGCAGCAGCTATCGGGGCAGCTTCCTCACTTGATGTCGCCGTCCCGTTAGGCGGTTGTCTTAACCCGATGTCGTCCAACACGGCTTTAAAGAGGCGACGATCCTCAGAGCGAGCAATATCTTCAGGACTTGTACCAATTATCGGCACGCCCGCCTCTTTAAGGGCAAGCGCAAGGTTCAACGGCGTCTGTCCACCGAACTGAACAATAACCCCAGACGGTTTCTCTTTCTGATAGATGTTCAGAACGTGTTCAATCGTCAACGGTTCAAAATAGAGCCGATCGGAGGTATCGTAATCGGTACTGACGGTTTCAGGGTTGCTGTTCACCATGATGGTTTCATAGCCGTCGTCTTTGAGCGCGATTGCAGCATGGACACAGCAGTAATCAAATTCGATACCTTGCCCGATCCGGTTCGGACCGCCACCGAGAATCATAATTTTTTCTCTATCAGAAGGGCGCACCTCATCCTCACTCGAACAAGTCGAATAATAGTATGGGGTTTCTGCCTCAAACTCAGCGGCGCAGGTATCAACGGTTTTGAACGTCGCTTCAATACCGAGACCCTTTCGGCATTCACGGATAGTCGGTTCGGATACATCGTATATCTCCGCTAACTGCTGATCGGAAAATCCGAATTGTTTTGCCTGTTGCAAGACCGCTTTCGCGACATCAACATCCGCCCCACCGTTTTGCGATCCGTGGTCTGGTCCAATATTTTCTAAATGCTGTTTTATATGTTTTTGCATGTCCGGTTCAGACAAAGCATTTTCAAAGTCAACAATCTCCTTCAAATTATAAAGGAAAAACGGATCAATGTGTGAATAGGCATGTATCTCTTCAATGCTCATGCCGCGCGCAAGGGCGGCTTTGATATAAAAGATACGCTTGACGTTAGGAATACTTAGTTTGCTTGGGATTTCAGACAACGGGAGATCATCAAGCGGATGGTTATCTAACCCGTGCCAACCATTCTCCAGGGACCTCAGCCCCTTCTGTAACGCCTCTTTAAAGGTTCTACCGATAGCCATAGCCTCGCCGACAGATTTCATCTGTGTTGTGAGCGTCTCATCGGTCCCTTGAAATTTTTCAAATGCCCAGCGCGGGATTTTGACAACCACGTAATCAATTGTCGGCTCAAAGCAGGCAGGCGTTTCAGCAGTGATATCGTTCGGAATCTCATCTAAATTATAACCGACAGCGAGCTTCGCAGCGATTTTGGCGATCGGGAAACCTGTCGCTTTTGACGCAAGCGCAGAACTCCGGGAAACACGCGGATTCATCTCAATAACGACCTGCCGACCTGTCTTTGGATCAACAGCAAATTGGATATTTGAACCCCCTGTGTCAACACCTATTTCTCGGATGATCTTAATCGCGGAATCCCGCATCAATTGATATTCCTTATCTGTCAAGGTCTGGATAGGGGCGACGGTAATACTATCCCCAGTGTGGACACCCATAGCATCAACATTCTCAATAGAGCAGATGATAACAACGTTGTCTGCCCCGTCCCGCATCACCTCTAACTCGAATTCTTTCCATCCGATGACAGACGCTTCAATGAGCAATTCGTTGATTGGACTGAGCGCGAGCCCTTTCGCGACCATCTTTTCGTATTCTTCAATGTTGTAAGCGATCCCCCCACCAGTGCCACCGAGTGTAAACGCCGGACGAATAATTGCCGGAAAACCGATCTCCTTGACAAGGGCAAGTGCCTCTTGGACAGAGTGCGCGATACCGCTCTGTGGGACTTCGAGTCCGATCTTTATCATTGCCTCTTTGAAGAGCGCCCGATCTTCCGCCTTTTGGATAGCCGGTAACTTGGCTCCAATCAGTTCAACATCATAATTATCAAGGACACCGGATTCCGCCAATTCGACAGACACATTCAAGGCTGTCTGGCCACCGAGCGTCGGTAGAAGAGCATCTGGACGCTCTTTGGCGATGACAAGTTCCACCGTGTCCGCCGTGATCGGTTCAATGTAAGTCTGATCGGCGAAATCCGGATCGGTCATGATCGTGGCAGGATTGCTATTGACGAGGGTAATTTCATAACCCTCCTCTTTGAGCGCCTTACATGCCTGCGTCCCCGAGTAATCAAACTCGCACGCTTGTCCGATGATAATCGCACCGGACCCGATAATTAATATCTTATTTATATCTGTTCGCTTTGGCATCTTTTAATTTTGCCCTAACGGGTCTGTCAGGTACCTTTAGACAGCGGGCTGAATTTTCAAAAACCTGCCTTTCGTCTTCGACGACAGGCTGCCCTCAATTGGTTAACATTCATCCATCATTTCTGTAAAACGCGAAAAGAGATAACTCGCATCATGCGGACCAGGAGACGCTTCCGGGTGATACTGCACAGAAAAGAGCGGATACTCCCGGTGCCGGATCCCTTCCAGAGTATCATCATTTAAATTGATATGTGTAACGTCAACGCTATTCGGCAATGAATCGATATCAACGCAGAACCCGTGGTTTTGGGATGTAATTTCGACGCGGTCGCTCTCAAGATGTTTGACAGGTTGGTTCGCACCTCGGTGCCCAAACTTCAGTTTATAAGTCTTTCCGCCGAGTGCAAGTCCGAGAAGTTGGTGCCCTAAACAGATCCCGAAAAGCGGTTTTTTACCCATCAACCCTCGGATTGTCTCGATTGCGTAGCCGATCGGCATCGGATCCCCCGGACCGTTTGACAGGAAAACACCGTCTGGCTCCGCTGCGAGAATATCTTCAGCAGGCGTCTGTGCTGGCACAACTTGCACCTTGCATCCGTGTTCAGTGAGTTGACGCAAGATATTATATTTAATGCCAAAATCGAGAGCAATAACTTTATAGCTTTCGGCTTTCAGTGTGTAGTCATTGACATCGCTTCCAACGGTCACAACACCCTCTTGCTGATGGCTGACCGCTGATGGCTGACTGCCATTACGCCACGCGTATGGATTTGGGCATGTAACGCGTTGAACCAAGTCCCAACCGACCAACCCGCGCCACGCTTTGGCTTTCGCAACAAGGCTTTCAGGGTTCAAATCGTCTGTAGAGAGGCAACCGTTCATGACACCGTGAACCCGAAGGCGGCGGGTAAGGGCGCGCGTATCAATCCCTTGAATGCCGATGATACCGTGCTCGGATAGATAAGCATCTAAACTCCATTTTGAACGCCAATTACTATGGTACGCACTGTATTCACGAACAACAAATCCTTCTACTTGTGGACCCATAGATTCAACGTCTGCTTCGTTGCAACCGTAATTACCTATCAACGGATATGTCATCGTGACAATTTGCCCCTTGTAGGACGGATCGGTTAGTACTTCCTGATAACCAGTCATACTGGTATTAAAGACGACTTCACCAATGGCTTCGCCTGTCGCACCAAACTGTTCGCCCTCGAAAACTGTTCCGTCGGTTAACGCCAGAATTGCTTTCATTTTTTTCCTTTTCCTTGCGGTTCGTTCAGACAGATTGCGAGAAGAACAACCCTCTCCGTATATCCGTCTGCAACATGGTTACCAGTCTCCGGTGCGATTTTTCTGCGAAAAATCTTTCAGTTGATAACCGACAACCCTTCTTCCTTTTTTATTCCGAGCTGGGGGACACCTGTATTCTGTTGCCTTCCCTAAATGTAAGAGCTTGCCACCCTTTAAGCTCCCAGCCCGAGAAAGGTGTATTTTGACTTTTTGAACGAGATCTCGTTATATCGACCCGATTCACCCTGTCAGTATCAATAACAGTAATATCTGCAACCGCACCAACAGAGAGTGTTCCTCGGTCAATACCGAGTAGATTTGCCGGAACAACAGTCATCTTTGCGATTGCCTCTGCCAATGTGAGATGTCCCGGTTGAACGAGATATGTAAGCACAAGAGGCAGACACGTCTCTAAGCCGATAATACCGTTAGGCGCATCTACCATGCCTCGCGCCTTTTCTGAAAGCGCATGAGGCGCGTGGTCAGTCGCGATTGCGTCGATTGTCCCATCGCCTAATCCCTCAATGATTGCGTCAATATCGGTCTGTGTGCGTAGCGGCGGATGCATCTTGGCATTCGCTCCTTGTTTCTCGACCTCTGCATCGGTGAGAATCCAATGGTGCGGACACACCTCAGCAGTGACATGAACACCACGCTTCTTTCCTTGACGTACCAATTCAACACCACCAGCAGTGCTGACATGTAGCACGTGAAGGTGTCCACCGGTCAGCTCTGCCAACATAATGTCGCGCGCGACGATGATGTCCTCTGCAGCATTAGGACTCCCGATAAGACCGAGCTTTCGCGATGCCTCTCCGAGATTCATGACGGCACCAGCATTCAGATTATGATCTTCACAATGAACCATGATCGGAAAACCGAGTTCTGCGCTCAACGCGAGCGCGTCTCGCATGAGCGCAGCATTCATGACGGTAACGCCATCATCGGTGAAACCGACGGCTCCAGCGGAATACATCCCGCGCATATCGGTAAGTTCCGCACCCGCAAGTCCTTTGGTAATACTACCGAACGGAAAGACATTTGTCTTTGCAGTTTCGCTGGCGATGTTATAAATCTGTTCAATCTTCTCAGGCGTGTCTATTACCGGGGACGTATTTGCCATACAGGCGACGGTGGTGAATCCACCTGCTGCTGCCGCTGCTGTGCCAGTCGCAATTGTCTCTTTATGCTCGAACCCGGGTTCACGCAGATGCACATGCATATCGATTAAACCCGGGGCAACAACCAACCCCCTGGCATCGTATACATCAGCGGCCTGATCGTCGGCTAATTTTCCGTTACCGCCGATCTTAGCGATTTTGCCATCAGTGATATGGAGGTCGCCGATTTCGTCAATATTATTTGCGGGATCGATAATATGTCCGTTAACAATAAACGCGTCGCTCATTCACCCTCCCTCTCATAAATGATAGCGGCATCTACACCACCCTCTTCGGCGAGGCGTACCCGCACGAACTCTTTTCGGGAGGTAGGAACATTTTTGCCCACGTAATCAGAGGCAATCGGGAGTTCGCGATGGCCTCTATCAATCAGGGTCGCCAATTGGATTGCGGCGGGTCTACCGAAGTCCATGAGTGCATCCATTGCGGCACGAACGGTGCGTCCTGTATAGAGTACCTCGTCTACTAAGATTACCCGTTTGTCAGTCGTGTCAAAAGGTATATCGGTCGTATTAACCTGAATCTGCTTTTCATGGAGGTTAATATCATCTCGATAGAGCGTGACATCAATGGCACCGACATTCACCTCAATCTGTTCAATGCGTTCGAGGTTTTCAGCGATGCGATGGGCAAGAATATCACCACGGCTTTTAACGCCAACAAGCACGAGATCATCGATATGTTTATGATTATGCTCTAAAATTTCGTGAGCGATCCTGAGTAAGGCGCGACGCATTTCTTCCGCGTTCATCACTTGTGCTTTTTCACGTTCTGTGGAAGCTGTTATTGACATTTTTTCGTCCTATGAGATTTCTTAATAACAAAAAAGCCTCTCCCGTCTGATGTGACGAGAAAGGCATCATCCAAACAATTCCGATGGACAGGCTACATTTTGTATCCGATTCAAATTGTGATCTTGCATCCTTTTTTCAACCTCTCTGGATTGGATTAAAAAGGTTTTTGATTTTGAACATACGCTCTATTCTTATATTATACCATATTCTCGCCTCAATTGCAAAATTTTTAATTTTCCGCGGTACGATATCAGGTTTCCGAGCGTATAACCTCTCAGAAAGACTATGCTTTTTGCTTGACCATGCTTGCGAGGATACCGAGAATTTTGTCACACCCGTGAATTGAGTAGAATTCTGTGTTGATATGAAGTTTCTGCCCCTCTAATTTGAGAAATCGCCAATCCGCTCGACAACCCACTCGCGAATTAGGTTTTCAGGGGACATCCGACGCGATTGAGCAAGGGTGTTAAGTGTTTCCAACTCGCCAGGTGCTAAAGGAACAAAGAGTCGGGCAGAAAGTTCAAAAACAGGTTCATCCACTTCCTCAAGTTCGTCTTCAAAATCGGTTAAGTCATGCGTGTCCCAGAAATCCGCAAGCTGTTGAATAGAATCGGTCTTTGGAATATTTTTACTCTTCATCGGTTCCTCTATTGTCTATATTGAGAGTGTTTCTTCACGGACCTTACACCTTTTGCTCTACCATACTCACGAGGATACCGAGGATTTTGTCGCATTGCCCAATAGAATAAACTTCTTTATCAATATAGAGTTGTTGTCCTTCTAATTTAAGGAATTGCCATACTGTGCCTGTAGTAGCAGCTCCATAAATGCAAGGGATTTCATTTTTTCTTTCGGTATTGAAACGTTGTGCAGCAAGCATTTCTGCCACACACTGCCCAAAACCAGTCGTCGGTTCATCCTTCTTTGCTTCAACAAGGACAATGATAGGTGCCTCTAAATAAAATTGCGTAGGCGAGTGACTAATCAAGAAATCACACACACCAGTCAACCCGCTTTGCTCATCAACGTTGAAATCTATACCTGAAAATAGGCTGATACGCCGCGTGAAGTGCTCACGGAGTTCAATAAGAACACTAGCGACAATCATTTCTGATTTCGCCTTCTCTGTTCCTATAGCAACAGCTAACGGCACATTACGCGACAATGTTGTTGTGAGATATTCGCTTGTTTCCACCGGTTCTATGCCCGAAGAAATGTCTGCGGCTTCATCAGCCTCCAGCTGAAATGTCTTTCGAACTGTTTCTAAGGTGAAATTGCTATATGCCATTTGTGCTAACCCTCCTTACACAAAATTATTATAACAAATCGCCAAGTGATTAGTAGCCAATAGGTATTATACCCAATTAACATCAGAAATCGCAATAAAGAAGGACAAACCTAACTACTCTCCCTGCACGGCGCTGATTTCGTCTTCGGAGATTTTATGGACGCTTTTCGGGTTAAAGGTCTGTGTTGTATCTACACGCAAGGCGACCTCAATCCTGCCACCCGTTAGCACAAAAAACTGGATCAGGAAACCGCCGCCCTGCATAGATTCGACCTGATACTCGTCTTCTTCAAGGTTACCGAGCCATGTTGGTAGAGATTCCTCAAAGTTCGGGTGGGCAAGAACGTTCTCCGGTAAGGCAATAATCAAAGTGCCAGGCGCATCACCGATAGCATTGCCGATAACTTCCCGTCTCTCTACCATAAACGGCACAACATGACTGGCGTACTCAAAATCATCGGTGGTGGTGCGTTCCGGTGGTACAAGTCCCCACGTCAGGTGATGGATAAACGGATTGCCGTATCCCTGTCCGAGCATGTGCTGCAGTGCCAGTTTATCAACCGGATGCACAACCGCAACGTAGTCGAACCACCCATCGTTGTGTGCCGGACTCTCTGCGGGCAGCTGCGCGGAGACATTGATATAGTCGCAACCGTCAACAGGCGACGGATAGCACCGCGCATCCCAACCGTTGACATAACCGAGTTGTTTCAAACCGTCTGCAACGAGATGTGGCGGGTCACAGAAAATCGCGGCGTGATCCATATTCGGATAGATGTCTACACCTGCACCGATGACGCGTTCCGCAACATCGGTCGCCTCTCTGAAACGGAGATCGGCGTTTTCGATTGTCAAATAGTCCGTAAAATTTGTTGGCAATTTCATCAAATTTTCCATGAGAAACCTCTATCTGTATTTATTTTCAAGGAAGAGCATTTGGAAGAATCAATTAATCCGAGTCAGATATTGCAAGTTTATCAGAAACAGTGTTGACAAGCAAGTGTTTTAGTGTCCCTTGAAGCCAAAAGTTGTTGTAAAAAGTACAGATATTTGGTAATGTTAACATAGGCTCGAATGCTATGTCCTATACCCAAAAACAGAGGAGCAATTTATGCGAAAAAACACATTTAGAGAACTACTCAACGCTGACAAACCGACAGTTGGTACACATATCCATACCACTTGGCCCTCCATCGTCGAGGCGATTGGACACACAGGTTTGTATGACTACGTCGAATTCGTAGGCGAATACGGTCCGTTTGATCTACACGATCTGGACAACCTGTGCCGTGCAGCTGAACTACACAACATCTCCACAATGATTAAGGTAGACCAAGAACCGCGCGGTTTTATTGCCCAACGCGCGATCGGTTCCGGTTTCCAGAGCGTGCTTTATGCGGACTGCCAAAACGTTGAAGATGTCAAGGAATGTGTGAAAATTACGCGTGCAGATACGCCGGAAGATGGGGGCAGCTACGGTGTCGCAACCCGCCGATTCTCCTATATGGGGTACGGTGGCGGACCAGAATACGTCCAGGCACTCCGTGATGTCGTCAACGTCATTATGATTGAAAAGAGAGGCACCGTTGAGAACCTCGAGGAGGTACTGTCTGTTGAAGGTGTCGATATGATCCAGTGGGGCGGCTCAGACTATTCCATGAGTGTCGGGATGGTCGGTCAGCGTGGGGCTCCCGAAATCCGAGAGGCACACGACAAAGTGTTCAAGACCGCCGTAAAAATGGGGGTGCCGCCGCGCGCCGAAATCGGGAGTGCCGACGACGCGAAACGTTATTTGGACATAGGCGTACGACATTTCTGTATCGGAACCGATATTTCCATCCTCTACAGTTGGTGGCGTGAGCAAGGCGACGGATTACGCAAAGCATTAGAAGGACATTAACGTCTCATCTGGTATCGTAGGGACGAGGTGACCTCGCCCCTACAACAACTATTAAAGCATTGACTGCATTTTCTCTGCGACCCAATCCACAGCGACATCAATCATCGCTTGCCCTTTTTCTGCTGTGGCAAGTTTCGCCTGATGATGATATTCGCGATCGGATTTCGCCTGACCTTCATTGGAGATCGTGAGTTTCGCGCTGTCGTAATCCACGCCGTTCCAATCCACATTTTCGGCAAAGGCGGCGAGCGCGAACGCCGTCTCAAATTCCGCTGCGTGTCCCGGACAGATACCCGACTCCATCTGTTCCTGCACTAACTCACTGCTGTACGCTTCCCAATAGGAGTGAAACGCAATATTGATGCCGAGTTTCTCTCGGTAACCATCCAAGCGTTGATTCACCGGACCCGCATTGCCAGCATGCCCGTTGACAATCAAGATATTGCTAATCCCGTGTCGGCGCATGCTATCGGCAACATCATAAAGCACCTCGCCAAAGACTTCGGCACGGAGCGTGAGCGTCCCTTTATGGTCCATCCAGTGTTCCGAAACACCGATCGCCAAAGGCGTTGTGACAATCACTTGTGGAAACAATTTTTCAGCTGCTAACTTGGAGACATACACAGCGCTCTGTGTATCGTGATACATCGCCAAATGCTCGTTGTGTTGCTCGGTGCTACCTGTGGGGATAATTGCCCCTTTGAGCGTACCAGCATCAATCGCCTCACGGAAATAACGCCGTTGGTTTTCCCAGAGCAGTACAGATTTGATTTGAGACATCGTCTAACCTCCACTGTTTTTCGGTAGGAGATGATACCTACCGAGTGTGTTTTGGACAGCCGCAATCCCGTCTTCCATCAATTCCCGAGCGGGTGGAAGATAATCTTGCAAACTTTCCCAATCGTATTCATTCTGCTGCGCGTCATTATTCTTAAAAAGGATTTTGGTCCCGTAATCTCGGATTTCATTGATCGCCCATTCGTAGATATAGAAACCGAAAATATCAGCGTGTAGCCTAACACGGTTTCGCCTTTCGGCAAGATAACTTTCCAAAACAACCTCAAACCGTTCACCTGTGAAAGAGACCAAGTCTTTTTCAGGTGGACCTAAGCAAACACCGTCCCAATCAATAATATGAAGTCGGTTTTCGGTATCCAGAATGAGATTACCCGGTGTTGGATCGCCGTGTGTAATGACGAAAGGCGTTTGTGATGCTACCGCCGAACGTCCAAGCCTATCGTATCGCTCCACTGCCTGTAGAACCTCTGATCTGTGTTCCGCAATTGCCGCAAGTAGCTGCTTCTGGTATCGGTTCCGAGGCGGTATCTGTTTCGGTGCTTCAAGCACTGTGTGCAGTTCATGCCGCTCAGGTAAGTCATACTTTGCGACTGTGAGTTTATCAGATGCGATTGCGTCTGTGCATTCGTGGATCGCCGCAAGTAATGCTCCTGTTCGCGATAGTTCAGCATCGGTAAAATCTTTCCCGATTTTCCATAAATCCCAGCGACTTTTGCCTTCAATGAACGGAAACAGCGCGACACGGAAATCCTGCCACGGAACGCTGAGTTTCCCTCCCTGCGTTTCCAGAGGCGCGACGACACCGGATATATTGCACTGATGCCGTAAAAGCAAAGCCACCTGCAAGCGACTATTTGGCACTGCAGTTGAGGCTTTCGCAAAATACTCCTCGCCTGTTTCAGAAGCGACAACATAACCGTAACTGTCTTCACCTTCTGGGAAAAAGGTTATGGACTGCAGATGTAAACCGTAAGCAGTGCTGAGCTGTTCGAGTAATTCCGTTTTATCAAAAGTGTTGTCAACTTTCATATCTAAATTTCTCGAAATAACTATCAATCTCCGGTCTCAACTCAATACCTGCCTGTTCAAAGGCATCCAACAGATCTGCATAACTACCTTCGCCACCGATAAAATCCCAGAGTTCTTTTCCAATCATAATTTCATGATTCGGATCTAACATCCCTTTCTGTGTCCATCTTTTGTAAGGTTTTGGTTCATAAGGATTGTAAGGAATGCCGATTATTGTGTTCACAAACGCCTTTGGCTTTCGGGCCAACTCAGAGGCAGTCCACTCCAAAAGGGTTCGTTTAAATTTCTGAAAGTCGCCTTTATTAGGCTTTGCGGTTTTCAAGTCAATCAAAAACAATTCGTTCTCATGGTTTTCCAACCAGATATCCACCTGTGTAAGATTTACTTCGTTTAAATCACCAATTTGACAAACTTCTCTAATTTCTTGGATTTCCAGAGGTTTATTCGAGTTGTTATCTGGGTCCCTTAACCTATCAATAATAATCTGAATTCGGTGATAGGCATCGGTACTTATTTGGTTAAAGGGTGTGACTTGAGTTTCAGCAACCTTAAACCTGTCCCGCGCTAACGCAATAGCCACAGGTTCATAAATTGAAGTCCCAAACGTTGTATTCACAGAGTGAATGAAGGAAAATAAAGCCATCCTATCTTTACCGAGCAAGCGATAGTGAAAAGGCATATTGTCCGTTTCACGTTTATAGGACCGAAACTTTTCTCGCATACATTCCTTGATTTTTTCTTTAATCATTACCTGTCGTTGCGATTGCATCCCCTCAATCCTTTTTCCTTTTCAAGTGAAATATCGTTTCGGAATACGCCGATCCCCGATTCTTTTCGGTTCGATTTAGGACTGGTCGCTTGTGTTGATTAACAATCTGCATTCCCGCCATTTCAGCGATAGTCGGATACATATTGAACTTATCGTTTGCAACAACAAAGACATCATAATCATCAGCCAGAAATCGCTTACAGTTTTTGAAAACTTCTGCTACGCCGTGAATGTAAGATTCCCTCGCTTCTCGTCCTTTTCCTTTGAAGAGCGGACCAATCTCTAATTCATCTAATCTTTTGAAACCGAAGAGATCATAAGCATAGGCGTGCTGCTCGTGGTAGTTAATGAGTCCAACATAAGGTGGACTTGTAAAGATACCCTTAATCCGTTGCTTATGGACTAATTCTGCGAGATGAGGACTTGTGTGCTTTAGCATCGTAAAAATGTTAATGGTTCGCGAATCACCGGTTAAACAGTGTTGAAAAGTGTCTGTTTTCAACTTGCCGAATTCACTCCATCGTTGGATGCTATCCTTACAGTATCGATCCCACCAACTAAGGATTGAAAAGAGCGGTTTACAGACTTTTCCATGCTTTCGGCAATAGTAGGTTGTTGTTACAGGTTCCCGCAATGTACCTAAATCTGCGTGCGTTGTGGCTCTACATGAACGGATCGTCCGACTCAAAATCAATATCAGGGCATTTCGTGTTGAAGGGTCCTCAACTTCTTGAATTAAGTTGTGGACGAAATCAATCTCGGCTCTGACTCCGGGAAGGTACCACTGCTTCATGAAACGAGCGGAATCGGGCGGCATTTGTAGATCAATTTGGTACTCCGCGACAAGTTCGCGGTACGTCTTAAGAAAAGCGGACTCCTTCTCGGCTCCATACTGCTTCTGGTCAATTTCACCCACCCTGACGCGGCGTTTGAAAGAGACCGGAAAATATTGATTATTGAATTCGGTAAGTTTGGCTGCGAGTTTAGCGTCAAATTCAAGTATTCCAGAGGTGGCGACAAAATTCTTGAGAGCGTCCGTGATTTTCCTACTTTCTTCATACAGATGCACCAAATTGTATGTCGCTACCTTAGCATTACCAATAAAAGCATTGAATGCTGAAACGTCAATACCAATTGCGTGCATACCGAGTTCGCTCGCTTGGACTAAGGTCGTGCCGCTCCCGCAAAAGGGATCAAGCACAATATCCCCTGATTTAAAATGGACATCCTTTTTAAAATTATCGGTATGCGAATCTAAAAAATATTCAACCAATTGGGGGATAAATTTGCCTTTGTATGGATGCAGCCTGTGGACGTGTTTTGTTGTCTCTGCTTCTTTGAATTTTTCAAAGGACAACGTCCAATTCAGATCGTTGCCGAGTTCGTCTTTCCATTTTCTCTCTCGACGATCCAGACTGTAGTAAGCCTCAAGGCTTTTCTTATGGACCATCGTGAACCCATTATCAACGACAGATTCAATCCGACCGTATTGGATTAAATAGGTGATATTTGCCGGCGTAACGTTTTTATTCAGGTGTTCTGAAGCCCATTGGCTTGCCTGTTTAAGTGTCAACAACATTTTCAGTTCCACTCAATTTGTCGTGCTCGGTTCGACTTTCTGAAGAACCACTTCGCTCGGGTTACTCAAGTTTAAAGTTTTAGCGATGTTTCCCATGTTAATCGCAATTTTGAATTGCTTGGTAGAGGTCGAAAACCGTCCCAAGTAGTCGCCGACGGGAACATCGCCATAGTTTTCAACGAATTTTATCTGAATTTTTTGTCCTGTTGCAAACGTCGTTTCAAGCGTATCCCCAAGTTTCCAACCACGTTCAGTAAATGGCGCGATTTCCAAGTCCGTCACAGCATTGCCGTGGTCATCAATCTCGACAATTGTTGCAGAGAGCGATGCCGTTTGAGAGGTCTCCGGTGCGCTTGTCTTTTGACTGCACCCGATAAGAAGAACTGCTGTCATCAGGACCCCCGCAAACACCAACTTCCAACAACGAAAACAGAATTGATAGTAGAATTTCACCACAATACATACCTCCATGAATCTATTAGAAATCGCCTTAAGTATAGTGGAAAGGTAGGTAAATGTCAAGCGAAAGTTGTTGAATAATTTCGGTTTGACATGTAGGCAGGTTTATGGTATTCTCTTTTTACTACAGTTTTTCACGTGGAATAGAAAATCAATATTGGTTGCGGTCAGCAGATCGCCGCTTAGCAAAGTTTCCTCAATTTAAAACTGAGGCATTGGAGATGAATATGGTAAAAGAAATGAATTTTTATAGTACGTTTTCAAAATTTGTCAGTTCCATGAAAATTATGCTGCTGTTGTTTGGAATTTTATTGAGTCTTTCGGGTTGCGAAAGGATATCAGATCCGATGCTACCGGATGACAGTACATTAGTTGATGGGGAATCGCTCACAGTGATGACCTATAACGTTTACGTCGGGAGCAGTGCAGAACCACTTTTGGCTGTAGAGAATCTCTTACAGGTCCCGCAAGAGGTCGCTAATATGTACAACAACGTTGTTGCCTCCGATTTTCCGGGACGTGCTGCGGCGATTGCTAAATCTATAAAGGCATCTCAACCGCATCTGATCGGCTTACAAGAGATTTCGCTCATTCGTCGGCAAAGCCCGGGCGATCGGATCACAGGTGGCACTGTTCCAGCGGAAGAGGTCGTCTTAGATTATCTTCAAATTTTGATGGACGCGCTTCAGGCAGAAGGCTTAAGTTATGAGATCGCTGGAAAAGTTGAAAATCTGGATGTTGAAATGCCTATGTTTACCGATACCGGTATTGTTGATGTGCGTTTAACTGATTATGATGTGATACTGTCTCGCAGCGATGTTATGGTATCACGCCCTATGAGCATGAACTACACCCATGCACTTACGATCGAAATGCTTGGGCTTGAAATACAAAGAGGATACATTGCCATAGATGCCACCGTTTCCGGTGTCACTTACCGTGTTGTCAACACACACTTAGAAGCATTTGTGGCGGAAAGTCGGATTCCACAGACACAGGAACTTGTGGAGGTTCTTAGCGAGGAAACCTTGCCGATTATCCTATTAGGAGATTTCAATACAAGAGCACCCGACGGCACTGCTTACCAAATTTTGCTATCTGCGGGATATGTTGATGTCTGGCAGATGGATTCCGACGGAACTGGGAATACGTGTTGTCAAGACGACGACATCCTAAACGAGATGAGTGACCTCTCCGTACGGATTGATCAGATTTTTGTCCGAAATCTGGAACTCCCGGCTTCTGTCATGACAAGCACCGTAGGCGATGAACCGTCAGATCGGTTAGCTTCTGGCTTGTGGCCCTCCGACCATGCCGGTGTCGTCGCACACTTTGCTTTTGAATAGTGTAAAATCCAAAAAGTAAAGCGCGCTGCAACGGAACTCGAAAATCCGCCGCCGCGCGCTTTATGTTTACTGAGGATATGTTCCTATTGGAAGACCTCAAGTTTTCCATTTTTAACGATCAGAACGACCGGGTCATAAATCGGGTCTCCGTTGGCATCAAAAGAGAACTTACCCAAAATAGTGTCAAAATCTTTAATCTCAGCAAGGGCAGCAGCAATCGCTTTTGAATCCGTTGATTGAGCGTTTTTAATCGCTTCGGCAAGGATATAGACCGCCGCATATGGCTGCGCAGCCCAAACGCTGGGTTCCATCTCGTACTTCGCGGTGTACTTCTGAACGAAAGCCTGATTTCCCGGTGTGTCCGCTGTGCTGACCCAATCCGTAAAGGTAATCGCCCCCTCAGCAGCATCTCCTGCACTTCGGATTTCATCCACAGACAAGACAATACTAATAAACGGAACATCCGCAGGAATCCCAAGTTCACGCCCTTGGGTGAGAATTTTAATAACCTCTATCTGTTGCGCTGAAACAAAAATAGCGTCCGGCTTCAACGCTTTTATCCGCGTTAATTGATTGGAAAAGTCGGTGTCCCCGGTTTCAAAAATCTCTGTCGTTAGCACCTCAACGCCGTTCTCAGTGAGTGCCTTCCTAAATCCTTCATCGCTATCCTGAGAAAAGGCATCAACGCTATCGGCTATCGTCGCTACGCGCTGGTAACCGAGTTTCTGCTGCGTGACCTTGACTCCCTGAGGAATCAACACTTCTGTAGAATGACTCGCTCTGAAGATAAATTCGCCAATCTCAGTCAAACCAGAGGCGATGACGACTGGACTCAAAGCCACAACTTTGTTCTCTTGTGCAATCGGAAAAACGGATTGCGCAACGTGTGATGTCCAGACACCCAAGATAACAGAAACTTTGTCTTCGTGGATCAGTTTATTGAAAGCCGCAATAGCACCCTCTACAGTGCTCATATCATCTTCAACGATGAACTTGAGACTGACATCGCCGAGCAGCTGCGAGGCATTGATCTCTTCAAGTGCCATATTAAAACCATTTTCCATCACCAGCGCACCCGGACCAAATTCCCCTGGTCCCAAGTCACCTGTCTGAGGTAAGACAACACCAATGGAAATTTCTCCACTGAGACCTTCCTGCTGAGCGGTCGGTTCGATAACTTGGGCAACTCGCTCACAGCCAATTAAACTCACAATTAACAACGCAATAATAATAAATATAAACGTAAAAGTGCCACTTTTTTTAATCGGCATCTTGATCTCCTGTTCGCTATACTTTATAGCAGCGTACGAATTCTCACCGAGATGAGAACTCGTACTTTGAACAAGTCTGTTCTTGATAGTTTACGCCTACTCAGGTGCCGCCTCGATTATCATATCCTGCGGCATACCATTAAGAATTTGCCGTACCCCAACACTTTTGACCGGATTGCGGTTCGCATCAAAATGAGAGATACTTGTAGCCCCTTCGTAATTTGTGATTTTAGCGATTGCATCTCGAATCGCAGCCGGATCATCGGTTGATCCTACTGTCTCGATTGCCATTTTCAAGATTCTCATGGCATCATAGCCTGCAGCTGCAATGCCGTCAACAGAGCCGTATTTCGCCGTATAAGCAGCATTAAAATCCATAGCATCCGGATCTAAGTTGGTACAATAGTAACCGTCAACAGGTTCATTATCCTCCAAAGTCGTAGACATCAGCGGATCGTCCCAACCATCGCTACCAATAAAGGTAGATTCAATTTCCATGTCCCGTGCCTGTTTCATTATATGTGGGTTCGCTGGTGGAAAACTGGCGAGAAGAAGGACATCTGGGGCTGCCTCTTTAACTGCAGTCAGTTGTTCAGTAAACATCATCGCCCCACTCTCATAGGTTTCCTCGACGACTACGCTCCCGCCAAGGTTTTCAAAACTTGCCTTAAATGATTGCACAAAACCCTCAGAATAGACATCCATATTTTGCCAAATCATTGCAGCAGTGCTCGCTCCCTGTTGACTTATAACTTGTGCCAGAAGTTTCGCCTGCAATACATTGGAGCCTGCAATGAGAAACATAAAATCGTTTGGGTCAGTCGCGTCTGCTGTGACCTCTGCCCTTGTCGCTCCCAGAAGCACTGGGACAGTGGCAACGGGTCCAACTTTCACGGCATGACTTGAAAACAGAGGACCCAATATAGCGACAACTCCCTCTTCAACCAACTCTGTAGCAGACTGAACAATGGTTTCTGTGAGTTCTTGCTTATAGACAAATTCCACTTGCATGCCGAGGACACCACCAGCATCATTAATTTCACTTTGAGCGAGTACAGCCCCCTTACCGAAACTGGTATAATTGGGTTGTGGATGAATCAGCCCCACTTTCAGGGTAGGCATAGCCGTTTCATCAGGTGGAGTGACCATCTCATCGGCACCTACTACGTTACGAGCCCGATCACACCCAGACAGCAACGCGATCGAGAGTGAAACGGATACGCATAATATAAACTTAAAAATTTTCGCGTTCACAAAATTCTCCTTTACCGAAATTAATTCCGCGCTTCGGGTGTAACCGTCAGTCTTACGCGTTTTCCATCACGTAGCACAACGACTTCGACAGGTTCACCAATTTTCACGGCATCTAGGGCATACGTATAATCATAAATATTTGCGATTTGCTGTCCGCCGAATTCGACGATGACATCGCCGCCTTTTAGACCGGCTTTATCAGCAGGACCGCCTGCCCGAACACCCGAGATCTTAACACCGGTGCCTTCCGTTGTATAATCTGGGATGGTACCGAGATACGCCCGGAGAGTATCACGGCTCCCTTCTTCCGATTGACTCCGTTCAACGCGAACGTACGCCGGACGTTCAGCAGCACCGATCAAGTCTAAAACAATACCGTGTGCCAAGCGCGAAATCCGTTCTATGCCTTCGTAATTGAGTGTGTCTGGATCATCTGTCGGGCGGTTATAGTCCTCGTGCCCACCAGTGAAGAAACTGAGAACCGGGACCTCCTTCGGATAGAAGGCAGTTACATCCGTTGGCAGATAGGGGTCTTCTTGTAACGTTAGATTAAAGCCAATCGGGATATTCCGCTTTTCAATCAATTTCGTCCACACAGCAGATGAGCCGACACCTTGCAAGATCAACTTATTTTCACGGAGCCGTCCGACCATATCAAAGTTGAGGTATGCCGTCACTTTATCTAAAGGAATAACGGGTTGATTAACAAAGTGCGTAGAACCGATGAGTCCGAGTTCCTCACCCGACCAGAGCGCGAAGATGATCCCTCGGCGAAACTTCTCTGGCTGTTTCTGGTACGCTTCACTGAGTGTCATCGCCAATTCTAAGACGACAGCAGTGCCGGAGGCGTTATCATCTGCACCGTTGTGAATCTGCCCCTCCTCACCTTTCCGAGCGAGTGAACCGATCTCACCACGCCCGATGTGATCGTAATGTGCACCGACAATAACGTACTCGGTTTCAGCTGTTAGCTCCGAGGGTGCCAAAAGCGCGACCACGTTCTGATCGGTTTTCTTAACTTTTTCAACCGAGACAACAATCTTGACTTTGACATCGGGCAAAGGAAATTGTCCGAGGAAGTGTGGATTTTCCACGTCCAGTCCGGATTGAACATCTTTTAGGTTTTTACCTGATGACGCAAAGAGCGCATTCGCTACAGTATCACTTATTGACGCAGCGACAATCCCGGAATCCGCGAGGCTGCTGTCAAAATCGAGCGGAATCAATTTGCCCGCGTTCGGGGAGTTCGGACCGGCAACAACGAGGAACGCCTTCGCCCCTTGCTCCCGCGCTTGCATCGCCTTGTAACGAAGTCCTGCATACCGATTCAGTTGTTGGCGACGTTCCGGTTCAACACCTTCCGGGACATAACGGAGCGCGACGACGATCTTATCCTTCACATCTAAACCGGCATAAGCGTTGTAGCCTTCACCTAACTCACCAGGGACAAATAATCCGTACCCGACAAACACAACCTCACCTTCAACAACACCGTTACGAGAAAAAGAAAGCGGTTGGAAATCGCGTTCCACACTGAATTCCATCACCTGCTCAGCCCCGTGTATCTGGCGTGTGAGATGAAAGCTGTTTTCCGCTGCTATAATCCGCCTTCCTGCGGTGAACTCAAATTCTTGGAAGTAACTGGCTTCATCGCCAACAGGACTGAGATTGAGGCTCTCGAATTGTGTAGCGATGTGCGCCGCTGCGCGTTTCGCACCTTCGGAACCGGTCATCCTACCTTCAAGCGCGTCAGAAGCGAGGAACTCTATCTGCTGCCGGATGCTGAACTTCGTTGTACTTGATGTATCTTGTGCGGAAACAAAACCGCCTACTTCCGAGGGATCGTGACCGTCGGTATAAACCGGGGCAGCCGTAACCGCCGCCAGCGCAGCTTGATGGTTCCAATCGGCAAGATAGAGCTGCGAAACCCCTTGGCTGTTCCGATTCGAGGTCCAGCACAAACGGTTACCATCCGGAGAAAACACAGGAAGTCCATCAAATCCATCCGTTGAGGTAACACGCACAGGTTGATGCCTGCCTCTCGCATCAACGAGGTATAACTCAAAATTGGAAAATCCGAGTTTGTTAGAAGCGAAAATAACATAGGCACCGCTCGGATGGAAGTAGGGTGCCCAAGACATACTTTTGAAATTGGTCAGGCGTCGCACATTCGAGCCATCTATCCGCATCGTATAGATGTCTGCTTGACTGCCATCAGGTGTAAAGTGCCGCCAGACGATGTGTTGCCCATCAGGCGTAAAGAAAGGACCGCCATCATAGCCCGGTGCGTTCGTCAGTCGCGTCTGACCAGATCCGTCGGCATTCATGATATAGATTTCACCGAAATAGGACGGATCCACCTCCAATTGCTTTAAATCCTTAGGCGAGAGTCTACTTTTCGGATAGGCATCCCGCAGCGAACAGAAAACAATCAGATCGCCATCAGGTGAATACGAGGCTTCAGCATCATAACCCGGCGCGTCCGTCAACTGCGTGAGGTTACGCCCATCTCGATTCGCCGAAAAGATGTCCATCGCTTCATCGTAATCCCAACTGTAGCGGCGTTCTTGTCCGGAGGCACGGAATTGCAGCTCCTCTTCCTGTTTTGCTTTCGCGAACAGGTCGTGATGCGTCGAAGCGTAAAGCACCTCATTTGTTCCCGGACGGAAAAAGGCACACGTTGTCTTTCCGATACCTGTTGAGACGCGATGCGTATCACCCGTGAGTAAGTCGAGAAGGTAAATCTGATAGAACGGGTTATCCGGTTCACGTTCACTTTGCAAGATGAGGGCGTTGCCATCTTCAGAGAAGTAGCCTTCCCCTGCACGCTTCCCGTCATAAGTAAGTTGTCGAATATTGCTGAGAAATTGCGATTCCATAGCAGCATCTGTATCCATCTCTTCTGGCGTTGAATGCTGTGCGAGAACATCGCCTATTAGAAAAACAGCAAAGAATATTGGGCAGAACAGCCCAATTAATTTGACGAAACGCATCTCAGTCCTCCAATTCTTAGCGTGATTGTCCCTGTAAACGACTACAAACGAACTGATACTATAGGTATTCGGCTGCTTTCTGTTTCAGGAACGCGAGTCCGTCTGTCGCGAGGCTTTCAGCACTCGGCGCGATGTCGCGCCAGATACACGTTGCAGCGGCGATCTCCTTTACGGCTGGCGTGAACGATTCAATCACGAGCCACCTGTCGTAGTTAACTGTCGCCAGCGCACCAAAAACGCCTTCCCAATCAACAAGTCCTGTGCCCGGTGTGCCACGATCATTTTCACAACAGTGCATGTGATGCAAATAATCGCCAGTGTTGATAATCGCTTCCGCTTGATTCTTTTCTTCTATGTTCATGTGGAATGTATCCAGATGTACTTTAAAATACGGACTATCCACTGCTTGACAAAGTTTAACGGCATCTTCGGCGATGTTAACGAAATAAGTTTCAAACCGGTTGAGTGGCTCGCTTGCAAGGGTGACACCGTGTTCTCCACTGAATTCGGCGACCTCTTGTAAACCTTCCACGCACCAACGCCATTCCTGTTCGTTCCTACCGCGTCCAACGAGATTACCGACTGCACTGTACATCGGTCCTACGAGCGTATCTGCGCCGAATTCAGCAATAATCTCGACTGTACGCTTGAGATAGGTCTTCGCGTTTTCACGAATAGCAGGATCCTCGTCAATAGGATTCCTATCCCCACCCATAATGTTACATCCGATGGTTTCTAAACCGGTATCCTTTAGTAACGCTTGCGTGTACGGAATGTCCACCGTATCTGGATCGAAGATAGGGATCTCGACCCCATCAAAACCCATTTCAGCGACTTTCGGGATTAGGTCTGCGGTTTCTCTGTCAAACTTGTCTGCCCAGAGCAATAAATTGACACCAAATTTCGGCATTTTACATTGTTCTCCTTATAACATGGACTTATATGGACTATTTTCTGCTATTTAGCGTAAATTGCAAGTATTTTCAACACGGTTACCGTTTCGCGAGTTCTGCGCGGAGGCGTTCTAACTCCGCTGCGTCTGCCTGTCGCTGTCGTTCGGCTTCTGCTGCGACACGTTCGGCGTGCTGTCTGCGTGCAACTTCTATTTCCACCTGTCTTTCCGCGGTTTCCTTCTGTCTCTCCGCGGTCTCCTTAAGGTGTTGCATTTCTATGGATGTAGCGATCGGCGTACCATCGGGCAGATATGGACGTAAAAGTCGTATCTCCTCACCGGGTCGATACTCCCACTGCAAACGAAGATTGAGTGCTTCGCTGAACAACGCACCCGATGCGTCGGGTTCAATCTCAATGATATCTCCCGGTCCCCGACGCCGCCATCCCCGGAATTCTTCAGGTCTCTCCGTATCTGGCTGATGAATAAAATACTCTTGAACTCCCATATCCTGCAGATACACGGTAACCTTCTCATGCTGATCCTGACGCGCCGTGGCATCTGAGAGAAATTCAAAGGCGACCGTCGGGACAGCACCTTCTGCCCAAGTATAAAAACTCCGTCGCAGTGGAAGCTTCGCAGCCCCCAGGACAACATAAACATCAGGAGCAACGACCTTGGTGATGTCCCCTTCACGGTAGTAGATGAAGTTATCCAGACCAACATGGATGTTCTCATCGACTTGAAAGTATCGATAGATCTGATCAAAAAAGATATTGGCCTGCACACCGTGTAATTCAGTCGCTGGCATAGGGTGTTCGTCCTCGTAGGGGTATCCTGGGAGATATTGGGTAGGGGTTCCAGTCGCTTTCGGAAAAACGGGCATGTATTTCTGCTGTTTAATTGCAAAATCGCCTATTACGTTCATGGAAACCTCCATTTTTTTATCTGCGAAATATTGTAGCAACTTGTATTATTTTAGCACGAGACAGATATTTTATCCAGTAAAATTTTTCGCGTAATCAGAATAAATATTTCGATGCCAACACCGTTAGGGATACACCGCGGGCGACCAGAAGTACGGTCAACGCACACCATAACCCGTGATTGCCAAACGGCATCAGCAAGTAGACGGCACTTAAATAGAGAACCGTTGACAGAACGACAGAATTCCGCAGCGCTTTAGAAGCGGTAGCACCGAGAAAAATACCGTCCCAAATGTAGGCGGCAACATTTATGACAGGCGCGACGATTATCCAGATAAGATACGGTTTCGCTTGCGCAATAAGCGGTTTCTGATCCGTGAAAAGACGTAGCAAGTGCTCCCCAAATAAGACGAAAATTAGCATAATCACAATCCCAAAAAGAAAGGACCAAAAGAATATCTGACGGATCGTCCGTTTCAGGTTCACAATATCCTTGGCACCCTTGTATTTACCGATCAGACTCTCGGCGGCAAAAGCGAGTCCATCTATCGCGTAGGAGAGGAGATTGATAAACTGAAGGAGAATCGTGTTAATAGCGAGGATCGTATCGCTTAAGGCAGCAGCCTTCGCTATGAAAACGGCATGGCTAAACACGAGGCAACAAGTCCTAATGAAGATGTCACCACTAATGCTAACCCAAGTTGCCACTTGTAAATCCATGGGATATCCTTTATAGTGTTTTTAACGCAAAAACAAAAGGAGAACCCCATGGACTTGACTATTGTAGCACTTTATACGATTTGTGACGATCTTTTAATCTCAATCGGGCATC